>CAYQXV010000013.1:10518-14094 GCA_964421675.1 uncultured Caulobacterales bacterium
TAGGTAACAAAAAGCGTTTGCTAAAAAGGGTTCAGTAAAAAGAACCCAGCGCGAAAAACAATCTTGAAAAAATACCCTTAGGCGGCTTTGTCTTCACAAAGCACAGCAACCTCAGTGAGGACTTGCGGGACAAGCGCTTGCAGCTTTGCAATTAATTCGCTGCGCTGTTCTGTTTTTTCAGAATATTTGCCGGTCAAAGTTTCAGCGCCTTCGCAAAGATCGCCAATCGACCAGACACCAACACCGCGCGAGGCCCCTTTCAGGGTGTGATTGGCATGATACCAATCATCATCGGCCATCGATGGATTGAGGCACATCATCCAGTGACGCAGCTGGTCTTCATATATATTCAAAATTTCATTACGCAGTGCGACATCATCTCCGACATAGAGACCAAGATGTTTTGTATCGATGAGTGCAGACATAGACTGATGCCCCTTGGAAGGTAATAACACCCACACAATACCTCTTAGTCGCTACTGCATCGTTAAAACTTTACGCCTCATGGTAAACTGAACGTAAAAAAACCGCGTGAAGCAATGCCTCACGCGGTCTTATTATTTTGTGTTCGTCTTAAAGTAGACGATTAACGAGGATCAGCAGCTTCAGCAGCTTCTTCAGCAACGTCTTTTGCTTTGTCGAGCAGATCAGAAGCATTGCCAGCAGCGTCACCGGCCGCATCTGCTGCTGCATCAGTCGCGGCATCTGTTGCTGCGTCAGTCGCCGCATCAGCGGCTGCGTCGGCTGCACTGCTAGCTGCATCGGCAGCCGCATCAGTCGCTGCGTCCGTTGCTGCATCTGTAGCCGCATCGGTTGCACCGCTTACTGCGTCTGTTGCGCGCTCACGAACCGCATCAACGGCGTCGCTTGCTGCATCTGTCGCTGCATCGGTTGCACGCTCACGCGCTGCATCAACTGCATCGCCTGCTGCATCGGCTGCACGGTCGCGTACTGAATCGACCACACCGCCAGCTGCGTCGCTTGCGGCATCTGTTGCTGCATCAACAGCGTTACCGGCTGCATCGCTTGCTGCGTCTTTTGCCGCATCAACTGCATTACCGGCTGCATCGCGCGCTGCGCCCGCTACACCGCCAGCAGCGTCTGCTGCATTACCTGCGGCCTCACCAGCAGCATTCGCTGCATCGCCTGCGGCATCGAGAGCACTACCTGCGGCATCGCCAGCGGCATCCGCAGCATTACCAGCAGCTTCGCCCGCAGCATCTGCTGCATCGCCAGCGGCGTCTAATGTTGCGCCAGCTGCGTCACCCACAGCATCACCTGTAGCTTCAACGGCATCACCTGCCCTATCAGCAACGTCACCTGCCAGATCGCCAGGTGTTTTTCCTGTGATCTGCATAAAGCCAATGATAACGGCCAAGACCACTGCAATTAAGATTAAAATACGAGCCATAGAGATATCCCCTTTGTTTATCTCGCGTTCCTGCCTCAATTCCACCCAGGAATTTCAAGTACAGAAAAAAGTTGGTTTCAAGAAGGTCAAACGATGGTGTCGCTACTAATAGTGTCGTTACATCCGCGTTTAGAGATATGCCGAATAATCCTGATAAGAAAATTCCGCAACACAACTCAGCAACGCAACTATGTCAGCAACGATCCACAGTTCGAAAATTGTTACATCTAAAGACAAGCTTCCGACAAATTCTCCATAATATTGCACCCGATTTAGGCAAAAAATGGACAACCCTAAAATTTGTCGATAACCAATATCTTGAAATGACCGCAATCTTCATTCGATATTTCTGGATGAATATGCTTATTTTCTATCGAGAAAACACCATAAACACTCAAAAACAACGGTTATCACTCCTTTCGATCCATCGTTATCCATTACTGCATAGCGCAATCCGATAGAATCAACAATATTGCATTTTATGTATTTTTGGTTATCTGGAAAATCGCCCAAAATATGAATTATCGTTGAAAATCATGCATTTAGTTGATTTTCTTCCCCAACCCAACAAGGCAAATCGGCTAAATTTTGCCAACCCAACGAGGCCAACCCAAAGCGGCCCATCGAACGAGGTTTGAATGTCTGACAATGACCCCGCCATCTTTATTGGCAAAAGCAGCAAAGCGGAAAAACTCGCTTTAAAATATGCCAATCGCCACGGCCTGATTTCCGGGGCGACCGGTACCGGCAAAACCGTAACGCTGCAAATCCTTGCCGAAGGGTTTAGCGATGCCGGCGTTCCTGTATTTATGGCGGATGTAAAAGGCGACCTTGCGGGGCTGTCGCGGCCGGTAACGATGAAACCGTTTTTGACCAAGCGCGCGGAACAAATTGATTTAGAAGACTACGCGCCAAAGGCCTATCCGGTAACGTTCTGGGATTTAAAAGGCAAAAAGGGCCACCCCATTCGCGCAACCGTCTCGGAAATGGGCCCGTTATTATTGTCCAATCTTTTGGGCCTCAATGACACCCAATCCGGGGTTTTAACGCTGGCCTTCCGCGTCGCCGACGATGAGGGATTATTGCTGCTGGATTTAAAAGATCTGCGCGCCCTTCTGGTTTATGTCGCTGAACACACCAAAGAACTCTCGGCAGAATATGGCCATGTCAGCCGCGCCTCCGTGGGCGCCATTCAGCGCCGCCTGCTCGGCCTTGAAGAACAAGGCGCCGATAAATTTTTTGGCGAGCCCGCCCTTGATCTGAAAGATTTCCTGCAAGTCACGGAAGATGGCCAGGGGATGTTGAATGTCCTCGCCGCTGACAAGCTGATGCTTACGCCAAAATTATACGCCACATTTTTATTGTGGCTTTTGTCGGAATTGTTCGAGGAATTGCCTGAGGTTGGCGATCCGGAAAAACCAAAACTTGTGTTCTTTTTTGACGAGGCGCACCTATTGTTTGATGACGCGCCCAAAGCGCTGGTCGACAAGCTGGAACAGGTTGTCCGGCTTATTCGCTCCAAAGGGGTTGGGGTCTTTTTCGTAACCCAAAACCCGATGGATGTGCCCGATGAAGTGTCGAGCCAGTTGGCAAACCGCATCCAGCATGCCCTGCGCGCCTTTACCCCCCGCGAGCAAAAGGTCATCAAAGCAGCCGCAGAAACGTTCCGGCCCAACAAAGCCTTTAAAACCGTCGATGTGATCACCGAACTGGGGATTGGCGAGGCGCTCGTCTCAACGCTGATTTCCAAAGGGACGCCGTCGGTTGTTCAACGCACACTCATCAGACCGCCATCCTCGCGCTTAGGGACTATCAAAGTCGCTGAACGCAAAGAAACCATGAGCATGTCAGAGATGGGCGATCGCTATCAGACCACTGTCGACCGGCGATCGGCCTATGAAATTTTGCATGAAAAAGCAGAAGCGCGGGCCGAAGCTGCCGAAGAGCAAGAGGAAGAGGAAGCGAAGAAAAAATCTTCAAAAAGCCGCAAAAAGTCTTCCCGCAGCGCTGCAAAAAAACCGGCCAAGCGCCGTCGCTCCAATCGCCAAAGTGTCGGGGAAGCTGCCATGAAGAGCGCAGCAAGAACCCTCGCAACGTCCGTTACCCGCTCCTTGCTACGCGGATTAATGGGATCTTTAAAACGTTAGGATCGTTGCGTGCGCACC
>CAYQXV010000013.1:14194-17396 GCA_964421675.1 uncultured Caulobacterales bacterium
CCCGCAGAATGGTCGCTGGTGTTCTCAGCCCTGCTCGGTTCGCTATTATTTGTTGCCCTTGCTTTTCTCATCGGGGTTTGGGCGCAACTCGGCCCTGTTGATAGTTTTCACCTTTCAGCAAACGGCGTGTTTTTAGGGTTGGCGACGCTTGCCCCAATGTTGCTTTTATTGGTGGCATTGGAAAAATGGGACCACCCCCGTGTCAGCGCTTTTCGGGAACAACAGATCGACTTTTTTCAAGGGTTAGGTTTTGAGCTAACCCCGATCCGCATTGTGCTTTTAAGCCTGGGAGCAGGTATTGGGGAGGAATTGCTGTTTCGTGGCGCGATACAAGCCAATCTGACCAATCATCTACCGATTATTCTGGCGATCGCAATTCCCTCCTTCATTTTCGGGATTTTGCACAGCGCCAACCGGATTTACATGGCACTGGCGGGCATCATTAGCATCTATCTGGGGATAGTTTTCCACATAACCGGCAATATTTTGGTGCCGATCCTTGCTCATACAATCTACGATATTATCGCCTTTATCTATACGGACCGATTGATTAAAGCGCGCCAAAACGCGCGCAGCGCGGGGCCTGAAGATGCTCCGACTATAGAGACAACTGTGGATATGAAGGATCTGTCAGATCCATAAACTTATTGGAGACGCCGGTATATTCAGATATAATCACACTATGATTAGGCTATCGCGGGCAAGCGGAAAATCTAATCTGTGGGAAAAGTTAGTATCTACCGGGATTAAACATAATGAAATTGATGGGGTTAAAATTATGGCATTGTTAAACACAAGCAAAAGCGGTCAAGCTCTGCGACGCAATTTATGGGGCGCAGTAAAAAAACCAGCCAATGCAATTATTACAACACTGCTCCTAACCGCCATCTCTGCGTGCGGCGGCGGCAATAATTCCAATCCGCCCCCTCCTCCGCCGCCGCCGCCGCCGGCAAATTCAGCGCCGCAATTTACCTCTGCTACGAGTGTGAGTGTTGATGAGCGGACAAATGCGGTCTTTTATACCGCCGCAGCAACCGACGATGATGGCGATGCGATAACATTCTCGTTGGCAGGGCCTGATGCGGGTGCGTTCACCTTTGATAGTACCGCAAATACGCTTGCCTTCACCGCCGCTGCTGATTTTGAAATTCCAGGTGATGCGGATACGGATAATATTTACGATGTCATCATATCCGCGAGTGATGGCACCGATACAACAATGTTAAACCTTGCGGTTAGCGTTACCGATGTGCGTAACATACCGCTGCGTGTCACACGCGTCGGCGTCGGACTTGATCGACCAATATATGCCACGGGTGCGGGCGATGATTCCGACCGATTGTTTATCGTCGAGCAAATGGGACGCATCCAAATTCTAGACCTTTCCACCAACACCCTTCTTGCGGCCCCTTTTCTTGATATCTCCAGCATGGTTTCCAATAGTACCGAGAGAGGATTGTTGGGCCTTGCCTTTGCGCCAGATTATGCAACCAGCGGTCTGTTTTATGTTGATATAACCAATTTGGCTGGCGACACAGAAATTCTCGAATTTCAAGTTGATGCTACCAACCCTGATCTTGCGGACCCGGCATCACAGCGACTTATTCTTACCTTCCCTCAGCCATTCAATATGCATCAGGCCGGGTGGATTGATTTTGGCGATGATGGATATTTATACATTGCCTCTGGCGATGGCGGCGGCGCGGGCGATCCTTTAAATAATGCGCAAGATACCTCCACCTTGCTCGGCACAATGTTGCGCATTGATGTCACCGGCGATGACTTCCCGGCCGATAGCAATGCCAATTATGCAATCCCGGCAGATAATCCCCTTGTTGGCCAAGCGGGACGCGACGAGATTTTTGCATGGGGCTTGCGCAATCCTTTTCGGCCCAGTTTCGATCCTGCTACCGGCGACCTAATCATCGCCGATGTGGGACAAGATGAAGTCGAGGAAATTGATATTATCCGCAGCGGCACCTCTGGGCAAAATTTTGGCTGGAATCTCCTTGAAGGCACAATGACCTTTTTGGCGGGCAGTACCGCAGGATTTACCGACCCGGTTGCCGAATATTTCCACAATGACGGGGCCCTTAGCGGTGTATCCATCACGGGCGGATATGTGCATCGCGGCAGTGTTGAGGCGCTGTTTGGCGAATATGTATTTGCTGATTTTGTTACCGGAAATGTCTGGAGCATCCCGGTCGATGATCTTATTGACGGGCAAACGGTTCAGCTAAGCGATTTTATCGTCAGAACTGCTGAGTTAACCGCACCCGATTTCGGGAATATTGCCAACATATCCAGTTTTGCCGAAGATGATGATGGCGAGCTTTATATTATTGAAATATTCCGTAATGAGATATTTCGTATAGAGAATGATGAGTAGTGAAGGCCCGCTCCGGGCCCATTGTCTCGCCAAAAGTTGATATGCCTGCCCTAACAGCAAGCTTGCGCTAAGCGGCTAGCAAGAGTACCTATTGCGCCCTATATCAATTTGATCAAAAAGCGCTCAAGACTTTATTATGACGATTATTGCCATCATTGTTGCGGCCGGGCGTGGCTCGCGCGCCGGCGCTGGCGGGCCTAAACAATATCGCGACCTTGTCGGCCAGTCCGTTCTCGCCAGAACCGTGACGCAATTCCTAGAGCATCCCCAAATCACCAAAGTGCGCGTGATCATTCACCGCGATGATCGCGATCTTTATGATCAGGCAATGGCCGCGCTTCTGGACCATGATAAATTGCTCGATCCCGTTTTTGGCGGCGCACAGCGCCAAGATTCGGTGCGCTTGGGGTTAGAAAGCCTGGAACAGGCCGCACCGGGGTCCGTGCTCATCCATGATGCTGCGCGCCCCTTTGTCGATGCGCAAACCATAAGCCGCGTGATTAATGCGCTCGGCTCTGAGGGCGTTCACGGTGCAATCGCAGCGCTGCCCGTCTTCGATACGTTGAAGAAAGCGCAGTCAGACACCAATGCGCCGGTGATTGATGAGACCATCTCGCGGGAGAAATTATGGCGCGCGCAAACGCCTCAAGGGTTTGCCTATGAGGCAATTTTAACCGCTCATCGCAATCAAGCGGCAACCCCGTGCACCGATGATGCATCCATTTTTGAAGCCGAAGGTTTATCCGTCAGCCTGGTCACCGGATCGCCGGATAATATGAAGATTACTCAGGCCGAGGATTTTGGGATGGCGCG
>CAYQXV010000013.1:17496-24550 GCA_964421675.1 uncultured Caulobacterales bacterium
ACCGGACAGGGTTTTGATGTCCACGCATTTGAAGAGGGCCAGGCTGTGGTTTTATGCGGCGTGGAAGTGCCCCATACCCATAAACTAAAAGGCCATTCCGATGCGGATGTCGGGATGCATGCCTTAACCGATGCAATTTTGGGTGCCATTGCCCAAGGCGATATTGGCGATCACTTTCCCCCGTCCGATCCACAATGGCGCGGTGCGCCGTCTCATATTTTTCTTGAAAAAGCCTGCAGCCTTGTTCGCGAGCAAAATGGCGAGGTGACCCATTGCGATATTACATTGATTTGTGAGGCGCCGAAAATTGGCCCGCACCGGCAGGCCATGAAAACGGCCCTGTCAGAGATTATGGGAATTTCCGCCGACCGAATTTCAGTCAAGGCAACAACCACCGAGGCCCTTGGGTTCACGGGCCGGCGCGAGGGCATTGCTGCGATGGCAACCGCAACCGTGCGGCTGGAGGCTCCCACATCATGACCCGCGAAGATGAGATTTCCAAAGCCGCCAGTGCCCTGCTCGACCGCGCCGCGGAGCAAAATGTCTATCTTGCATGCGCTGAAAGCTGCACCGGCGGATTGATCATGGGCGCGCTTACGCAAATTGCCGGTTCATCAAAAGCGGTTGATCGGGGATTTGTGACCTACACAAATAAAGCAAAGATGCAGGTTCTCGGCGTGCGCGCTGCGACCTTGCGAGACCATGGCGCGGTTAGCGAGGCCACGGCAAATGAGATGGTGCTGGGTTGTCTGCAAAACTCTGCCTCGCAAATCGCAGTTGCCGTGACCGGCATTGCCGGGCCTGATGGCGGGACAGCGGAAAAGCCGGTTGGCACGGTTTGCTTTGGCCTTGCCTATCAAACCGAGGGCATCATCTCGATTGAAACGCAAACCATGGTGTTTGAGGATAGATCATCGCCGCAAACCCGCACACTAATCCGCGAGGATACGGTGTTGCATGCCTTGGAGTTGATGAATTCCGCTCTTGATAAGCGCATCCCTTAAGCGCCGCCAAATCCCCCGCGGGGTCGCAATCGACGGCGCAAGAGCCCATAGACCGGCAACAGCAACGCGGAAAAAACCAGCATCACAAGAAGATTGCCGACAAGCCACCCGCCCCATGGCAGGTTTGTGTGCCAATAGGCAACCGGGAAATAAATAATGGATGTCACAAAATATCCAACGCATGCGGAATAAAACGGCGCGCGCCACCAGCGCCCGCCCCCGCGCACAATATCGTAAAACCCAACCGAGACGAGTTGGCCCGACATATGACCGGCCACCAGCGCCACAATAAACCGCACCCCCGGAAAATCCCCCTCTTCAATGACAGCTGCCAAAATCGAAAGCTCAAACAGCATAAAAACCGCCAGCACAGTCCAAGCGGCAATAATCGCATAGGAGACTTCCGACCCGCCAAACCGCCGGGCAAACAACAGGCTGATTAATGGCACAATCGCCAGCACAACATGGCCGGAACTGATCCAGTCCGCAGGCCTTAACCCCGGCAATAGGCCAAAGGGCGAGTCCAGATAGCGCGCTGGCATATCGACCATCAAGATCCCAATCACCAGCGGGATGGTCAGCGCAATGGCCATCAGCGCAACCCGCACGCCCATTGAGCCAAATTGCTGCATATCCTGCGCAAGCCGTTGCGCCGGCGTTAACCGTCTACGCGTCCCATTATCGTCATGCTGGTGCATTTTACCCACTATATTGATTGCGCCCGACTCTTCTCTATTGCGATTCACGCATGGGAGATAAAATAACAGGTAAATTCTAACAAGAAAATTGCGTGCTTGACCCAAAATAGGGCCCGCAATCTCATTGCCTTGATCGTGATAATGGTCGGAGCGGCGGGATTTGAACCCACGACCCCTACACCCCCAGTGTAGTGCGCTACCAGGCTGCGCTACGCTCCGACAGAAAATTGGTCATAGCAGTTTCGCTGCATTTGTCCAATCTAGATGAGAAAATTTGGCTCTCTCTAATCGATGCCCCAAATTACTTCTGAAATGAGTAAAAGCTGCCCATATTTAACAGCTCGGTCAACGCATCAAGCGCGCCGAAACATTCGACGGCAAGCTGGGGATCGCGCAGATCATCAGGAGCGAGACGATCGCGGTAATGGGCGCTTACCCACGCTTCGAGTTTTTTGATTTTGCCGTCATCCAAAATAAAATTCGGGTTCACCGCCGCGCGCTCTTCAGCTGAAAGCGCAACTCGCAAGCGCAGGCACGCAGGCCCGCCCCCATTGCGCATACTTTCGCGCACATCGCGATAGATGATTTGCGTGATTGGATTATCCATGCTGGTTAGGCTGGCAAGATAGTCCGAAACGCCCTTATGGTTTTCAGATTCTGAGGGCAATATAAGCGCCATCTCGCCGCCGGGCAGGCTCAACAATTGCGAGTTGAACAGATAGGTGCCAATCGCATCTGCAAGACTTACCTGCGCTGCGGGCGCTTCTACGATCTGTAGGTTTGGCATTTGCGCTTTGAGAGTGGCCAATACTTCCGGTTGATCTTCAAAAGATTGTTCGTGCAGGAACAAAACATTTTCATTGGCAACGCCGACAACATCATTGTGGAAGGCCCCCGCATCCAGAGCTGCGCGCGATTGGCAAATAAAATTGGTGCGGCTTGGATCAAGGCCAAACCCGCGGGCAACAGCCCGGCTTGCCCCCTCAGCTTGGCGCGCCGGATAACGCTCCCCATCAACGCCGTAAACAAAGATATGAAGACCAGAAGCGCCATGTTCGTCGCATAAGCGCCCATGGTTTGCCGCCCCTTCATCGCCAAAATGTACACCGCCTGTCAAAATAGGATGATGAAGGAAGTGCTTATCATTGTTGAACATGTGTTTTAAAATTTGCGCCGTGGTCTCCGCCTCGATGGTGCGGTGCAAATGACTGGCAAGATTGGCCGGGGTAAAATGAACCTTACCGTCCGGTGTATCTTGCGAAGGCGCGATGGTTGCCGCATTTGCTGTCCACATGGAAGATGCGGAATAAATATTGGCAAGAAAGCCGGGATCATAGGCGGCAGCTTTCGTGAGTATTTCGGCATCGCTGCCGCGAAAGCCTAGATTATGCAAAACATGAAGCGCCGGGCGATCTTGCGGGGGAATAAACCCTTGCACCAGACCCAGCTCCATCACCGAGCGCATTTTTGACAAGCCCTGAAGCGCGGCCTCGCGCGGATTAGAGGCATTGCCCTTATTGGTCGCCGAGGCGACATTTCCAAGGGCAAGGCCCGCATAATTGTGCGAGGGGCCAATCAACCCGTCAAAATTGACTTCCATATAGGTCATTTTAAAAGCTCTAATTGGGTGTTGTTAAAATTGGATCGGTCAAGCGCGCAGCCCAACAGCATCTTCAGGTTTTGCGAGCAAAGTCTCCCCCTCCATACTCGCGACGGGGTAGGCACAATAGTCGGCGGCATAAAATGCGCTGGGACGATGATTGCCGGAATGTCCGATGCCGCCAAACGGGGCGGCCCCGCTAGCGCCTGTGGTTTGGCGGTTCCAGTTTACAATACCCGCGCGCGAAAGCGCGGAGAACATTTCATAATTACTGCGCTGATCACTAAACAATCCAGCCGCTAATCCAAACCGTGTATCATTGGCACGCTCAATCGCCGTTTCAAAATCGCCAACCCGGTAGACTTGCAGCATGGGGCCAAAATGTTCTTCATCAGGGAAGGATGCGCTATCGGTCATGTCAATAATCCCTGGACGGATGAATGCACTCCCCTCGCCTTCATGCTCGATGGGCACTATTGCTTTGCCGCCAGCCGCTAACCGATCCGCAAATGCAGTTGCCAGCCCCTTTGCTGCGCGATCATGAATGAGCGGACCCATAAATGGCTGCGGGTCGGAAAAGGCCGCGCCGACCATAACGCGCTGCGTCATTTCGGATAGCGCCTTTAGCGCCGCATCGCCTCTCGCACCAGTGGGAACAATGAGACGGCGCGCGCAGGTACAACGCTGGCCTGCGGTCAGGAATGCCGATTGCACGACACCGTAGGCCGCCGATTCAATATCTTCCGTATCCCACCAAATGAGGGGATTATTGCCGCCTAACTCAAGGGCTAAAATTTTCTCAGGCATGGTTGCAAAATGTTGATGCAAGATCATGCCGGTTCTTGATCCACCGGTAAACAAAAGCCCATCAATATCGGGGTGCGCGGTGATTGCCTCGCCGGTTTCGCGTGCGCCTTGCACAAGATTGATAACACCCTCAGGTACGCCCGCCTCGGCAAGCTTTTCAACCACAATTGCCAAAGGCCCCGGCGTTAACTCGCTGGGTTTTACGACAACGCTATTGCCCGCCAACAAGGCCGGAACAATATGGCCATTGGCAAGGTGAGCGGGAAAATTAAACGGCGCAAGTACCGCCATAACCCCGTGGGGGCGATGGCGTAAAACGCCGCTCGTTGCCCCGGTTGCGGTCTCGCGCGTGCCCGCGCGGTCGGCTTGCGCCTTAATCGACAGATCGACCTTGCCGGCAACGGCAGCAGCTTCGGTTTTTGCCTCCCAAAAAGGCTTACCATTTTCATGAGAAATAGAGCGCGCCAAACGCTCCCCATCCGCGCGAATAAGATCGCGGTAGCGCTCTAAAATTGCGATGCGTTCACTCAGCGGTGTTAACGCCCATTTTTGAAATGCCGAGCGCGCCGCTGTGATCGCATCATTGACCTCATCTGGTGTTGCTTGGCGGCCAGACCAGACGGTTTCCTTCGTTGCCGGATCGAGCGAGGTTAAGGTCTCGCCTGCCCCTTCAATCCAGCGTCCATTGATAAAATGGCTATTCATTGCGATCTCCAAATAGGTCTACCATGCCGTCACACGCACTTGATCGCTGGCATTGATCTGCAGTGCCTCTAACTGGCCTTTTGTCAGGACTACCGAATTGTCCGATTTCGTTTTAAAGGTTCTCAAGCACCGATAAGAGCTTTGCTTGCCGGTTGCAACAAGCACCGGTTCAAGGCCTGCCGATTGCTTGATTTCATCGACGACCGTGACGGGAGAAAGCGTGCTTTCGCGGACCGCACGAAGATTGCTGAGTTTTGCATCAAGAACAGGCCCGGCATCAAAAATATCGACATAACCACGATATTCAAAACCCTCTTTTTCTAACATAGCAAAAGCAGGCTCTGCGCTGCGATGAGGTTTGCCGATACACGCTTTGGCCGCTTCCGGCAGCGTTGCAATATACAGCGGATAGGCAGGCATCAAGTCGGCGATAAATTGATTTCCGGCAATTGAGTTATGCTGATCGGCCGCTTCAAAATCCATATCAAAAAAGTATCGCCCAACCGCATCCCAGAAAGGTTGCTCGCCATTATCTTCGCGCCATCCCCGAAGCTCCGCACACACACGGTCTGCAAAAATTTCTGGGGATTGCGCCATAAACAAATAGCGCGAGCGCGCAAGCAGCTTTCCAAAGCCGCCCCCTTGCGAAGATGGATCAAGGAATAATGAACCCACTTCTGCTGCCCCGGTAAAGTCATGGGTAGGCACCAAAAGCCGGCGCGATACGCGTTTGCCCAATTGCTCAGAGAAATGAAACATCGTGTTGATGCGATAATTCACAAATCCTGACTGCAAGCCGATTGAAGAAAAAATCGCCGATGTACCAATGACAACGCCGTCCTTTTCGAGCACCAGCAAGTAAACCTCACCGCCCGGTTCGGTAACCTTTTTTGCAAAGCTCTCAAGGGTAAAATCGATACGCCGACGCAGCGCATCTTCATCCATGGGCAGGTTGGTCATGCCCCCGCCTGTCAGTTGGGCCAAGGCGTGAATTTGAGCAAAATCGCGCTCTTCCACAGGGCGCATAAAAGCAACGCTCATTATTTTTGCTCCGTAGTCTGATATTGGCCCGGATTTGCAATATCCCCGGCGGCTATTTTCATGAGTAAAAGGGCTGAAAGACGCGCGCGTTCCTCAAGACTATCGAGTTTTGCATATTCCTGCGCGCTATGAATGTTTGCCCCCCTCACCCCAAGCGTATCGACAACAGGAATGCCCGCCGTCGCAATATTATTGCCATCGCAACACCCGCCGGTTGCTTGCCATTTCACCGTTAGCCCCAACTCCTCGCCAATTGATCGCACAGCTTTAAAAAAGGCATGGGTTTTTTCATCCATCGGCTTTGGCGGGCGGTAAAAACTGCCATGGGAGGTGGCTTCAATATTGTCGGCCTGGTTGATTTGCTGCAGCGCCTCATCAAGTTGCGTCAAAAACCAATCGCCATGGTCTTTTTCTTCAATGCGCACATTAAACCTGACGACGGCAAGGTCGGGAACGACATTGTTCGGCCCGCCCCCTTCAAGACGCGCAACATTGACCGTTAGCCCTTCGCGCCCGCCGCTTAACCCGTCAATGATGGTTATAAACCGGCTCGCCGCTGCAATGGCGTTAGCCCCTAAATGATGTTCGCGCCCGGCATGGGCAGCCTTGCCCTTTACGGTCACGGTGAAATTGCCGCTCCCCTTGCGTGCACCGGCGAGTGAGCCATCCACGAGTGCTGGTTCATAGATACAGGCAAAATGAGCATTATGGGCCGCCTCAACCATTGCCGGGGCCGAGCCCAAAGACCCAATCTCTTCGTCGGCATTGATGATGACCTCATAACCAATTTGGTCTGCCCATGGTGAGGCCATAACCGTCTTTAAGGCATAGAGCATGACCAAAAGGCCGCCCTTCATATCGGCCGCGCCCGGCGCATTGAGCGTGTCCTCATCGATAAAGGTCGCCGACTGGAAGGGGTGATCAGCGGGAAAAACCGTATCCATATGCCCGGTCAACAAAACCCGGACGGGGGCCTGCGGGTTATGGATGAGCCGCACCATATCGCCCACGGGCATATGTTCTAAAACGCCGTCAGAGCGAATCTTTTCATGGGGAATGGACGGGACCCTCGTGACCTCGCCCGGCAGCTCGCCAAAGGCATCGACCAATTGATCGGCCATTTTGCCGAGACCTTCCAAATTGGTGCTGCCTGAATTGGTCGCACACCACGCCAGCAGCCGTGGCTGCATTTGTGCGCG
>CAYQXV010000013.1:24650-71444 GCA_964421675.1 uncultured Caulobacterales bacterium
TAGACCATTGCGAAAGATCGCCAAAGAGTTATGCTCCTAGTCTGCGAGGGGCAAAACCGTGTATAGGACGTCGCGCACAGCGATGGCTCTCTAGTTGCTGCGGCTTCAATCGCGACGCCTCTTGAGGGGCGTTTGAAAAAGGGTATTTGCATTTCGTGTTGCGGCTAATCGAAATTTTCTTGTGTTTTTGGGTGCAGGTCGCCCGGCGCGGCGGCATCTTGCTTGTGCTGGCCTTTATAGCGGCCGCCATTGGGGCCGGTTACTACGCCGCAAAAACCCTGAAAATTGATCCTGACACCACCAATATGCTGTCGAGCGATTTGGAATTTCAAATCAAAGCCGCCGAACTGCGTGATGCCTTTCCGCAGATCAAAAGCGAACTGTCGATCATTGTCAGAGCCCCGACAGAAGACGAAGCCGATGCCTTTGCGATCAAACTGTCCAACCAGTTAAAAGAACGCAAAGACCTTGTTACAAATGTTTACCTTCCGGGAAATGACAGCTTTTTTCGAAACAATGGGTTGCTGTTTTTAAGTGAGCCCGAGCTTGAACAACAATTATTAAACCTGACCAAGGCGGCAGGCCTGATTGAAACGCTTTATGTCGATCCCGGCATTGATACGCTCTTTAGTACCCTTGCTGACAATGATGGGCTGGCCGAACGCTCCGAGCTTGGGGGTGCCACGCTTGATCGCATTTATAATGATTTGGCGGACACGCTGGAAAATGCGATTGCCAACGGCAACATTCCCTTTTCGTGGCGCGGCGTTTTGTCTGATAATGCCCCGCCGCCGGGCGGCTATTTGCGCATCATCAATGTCACCCCGGTTAAGGTTCCGGGCAAATTAAAACCAATTTCGGATTCCCTTGCGGGCATGCGCGCTGAAATCGCGACGCTGAACCCGCAATTTGCAGGCCGCACAACCGCGCTGATTACCGGCACCCTTGCCTTGCGCGGGGAAGAATTGGAATCGGTTACCACCGGGATTGGCTATTCGTTTTTGCTGTCCTTCCTGATGGTCTCGGTCTTATTAATTTTCGCCTTTCGGTCCGTCTATGTCAGCCTTTTGACAATCGTTGGGTTGCTGATCACGCTTAGCCTTACTTCTGCCTTTGCGGGCTGGGCCTTTGGAGAACTCAATCTGGTCTCGGTTGCCTTTACCGTCTTGCTGGTGGGGCTTGGCCTCGACTTTTCGATTCACCTTTTACTCCATGTTCAAGAATATCGACGACGGGGCCACAGCGTGCGCGTCGCGTTAAACTCAACCATGCGCGAAGTCGGCGGTGCGATGGCCTTGGCCGCGCCAACAACCTCCCTCGCCTTTCTGGCTTTTATGCCCACAAGCTTTGACGGGATCGCACAATTAGGCGCCGTTGCAGGGTCTGGCGTCATTATTGCGTTTTTTGTCTCGATAACCTTTTTACCCGCTGTGGTCGCGACCGCCCCGCTTCCCAAACCAATGCCGTCGAGCGGTGCAATCCGGCGCGGCTTTTCTGCATTTGATAAAATTTCCATCCCTATTGCCGTGATTGTTACCTTTGTTGCGCTCGCGGGCATCACCTTGTTGCCACAAGCAAGGTTTGATGCCGACACGATGTCATTGCGCTCGAAAAAATCTGAATCGGTCCGCGCTTTCAATATGTTGTTTGATGATAAATCAACTTACCCCTATCGCCTCACCCGCATTCTTGGTTCTGCCGAAGAGGTCAGGGAAACCGCATTGTCTGCGAAAAGTGTTGAGACGGTGCGCTCAACCCGTTCACTCCTCGATTTTATCCCGGAAGATCAGGATGCAAAATTAGAGTTAATTGACTTTGCTGCTGGCTCGCTCGCCTTTGTGCTGACGAGCCCACCCGGCATTCGCTCCACGATCCCCGATGGTAGCGGCATTAACGCCATGATTGAGCGGCTAAAACAAACCGGAGAAGAAGCGCAGCAATCAACGGCGCGTAAACGGTTGCTCAATGCCTTGACGATTGTACGCGACCGTGATGACCCGCAATTACTCAAACGATTGGACGATCAAATTTTTCGGTTTTGGCCCGATCTGGTCAATATTCTCAGTGATCAATTTGATGTTGATTATGTCGAGCTGGATGATATCCCGCTGCCGATAAAAAATCGCTATCTGACCGATCAAGGAGAGTGGCGCATTGATCTGCTGCCCGCTGAAGATGTGCGCGATCCCAAAATGCTGCGCACTTATGTAAACAGCGTCGAAGCACGCTTCCCCGATATTGCTGGCGCGGCGATACAAGCCCAAAAAGCGGGCAATATCATTGCCCAATCCATGATCCAGGCATCCTTATTGGCGTTAGTCGTCATCGCCATTGTCTTGCTGTTTTTTGTGCAAAGCCCGGTGACGGTCCTGTTAATGCTGTTCCCGCTATCGCTAGCCGCCATTTTGACCATCGCCACGGGCGTGGTTTTTGATATCCCCTTCAATTACGCCAATGTCATCGTGCTCCCCCTATTAATGGGGATTGGTATTGATAGCGGTATCCATCTGGTCTTGCGCCAGGAGAAGGCTCAAAAGCACGGAAATGCGGCCGGTGTCTATGCAACCGCAACGCCGCGCGCAGTGCTCTTCTCTGCGCTCACCACCGTTGCGTCCTTTGGCAGTTTAATGCTCTCCGACCACCGGGGCACTGCAAGCATGGGTAAGCTCTTGTCGATCTCTATCGGCTATACGCTGCTATGCACGCTTATCGTCCTGCCCGCTGTTTTCCATCTGCGCGATATGGCTGCGTCCCGGCGCAAAAATACATCCATCTCATAGACCCCAGTCTCGTTAGCGACCCCAATCTTAGGGAAAAGTAATCTGACGACATTGTGAGATCGCTCTGATGAATATGGTCGCAAATCGCCATATTTAGTCCGCTTTTTTCCGGCATCTCTATGATATTGACATTCACATTGTGCATTGCAGAATTGAAAATCGTCGCCATATCGATGTACATGCTCGAAGCAAATCGAATCGGCCATATAGTTATCGCTGATCCACTCAATGACTGGAACACCTTATGATCGACCTAGCGCCTCTCTCTCGCGGTTCACTTTGTGCGATGGCATTCATCGCCCTTGCAGCGAATACGGCAATTGCCCCGGTGAGCGCTCAGGAAGAAGCAGCTCCCACCTCGCAGGCTGATGCCCAAGAAGTCGCCCAAGCGGTCTCCAAAGAGGTTGCCGATGCGGTCACGGCCGTGCCTGGCAATTCTGCGGTTGAGGAGGCGATTGCCTTCACCCGCGATCTGACCGACCGGGCCAATGCCGCCTTTATGAATGAGGATGATGAAAGCCAGCAATTGCTCAACTTTCAGACCGTTCTCACGGACGGTCTGGCGCTCGATTTATTGGGCCGGTTCATGCTTGGTCAATATCGAAATGACCTCACCGAGATCCAACAACAGCGCTATGATGACATTTTCCCGGCCTATATTACGCGGCTCTATGCTGATCAATTCAAAGATATTGCCGGGAAGAATCTAACCATCAATGAAGCGACCCCCTTTGGTCGGCGCGATGTTATTGTTCGCACGCAGTTCTTTCGCGACAATGGAACGCCGGTCAATGTGGATTGGCGTGCCCGCAAATTCAGAAGCGGAGAGCATAAAATGATTGATATCATCGTTTCGGGTGTATCAATCATGACGGTCAAGCGTGAGGAGTTTACATCCTTCATCGCCGCCAATGGCATTGATGCACTGATCGATGAGCTGGAGCGCGACGCTTCTAGTTAATGCAGCCAACCGCTCGTTAAATTTTAAACACTTCCTCAGCCGCCAGGCGCGAGCTACCGCGTGCCAAAATCTGCGCCTCGCACCGGGCAATTTCTTCGGTAAGCGCGCCAATGCGCACTTTCAAATCATCAACCGATAAATCTGACAGATCCTGTTTTTCAAGATAGCCAAGGGCCAGATCTGTCTGTTCATTGGTGCTCACTTCATCCATGTCCAACTCCCTAAAATCCTGACATTATCATTAGCATATCATGAGCACTCACACTATCGTCCTGCGGTAAGTTGCGACACTGCGAGGATCCATGACAGCACTTCCCAAGATGATGCGCGCGATAGAAATATCCAAACCGGGCGGCCCTGAGGTTTTGCAGGTTTGTGAGCGTCCCGTGCCGAGCCCAAGCCCTGATGAAGTCTTAATCAAAACCATTGGCGCGGGCGTCAACCGGCCCGATGTGTTGCAACGCATGGGGCTTTATAAACCGCCCTCCGATGCAAGCGATTTGCCCGGCCTGGAGGTCTCTGGAGAGATTGTCGGATGCGGTAAAAATGTTCAGCGCTGGCGAACGGGCGATCTTGTTTGCGCCCTCACCGCAGGCGGTGGGTATGCGGACTATGTTTGCGTTGATGCTGGCTCTTGCATGACCATCCCGCAAAATGTTGACCCTCTTAATGCCGCCGGACTACCAGAAACCGTGCTGACGGTCTGGGCCAATGCGTTTGCCGATGCGCAGTTGCGCGCGGGCGAAACCTTGCTTGTCCATGGCGGTACGAGCGGCATTGGCATGACTGCAACACGCATGGCAAAGGGCATGGGCGCAAACGTGATTACGAGCGCGGGAAGCGCGCAAAAATGTCAGGCGATTGCCGATATTGGCATAGCGGATGTATTTTTATACAGCGAAGACCCTTGGAAGAGTTTTGTAACCGGCAAGGACATCGCCAATGTCGATGTTGTGCTTGATATGACGGGCGGCGAATTTGTTGCCCGCAATCTAGATCTTTTAAATCCGGGCGGGCGTCACGTATCGATTGCCTTTTTGCGCGGTACGACGGCGCAGATCAATGTCATGGCGATTATGCGAAAGCGCCTTACGATCAGCGGCTCGACGCTTCGCCCCCAAAGTCTGGAAGCAAAAGCGGAATATGCGCGCAATGTCGAAAAAAATATTTGGCCGCTATTTTCATCCGGGCCCATGCAAACAATGACCGATAGGGTGTTTGCTTTGGAAGAGGCCGATAAAGCGCACCAATATATGGAGAGCGGCGCGCATATCGGGAAGATTATCTTGAAGGCATGATCCGTGACGATCATGCCTTCAGATTAGATTAATTATCGGAGTCCGGTTTTTTAAACGTACCCTGACTATATGGCGAGGTATTTTTAGGAGCGCCATGATAAGACGACGGTGTTTCACCTTTTTCATATCGGTTGGCAAATTCAGTTTGCCCGCCATCGCGCAAGACTTTTGATTGAGATATCCAGTCTTCACGGGTAATACGTCCGGGGAACTGCAATTTATTGTCCACCCATGTCACTTCATCCGGGCCCCAATCTGCAATTTGGCGATAGTAAAAAATACCAATTGAATTTAAGAGCTTTTCAATACCAGGGCCAATGCCTTTGACTTTCTTCAAGTCATCGGAAGGACCATCAGTTGGAGAGTCATAAAGCTTAGGCGCTTTGCCCGTCGGGCGCGCTGGCGGCGCAGGCGCAGCTGCACGTGCGGCTTGCGGTGCGGCATATGCAGCTTGCGGCGCGGTTGTTGCGGGCGCTATATCTCGGCAGCGCCAAATCCACCAACCGAGTAATAGTCCCAGCAAAAATGCCAATAGTAACAAAAACCACATGTGTAGGGCTAACCATGCCATATCATGTCCTCTCTTAAGTTCTAGTCTTTCTGTACGATGGGCAAGGTTGCTCGCATCATAAGCCTTGTTAAATTTTACTGTGCAATTGTGAATTCAATACGTCTGTTTTGAGCGCGTCCTTCAGAAGTTCCATTATCAGCCACAGGCCGCTCCTCACCATATCCAACGGCACTCAACTCACCGGCAGATACACCGCCCGCCAATAGATAGTTCACAACAGCTTGCGCTCTTGCTTCACTGAGACGCTGGTTAAGGGACGCAGAACCAACACTGTCCGTATGCCCCGCAACCGTGATGGTGAAACCTTCACAACGCTTTGCGATCACAACAAGCTGATCGAGAAGCTCGTGACTATCTTCGCGCAACTCCGCTTTGGCGTTCTGGAAGTTAATCGTGTTCCCGCGCAATGCATCGTTGAACAATGCCTGACATTGATCGGCAACGTCCACACGCGCAGGCGGTGCGACATCAATATCGACCTCTGAGACAAACCCTGGCGCGAGAGTCCGCATGAGCGCGCGTCCATTATCGGCTGTTGCCTCGGTTGGGGCGACACCGGTGACGCGGAAATTAAAGTCTTCCGCGCTGGCGCGGCCCGTATTCAGGCTTGCCAATGTGGTCAGGCTCGCACGAACCGTTTCTTCCCAATTTCCATCAGGCACACCGTTCGCAACAACCATGCGATCAATCACCCGGTTGGAGAAAACCGACTCTGCATGCTCGACAATGCGAAGCTGCATCTCGCGGCTCGGAACAAACCCTTCCAAAATGACCGGCTTGTCCGCATCATCCATATTCGCATTCCAGATATAAGGGCTCTGAAGTTTCGCTGGTTCCGGTGCGACAATGTTTGGTTCACCGCGGAACCCATCTGGCATGGCGCGCAGTCCATCTTCGGCAACATTGGCAATTTCGCGGCTTGCCGCTTTACCGGTCACATTAAACACGTTGGAATCGCCCGTGGCCCGTCCGGTTTGCAGTTGCGCCAATGTATCAAGGCTGCGTTTTGCTGCTCCCGACCAATCACCAGCAGGCACGTTCGGGGTGATTGTCATGCGGTCTATAACGCCCGCAGGAAAGAGACTTTTGGCATGGGCCAGCAATTGATCACGGGTTGGCTCATCAGGAACCGCCCCTGAGAGCAAGACTGGCCCACCCTCTTCCGATCGCTCCGCATTCCAGACAAATGGCGTGTCCGGGGCATCCGGAAGCTCCACCACCCGCAACCCATCGGCTTTTACAACCGTTACACCGCCAGTGATCAGGCCACCGCTCCAGCGCGCTGATTTCACAATATCAATGATTTTTGAGCGTTGAGACTTGGACCGGGCCGTGCCGACAACACGAGCAAGTTGGCCATCCATCTCGACCGAGACTTCCTGAATGTCATTGGCGAGCAATTCAGCTTCGACAGCTTTTTGAAGCTTGAGCTCAGCACGCCGTGCTGACCCACCGAACCAGTCCGCATAAAGCGATATGGCCCCAAAAATAATAAAGACAATCGCCGCAATGATCAGCTTGGTTGTTCGATTCATAACAACTCCAAATTCAATTTTATGCGCAAAAACCTATGAAACATTAAGATGTTACCTCAACATACAACGGTAAAATGTTGATATTGTGGCGTTTCAGGCCGAACGAAACTCAAATTTACAGGGGTTTTGGTACACAGATACAGTGCTGGTACACCAATAAAGCGTGTTGGTACACCTATTACATGTATTGTAGAATATAGACGAATGATCGGATTTAGATGCCAGAATATAACCCATAGATCAGAGTATATTCCTTAGGTTCGTCCCTTCTATACGTCCTTTATACGTCATTGCCCCTAACGTATTTCAGTCTCTTTTCCTGCGCAAACCTTCCCAAAACAAAAATTTACCAGCAATATGCGGGTATTAGATGATGTACGGTAAGCAATGTCGCGCAAAAGTAAACAGAGAATTTGTCATGGTAAGGATGAAAAATTTGAAATTTCTGCATAATTTCAACAAATTGGCAGTGTTTGCCCTAGTTTTTCTTGGGTTCGTTACCGGCTGCGCCTCAACCACGGGCGGCGCGCGCGGGCCGGCTCAGTCAGCGCTCGCCCTTTGTGCTGGTACCAATGTCAGCAATGCTCCCGCGACCAATTCAGATGGAACCATTCGCAATTTTCGCGCGGTTACAGCCGTAAAGGGTAGATCTCTCGCGACGGCACCGGCGCAAGGGTGCCTTTCATCGGGCTTTGGTAAACGCAAAGGCGGCGCGGGAAAATATCATCGCGGCATTGATATCTTCACCCGGACCCCTGTGCCTATTCTTGCGGCCGGAGATGGCAAGGTGAGTTTTGTGGGCCGCCAAAGCGGATATGGCCGACTAATCGAAATTGATCATGGGCGCGGCGTTCGCACCCGCTATGCGCACCTATCCAGTGTGAAAAAAGGATTGAAGGTTGGCGACCGCGTCAAGGCGGGCATCATTATCGGAAAAACCGGGAAGACCGGAAACGCATCAGCGGTGCACCTGCACTATGAAATTTTGCTCAAAGGCAAACAGCGCAACCCGCTCAATTTTTAGCGTCCAGCCGCACCGTAATGGATTGTTTGTGCGCAGGCAGCCCTTCTGCATCGGCAAGCGTGGCCGCCGCCGGTCCAATGGCGCGCAGCGCTTCGGGCGTGCAGCCAATCAAGGATGTGCGTTTCATAAAATCGAGAACCGATAGACCAGAGGCATAACGCGCCGCGCGGGCCGTCGGCAGAACATGATCGGGCCCGGCAACATAATCACCAATAGCTTCGGGGGTGTGCCTGCCCATAAAAATCGCCCCGGCGTGACGAATTGCGGGCAATAAGCGTTCCGGGCGATCAATGGCGAGTTCGAGATGTTCCGGCGCCAACTGGTTGATCAGGTCCGGTGCATCCTCAAGCGTATCAACAACAATGAGCGCAGAATTATCCTGCCACGCCGCGCGGGTAATTTCCGCACGGGGCGAGGCATCAATCTGTTGTTTGGCGCTCGCTTCAACCTTATCGGCAAAGGCCAGATCGTCGGTGATTAACACCGCTTGCGACGATGGATCATGCTCGGCCTGGCTCAACAAGTCTGCGGCAATCCACTCGGCGGGGCTATCTTTATCGCTGACCACCAAAATCTCTGAGGGCCCGGCAATTGAATCAATCCCGACGGTCCCAAAAACCTGACGCTTGGCCGCCGCCACATAAGCATTGCCCGGCCCGACAATCACATCGACCTTGGGCACCAGCGCGGTTCCAAAGGCGAGCGCGGCAATAGATTGCGCCCCGCCAATGCAGAAAATCTCATGGACCCCTGCCCGCCTTGCCGCAGCCAGCACCAGAGGATTGATAATCCCGCCCGGTGCAGGCGCGGTCATGATCAGTCGCTCAACCCCAGCAACTTGTGCTGGGATCGCATTCATCAGCACACTTGAAGGGTAAGAGGCGCGCCCACCGGGAACATAAAGCCCAGCCGCATCAACCGGCGTCCAGCGCCACCCAAGGTTCACCCCCTGTTGGTCTTCGAAGGAATGGTCCTCAGGCTTTTGTTTTTCATGATAGGTGCGGATCCGCTCGGCGGCAAAATCCAACGCGGCCAAATGGTCTGGCGCGCAATCCTTATCAGCTGCCGCAATCTGATCCTCGCCAATGCAGATTGTATCAGCGCTTGCCTCAAACCCATCAAATTTGGTGGTCAACTCAAGCAGAGCCGCATCACCGCGCGCACGCACATCAGCGATGATTGCCCGCACCGTGTCATCAACATCAAGGGATGTTTCACGCTTGAGCGTTAAAAGCCGGGCAAATTGCTCAGCAAAATCTCCGTCCGTGGTTTGCAATCGCAAAACCATAAGCCGTACTTTCCTTTAGACCCGTCCCAACCTTAGCCAAAATTTATGACGCTGTATCATGATCAGGGCGGCTGCGCGTTTGCCAGGGGTCTGAAATATCAGACAGCTCAACATTCACCGCCTCAACGACCAACCGAATAGTGCCCCCGCCGGAAAATGACAATGTCACCTCAGGGTGGCCTTCATCGCCCTCCCCGGCGCTATATTGGATGGCCATCAGAGAGACGACCGCCTCTTGCGCATCGAGGCGGATATTCTTGTGCTGCACGCTAATCACATCATCAAAATGCAAACCCGAACGCACCCGCGCCTGCGCGCCCTTGGCTTCCCACACATACCGGTTTGCAACGAACGCAAAACGCCGTTGCGCCGATAGCCAAGCCATATCCCCTACCTTGAATATGGCATCCTGCACATAAGAAGACATGGTCTTCAGATCATCTTGATCAGCAGCAATAAGACGGAGCGGTTTATAACCACGGAGTTGAGGCACAGCATTGTCATCCACAAATGGGTAAATCTAGCGGTGGTGTGACATAATTTTGCGATGCGGAAAAGGTGGGTTTTTGAGAACTCAAAAAACAGCTCGCATTTTTGATTTTGAAGAGCCGACTCTCGGTGGTGCCCGATTAGTGGTGAATCACAAATTTCGCGCTTTGCGAGGCCGCTGGAATGACAAGCGTTTCGGTTAGGGTGACACCGCAGGAAAGCCGGATTTGTCCCCGGCCATTTGGATCGCCAGCATGTTCACTAACGCCGGAGCCACAATCCACAAAACTGCCCGAAACCCGCTCCACCTGATAACTCCAGGACGGGGGCACGGTGACATAAAGCTCGTTGATGATCCCGCCATGAGATCTGCCAGCAACGATGGAGCTCGCCGACTCGCCATTAGCGTGTGCGCGGTTAGCCTGTGCGCCGTTAGCCTTTGCCTCGTCTGTGATTGGATCAGTTTTAGACGCATCAGGCGTCACGGACGGAGCAATACCCTCATCATTTACCCATGATTGCGCATGAATATCGTTCATACCGAACGCAATAATCAACACAGCCCCGATCAGCGCGTAGGCCACAGTGATAAGTTTTTGTTTACGATAGACACACATGCCAGTACATACGCAAACTTTGGACCGCTCGGGGCCTTTTATGGCCCACCGGAAATCTTCAAACTTTATCCCGGAATGGTCCCAGAATTGCCCTATACGCAATCGAGAAATAGTAGAATCGGCTATTAACCCAAAAAATCTCACCGCTCACAGGAAAATCGCGAAGTCGTTATTGTCAATTGACAGGGAACTTGCGCATATTGTGTTCGAGAAGGGCCTTTGGCAGAAAGAGTAACAATGCAGTTGTTGGACGATTACCATTACCAAAATGGCACAATCATCGCTCGGGATACCGGCGCGGAGATTCCTATAAATGGACAGTTAATGACTGAAGTTGCCAGCATGGCCAGTTTCATCTGGTTGGTAAATGCGCTGAAGGCTACACGTTTGGTTCGCGGACGCGAGCCAAGAGCGCGTATTTCTTTCTTTCCTAAAAAGCCGCGCTCATATTATGCAATCTGGCCGGTATGTCAGATGGCCGACATCAAGATCGTTGATGATCCTGAACAAGCAGACCTGCATTTTTATTTTGAAGACAAGGAATTCCTGACCGCGCCCCATACAGCGCCTTCTTCAAAACCGGTATTTAATCTCGGCTGTCACGATATCCGCAAGAGTGTTGTTGCCAGAACCTTTGAAGAGGTTTTTGGATATGGGCTTGCCGTTGATCCGTTAAACCATTTTGGCAATGTTGTTGAAAAATCAGAAGCCAATGGCAAACATGATGGACGCATTGTTGAATGCCCAATGCGTGAACCCCGCCATGACCGTGTTTATCAACGTCTCGTCGACAATACGTTCGACGGCACAGAATATATTGACATAAGAACCCCGGTGGTTGGCGGACAAATTCCCTTTGTCTATTTGAAACGCCGCCAACGTGATGGTCGGTTCACCAATGACAATGATCGCGTCGACATGACATCGCCGGACGCTGTTCTATCTACCGAAGAACAAGCGCTTATCTTGAAGTTTGCCCAAAGCATGAAACTGGATTTTGGCGGCCTTGACGTGTTGCGCGACCGCGCAGATGGCCGGATCTATATTGTTGATGTCAATAAAACCGATATGGGCCCACCAAGCGCTCTATCGAGTAAAAACAAACTCGCCGCAATTCGCGGATTGTCGGCAGCGTTCGCCAATCTTGTTGACCGACGCCTCAACGCCCAAACCCTATAATTACCCACTCGCTTCATGCAAAAGAACGAGAAACAAGACTCTGAAAAGATTCCTTTTGTTCATTCCTTTGCGTTTGAGTATGGGAAGGCCGATCAAGTTGCCCCTGGCATAGTTCGGATCATAGCGAATAATCCCGGCCCATTTACCTATACCGGTTCTGGCACCTATCTGGTGCAAAGCCGCGCAGGGACGGGAAAATTCGCGGTTATCGATCCGGGCCCTGATGATAGCGATCATATCAATGCAATATGCGAGTTTGCTGGTCCCGATCAGATTTCGCATATTTTTGTTACACATACGCACCGGGATCATTGCGGCGGCGCGCGCTTACTTGCAGACAAGACCGGCGCGAAGATCTATGCCTATGGCGGGCACCCTGCGCATCCATCCGGCGAAGAGGCCCCTGCCCTTGAGGAAGGCGCAGACACGCAGTTTGAACCAGACATACTGTTAAGCCCTATTCAAAAGATAAGCGCCCATGGCTGGGAGATAGAAGCGGTCTGGACGCCCGGTCACATCTCAAATCATTTATGCTTTGGACTTGCTGACCGGCAAATATTGTTTACCGGCGATCATATTATGGGATGGGCAACCACCGTGATTATCCCGCCCGATGGCTCTATCTCAGACTATTTTCAAAGCCTTGATATTTTGCTGACCCGCAATGACAAGCTGTATCTGCCAACTCACGGGGCACCAATCGAAAATCCGCACCGGTTTGTCAGAGCTGTGCGAACCCATAGGCGAATGCGCGATGCGCAAATTATGCAGCAACTTAAAGACGGTAAGACAAAAATCTCGGATATTGTTGCAACGATTTATGCAGATGTTGACAAGCGTTTGCATGTCGCCGCGAGCCTGAACGTCTTGGCCCATTTGATCGGACTGGTCGAAGCTGGGCGAGTTACATGCGAGGCAAAACCCAGCCTGCATGCAAATTATGCGATTGTGTCAGCTTAAATTCCGCGGCGCCAATTCGAATTATCACTTAGCGGACAATATCATCGTCGATGATTTCATCGCGATAAGGCGAACTGGTTATATGCAGGAGTAAAAATGAACCGGCAGCCAGAATAGCAATCGCTGCAATACCAGCACCGTTTTCACCAAGCCAGTTCGCCAGTGCGCAGCTTAATGAGATAACGATGTACGGCGTTAGCCGCGGATCCTCATGTCGAAACCGCAGGAAAAATATTGAAGCAGTAGCGACGAATAATGCCACTGCAAAGAGGTCGAAGAAAGAATCCATCCCCGTCATCCTTGTTTGTGTCCCATTCCCTAAGCACTATCCCGTTGACCTAACCTTAGGTTCGGACAAGTTAAAAACGCTTTAGGAAGGATGGTTAATGAGTGATGAATTTTGGAACGGCAAAATCTAGTCTTGAATCGTCATGATATTGACGGCGCCGACAATAAGTTGGACCCGGGTTTGCTCAAATGTCGGGCGAGACAGTTTGGCCCGGACATTGTTTGAGAACACATAGGGCTCTGTCGGTTTTCCAAGGAAATTACGATTGAGCTTCCCATCCTCATTTTCATCGAGATAGGCAACAAACGCATGGTCTGCGTTTGGCAAATTACCCAAGGGAATGATCGCGAGGCCCGTTTCATCGAGCCGGGCATCAAAGCGCGCTACAGGCTCTTCAAGAAAGCTGTCAGCACTGTCATAGGCGATAACACGGATATTGAGGCTATCGGTATCAAACCCGGTCTGTACCGCAAGCACAGCCTGTTCAGGGTCTTTGTAAACCGAAAATGGATCGAGGGGGGCGAAATCATCTGCGCCTGACGCCGCATGTGCAGCGACGAAGCCGAGCGAAACAACACCCATGGAAAGGGCGCCTATCGCAATAGCGATAAACCACGTGACTTTCTCAATGATGAGTTTGCGCAAATGCACGACGAATTTCCCCCATGCCAGATCGGCAATATGACTAATATAGGAATGGAAAGATTAACATCCAAGTCCCATATAATAGGGAATAGGAAATTCTCCATACACAAGCCAAACACTAATGCTGACAAATTGGTAACGTGGGCGTGACCCGCAGGATCAGTAGCGAAAAAAGGAGCAAGATCTGGTCCACACGGAGCAAACACGCATGAATTGGGCGGACTTTGATTGGGGCGATTTCAGATTAATCAATACCGGGAATGACCCGGTTTGCCGGGCGGTGACCATCTGCCCACATCTTAATATTAATGATCACCATTTCGCCCATTTCCGCGCGGCTCTCAACCGTCGCCGAGGCCATATGCGGTAACAAAACGACATTCGGCGCGCGCATTAAGGTCTCATTGGGCTTTGGCTCCCCCTGAAACACATCAAGCCCTGCCCCGGCCAATGTTTCTTCTTCAATCATTTGCGCAAGGGCATCTTCATCAATGATCTCACTGCGCGATACATTCACGACATAGGCGTGAGGCTGCAACAGGTTTAACCGGCGACGCGACAATAAATGATAGGTTGCCGGCGTGTGCGGACAGGTAACCGAGACAATATCAACGCGCGCTAACATCTGATCGAGACTATCCCAATAGGTCGCGCCTAACTCTTCTTCCATGAGTTTGTTGATCGGATTGCGATTATGATAGTGAATTTCAAGACCGAATGCCTGCGCGCGTCTGGCGATGGCCTGGCCCACACGTCCGAGGCCAATAATGCCCAGCTTTTTACCGCGCACCCGTCGCCCCAACATCCATGTCGGCGACCAGCCTTCAAATTTGTTGTTTTCAAGAGCTCGCACCCCTTCAACAAGTCGGCGCGGCACCGATAAAATAAGCGCCATCGCCATATCAGCGGCGTCCTCGGCCAATACGGACGGCGTATTGGTTACCAATATGCCGCGACTATGAGCCTGGGCAATGTCGATATGATCGACCCCTGCCCCAAAATTTGCGATCATTTTTAACCGCGGGCCGACCTGCTCAAAAAACTCAGCATCCAGCTGGTCCCCCAAGGTTGGGGCCAGAACGTCAACCGATTGCGCAAGGGAGAGCAGCGCCTCACGCGACATGGGCCGGTCAGCGCCGCTTTCAATAACGGTGAACAGATCTTTGAGCCGAGCCTCCACGGAATCGGGCAAATGGCGCGTAATGCCGACGGTCAAGTCCGTTTTGCCGTTCTCAGCTTGCATTTAAGATCTCACTTCCATCGTGGTTAACCAGACATTAATAACCACACCTTATCGTTTATTCATTATTTACGAAGATTGCCACAAATTTACCATGGCCAAGCCCAGCGTTAACGTGATGAACCCTCTTAGAAGAGCCCTTTTTTCAACATTTAGCACAATTGGCGTTTTATTGCTCACAGCAATCATGGGCCCCGCTTCAGCGCTCGCCCAAGGCGCTGAGGGCGCCGAAAATACGGGCCCGAATACGCAGCAAGACACTCCATCAGGCCTACCCGTTCCCCGGTTCGTATCGCTAAAATCTGACCGCACAAATTGCAGAGTTGGCCCCTCGCTGGCCCATGCAAAACAAGTCACCTTCCACAAAAAGGGATTGCCCGTTCGCGTCATTGCAGAAACCCGCGATCACTGGCGGCGCATTGAAGACCATAGCGGAGAAGTTTGCTGGGTCCATGCACGGTTGCTATCGGGTTCGAAAATGGCCCTCATCCGCGCGCAGCAAACATCTTTGTTTGCCCGCAAATCTCAAGCCGCACGCGTGCGCGCAACAATCAATGAAAATGTCATCGTCCACATTCGCAAATGCGACGAGAATTTCTGCCTGGTGCGCGCCGGGAAAGTTGCAGGCTGGATTGCCAAGCCCGCCCTTTGGGGACCGATCAGTTAACTTATTGCATCAATTAAATGAGCGCGCCGATAAAGAAAAAACCGCTGCGCACAATAAAGTACACAGCGGTTCTCTTAGAGATCGGTTGTGGGGGGGGATCAATACACCGATCTAAAGCTCTACTTAAAGGTCAGCAGCACTCCAAAGTTTTGAATAGGCTTCGCAATGGATGAGGATAGATGTGTAATCAGACACATTGATTTCTGCCGGAATTTCATAAACCTGGCCGCCTTTGTGGCTCGACAACGGTGAAATCAATACTGATCCTTGTGTCGCATTTTTTCCGTTTGCGTCAGACGCGCTATGCGTTGACAAAAAGATTTTCAGGTCAGGGGCTTTGCGGGTTTTGAAATCATCAGACAACGCAACATAGGTTGTTCCGTTCTCTGTATAAATTGACCATGTGCCTGAAACTTTGAATGACTTCTTAGTCCATGAACCAGATGCGATTGTTTCACTCGCAGCCGCTTCGGTAACGAAGATAGACGCGCCATCGAATGGTACGAATGCAGAGCCAGCGCTCAATGCAACGGCAGCAAATGCGGATAAAGCAATAGTACGAAATGTCATAGTTGTTTTCCTTAAACCAGATGAGGCGGATCAGATGCGGAACTGCATCCGAGAAATTCACTGAAGCACCAGTAACACATATAGATACACTCTGGCCTTCCGATAACAGTGATATAGCCATTACGGTGGTCACAGACAAATCAACCAACTGCGAGATAAATGACAGCTGCGTGATGTCTGGTTTTCGCCACAATTCAGAGTGGAAATGTTATTTTTTTAGCTTTTTCAAGAGCTTATCAGCAATTCGCTCGGGAACGAATGCTGAGATGTCGCCGTCCAGCCGGGCAATCTCTTTAACCAGGCGCGATGCAATGGCCTGATATTTTAAGTCAGCCATCAAAAAGACCGTGTCGATTCGGTCGTTCAAGGCATCATTCATGGCAACCATTTGATATTCATATTCGAAATCAGAAACCGCCCTCAGCCCCCGGATGATAACATCCGCATTCACCTCATCGGCAAACTGCACCAGCAAGGTTTCGAAAGGGCGCACGCTGACCTTTACTCCGATATCGGCTGTTAAATCAGCAACTTCAGTCTCTACCATCGCCACGCGTTCTTCGAGGGTGAATAAAGGCCCCTTGCCCGCATTCACCGCAACGCCAATAACCAATTCATCAACAAGTCTGAGCGCGCGCTTCAATATATCATAATGCCCATAGGTCATCGGATCGAACGTTCCGGGATATAGACCAATGCGATGGGGCGCGCCCGATAACTGATTTGATGATTGATTTGATGGTTTATTCATTATCCTCGCCATCTTCTTGATCGTCGCTAATATCTTCAATCCGCTCAACGGATACCACTTTTTCCGTATCGCGAGTTCTAAAGATTGTGACGCCTTGAGTATTGCGCCCGGCAACGCGGATATCGTGTACCGGTGTTCGAATGAGCTGGCCGCCATCAGTCACAAGCATAAGCTCGTCACTTTCTTCGGCGGGGAATGACGCAACCACGCGGCCATTTCGATCATTGGACACAATCGCAATGATCCCTTTGCCGCCGCGACCTGATTGTCTGTACTCATAAGATGATGACCGCTTGCCATATCCGTTTTCCGTGACGGTCAGGACAAATTGTTCGGCAGCACCAAACATCGCAATGCGCTCTGGCGATAAGGAAGCATCATCGCCGCTATCCTCATCATTTGGCGCACTTGTCTCTGCATCGCTATCGCCTTCCTCGCCAATGGCACGGCGCATCGCAGCCGCATGTTTGAGATAGGCGCGTAACTCTTCAGCCGTCGCATCAACATGGCGCAGAATAGCCATAGAGATGACGCTGTCATCTTGACCAAGTTTTATACCGCGCACACCGCTGGATGTTCGTCCAGAAAAGACCCGTACATCATCAACCTTAAACCGGATACACATGCCCGCAGCCGTCGTTAGCAACACATCATCTTCAGGAGAACATACCTGAACACCAATAATGCCATCACCATCATCAAGCTTCATGGCAATCTTGCCATTGCGATTAATGCGCTGGAAGTCGGAAAGTTTATTGCGCCGAACCCCGCCTGAACGCGTGGCAAATATGACATGTAACTGATCCCACGCGCCTTCATCGACCGGCGATGGCAATATTGTCGTGACACGCTCATCAGATTGCAGCGGCAAGAGATTGACAAATGCTTTGCCGCGCGATTGCGGGCCGCCCTCTGGCAAGCGCCATAATTTGAGTTTGTAGCACATGCCCGTGGAGGTAAAGAATAAGAGCGGGGTATGGGTATTGCCGACAAATAATTGCGCAACAAAATCTTCGTCTTTCGGGCGCATGCCGGCGCGCCCTTTGCCGCCCCGTTTTTGCGCACGGTATGTCGATAGCGGCGTCCGTTTGACATAACCCGAATGGGTCACTGTCACGACCATTTCTTCAGAAGCGATAAGGTCTTCATCTTCGACCTCGCCTTCTGCTTCAACCATTTCTGTGCGGCGCGGCGTTGCAAATTCTTCGAGCACACCGGTGAGTTCTTCTTTGATGATCGACATGACACGATCGCGGTTGCGTAAGATGTCGAGATAATCCGCAATCCGGTCCGCAAGGGCTTTGAGCTCATCGCCAATTTCATCGCGCCCAAGAGCGGTCAATCGTTGCAAGCGCAAATCGAGAATGGCGCGGGCTTGCTCTTCAGACAGCCGCAATGTTTCACCATCGCTCATCATATGGCGCGGGTCCGCAACAAGTAAGACCAGCGATGCCAAATCTTTTGCGGGCCAGTCGCGCGCCATTAACGCCTCGCGCGCGCTCGATGGATCAGGCGAGCGGCGGATCAGTGCGACAACTTCATCAATATTGGCGACCGCAATCGCCAATCCGACAAGAATATGGGCCCGGTCGCGTGCCTTGTTGAGTTCAAACTTGGTGCGCCGGGTAATGACCTCTTCGCGGAATTTGATGAAAGACGTCAGAACATCGCGCAAGCTCATCTGTTGCGGACGCCCGCCATTCAGCGCCAACATATTCACACCAAACGAGGTCTGAAGTTGTGAATGCCGGTAAAGCTGGTTCAACACCACATCCGCTGAGGCATCGCGGCGCAATTCAACAACCACACGAATGCCATGGCGATTTGATTCATCGCGAATATCGGCAATGCCCTCAATGACTTTCTCGCGAACCCGTTCCGCAATACGCTCAACCATATGAGCCTTATTTACCTGGAACGGCACTTCGGTGATGATGATCGCATATCGGTCTTTGCGGATTTCCTCAATCGTTGCGCGCCCGCGCATAACAACCGAGCCGCGCCCTGTCAGTAACGCCGACCGCGCGCCCGCATGGCCAAGAATGATCCCGCCGGTTGGAAAATCAGGACCCGGTACAATTTCGAGCAGCGCAGCATCATCAATGGCCGGGTCGTCGATCATAGCGACCGTTGCATTGATCACCTCGCCCAGATTGTGCGGGGGAATATTAGTCGCCATCCCCACAGCAATACCGCCTGCACCATTAATCAGGAGATTGGGAAACTTTGCCGGTAACACTACCGGTTCATTTTCCGAGCCATCATAGTTTGGTTGATAATTGACCGTGTCTTTATCGACATCATTGAGCAGGCTATCGGCAACTTTCAGCATGCGCACTTCGGTATAGCGCATCGCCGCCGGTGGATCGCCGTCAATGGAGCCAAAATTGCCCTGCCCGTCGAGCAAAGGCAGGCGCATGGAAAAGTCCTGCGCCATACGCACCAGCGCGTCATAAACCGACTGATCACCGTGCGGGTGATATTTACCAATCACATCGCCAACAACGCGGGCCGATTTTCTGTAAGGCTTATTGAACGTATAGCCCTGCTCGCTCATCGACCACAAAATGCGGCGATGCACAGGTTTCAATCCGTCACGCGCATCGGGAATCGCCCGACTAACGATAACGCTCATCGCATAATCGAGATAGGACCGGCGCATTTCCTCTTCGATAGAAATACCGCTTATATTGCTGTCCGCACCATCATCTCGCGGTGCTCCCCCTTCAGGATTATCGTTGGGAACATCTTTGTCGTCTGGAGTGTTATCGTCGCTCACGCTGGTTCAACTTCTTCGATTTTTAGATTTATTGGGACGGTAAATGTCTATAATTTGCGCTCAAAGATACCAATCACGCCGGACCGTTATGACCGGCAAAACAAGGACTGGAATCAGTTTTAGAATACACCAAACTAGCTAGCATTTGTGCCTCACAGGGGCAAAGGAAAAGCACCATTTTTGGCGGGTAAACGCACAATTTCGATTGATTTTCGCCGGGCTCAAACACGCCTAAACAAGGCACCTTTTTTGGCCGAAATACCATCCGGTTTAGGGTCTTTTTATACGTGCCCTAAACCATTCTTTCGCGCAGAACCCTATGGCACGGACGTTGGTGAAAACGAGCGCAAATGACCCATTCTGAACGCGCCTATTGCGCGCCGCCTTGTTGGAGGCTTAGGGCGACCCTAAAGGGTCTTCTAGGGGCTGGAATCAGCCGCTAGTGCCCCTTTTTGCTGGTCATGGCCGGTTATCGCCAGTCTGATTGCTAGTCTAATCGCTAGTATGGGCCCGAGTTAACGCAGATGTGACTCAGATGCGACAATCCTCACGCGTCAGTGAGATGAAACTGTCGCAAACAATGCTTAGGGTGCGCTCACAAGATATCCAAAAGGCCGGGATATTCAGAAAATCACGGTTTTTAAAACGTAAGGAAATTCTCAATGCGTAAAGTAATTTCATGCACGATTGCCGGGCTCGCTGGCCTTGCCATGAGTGCCCCGTCTCTTGCTCAATTTGCAAGCTTCGAACCCGCAGATGGCGGTATCTATTTTAGTGGCTTTGCGGGCGGTGGTTTTGCCAGTGACGCCGGATTTAATGGCGAGCAAAACCCTGCTGCTGGCGTTGCCGGTGTCGCAGGTGCCCCTGCAAATGTCGTCGCCGAGTTTGACACAGACATTTTTTACGGTGGCGCCATTGGGTATCAGCTTCCCTTTACATCCTTTAAATATTTTCACCCGCGCGTAGAAATCGAAGTCAGCTCGCTCGATAGCGATGTTTCTGCCGGGAGTTTTAACGGTGGCAATCAAACCTTTAGCGGTGATCAAAGCCAGCTATTTCTTTTCCTCAACAGCTATAACGACATTAAATGGAACCCTAACCAACGTTTCATTCCTTATATTGGCGGTGGTATTGGTGTTGCATTCATTGATGAAAACATTCTCTATTTCCCAAATAATGGTATTGCAACCGCGCCTACCGTTGGTGTGTTCAATGACGAAACGGCCATCGCTACCCACGGCGCAATCGGAATGACATATAAGTTCACCGATAGTTTAGAGGTCTACACTGAGGGCCGCTATACAAGTGTTTACGGTGTTGATGCTGAACGCCGCTTCATTGCTAATGATGGATTTAATGCCGATGTGAGCGATCGCATTAATGGGTTTTCCGCCACTGGCGGTATTCGGGTCCGTTTCTAAACGCACTACATAATCGAACATTCTTAAAACCCTCCGCAATTATTTGCGGAGGGTTTTTTATGTGGCCGTAAAAATTTGGGCCTACCGGCGATCCCCGAATTCAGGCTCAAATCCTAAGGCCCGCATCGCCGCAACGACGCTATCAATTGCCGTTTGGGCTAAAGCTTCGTGCTCGGAGCGGGCGACAATCGTCACGCCGCCAATATCGCCGTCACCCGCATTGCGAGATTTCCCGTCCGGGTCGCTCGCGGGCACATCGATTGGATATGAGCCAAGCGTGACACCTTTAAGCGCTGCCTGAATATCCACCAATTGGCGCGCAAGGGCCGATTCTGCCAGCCCTCGTGCGGTCACGGCTTTGGAATAGAGCTTTGCGCCCCCTTTTATTTCCTCTTCAATCGCCCCCGTCATCGCCTGAAAAATGCGCGGGACACCGGCCATGACAAACACATTATCGATAATAATGCCGGGCGCGCCCGATTGTGAGTTTTGAATGAGCCGGGCCCCGTCCGGCATCATCGCCATGCGGGCGCGCTCAGGCGTAACGGGAAGGTTCTTGGCGGCATACCAGCTATCTAGCATGGCCCGTGCACCGGGATGTTCTTTAAGGGCAACGCCAAAGCAAGCCGCAACCGCTTCAAAAGTAATATCATCATGGGTGGGGCCAATACCGCCCGAGGTAAAGACATAGGAATGTTTACCGCGCAGGCCATTAATGGCCGAAACAATGGTTTGATGGTCATCGGGAATAATTCGGACCTCTTCCAGCCGAACACCTCGCTCGGTTAACCAGCCAGCCAAATAATGAATATTCGCATCACGGGTTCGTCCCGATAGAAGTTCATCGCCAATGGCAACGATTGCGGCGGTCACAAGGGTCATAAGGGTAAATCCGAATGTAGAAAGCTGGCGGGACTATGGGAACGCTTATACCCCGTCCACCAGGTTACGTAACCTCTTTGGGAAAATCACGAGGGTCAGATCTCCCCATTCAGTGACGTGATCGGAGCCCCATTGAACGGTTAAAAAAAGCCACTTATAAAGTGGCTTTTTTTCAATTTAGAGTATGGCAGAAAGAAATGGGGGCTTTACTCTTCGCCCTCTCCGGCTTCAGCTGCAGGTTCCGCTTCTGGCGCTGCGCCAATTACATTTCCGTTTACATCAAAGTTACATTCGCGCAAATCATCCTGAAGTGCGTCAGTCAGATTTTCCATCCTTGAAGTATCTTGCCCTTGCAGCTGTAGGACACGTTTTTGATCCGTTAGACGCTCAAGCGTGCTGGCACAAAGGATACCTTTTTCTGCTTTAGCTCGCTCAATACCCAAATTATAAACCCGAATAAGCTCATCAATATAAGCTACCCAGCGCGACGCTGATCGCTGCACATGGGTGAACCGGACAGCGCGTTGGAACGCTTCTCGTGCACGGCGCAATTGCGGGATATCATCCGTTGCCGCTTGTGAAAAGCGAGCATTACCGAGCAACATCCATAAATCGCCCTGCTCTTTGCGGCTTAATCCGCCTTTACGGATCGCCTCCTGCAATTCTTTCTCAGCTGCAGAATATTGTTCGTCGGCAACAAGCACCCGGCCGAGACGGAAATTCAACGCACCATCGCTGGAGCCTTGAGCGGCCTGACGTAAAATCGGAATCGCCTTCTTGGCTTCGCGAGACTGGTCCCACAATTGAGACAGCAAAATCAGATTATCCTGATCTCTTTCAACGACACCGGCTTCCATCTCGCGTTCCAGAAGTTTGGCACCACGATAGGCATTATCGAAGAAAGAGTAATATTGAATCAGTTGAATGATCTGCTCTTCTTTGGTCAAAAGACCGGCACGATAAGCCACCTCAAGTACAGAAAACGCCTCCCGGTCACGGTCATTAATCGCATAGGCACCAGTAAGCTGTACCCAATAGGTAGCCTCTCCCGGCCAAATATTGATCATTCTCTCAAGGAGTGCCGCACGCTTGGAATGCTCAGCATTCTCCGAGTAGATCAGATTCAAAATATTATAATAATTCTGATCGGGATCACCGTCTCTATTCTTTTGCGCAAGCGCATTTTCCATGGGCTGTTGTGCCGGACGGAAATCATCTTTTTGCACATAGGCAAGCGCCAATAGATAATAGGCATTCGCGGGAACTGTCTCTTGAGCGGCTTGTGTAATGCGTATCCACTCACGCAAGCCACGAATGGCCGCATCAAATTGTTCCAGCTGGAATTGAACTTGGGCGATGTAATAGCGCAATCCATTGGCACGCTCTGGCGGCAGGGCCCCGGTATTTACAGCTGTTTGGAAATCGGACAGCGCGCCTCGCAAATCATCTTTTTGCGCTTTAAAAGATCCACGAATTTCATAGACAGTCGCTTTGTCATACCCATTCAAGCGGTCGCCCTGATCGGAAATAATTTTGTTCAATCGCGCAATAGCCGCATCAATTTGTGGCGGGTCAGTTTGCGAAAGATTCAGCGCTTCCTGCACACCAAGTGCCACACGTTGGCTCAAGCTTGGCTGAGAGGAACGTCTGGGCGAATCGTCATCATCTTGCGCAATTGTGTTTGGGGCTGCCAATATCATGGCAGTCACGGCCAGGACCAGCATCGCGGCTTTAGATATCATTTCAATCACTCGGTGCATCATAGCTTTGACCCGGTTTTCCAAACTTCTTTACCCATTCCAAAAATATCCCGTTTGTTTTGACGACACATTCTTGCTTTAAACATCATCCGGTTAAACAAACTCACCAGACATTTACGCAAACCTTATTCATCCGCCAGCAAGAAGGTCACGCGGGTTACAACACCCCGGCGCCACTGTGCTTCATTGTCGACGATTTTCGGCTGATACTTCCAACGCTGAACCGAGCGTATCGCGGCACGGTTAAAACACGTCGTTGATGCATCAATAACTCTGATATTTTGTGGTTGACCCGCAGGGTCCACATCGAATTCCAACACAACATATTCCTCAGAACTGGCACGAGACTGACACCGTTCAGGATAAGATGGCGGAATGCGAACCAATGGCTGCGCATCGCGGTCAGGGTTAAATCCTGAACCAATTTCCAGCTCGACCTCAACTTGCGGGATCTCAGCACGAACGCCATCGATTGACGGACGGTTCGTTGGATCAACAGTCGCAGGCGGCGGCGGCGGCGGCGTATCGAGAACGGGACGTTCCAGATCAGCCAGATCAGCAACCACATCCACATCAGGAATGGATGCGTTAATGTCGATCTGAACGGCATCACGTTGTTCTTCCAGATCAGGTAACCGACTGGTCATATAGTTCATTGTCAAAAAGAGGACTACAGTAACCAAGGCTGCCCCCGGCAGCCCTATTAAGAACCGTACTAATGCACCCATTTTATTTCTCCCGTCTTTCTAGACGATTGGAAAACCAGATTTGATTCCCAGATTTGAATCATTGAACGCAATACCAACACACTAAAATCGCTATGCATCTTTTGTTGAAATCGCAATTTGCGACATGCCTGCATCACGAATTTGATTAATCACTTCAATCATTGTTCTCGATGTTGATGACACATCAGCTTGCACTACCGCAGTCGCACGCGGATTTTCCTGCATAACGTCCTCAACAAAACCCTTTACATCACCGAGTTCGACTTGCTCTCGGTTGAGCCAAATGCCGCCTTCCTCATCAATCGCAACGAGAATTGTACCAAAGCGCTGAGGTTCCGCAGTTTTTGCCTCTGGTCGAATTGGCTCGACGCCCGGCTCGCGGACAAAAGTCGATGTCACAATAAAGAAGATCAGCATAATGAACACCACATCAAGCAAGGGTGTTACGTTTACATCTTCATCTTCGGCATTCGACGATGATAATCTGCGACGGGCCATAATTGTTCTACCTATATTGACCGCTTCAACATTCTGGCTCAGCTAGGGTTTTGCAAACAAACCAACGCCTCACCATACAAATCCAACAGCTTTTGCTAAAAGACAAACTAGGCATCACTTCAACAAAAGTTCGTTTCATCAACGCGCACCATCGAAACGCTGCACATTTATTTCATCACTCAACTTCCGCCTGCAGAGTCAAAGATAACCTGCCCGTTGCCCCGGCATCACGTGCCTGATCCATAACCGTTACGGTGGTTCCTGCTTCTGAGTCAGGCGCCGCACTTACCAAGACAACACCATTAGGCTCTCTGGCAAGAAATTCCTGAACCGTGTTCTTAACCGATAAAGCATCGATCTGGCGTCCAGCATCAACTTGCACTCTACCATTTTCAAGAACCGACAAGATCATAGAGGGCGGCGGCTCAACGCCTTGAGGTGGATCAGAATTATCCGGGGTCGAGGCTGTAATGCCCTGCTCATTCAAAAAGGTCGCCGTCACGATGAAGAAGATCAGCATGATGAAGACCACATCGAGCAAGGGCGTTACGTTAACGTCACCGGCTTCGTCTGCATGTCTTATGCGTTTTCTCATGGAACTACTTGACCTCGAGCGATTCAGAGAGCTTGGCGTCAGCCTTCTTCACGTTTTGCTCAAAAGCATTAATGAAGATAAGACCAGAAAGAGACGCAACAAGGCCCGCCATTGTGGGGATTGTGGCCTTGGAAATACCGCCAGCCATAAGGCGAGCATTGGATGTTCCGGTCACTGACATAATGTTAAACACTTCAACCATGCCCGTTACAGTTCCCAGCAGACCAAGTAACGGCGTTACCGCGACGAGTACCTGAATAAAACCATTAAACCGGCTGAAGTCCTCCCGAGCATCGGCAAGCAGCCGATCTCGGATTGATGTTGCATACCAGGATTTATGATCATCCCGATTGTTCCAGGCGCGGATTGCGCGTTTGTGAACCGCATCCTTGGCGACTGTCCAAAAGAACAGCCGTTCAATGATAAATGCCCACATCAGGAAAGTGACACCCATGATGATGACAAGAACGTTGCCACCAGAAGTGAGGAACTTATCAAGTGCCTCAAATGCTAGGGTTGGGTTGAGTAAGGTCGCCATTTGTAACGTACCTGTTCTTTCCTGATCCGATTAACCGCGACGCCCTTCGGCGTGCTCCGCAATAATACCGGCAGCTTTTTCTTCCAATGTCTGCGAGACGCTTTTCGCGGCGCCGCTAGCAAAGGCGTGGAGGAAAAGAAGCGGGATCGCACCAATCAGGCCAAGCACTGTCGTGATCAAGGCAGAAGAAATACCGCCCGCCATGATTTGTGGATCGCCTGTACCAAACAAGGTAATCGCCTGGAAGGTCTGGATCATACCAATAACGGTACCGAGCAGACCCATGAGCGGTGCAACAGCGGCAAGAACTTTAATAAAGTTCAATCCACCCTCAAGCTTCGGAATTTCCTTGAGCACAGCGTCATCGAGTTTCAGCGCAACAGTTTCAGTGTCAGCACCATCAGTATCCTGATAGGCCATCATAACGCGGCCTAGTGGATTACCTTTGGAAATCTTCTTAGAACGTGCCTGTCCGCTTACCTGACCATTAACAAGGGTCAGCGTGACAAGCTTATAAAGACCAAGAAGAATACCGATAATCGTCATACCGATGATGATGTTACCAACGAGACCACCTTGCTTGCGATATTCATCAAGAGTTGGCTCTTCAACTGTCAGATCAAGCAGAACGCCGAGTGACGGATCAACAATACCGCGCACATAATTGCCCGCTGTTGACCCTTCAACATTTCCTGCAAGTCCCGTACGGCCACCACCTGGCTGTTTGGCAAGCTCAATTAGCGCTTCATTGTCGTCATCATCTTGCTTGTAGACTAGAAACTTACTGTCAGCCATGGCAATGAACGGACCAACACGGGTAACTGACCGTGTTTCTGGTTGACCATTACCGCTTACAATCCCCGCATCAAACGTGGAGATCTTCGCTTGTTCAGTCATTTCCTGAAGGTAAGTAAGCCACAAATATTCGAGTTCTTCGATCGCCGGCAACGTATCGCTTGTTGCTGTATCTCTGAGCGCATCAGAACGACCAGGGAACTCAGCACTGATCAAAGATGAATCAACCTGTTTGGCCAATTCATTTGCCGCAGAACGCGCTGCACCAAACAAATCTTTAAATTCGCCGTTCTTCTGATCCAACTCAGCAGAAAGCTCTTCGAGAGTGACACGGTTTTGATCCCGCACACCTTCAAGACGAACCGTTTCGTCTTTGGCCGCATTTTTCTGATTGCGCACTTGTGTCAGACGAGCACGTTGTTGATCACGCTCGCGAACAAACCGAGCGAGGCGCTCTCTATTATCTGCAGCAGATGCCTGGCGTTCTGCGCGAACATCACTGAGCACTTGATCCAGTGTTTTTTGCCGAGCTTCAACCGATGAAATGCTGGTAAAACCATCAAAACTGAGGGCGGCGATGCCAGCACACAGAGACAGTCCTGCAAGTTTAAGAAGTTTCATGACCTAAATGTCCTTGCTAAATTGTGTTACTGAGCAGCCGCAGCGCGTTTAAGCGGCAGCGGGAAAAGATTTGGAGCCGCTTGCTGTTTTGCAATGCGGGTCGCGTTTTTGAGGTCGGGCAAAAAGCTCTTGGAGATATCGCCCCAAGTTTTTGACTGATTATCCCAAGCTTTCAGAACGCTGTCATCGTCGGTTTTAAAGAACAGCTCTACGCGGCCAATCTGTAAAAACTCGCCGACTGTCAAAACGCCATCAATATCGATTGCACCTTCAAAGACATTGATTGTGCGACCAAACTGAGCCTCAAGCTGATAGGCCTCAATAATCTGGCGATATTTTTGAGCGGCTGATTTATCAGGATCATTTACCGCGTCGCGCAAATTGATCGCGCGGGCGCGACGACCATTTGTGCCTTCGAGGTTAAACGGCATGTCCGCATCAACAAATTTTTCAAATGCGCTGACCATATCTTCCATCAGCGGCTCAACAGCCTGCTGCAAGCTGGCAACATTGGTGATGTCATCTTGAAGACGGGCAATCTGACGATTTTGGCCTTCAATCGTATTGCTCAATGACCGATTATACCGCAGCGAGGCGTCGAGTTGACGCTGGTCTGCACTGAACTGATTTGCCAGATCTTTGGTTTGATCATCGACATTATCGATATCTTGTTGCGCTTTTTTTGCTTCGTCAGCCGTTGCCCGGCTAACTTCCAGGGCGGTCTGGAACTGTGCAGTCGCGGGAAGGCTTGTCGCCAATCCGAGCGCAGCGATAATCGCTGTGACTGATCCAATGGTAGCTACTCTTTTCATTCTTGCCTCGCTTGAATTTGCCTCACCTACCGGCAGTGCAGTGTTTTTGCTTAACCTTGAAAAAACCAAAAATGGTCTTTGTCAAAACTATAGTTGCCACTACCGACCCTTTAGACGATTTGTTGTTAAGATTTCACCCAACAAATCACCGGACGACCGGCATGATAGACAATATCAACTCGCTTCATTTTCTGCGTTCAACAAGCTCCTCTACATTGTAGAGGCGCCCCTCGAACCAGAGGGATTAATTTTTTGCTGACCAATACCAAATCAATCAACAACTCAAAACTAACGAGGGAAGGCTCAACGTGCAATATGTTTGGTCATGAACATCCAATCACCAACCAGCACGGCGAATATCCCCTTCGCATAGGTACAAACACTGAAACAAAGATGATCCCTTTGCAATGGCGTTAATATGAAGATTCTAATCCAGACATCAAATTTACCGTACACCGCCCTTAATGCACCAAATTTTCAGCCGTCATCATCGACAAATTAGCGTCAAATCGAGGAAATCGCTCCACTTCTGCTCTACCTTCGCCAGACATTACGTTAAAATATAACACTTGCAACCCTGATTAAGGTGCCTCTACGCCTAATTAGAGCTTGACAGGCCCTGACAAAATTATCGGTGGTTCATGAAACCCAAGGGTTCCAGACAAGACTATTTAAAATAATGCAGCAAAATTCTATATTTCCGATGTTGCTGCAATGCAGCGTAAACTCAGCTGTTTACTGGGAAAAATTGATATAAATTTCTTGTGATTTTTTCAATTTTTTGCACTCAAAGACCCGAAAATGCACGCTGATTAAGGGTGTCGATATCAATATCAACACCAAAGATCGAATCGGTGGCTGCATTACGGACTGAAAAGACTTATGACGTTGCCAACATCTCAACATTTACCGACGCCAAGCTGTCGCGCATTTTATCGGCGCGTTGATGGTAAATCGGATGCACCCAATCGGGCGCAATATCAGCGAAGGGCACAAGGACGAAGTCACGCTCATGCATAGATTTGTGAGGCAGACACAGGCCCGCATCATTATCTTCTGCTTTCATCACCACATCATCTACCGCAAGGAGGTCGAGATCGAGCGTACGCGGTGCGTTTTTAGCCCCGCGTGAGCGGCCAAATGCGGCCTCTGTTGCGTGCAGCGCCTTTAATATCGTCAAAGGATGCGCCGTCGCCGCACAACTAACGACCGCATTGATAAAGGGCGGGTCGTTCGGGTCTGGCCATGCGGGGGTTTGATAAAGGGGCGAGCGCCGCTCCACTGTGAACAATCGATCAAGCGTTTTTATCGCAAGCTCAACATTTTCGCGTGGAGAGCGAGTATTGAAAGGCAAGTTCGCGCCAATGGAAATATACAACATAGATGCCCCTATTCCACATATTGAGCCCGCTTGGCCAGATAAAATTGTTCACGCCTCCTCCCCCATGGCAATGTCGATAATATCGCTGGAAACCGCCGCTAACATCGCCTCATGGGCTTCGCCCGCAATCGGCTCGCGGTTCACCTCCAGCATAACCGGCACCGCTAATGGCGAGACACGGCTCAGCGGTTTATGACGTATACTGCCCTTTACCCGCGCTAACAAAGCTCCCAATCGTTTCAGATCGAGATATCCCCCCGCTGCATCATCCCACGCTGCCTGCAATAAAATATGATCAGGCTCATGGTCTCGTAAAACGTCATAAATCAGGTCAGCAGAAAAGGTAACCTGGCGTCCGGTTTTTTCCTGTCCGGGAAAGCGCCGCTCAATTAAACCGGCAATGATCGCGCAATTGCGAAAGGTGCGTTTCATCAAGATGGATTCTTGTAACCAGCTTTCCAGATCGTCGCCGAGCATATCCTCATCAAATAATTGATCCATATCAACATCGCTGAGATCTTTGCGTGCCCAAATCGACAACGCATATTCACTGGGCACAAACCCCAGTGGCTGTTTTCCCAAACGCTCCAACCTACGGGTGATCAGCATGCCCATGGTTTGATGCGCCAATTGCCCATCAAATGGGTAACAGACAAGAAAATAGCGCCCGCTTCCCTTTCTACCATTAGCTTTTTTACCAGCTGTACCCGCCGGGATATTGGGGGTGCGGCCAGAATTATGTGTATCAAATCCATAGGGAAAGGTTTCAACCAATAATTCATCCGGGCGGGGAATAACAGATTTTTCCTGCTGCATGGCCAACCATTCTTGCACAGCTGCTGGATATTTATGCCATTGGGATGGGGCGTAAATCATCTCGCGCACGCGCCCGGCAAGATAGGTGGAGAGCGGGAATTTGCCGCCTTGCCAACTGGGAACCTTAGGTGTGCCCGTCTTATCGCGGCTGACAATAACATCGGTGACGGTTACTTTTTCAAGCTTTAGCAATTCCCCTGCGAATAAAAATGTATCCCCCGGCACCAGCCATTCAACAAACCATTCCTCGACCTCGCCAAGTTTGCGGCCTGGGCGTTTGGGCCCTTTGGCTGCGCCAAGGCGAACACTTAGCGAGGGCGATTCAACAATCGTTCCGACATTCATGCGATATTGCTGCGCGGTGCGCGCATCACGTACCCGCCAAAGCCCCTTGTCAGGCACAAGGCGGCGAAAGCGATCATAAGATTTTAGCGCATAGCCGCCCGTTGCTACAAAGTTCAGGATTTTATCGAATGTCGCTCTGGAGAGCTGCGCGTAAGGCGCAGCGCTAATAACTTCCCCATACAGAATATCTGCATCAAACGGCGCCGAACAAGCCATGCCCATAATATGTTGCGCCAGAACATCCAACGCACCGGCGCGCGAAAATTCTCCGTCAAGCTGGCCCTCATGGATGGCATCTTGCGCGGCAATACATTCCAGCACATCAATACGGTTTGCCGGGACAAGCATTGCCTGTGAGGGTTCATTCATCCGGTGATTGGCCCGGCCAATGCGCTGAGTTAACCGGCTTGCCCCTTTGGGTGCGCCCACCTGCAAAACAAGATCAACATCCCCCCAGTCAATTCCCAGATCAAGGGTCGACGTGCACACCACAGCACGCAAAGCCCCGCGCGCCATCGCCGCTTCAACTTTGCGCCGCCGCTCCACATCGAGCGACCCATGATGGAGCGCAATGGGTAAATTATCATCATTGATGCGCCATAATTCCTGAAAAGTAATTTCCGCCTGACTGCGCGTATTGACAAAAACCAAAGCCAGATTGGCAGATTTAATCGCCCCATAAATCTCTCCCATGGCATGGCGCGCAGAGTGACCCGACCAGGGGATATGTTCATCGGAATGCAACAGGCTCACTTTTGGCGTTGCCCCGCCTTGCGCACGCACCAACATTGCGCGCTGCGCATTGGCATCATGTTGCGGCGTCAAAAAATCCAGCAAAGGGGCCGGATCTGGAACCGTCGCTGACAGGCCGGTAATCCGCAAGGGATGGCCTGCCCTTTTGGTTAGCGCACGCAAGCGCGACAGGCCAAGGCTTAGCAAATGCCCGCGTTTTTGGTTAATCAATGCATGGATTTCATCCAAAATAACGCAGCGCAAGGATTGGAAAAATTGCTCAGCACCCGGATGGGCTAAAAGAAGCGCAATTTGCTCTGGCGTGGTCAGTAAAATATTAGGCGGCTTATCGCGTTGGCGTTGACGCCGATTGGCCGGCGTGTCGCCCGTGCGCGTTTCAATACTCAAAGACAGGCCCATTTCGCTGACGGGCGTTTCAATGTTTCTGGCAATATCAACCGCAAGCGCTTTTAGCGGTGAAATATAGAGCGTGTGAAGGCCCTGATAGTTTTGCGCAGCATTGAGTTCTACAAGGCTGGGCAAAAACCCGGCAAGGGTTTTACCTCCGCCCGTGGGAGCTATCAGCAGATGAGAGCGCCCCGCAAGACCGGCCTCCAGGCATTCAAGCTGATGAGTGCGCGGTTCCCAGCCCCGTGTCGCAAACCAGTTCTCAAACAAATGCGGCAGTGCCATGAAACAAACCAAGCAGCAGTAAACCGGGGAGTCAAATTTCGGGGAGCGAAAACCGACAGAGCAGAAAATCAAAAAAGTGCGGGCGCGCTTAGGCGGCGATATCGCCATCTTCTGTGTTGCCCAAATCAAAGGCAGGCAAGCGTAACATGACAACCAGCGATCGGATCTCCAACCTGGCGGTCAAATGGCTCATGGTTTTCAACTTTATCGGCGAGTGCTCTCCGCCCAGATCCAACAAGGTGAGGCCCGCAGGAAACAATTCCCGAAAGATCACCCGTTCCCCAAAGCCGCGCGCGATCCGAAAGCCGATACGGTCCGCCAGATCGTCTAAACGCTCACCAACCTCTTTTTGGTTGCGCGCTTTGGTCGGTGATAAGCGATTGCGCATCACCACCCAATCGACGGCTTTTTGTGCCCCCGATAGAGCGCGTTGTTTGCGCGCTTCCCAAACCACCTCGGCATAGACGCTTGGCCTGATGACCTTGCGTGTTTGCGGGTCTATTTGGGCCAGCAAGTCAAAATCAACAAAACTGTCATTCATCGGCGTCAAAATTGTATCTGCATGCAAATGCGCAAGGCGCGCCATATGGGTATTGGCACCGGGACAATCAATCACGATAAAATGGCACTCAGAAAGACATTGCAGAGCGTCGCGAAAGGTTTGCGTTTCCTTGGCCTTGGCATCGGCCCGGCTATCGGCCTCAGAGGGCGGCGACACCGCGATTTGCGGGAAGGTCAGCTCCATTTGCGAATATTCAGAACAGGCCCGCCGATTGGCTAGATAGCGGGTCAGGCTTTGCTGACGATGATCAAGATCAATCGTACCAACCCGGTAGCCGCTCTTTAATAGGGCAACAATAATGTGCATGGCCGCGGTCGATTTACCCGACCCGCCTTTTTCGTTCCCGACCACGATAATGTGGCTTTCCATGCCCATTTCTCTCTCTAACCCCAGCTTTTTATCCGTACCGCCTCAACCCCCCGAAAGTGCCACACTTTTTGCAGGTATCCAGATCTGCTTGCACAATCGGGCGCTGTAGCGTCCCAAAAGCTTAAGGCTTTGTAACATGATGAAACACTGGTCTGATTCTTACCGCGATTGCTATTCCCGCATTGGCCTGATTTTCAGCCTGTCTGCCCTGCTCTGTGCCAGTTTTCTCCTCAGCGCCCCGCAGGCCCGCGCCGGGATCACCATTTCCCCGCTGCGCGCAGTCCTCACCGAAGAGAGCCGGTCGATCGAGATCTCGGTTCGAAACTCCTCCCAGCAATTGCTGGATGCCGATATCAGCCTGATCGATCTTGCCGCAACCCCTGAAGGCTATGCCGCCCCCCTGCCGCGCCAACGCGATGAGGTTAGTGCGACGCCGTGGCTGGTGGTAAGCCCGACAACCTTCTCTCTGGAGCCCGGTGCCCAGCAAACCGTTACCTTGCATTTTCGCGACGATAAGACCGCCCCGACCCGCGAATATCGCTCCCACCTGTTTATCGAGACCGTGCCGACACGGGGCAATGTTCACGCAATTTCCGCGCACACTATAGGGCCAGACACCAATACCGGCCTGGCGCTGGATGCGCGAATGGCGATCTCCATTCCGATTATGGTTCGTCCCGCCGGATTGGCCCTGCCCAAAGTCTTGCTCAAAGATCCAAAACTTGTGCGCTCTGATAATGGCTCATTGGGGTTTGCCGCGCGCCTTACCTTACCAAAGGCAGCGCCTCATCGCTCGGTACATGGTGCGGTGAAAATTATTCACACGCCGACCCGTCCGGGGGAAGCAAAGCTTCCAACGCGCATTTTAGAAAATGTCGTGATCTATCCCGATGCGGGCTCGCGCAAGGTGACAATCCCATTGGGGCAAGACGATATTCAGCCCGGTGAATTGCAATTGGTCTGGGAGGGGCGTTTTGAAGATACCGCGATCCGGCCCGTATCGCGAACCTTTAAGATCGACGGGTAAAGCGCATTTTCCCGACTACGGCGTTACTCTACCAGCGCCGGAACGCTATTGCCGCCATCATCACCCTCACCTTTTGCGGAAATCTTATCATCGGGGACAAATTCAAAGCTTAAAGACTCTGGATCATCCGGATTGGTCATCACCCGGACTATCCCGCCGCCTTTCAAGGCACCAAACAAGATTTCATCGGCAATCGGTTTTTTAACATGCTCTTGAATAATCCGCGCAAGGGGACGCGCGCCCATTGCATCGTCAAATCCGCGCTCTGCCAACCATGCGGTTGCCGCCTCATTGAGTTCAAATGAGATATTACGATCCGCAAGCTGACTTTCCAGTTGCAGAATGAATTTCTCAACAATGCGGTTGATAATTTCTGGCGACAAGCCAGCAAACTGAATAATCGCATCAAGGCGGTTACGAAATTCCGGCGTGAACAGACGATTAATCGCCGCATCCGTTTCATCAGTCTTCTTGCCTGCACCAAAGCCAATCGCAAATTTGGCCGCATCAGCAGCACCAGCATTGGTAGTCATAATGACGATGACATTTCGGAAGTCGACTTTGCGACCATTGGAATCGGTCAAATGACCATTATCCATAACCTGCAACAAAATATTGAAGATTTCCGGATGCGCTTTTTCAATCTCATCAAGCAGCAAGACCGCATGAGGGTTTTGATCAACGGCGTCGGTTAACAGACCACCCTGATCAAAGCCAACATATCCTGGCGGTGCCCCGATCAACCGCGAGACGGTATGGCGCTCCATATATTCGGACATGTCGAAGCGTAACAGCTCAACACCAAGGGCAAAGCCAAGCTGTTTTGCAACTTCGGTTTTACCAACACCGGTTGGCCCGGCAAAAAGATAGGACCCAATCGGCTTATTGGGCTCGCGCAATCCAGCACGTGCCAGCTTAATCGCAGCGGAAAGCTGATCAATCGCTTCATTTTGACCAAATACAACCCGTTGCAAATCTTCCGGCAAGGAGCGTAACCGCTCCGTATCCGACGTTGAGACAGATTTTGGCGGGATGCGCGCCATGCGCGAGATCACTTCTTCAATTTCCGCTTCATCAATAACAGATTTGCGGTCTTCTTCGCTAAACAGACGCTGGCGTGCCCCGGCCTCATCAATCACATCAATGGCTTTATCAGGCAGTTTTCGATCGGCCATATATTTTGCCGAAAGATCAACAGCGGCCTTCAAGGCTTCATCCGTATAGGTAATATTGTGATGGTCTTCAAAGTGCGTTTTTAAGCCAGTGAGAATTTTCAATGTATCGGGCACGCTCGGCTCGACAACATCAATTTTCTGGAAGCGCCGCGCCAATGCGCGATCTTTCTCAAATTGCTGGCGATATTCTTTATAGGTTGTCGATCCCATGCACCGCAACGCGCCTGACTGCAAGGCAGGCTTTAACAGGTTGGAGGCATCCATCGCGCCGCCAGAGGTTGCCCCGGCGCCAATCACTGTGTGGATTTCATCGATGAATAAAACCGCATCTTCATGGTCTTCAAGAGCTTTTAAAACCGCCTTGATGCGCTCTTCAAAATCACCGCGATATCGCGTACCGGCCAACAGCGAGCCCATATCGAGAGAGTAAATTGTTGAGCCCGATAACACTTCGGGAACCTCTTCATCGACAATTTTCAGGGCAAGACCTTCGGCAATGGCAGTTTTGCCAACACCGGGATCGCCAACCAGCAAGGGGTTGTTTTTGCGCCGGCGGCATAAAATCTGAATTGAGCGTTCAACTTCATTTTCGCGCCCAATCAGTGGATCGATTTTGCCAAGCCGGGCCTTCTCATTGAGATCAACACAATAGGCCCCGAGCGCATCATCGCCCGCTTTTGCCGGTTCTGCTTCCTCGCCATTACCGCGTTGCCGTCCAGGCCCTGGTTCACCAGAGCGTTTTGCAAGACCGTGGGAGATATAATTGACCGCATCAAACCGGGTCATATCCTGTTTTTGCAGGAAGTGGGCTGCATTGGATTCGCGCTCAGCAAACATCGCCACAAGAACATTCGCGCCGGTAACTTCTTCGCGTCCAGACGATTGCACATGGATCACAGCGCGCTGGATGACACGCTGAAAGCTTGCCGTGGGTTTAGCCTGATCGTCATCATCCTCATCAAGGCGCAAATCTGTCAGTCTGTTTTCAATGAATTCGTATAATTCACGGCGCAACAAATCGATATCAACATTACATGCACGCATCACCGCAGCCGCGTCCTGGTCATCGGCTAGCGCAAGCAGCAAATGCTCCAGCGTCGCCAATTCATGGCGGTACTCGTTTGCGATTTCGATGGCGCGGTGAAGCGCCTTGTCCAGACTGCGGCTAAAAGATGCCATACGCGTTACTTGACCTCATCTACTTTCATTGTTCGGCGCCCATAATTCTTCAGCTTACCTTAGATATGGTTACTCTTTTTCCATTGTACACTGCAGGGGATGCTGATGACGACGCGCAAGCTCCATAACTTGTGCAACTTTTGTCTCCGCAACCTCATAGGTAAACACACCGCAAATACCGGCATCATTTTGATGAACATGCAACATTATCCGGTAGGCATCCTCAGAATTTTTTTTGAACACCGCCTGCAGCAACCACACCACGAACTCTTGAGGTGTGAAATCATCATTCAGCAGTAACACCTTGTACATAGAAGGTTTTTTGGTCTGGGGCGTCGTCTTGGAGATGACACTGATCCCCAGGCCGCCCTCATCCTGATTGTCTTCTTCACTCGCCATTATCTCTTCTACCATCATCATCAATTTTGCAGGCCGATCTTACTCGAAATCACAATATGATACCTTATTTGGGTTCGTCATACCCGGATATAAAGATAGTCACACCTTATGTGATATATACTCATATTTTATTGAAAAGACGCAAATTCTTCAATTTTGCGCACGATATGCTCGGAAATGGTCACAAATTGTGACCACCAATGAAAAAAGGCCCGGCAATGCCGGACCTTTTCAATACGCAACAATACGCTACTCAAAATTCAAAAACTTATGGACGGTAAGATTGAACCGTCTCAACGAAATTTGCATATGTATCAGTCAATGGCTCAACAGCGCTTTTGCTTTGCGCAGCAACCATTTCAGTGACTTTATTGAACTGGCTCATGTTTTTTTCAAACGCTGAGCGGAAAAATTCAGTGTTCAGGTCAAGAGCTTCTTGTGGGCTTTTGCACTGAGCAATCGCTTGAGCTGTTTTCACTGTTTCGTCAAAATTCGTTTTTGCAAATTCAGCTTGCTCAGTTGCGATTTTCTCGAAACCACCAGCAACTGTGCTAGACGCGCTCATGACCGCATCCATAGATTCTTTTTGGAACTCAGCAACTTTTTCGAAGCCTTTGTTCATTTGCTCGAAGCCTTCTTTAAACGCTTCTGTATTCAATCCAGACATTGCGTCGAAACTTTTTGATTTTGCAGTCGTTTTTTTAGCAGCAGCCATTTCTATGGTCTCCTCTATAAATGATAAGCAATAAGTGCATCAGCTGCACCAATTTCGCCTCTTGTGCATTGCAACATAGATATTTTTTGCACTGCGTCAAGGTTTTTTCTTGTGCATTGCACAATAAATCAATAACCCATTGATATTATTATATATTTAATGTAGGAATCTACGCAAAATTTGGCCCGTTTTCATGCCTAATAGTTGAAAAATTGGCACTTTTCTGCACCCAATGGGCGAAAGCGCGCGCGAGTCGCATTCTCCTTGTGGTGAAAAGATGCAAGATAGAAATGAGATGAAAAGAAGGATCCCTGCTCCATGTCTGCAATCGCCGAGCGTCTGACCAGTTTGAACATCACCCTGCCCGAGGCCGTAGCGCCGGTGGCAAATTATGTCCCCTATACGGTGAGCACAAATTTGATCGTTATTTCTGGGCAGATTTCCATGGATCAAGGCAACCTAATAACCGGCACCCTTGGCAAGACACTCTCCAAAGAGGAAGGCATTTATGCCGCGCGGTGTTGTGGGTTAAATATTCTCGCGCAGATTAATGCCGCCTGCACGTCCATGGGTAAATCGCTCGATGCGGTGTCGCGGATCGTTAGGCTCGGCGGGTTTGTTGCGTGCACACCAGACTTTGTCGACCATCCGGCGGTCATTAATGGCGCATCCGATTTGATGGTGGAAATATTTGGCGATGCCGGGCGTCATGCGCGCGCAGCGGTAGGCGTTCCAAGCCTGCCTCTTGGTGCGGCCGTTGAAATTGATGCCATGGTTGAGTTTGCTGGATGATCGAGAGCCCATCCGGTCAACCCAAAGACAATGATCCCTCGCAGTCGCTAACGCTGCGCCCGGCATCATCCTTTGCTCAGATCGACAAAACAGTTTGGAATGATCTCGCAACGGCAAATGGGCGCGCCTATAACCCGTTCATCTCATATGACTTTCTAAAGCTGCTTGAAGATAGTGGCTCGTGCACCCGTGAAACCGGCTGGCTGTCCTATCCGCTATTGTTAGAACGCGGCGACACGGTTATTGGCGTGGCCCCGGCCTATATTAAAGGGCACAGCCAGGGCGAATATATTTTCGACCATCATTGGGCCGATGCCTATCACCGTGCGGGCGGTCAATATTTTCCCAAGCTCCTTATTGCCAGTCCGTTTTCGCCAGTCCCTGGCCCTCGCCTATTGTGCGAAAATGACGCTGACACGATTGCCTTCGCAGGCGCTATTGCTCAGCTTACAGAGCAAATGAACCTATCATCAGCCCATGTCAATTTTTGTCTGAATACAGAACAAGACGCCATGAGCGAGCAAGGGTTCTTACCCCGGATTGGCGAGCAATATCACTGGTTCAATCGCGACTATTCTTCATTTGATGATTTCCTCAGCGCTTTGTCCTCGCGCAAAAGAAAGACCATTCGCCAGGAGCGCCGCAAGGCGGTGTCAGATGGCATTTCAATCGTCAATCTGAAGGGCAGTGAAATCACCGAATCCCACTGGGATCATTTTTGGGTTTTTTATCAAGATACTGGTGCGCGAAAATGGGGAACGCCCTATCTAACGCGCGAGAGTTTTTCGATGCTGGGCGAGCGCATGGCCGATGATGTGTTGCTGACCCTTGCCTTTGAGGGCGCATCGCCTGAGCCAATCGCCGGAGCCTTGCACATGATTGGAGGCGATGCCTTATATGGGCGTTATTGGGGGGCAACCCAGCGCGCGAAGTTCTTGCATTTTGAATGCTGCTATTATCAGGCCATCGACTATGCGATTGAACACAAGCTTGCGCGCGTTGAAGCGGGCGCGCAGGGCCATCACAAAATCGCCCGCGGTTATGAACCCTGCCCAACCTATTCAGCCCACTATATTCCAGACCCTGGTTTTCGGCGCGCACTCGAAGCCTATCTCGATCAGGAACGGCGCGAGACAGAAGCGGACATAACCGCGCTAAAAGACTATACTCCTTTCCGGAAAACCTAACTGCGAGGATGAAAATGGCACTTGGCCTTTCTTATGAAACCGACAATATTTTCGCGAAAATCATTCGCGGCGAGATCCCTTGCACCAAAATTTATGAAGATGACGCTCTGCTTTCCTTTATGGATCTATTCCCTCAGTCTCGCGGCCATGCTCTTGTCATCCACAAACAGGCGCAAGCCACCAATCTGTTTGATATTGAGAGCCAGTCCCTTAGCGAATTGATTGTCGGGGTTCAAAAAATCGGCACGGCCATGATTGCAGCGCTCAATCCGGACGGTGTAAAAACCGCTCAATTTAACGGAGCATCAGCGGGGCAGACAGTGTTTCATCTGCATTTTCATTTAATCCCCACCTATGAGGATATGAGCCTTACGAGCCACGGGCAAAGCGGGCAAGCCGATCCGGCTGAGCTTGATGCCATTGCCGCTTCTATCCGCGCCAAACTTTAAACCACCCCCCTGAAATTTTTGAAATGAACGCACTTTCAATATCCACTCTTCTGTCAACCTTTATTGCATTAACGGCAATCATCTGGGTGCGGTATTTTTTGGTAGCCGGGCTTTTTTATTGGCTATTATGGGGGCGTCCCCCGGAAAAAGTGCACGCGCGCAGGCTGGCAAGCCGCCCGCCCCAGCGCGATATCGTGTTTCACGAAGTGCGCATGTCCTTAATGTCATCTGTCATTTATGCCCTACCCGGCGCCATTGTTATGGAAGCCTATAAAGCGGGCGGCACGGCGATCTATAATGGGATTCATGGCCTTGCCGGTCTTGCCTATATCCCGGTGAGTATCGCGATATATCTGTTTATCCATGACACCTATTTTTACTGGACACACCGGGCCATGCACCACCCAAGCCTGTTTCGTGCAACCCACCTCACCCACCATCGCTCACGCCAACCCACCCCATGGGCAGCATTTTCATTCCACCCATGGGAGGCGATAATATCGGCTTGGTTGTTGCCCCTCGCGGCATTTTTTATTCCAATCCATGCGGGGGCTGTGTTCTTTCTTTTGATCTTTATGACACTTTGCAGCGTGATCAATCATGCCGGATGGGAAGTGTTCCCAAAAATGTGGACCAATGGTCTTGCGGGGCGCATTTTCATCTCAGCCAGTCACCACAATGTTCACCATAAGGATTATCACGCGAACTATGGGCTCTATTTCCGGTTCTGGGATTATTGGATGGGAACCGACAAAGGACTCGACGGGGGACTCGATAAGGGGCTTGACCCTAATGCCATCGTAAATGAGAGTTAGGCAAAAGCGCTATTGTTTGAGCAAACCACCACCAAGGGAAGCCGGGTCAAACCGAGCCCAATCGAAGCCGCCTAATCAATCTCAAGCTTCTGCTTTAAAATCTCGTTCACCGCTTTTGGATTTGCCTTACCGCCGGTTGCCTTCATGACTTGGCCGACAAACCAGCCAAAGGTTTTTGGTTTTTCTTTAACCTGAGCAACCTGATCGGGATTATTTGCGATGATCTCATCAATGGCCGCTTCAATGGCACCGGTATCGGTAACCTGTTTCAGGCCGCGCTCTTCAACAATCTTGCCGGGCGCTTCGCCTGTTTCAAACATAATCTCGAACACATCTTTGGCCGTCCGCCCGGAGATGGTGTCATCACCAATCAAATCAATGAGCGCGCCAAGCTGATCTGCGCCCACCGGCGAGTCGGCAATATCCTTACCGGCTTTGTTCAAAGCGCCAAACAATTCTGTGGTAACCCAGTTTGAGGCAAGTTTAGAATCGCGGCCCTTTGCGACCGTTTCAAAATAATCGGCCTTGTCTTTTTCCATCGCCAGAACGCTCGCATCATAGGGCGAGAGTTTATATTCCTTGATGAAGCGGTGCTTTTTGGCGTCGGGCAATTCCGGCAAATCGGCTTTAATTTGCGCAACCCAAGCGGGATCAAGCTCAAGCGGCAAAAGATCAGGGTCCGGGAAATAGCGGTAATCATGGGCATCTTCTTTTGAGCGCATCGTCCGGGTCTCGCCGGTCTTTACGTCAAAGAGCAATGTTTCCTGATCAATTTCCCCGCCTGCTTCGAGCACCTGAATTTGCCGCCGCGCTTCATACTGAACAACCTGGCGGACATAGCGCAACGAATTGACATTCTTGGTTTCCGTGCGCGTGCCCAATGGGCCGCCCGGACGGCGCACTGATACGTTCACATCCGCGCGCATCGATCCCTCATCCATATTGCCATCACAAGTGCCCAGATATCGAACAATGGTGCGCAGCTTGGAAAAATAGGATGCGGCCTCATCGGCAGAGCGCATTTCCGGTTTGGAGACAATTTCCATCAAGGCAACGCCAGACCGGTTCAAATCAACATGGGAATGTGCCGGACTAAGATCATGGACAGACTTGCCCGCATCCTGCTCAAGGTGAAGGCGTTCAATCCCGACCGTGATGGTCTCTTCCGGGCTGACCTCAACCTCAATTTCCCCCTCACCCACGATTGGGTCTTTAAATTGGGAAATCTGATAGCCTTGCGGCAGGTCCGGATAGAAATAGTTTTTGCGATCAAAGCGCGACCAAAGATGTATTTCCGCGTTCAAGCCAAGCCCGGTGCGCACGGCCTGTTCGACGCAATATTTATTGATAACCGGCAACATGCCCGGCATTGCCGCATCAACCAGCGAGACATTCTCATTGGGTCCCGCGCCATAACTTGCCGGTGCGCCAGAGAACAATTTGGAAACCGAGGACACCTGCGCATGGACCTCAAGCCCAATGATGACTTCCCAATCACCAGTTTCACCTTGCAATAAATGCCGGGGTTCAATCTCGCGCAATTCCATGTGGTCGTTCTTTCATTATCAATTCCAGAAATAGCCCTTATCACGCCATGCAGGTCTACGAAAAGGGGTAAGTTGAGCCCCTTGAGGGGTTAGGCAAGAAAATCCCGCCGCGATGGTGTCGAGCCTCGGGCCTCAACGCCCAAAGCCGCGACTGCGGCTCGGGCGAAGCCCGCCCCATCGGAGACAATCGCAAAGCAAATTGTCGCCAGATAAGAATATTGATGAAACGATTTCAAATCCCAAACCAAGCGACCGACCGGTCGCCGCGCGGCCAGCGCGCCCCATCGGAGACAATCGCGAAAGCGATTTGTCGCGAGATAAGAAGAATCGATTTGTCGCGAGATATAAACTAAACTGGTATTGGCCCGCTATCCATAGGTTGGGCATAGCCGCGAATAAAGCCGGGCCGCTCAGCAAGTGAGAGATACCAATCGTGCACTGCCGGGAAATTTTTCAGATCAATCTGCTGAAACTCAAACCGCGATACCCATGGCCAAATCGCAAAATCAGCAATTGATAATGCTTCGCCGATATATGATCTGCCTTCCAAATGTGTGTTCAAGACACGGTACAGACGGTTGGCTTCTTTAGAAAAGCGCGCTTCGGCATAGTCGGACTTGCCTTTATTAAAATGCAGAAAATGATGGGCCTGCCCCAACATTGGCCCAAAGCCCGCCTTTTGCCACATCAGCCATTGCATCACCTGCCAATAATCCGCTGACCCAGATTGCGGCATAAACTTTCCGCTTTTTTCCGCCAGATAAAGCAGGATCGCGCCTGACTCAAAGATGGTGGTGCCATCCTCATCAACAATTGCGGGAATTTTATTGTTGGGACTAATCGCCAAAAACTCCGGCGTGAATTGGTCGCCTTTTTTAATATCAATCGGAATGGCTTGATAGGCGATGCCCATTTCCTCAAGCGCAATCGATATTTTGCGCCCATTGGGCGTGGTCCATGAATAAAATTTCAACATCGGCAATCCCTATATGCGATCTTTGGGTGCGGACATACCGCAATCGTCAAACATTCTGTTCAATGCGCGCTTTGAGCCCTTCAATCTCTTCATATAGGCGATTAGGCCGTTCGCATTCCAGATAATGCGAACCTCTTTTAACGAGACTGAACTGCACATCTTGTTCCTCGGTGAAGTGCGCTTTTAAATCATGGGCAGCTTGCAGCGGGACAAGCGTGTCGGCATCGCCGTGCAGGATCGTTACCGGTATATCCAGCGTCTTTAACCGGTCAAACAAGGGACCAATCTGGGCGCGACGCCCGGCAACTTCCTGGCGTGCATTGTGCAAATGTTTCGGCAAAATCTGTTTAATGCCCGGCAGTAACGCCAAGGGCAGGCTCGCGCGCACATAGGCTCTTGGTTCATTCACGAGCATGGCAACCGTGAGCGCTCCAACAATATGATCGGGATAATCCAAAGCACACTTCAAACTAAGCGCACCGCCATAGGAAACCCCTAAAATAATCGTTTTGCGTCCATCATCCTTGGTAAAAAGCGGTGCGATCGAGCGCACCTGTTCATCAAAATCAAGAACCGGCTCGCCAGTTTTCGGGCCATAGCCAGCACGCGAGACCATGGCAACTTCCATATCTTCCGGCGCCTTGGCCAGGAAGCGATAAAAAACATGGTCCCGGCTCGGCGTTCCCGGAATAGCAACCACACGCCACGCACCCTCTTTCAGCGCGGGTGCCAACAAGCCGCTCATGGGGTAATCCCCACCCTGAATATTGGCAGTCCAATGAATTCGCGAATATCGCTTGTTAGCCATCACCGGGCCTTTCCACCTGTTAAAAATCTAAAATAATTCGTGACTGACAAACCGCGATAGTGTGCCAATCGCCTCAATCATGCCGCAATATCGCCACCAAAAGTTTTAGATAGGTTCATACGTGCTTAGCACAGTATTTTCAGTTTCGAAATTTTTAAGAGCATAGAGAGGGCTTTATTTATGCAGAGTGTAACAGTATCGGCGGCTAGCCTGGGCGCAGCGGCACAAAACATTACCAACCCGGATAAATGGTCAAAATATATTGAGATCGCCGTGAGCGTTGGCCTCAATATTCTTGCCGTTGCCGTCATTTTGATCATTGGCTTCTGGCTTGCAAATTTAGTCAGCAAGATGATCGCGAATATTGGCACGAAAAACCCAAAGCTGGACAATACTCTGTTCAATTTTCTTGGGTCCTTGGCGCGCTATGCAATTCTTGCCTTTACCTTTCTTATGGTTCTTGAGCGCTTTGGTGTTGAAACAACATCAATTGTTGCCCTTATCGGTGCGGCCGGTTTAGCGGTTGGTTTGGCCTTACAAGGTACGCTATCTAATCTGGCAGCGGGTGTGATGTTGCTTTTATTCCGTCCGTTCAATGTCGGTGATTTTGTCGACGGCGCAGATGTTTTCGGCAAGGTGACCGATATGAATTTGTTCACAACGGAAATTGGCACCTTCGACAATCAACATATCATTGTTCCCAATTCAATGCTTTGGGGCGCAAAACTGATTAATCACAGCCATTATGATGTGCGCGGTGTTGATATGACCTTTGGCGTTGCCTATGGCGCGAACTTAAAAGATGCGCGCGCTGCGATTATGGATGCGCTGAAGAAAAACGATAAAGTCTTGAGCGACCCTGCGCCATTTGTGGAAATTGAAACCCTCAATGACAGCTCAGTCGATTTCCTTGTTCGCCCATTTTGTAAGGGTGAAGATTATTTCGACGTTCGATATTCTGTTCCTGAGCAAATCAAAAATGCTTTTGACAGCGCCGGTGTGGAAATTCCGTTCCCACATACCAAAGTTATCTTGGAACAAAATTCCTAATCACTCTGTGTAAAGACAAAACAAAAACGCCAGCATAAGCTGGCGTTTTTTAATTGCGGCGGCTTAGCCCTCAAATGGGTCTTTCATCAAGATAACATCTTCGCGTTCCGGACTGGTGGAAACCAGAGCAACGGGGGCCTCGATAAGCTCTTCAATCCGGCGCACATATTTAACCGCCGCTGCGGGAAGATCTGCCCACGACCGCGCGCGCTCGGTTGAGCCGTGCCAACCTTCAAGGGTTTCATAGATTGGCTCAACGCGGGCCTGCGCCAACATGCCAGAGGGCAAATAAAGCTGCTCTTTGCCGTCCAAGCGATAGCCGGTGCAGACTTTCAACTCATCAAACCCATCAAGAACATCAAGCTTTGTCAGGGCAATACCGTCAACGCCTGAGACCTTCAGCGATTGTCGCACCAATGCGGCATCAAACCAGCCACATCGACGCTGGCGCCCGGTAACCGTACCAAACTCATGGCCGCGCTCGCCAAGGCGTTGACCAACCGCATCGGTCAGTTCGGTGGGAAACGGCCCCTCGCCGACCCGCGTTGTATAGGCTTTCACAATGCCCAGCACATAGCCGAGCGCTTTGGGGCCCATGCCAGAGCCCGCAGCGCCCTGCCCGGCGACCGTGTTCGATGACGTCACATAAGGATAGGTCCCGTGATCAATATCCAGCAAGACCCCTTGCGCGCCCTCAAAGAGAATGCGCTTTCCTGCTTTTCGCAATTCATCCAATCGATGCCAAACCGGGCCCGCAAAGGTCAGTATTTTCGGGGCAATCTCGGTGAGCATGTCAAAGATCGGTTGTGCTGTGAGGGGCTCCACATTAAATCCGCGCCGCAACGCATTGTGATGCAACAGCAAATTATCAATCTTCGCCTTTAGCGAGGCGGGATCAGCCAGATCGCTAATGCGAATTGCGCGCCGGCCAACCTTGTCTTCATAGGCCGGGCCGATACCGCGTTTTGTTGTTCCAATTTTCACCCCGCCGCCGGCTTGATCGTGCGCGCCCTCGCGCAACGCATCCAGCTCTTGGTGGACAGGCAGAATGAGACAGGCATTTTCTGCGATCAACAGGTTTTCCGGCGTAATCGAAACACCGTCATCGTGCAGCCGGTTAATCTCCTCCAGCAGCGCAATCGGGTCGACCACCACCCCATTGCCGATAATGCCGACTTTGCCCTCGCGAACAACGCCGGAGGGCAGCAGCGATAATTTATAAACCTTGCCGTCAATGACCAGTGTATGCCCGGCATTATGACCGCCCTGAAACCGCACGACCACATCAGCGCGCGCCGACAACCAGTCGACCATCTTGCCTTTGCCCTCATCGCCCCACTGGGCTCCGATGACTGCCACATTTGCCATACCAAAACTCCTGAACCAAACAGCCCCTCGCGGGACAACCGGCGCACAATAGGGCGTTTGGTTTTCCGGTCAACAAAGACCGCAAAGGGCCGCAGATTTTGGGTAGGGCCTCAGTT
>CAYQXV010000014.1:0-4010 GCA_964421675.1 uncultured Caulobacterales bacterium
TCAGGCTAGTGATGGAATCATTGTTGGTGCTGGTACTGTGATTGCAGACAACCCCGCCTTAACGGTCAGGGACGCGGATAGAGCGAGCGAGGCGCAGGGCGCGAACGCAATGGGGGCCTTTTCAAATCCCCGCCGCATCATTCTCGATACGCGCGCACGCACATCGCCCATGGCAAAGGCCTATCAGCATCATGAAACTGATATGGCGCGCCCTTTACTCGTTACCACGCAGGCGGCCCCTCGCGAGCGGCTATCGTTGTTTCGCAAGCAAGGCATTGACGTTTGGGAATTGCCGCAAACCGCAGCCGGTCTAATTGATTTAAACGCTTTGACCTCTCGTCTTGCAAAAGAGGGGCTCAACGCGGTCATGGTTGAAGGCGGGGCTGAGATATTGGGAAGCTTTTTCGATGCCGGGCTCGTTGATGAGGTTTGGGCATTTCTGGCCCCGATGATTATTGGCGGGTCTGGAAAGTCTGCTGTCGCGGGCCATGGGTTGGCGCAACTTGGCGATGGATTGCGGTTTGACGCGCTCACCACCGAGACTGTCGGCGCAGATATTTTGCTCCGTGGTCAGATTACTCGCGAGGTGAGACAAAATGTTGAGGAGGGCGCTCAATGTTCACAGGTCTCGTAGAAGAAATGGGAACGGTTGCCAACGCGCACCGAACCCATGACAGTTTTGATTTAACGATCCGGGCCAGCACTGTGCTGGAAGGGGTTGCGCTGGGAGATTCCATCTGTGTGAACGGTGTGTGCCTAACGGTTACCGCCTTTGACGAGGGAGCCTTTACGGTGGGCCTTGCGCCTGAAACCAGAAACCGCACCAATCTTGGGGCCCTGAAATCCGGAGACCCGGTCAATCTTGAACGCTCCGTGACCCCGTCTACGCGAATGGGCGGGCATTATGTTCAAGGCCATGTCGATGGAACGGGCACCCTTGCCAGCGTGACAAAAGATGAAGATGCGCTGTGGATTCGGATTAATTTAGATCCCGGCCTGATGCGCTATATTGTTGAAAAGGGCTATGTCGCTATTGACGGCACCAGCCTGACAGTTGTTGAAACTGGTCCCGATTGGTTCACACTCACGCTCATTGCCTATTCGCAGCAAAAGGTCATTCTTGCCCGCAAGCAAGTTGGCGATAGCGTGAATATCGAAGTTGATATTTTAGCAAAATATGTTGAACGGTTGGTTGGTGCGCAATCTACACCAGCTAGTGCTCATCAATCCTCCCAGCCTATTACCGAAGATTTTTTATCCGCAAACGGATTTACCCCGAAAGGAGCCCGCTCATGACGCAACGGGACACAAACCTGCTTACTGTTCCAGAGGCTATCCATCAGTTTCGCGCTGGAAAATTTGTGATCATTGTCGATGATGAAGATCGTGAAAATGAAGGCGATCTTGCTCTGGCGGCAGATTTTATCACTCCTCAAGCGGTGAATTTTTGCGCTAAAGAGGGACGCGGCTTGATATGCCTGTCGATGGCGGGCGCATTGATCGACCGGTTCGCACTGCCATTGATGGTACCGGCGGAGGAAAATGGGTCCGGGTTTGGAACACCGTTTACTGTCTCTGTGGAGGCCGCAAGCGGGGTTTCAACGGGAATATCAGCAGCTGATCGCTCGCATACTATGCGCACACTGATTGATCCGGCTTCTACCCCTGATGATATTGTAATGCCTGGCCATTGCTTCCCTTTGCGGGCGCGCGATAATGGCGTGTTGGAACGCAACGGGCAGACAGAAGCATCGATGGATCTTGCCCGGTTAGCCGATCTCACACCTGCTGCAATGATTTGCGAGGTGATGAATGATGATGGCACCATGGCGAGATTGCCCGACTTGATGGAATTTGCTGCCCGCCATGAGCTGGGCATTGTTTCGGTCAAAGCCTTGATTGAATATCGTCTGGCAACAGAAAAACAAAATATATTGCGTCACGCTGGCTGAACAACGGGCTGGCCAAGGGATTGAAGAAGGAGTTTTCGCCATGGGTGAAAAGATAGAAGGCAGCCTGTCTGGTGCAGGGTTAAAAATATGCATTCTCTCAACGCGCTGGAATGAATTTATCGTTGAGCGCTTGGCAAGCGGTGCGCATGCTGCATTGACCCGTCACGGCGTGGACGCCGGTGCGATTGATGAAGTGTTGGTGCCGGGCGCTTATGAGCTTGCCTTCGCTGCGCGAAAATTGACCAAGTCCGGTCGCTATGATGCGGTCGTTGCCCTTGGCTGTGTTATTCGCGGTTCTACGCCCCATTTTGATTATGTTGCCGGGGAGGCTGCTCGCGGACTTGCCGGGGCGATGGCCGAAAGCGGTATTCCTGTTTCCTTTGGTGTTTTGACGACCGATACAATCGAACAAGCGATTGAACGGGCAGGCACGAAAGCTGGTAATAAGGGCGAGGAAGCAGCGATCGTTGCCATTGAGATGGCAAACCTGTCCCGTCAGATTGAGGAGCATTAAGAGATGAGCGCGGATCCTATGCCAACCATACCCCAAGCTGCGAACATGACGGAACGGGCAAACCGTGACGCAGCGGAAGACGCTGTTCGCACATTATTGTCCTATTTTGGCGAAGACCCAGCGCGCGAAGGGTTAGTCGATACGCCTCGGCGATTTGTTGATGCGTATGAAGAATTTTTGAGTGGATATACGCAAGATCCGATTGAGATTTTATCGCGGACATTCGAAGAAGTTGCGGGCTATGACGATATCGTCTTGATGAAGAATATCCGGTTCGAAAGTCATTGCGAACACCATATTCAACCCATGATTGGCACAGCCCATGTTGCGTATCTTCCCGCAGGGAAGGTCGTTGGCATTTCAAAATTGGCACGAACGGTTGAGGTTTATGCTCGCCGGTTACAAAGTCAGGAAATTTTGACGAACCAAATTGCCGATGCCATTGAAAAAGCACTGGCACCCCGCGGTGTGGCCGTTTTAATTGATGCAGAACATCAATGCATTACAACGCGCGGCATTCACAAGCATGAAGTTTCTTGTGTGACGCGCGCGTTTCGCGGTGCATTTGCGAGCGATCCTAATATTGAGGCGCGGTTTTTCAGACTTATAGGCGAGTAGCCGTCCGCTCTATTGATGGGTCGTGACCGCTGAGGTGTCGAGCGTGTCGGTGTCGGGTTTGCCCCAAAGCTCGGCAATACGCGCATCGCGGCCGCACCGTGTACGATACACTTTATAGCGTAGAGGATTTTTCAGATAATAATCTTGATGATACTCTTCTGCTACCCAAAATGTTGATGCATCGATAATCGGGGTGACAACCGGCTTCCCGAGATCTTGCGAGGCTTGATCGGCAGAGGCTTGCGCAATTTCGCGTTCTTCAGGTGACTGAACAAAAATGGCCGTGCGGTAAGACGATCCACGGTCACAAAATTGTCCGCCTGCATCAAGCGGGTCGATATGGCGGAAATGATAATCAACAAGGGTGCGGTAATCCACAATGGATGGATTATAGGTAACTTGAACCGCTTCAAAATGGCCGGTTTCCGTATAGCTCACTTCTCTGTAGGTTGGATTGTCGACAGTGCCGCCCGTATAGCCGGAGACGGCTTCAACGACGCCCGGCAATTTTTCGAAATCAGATTCGGTACACCAAAAACATCCCCCGGCAAAGACGGCGGTTTTGGAGGGAACCTCAACGGGTTCCGTATCGGAGGTAGACGCTTGGGCCTTTGAAGGTGTGGCGGCTTCCACCGAATTTGCGCTTTGCGTTTTTGCCTCAATGGGCGGTGAGCTATCTTGCGCACATGCGCTAACCAATCCGATGGCAAATAGCGCCATCGCCGCGCTCATTGCAGAATGTTTTTTTGATCGATTGACGGCAAAGGTATGGTTATCGTTAGGGAAGCGCATCATTTCAGATTCTCTTTATGACTCATTTTCACAATGGGTGTAGTTGACACGCATATCTCGATTCAGACAATGGTGTAGGTTAGCGGTGTCGTTTAGCCCTGATAAAGATGTGGGGTGAATTTTTAGTGTCGGCA
>CAYQXV010000014.1:4110-24988 GCA_964421675.1 uncultured Caulobacterales bacterium
TTAGCGGTGTCGTTTAGCCCTGATAAAGATGTGGGGTGAATTTTTAGTGTCGGCAAGTGGACTTCACGCAGCTGTGAGGCGAACTTGGCAAAATCGCTCGAAAAATGGAACCAATCATGAAAATCGGTGTTTGTTATTACCCGGAGCACTGGGATCGGACACAATGGGCGAGCGATGCTGAGCAGATGGTTAAGGCCGGAATATCGGTCGTTCGTATCGGGGAGTTTGCCTGGTCGCGGCTAGAGCCGCAGCGAGAGGCATGGGAGTTTGAGTGGCTTGATGAGGCGATCGCAACGCTAGGGAACGCCGGGTTAAAGGTCATTCTGGGAACGCCGACGGCGACACCGCCAAAATGGTTAATCGATGAGCATCCTGAAATTTTGGCTGTCGATAGTTATGGACGGCCGAGACGGTTCGGGTCGCGCCGACATTATTGTTTTTCTTCGCCCGCCTACGCTAAAGAAACAATCCGCATTGTTACCCGACTTGCTCAGCGATACGGAGAAATCAACACTGTCATCGCATGGCAAACCGACAATGAATATGGATGCCACGATACAGTGCGCAGTTATTCTCCAGCCGCAACCCTCGCCTTTCGGCAGTGGTTAAACCATCGATATGGCGACATCGCAGCGTTGAATGCGGCATGGGGTACGGTTTTCTGGTCGCAGGAATATCAACGCTTTGACCAGATTGATTTACCAAATTTGACGGTAACAGAACCTAATCCATCCCATGTTCTCGATTTTTATCGGTTCTCGTCGGATCAAGTCATTGCCTATAATCGTCTGCAAACAGACATAGTGCGAAAATTTTCACCGGGCCGGGACATCTACCATAATTTTATGGGTCACTTCACCGATTTTGATCATTTCGCCCTTAGCCGCGATATTGATGTGGCATCGTGGGATAGTTATCCGTTGGGATTTCTGGTTCAAGAAAATTATCAACGCGGCGATCAAGAAACCTATTTACGCCAAGGCCATCCCGATTTTGCCGGTTTTCATCACGAATTATACCGCGCTTGCGGGCTTCAAAATGGACAGCGTTCTGCGCGCTGGGCGGTTATGGAACAACAACCTGGCCCGGTGAATTGGGCGCCCAGTAATCCCGCACCGCTGAAAGGTATGGTACGCTTATGGGGCCATGAAGTGCGCGGCCACGGCGGTGAGATGGTCAGCTATTTCCGATGGCGTCAAGCGCCTTTTGCGCAGGAAAATTTACATGCGGGATTATTACGGTTTGATGGAGCGTCCGCACAAGGTCTTGGTGAGGTACACTCTCTGTCAGATGAAGTGTCAAAGACAGCTGCGCTCGATTTTACCGCGACGCCCGCCCGTGTTGCTCTGGTCTTTGACTATGACACGCAATGGATGTCGCAGATAAAACCGCAAGGCGAGGGTTGGGATTATTTTCGGCTTGCCATGCGCTTTTTTGAAAGCGCGCGCAGCTTAGGCCTTGGTGTTAATATTGTGCCGCCTGGGGCCTCACTTGAGGGATATGATATTGTCCTTGTCCCCAGCCTTATTCATTTATCTGAAGCCGCGATGGATGCGTTTAAATCTACAAAGGCGCAAATTGTTTTTGGCCCGCGTATGGGCACGATGAGCGAATGCATGCATATGGTGTCCTGCGCATGGGCACCGTTAATGCCGATTGAAGTGACGCGGTCGGAAAGTTTTCCCGCATGGTTCTCCCAAGAGGGGGAGGCGACATCTAAGCTTTTTAGCGCTGAAGATGTTTACATCACCGACTGGTTAGATCATGTCGAGACGCAGCTTGTGCCTTTGGCCACTGTAAACGGTCACGGTATCATTTATCAGCATGCCAATAAATGGATGATTGCCGGTGTTCCTACTGATAGCTTTTTGAAAAAGATCATGCACGCTGTGTGCGGTGCGGCGTTAGTCCCTGTGACTGAGCTACCAGAAGGGGTTCGTCTTCATCATGGAGAAACTAAAGACGGGGAGCAGGTTTTACAGGCGGTAAATTATTCCGCGCAATCGCAAACATTACCGCCCAATCTATGCCCGCAGGGTGCGCAGTTTTTGGTTGGAAGCGCGGTCCTCGATCCAGCCGATATTGCGATATGGAAGATGCCTCAATCCTAAGCAAGGTTTTGATGTTTCGGATCAACATTCATTCAAGCAATAAAAAACGCGCCACAAAGGGCGCGATTTTCACAAATTGGTGTGTTGGTTGAATTAAAATTCAAATCCAATTGATACGCCATATGTACGTTGCTGATTGACATATCCAGAGAAGCTGCCTGCTTGCACAACCGTTGGGAACGCGCTGAGCAGGAAGTCATCATCTGTCAGATTGCGGACGAAACCGTTGATAAACATGCCGCCATCATGCTGCCAGCGCAGGTTGGCGTTGATCAGGTTAACTTCGCGTGTAATTGACGCGGGACCGTTATCAATGACCGGTGTTTCACTTTCGTAGACATACTCAACGCGTCCGGAAAGCTCACTACTGGCCGTTACAGGCATTGTATAAGTCGCGGCTGCCGTCAGGCTAACCTCATGAATACCTGCAGGGCGTCTGCCTGATGCATCAAAAATGGTTCCTCCTGGAACACCCTGACATTCAGGGGCTTCAAAGAATAGGTTACACGGTGCATTCGGAAAGCTTGTGATTTCCGGATCAAGATAGGTCAAACCAAATGATAGGTTCAACGCATCAATCGGAGAATAAGCAGCGTCAACTTCGAAGCCGCGTGTTCTTGTTTCACCCGCATTGATCAGCGCGAAGGCTGCGCCGGTAAAGGCATTTTGCTGGAAGTTTGTAACGTCCTGAGTAAATACGGCGACGTTGACAAATCCACCATCAAACTGGGCTTTAAGACCAAGTTCGAAGGTCGATGTTGATTCAGGATCTGCAAAACGACCAATAATAACAGGGTTGCCATCTTCATCGTTTAGCGGGTTACCCGCACCGTCTACAGCCTGCGTTGGTACAAAACTGTCAGAAGACAGGTTCACCGCGCTGGCTTTAAAGCCGGTTGCATAACTAAAGTAGACATTGAACGCATCATTTAGGTCATAAGCGATGCGCGCTGTGTAATTGACGTCGTCATCTTGAACAAAGCCATCATCGCTCAAGCCGTTAATGTCATCGCGCGTAGCACCTGCTTGCGGGAAGTTAACCTGTGGGTCGAAGAACTGAACAACGTCAAGGCCGGTTAGACCAATTAGCGGATTGTTCAATGGGCTACCGCCAAGGGCTGGATCTGTTTGAGCCTGAGCAATGCCAACAGCGCCGCCGCGGATGCTATTAAACAAGGCTGGATTGACAGCTGCCAGCGCGCCAGCATTTGTAAAGAACGGAACCGGGTTCGCAGGGTTGAACGTAAAGTCAGCTGCGCTGAATGCTACGCCTGTCAGCGGATTGATCGGAACGGCGCCAGCAGGCAGGGTCGCAAATGTACCGCCTGCAACTGGGCTAAATGCACCAGCAGCGATGAATGATGGGCCGCTCGTGATCAGCTGATTTAAATCAAATGCAGAAAATGTATCAGTCAGAAGGCTGTTACCAATCGCTTCTTTCTCGTCATTCACATAAGAAATACCGCCGGTAATCGTTAAGCGCTCTGTCACTTCCCAATCAACTTGACCGAACAGTGAATAAGAATCGTTTTCTAATAGATAGTCGCCAAAAACACCGGTGCCCGGTGCAAATGATGATCCGAATGCCAAGGCACCAGCTCCACCAGCAGGCTGGAACTCAGGAAACAGAGCCGTTGGACCTGTTGTCAGAGCCTGAGCAACCTGTGTTGCGCCTTCTGTTGCGATAACGCTTGTTCCTAAGGCGCCAAGCTGTGCGTCAACAAATGCCCGAAGATCGTCACCGAAGATAACATCACGCTCAAATTCTAGTGTTTCGTCAAAGTAGAACCCACCAGCGATCCAGTTAAAGTTACCAAAGCCGGTTTCTGTGTAACCGGAGATCCGTAATTCTTGGGTGAATGTTTCTGAGAGCTGATCTTGCGGTTGAACAGCGAGATCGGCGCCAGAAAAATCAACATCAGTATTGTTGAAGTCTGTCTGCTCACGATAGGCGGTGATAGAGGTCACTTGTCCCCAACCCAGATCCCAATCAGCTTGCAGTGAACCACCGCGACCGATCAGCTCGTTTTCTGGCAATGTATCAAGGGCGACCTGACGGGCATCAAGAGATTGAACCGGGGTAACAATCTGGCCAAGTCCGCCAACAGATGTTGGTGCAGCAATAAGCTGTGTCGCAGGACCATTGATAATCTGGATAGCGCCACAACAGATTTCTTCAATTTTGTTGTATTCGCCAATGGCGCGGAAGGAGAGGGTCTCAATCGGCTCCCAAAGGAGTTGTCCGCGAACCGCCCAACGATCACGCTCATTGATATTGTCTTGGCCGGTTACAATGTTTTCATATTGACCATCGCGAGAGTTGGTTGTTCCAGAAACGCGAAATGCGAGCGTGTCTGTAATTGGACCAGAAAGCGTGCCACGGAAACGGACTGTGTCCAGATTACCATAAGTTGCTTCGACTTTACCTTCCCAATCAAAGCTTGGTTTTTTCGTTGAAAGGCTGATCGCACCAACGGACACGTTCTTACCAAAGAGCGTTGATTGTGGGCCGCGAAGAACCTCAACGCGTTCTAGCGTTGGCAGGTCGAGAATGGCTGATGCTGACCGAGAGCGGAAAACACCGTCAACAAACACACCCACAGCACTTTCAATACCTGGATTGTTGGCGCCGTTACCAAAGCCGCGGATCACAAAGTTGGTTTGCGATGAGTTTTGCAGCTGTGTCACTCGAAGGGATGGGACCGTGGCCTGCAGATCGATCAGGTCGATAATCTGTGCATCTTCAATCACGTCACCATCGACAACGCTAACCGCAATCGGGACTTCTTGAAGTGTTTGCTCTCGCTTGGTCGCGCTAACGATAATTTCGTCCTGTGCGAGGGCTGCGTCAGCGGCGAGTACGGAAACCGCCGCACCTGACATTAGAGAGAGTGCTAATCCGGAGGTTGATCGTTTATTCACAAAATTGCTCATTTTCTGATTCGGCCCTTTTTTTGTTAATCTCAGCGGGATGCTTCATTCCCTAATTTGATTTTCTCGTCGTCTATTCTACGGTCCCACTTCGGGGGGGGGCGGATGATACTGGCGGTGTAAATCGCGGTCTTGGAGTACTTTCAAGTCAGTGATCGCCCCTTAAGTCTTATGGGATATTTGTTCCTAAATAGACTAACCTTGTTAATTTTTCCTACTACCAACCACAATTTCGGAATGGTTGCTCTTTTGCAATCCCGGCATGTGCGCAAAGCTGCCAAGAATAGATAATGTGATTAAATTACAACGAAATCATGCAGTTGCGAGGCAGTTGTTGTTGCATTGCAAAACGTAATGAGTTGATAATTGTCGATTTATACTGAGCAGTTTACCAAAATTTGTCCCCTTGCGCCGTTTAATAGGAGACTCACGGGCAGGGGCTTCATCGGTGGTTCGTGATAGGTGCGGGCGGTCAAACCGCAAGCGCGGGCTTTTTGCTTGCTTTACGCCAGAGGGCAAAATGCAGTATCGATCAGCTTTGCAATGGCATTATCGGTTGGATCTAATTATGGTTTTTTTGATATACGTGGCGCTGTTATTGGCGATCGGGGTATTTGGGTTGCTGGCGCTGCAAATGCTGAATTCGCGCAAGGAAATTGCGCGCCGTGAAGAGGGGGGCATATTGGCCGGCCCGGCAAAATCGACTGACCGCGATCCAGCGGTTCTCGGCCAAGCCGCAACTCAACAACTCGCAGCCTTAGAGGCTACACAGGAGCGGCTGCGTGCCCATTACCCGGCTTTGTCGAGAATGTTGTCGAGCTATCTGCACGCCGAAGCGCTCAGCACGGAAGGGGGCCTGGAACAGGCAGTGGGCGAGATGGTCATAGACTGGCAGGCCGAGAGTGCGCCGGTGATTGATGATATTTCCAGATTGCTGGCGGAAAACCCGGAAGAAGCGGCGGTCCGCGCAATCTTGCAAGCCTTTTGTGATGCAAACTTTGAGGTTGAGGGCTACCGCGCCTGGTTGATCTGGTTACAAGGCCAATTCAACAGCCTTGGATCATAATGGGGTGAAGCGGAACCAGTTTAAGCCCGTCTTTTGAAACAAGTGTGTTGCAAGCGGTGGTGGACTGGTATTTAAGAACCATGAAAAATGACGAGTGGCCAGTACCGTGTATTTGTGCTGTGTATCCGTGCTGCGTGCGAGCGCTATGAGTGCGTAAACCGAGTTTCCAGCGAGAGTGCTGACCCGCCAGAGAATGACTGAAGCCGACTATTTCGCCAAAGAGTGAGCGCTTGTTTTCCATAGATCCAGACACGATTTTCACGATGAGCGGTTGGTCGCTCTACGCGATCATATTTCTTCTGCCCTTTGTGCAGGAAGATGCAGCCGTTATTGGCGCTGCGACCGCCTCACTAGCGGGGGCGGGCCCCGTATTGGTGATTTTTGCCGTAATCCTGGCCGGACTATCGGCGAGTGATGTCTGGAAATATTGGCTCGGTTGGGCAGCGCGCCGATATGACTGGGCGCAAAAATTTTCCAAAAAACCGGGCGTTTCGGTGGCCGGTGATCTGGTGCGCGATGAGCTGGTGAAAACGCTGTTTGCCGCGCGGTTCGTGCCCGGAACGCGCATTCCGACCTATCTGGCATGTGGGTTTTTCCAAACGCCATATTTGCGGTTCGTGTTTTGGGTTGTCGCATCCGCGACCCTTTATGTCACGATTATGTTTGTGACGTTTCATGTGGTCGGCGAGGTTGCTGGAGAGCGGGCGAAATTCTGGCTCCCGATCATCGCCTTAACAGTGATTTCCTCCTATATCATTTATCGTTATCTCCATCACCGTAACGCCAAAGTTGCACCGCTAGCGCCAATTTGCGATGCCCAGGATCATCCCATTGATGAGGCCTTTTTGCGCGATGGTGACTGCAATGGTGAGATTGGCGCAAACAAATCAAGTGATGACTAAAAATCAGGTGCTGTCATGAATTTTGAGCTTTCCGATGATCAACAGGCTATCCAGGAGATGGCCCGCCGATTTGCAACCGAGGAGCTGGCCCCTTTTGCTGGTGAATGGGACGAGAACAAACATTTTCCTGTCGATGTGATCAAGAAAACCGCCGAGCTTGGCCTTGCGGGAATCTACACACGCGAAGATGTTGGCGGTTCAGGGCTTGGGCGTCTTGATGCGGCCCTGATTTTTGAAGCGCTTTCGGAAGGGTGCATTTCAACCGCTGCCTATATTTCTATTCATAATATGGTCACCTGGATGGTGGACCGGTTTGGCAATGATGCGTTGCGCGAGAAATATTGCCCGCGTTTGACCAAAATGGAATTACTGGGCAGCTACTGTCTCACTGAACCGGGAGCGGGGTCTGACGCAGCATCATTGAGCACCAAAGCAACCCGCGATGGCGACCATTATGTGTTGAACGGATCAAAGGCTTTTATATCCGGGGCCGGAACAACCGACCTTTATCTCGTCATGGTGCGCACGGGCGAGGATGGGCCGCGCGGTATTTCCGCAGTGCTTGTTGAAAAGGACACGCCGGGAATTTCCTTTGGCGCGAATGAAAAAAAGATGGGCTGGAATTCACAGCCAACCGCAATCGTCACCTTCGAAGATTGCCGCATACCGGTATCAAACCGGATCGGTGAGGAGGGCGAGGGGTTTCGCTTTGCAATGATGGGGCTTGATGGCGGGCGGTTAAATATCGCGGCCTGTTCATTGGGGGCGGCAAATATCGCAGTAAAAGCTGCACTCGATTATTCCAACGAACGCCGCGCCTTTGGTAAGCGATTAAACGAACAACAGGCGCTGCAATTCAAACTCGCCGATATGGCAACGGAATTGGAAGCCGCACGCGGTTTGTTATACCATGCCGCCTGGAAGCTTGATAACAAAACACCGGATGCAACGCGGTTTTGCGCGATGGCAAAACGCTTTGTTACAGATACTGGCTTTAACATCGTCAATGATGCGTTGCAGGTTCATGGGGGGTATGGATATCTAAAAGATTATCCGCTCGAGCGCATGTTGCGCGATGTGCGGGTGCACCAGATTTTAGAGGGTGCCAATGAAATTATGCGCGTTATCGTTGCGCGCGATCTTTTACGAGAATATCAGGTTTAATCATAATGCCTCGAGCAAGGAGGGTTTTATGGCCAAAGGTTACTGGCTAATGCATGTGCGTGTCTTCAATGCGGAGCGCTATCCCGAATATGTCGCCGCCGACAAAATTGCATTCGATAAATATAACGCAAAATTTCTTGTTCGCGGCGGCGAGTATCTGCCAGTCGAGGGCGAAGATCGCGACCGCCATGTGGTGATTGAATTTGATAGTTATCGCACCGCACTCGATTGCTATAACTCACCGGAATATCAAAAGGCGCTCAAACTTCGTCAGGAATTTGCTGAATCTGAAGTTGTCATCGTCGAAGGGGTGTAGCAATGTCTGATGCAGAACTTGTCTGTGAGCAAAGTGGTGGCTGGGGCATTATTACCCTTAATCGGCCAAAGGCGCTTAATGCGCTGACCCATGCCATGGTGCGCGATATGCGTGCAGCGCTTGATGCGTGGGCGGCCGACGATACGATTAAGGCGGTACTCGTTCGCGGGGCTGAGGATCGTGCTTTTTGCGCAGGCGGGGATATTCGTTGGCTTCACGATGCGGCGCGCGATCATGTTGAGCAGGCGCACGCTTTCTTTCGCGATGAATACACAAATAACGCAACGATTTTTCATTTCCCCAAACCCTATATTGCCTTGATTGACGGTATTGTTATGGGCGGCGGCGTTGGTGTTTCCTTGCACGGAACATTTCGGGTGGCCGGGGATCGAACAATGTTTGCAATGCCGGAAACCGGGATCGGGCTTTTTCCTGATGTGGGCGGTGGGTATTTTATGCCGCGCATGAGCGCCAATGCCGGTCTTTATTTTGCGTTGACGGGCGCGCGGGCCAAAGCCGGAGATTGTCTGGAGACCGGTTTGGCAACCCATTATGTGCCGAGCGATCAGCAAGAGGAAATGGTCGCAGCACTGATGGAAATTACTTTTTCCGGGGATGCACCAAATCAGATTGAAACCATCTTAGACAGCTTTTCAACCCGCCCGGAAAATGCACCGATAGCCGATAATCGTCAGGCTATTGAGCAATTGTTTGAAATGCCTGATTCCATTGAGGCGCTGTTGGAGCGTCTTAAAAAGGCGGGAACGCCTTTTGCCAATGAAACGCTTGATACGCTCAGCACCATGTCACCAACGTCTCTTAAAATAACATTAGAGCAGATGCGCCGGGGCGCGGATCTTGAATTTGATGATGTTATGGCGATGGAGTTTAGGATCGTCTCACGGGTGATGACAGCGCATGATTTCTTTGAGGGTGTTCGCGCCTTGATAATCGATAAAGACAAATCCCCTAAATGGGCACCGGCATCAGTTGATGAAATTACATCCGAAGATGTTGCCGCTTATTTTGAACCCATTGAAAATGAATTGCAGTTATAGTGGTCGGGTCCGATCTTACCGGTAATGGCGCGATTGCAAAATATCGCGGATAACGTCTTTTACCCGGTCCCGCAGTTCATTGTTTTGCGAAAGTCGTTCTATTTCTTCGGCAAATTTATTGATGATGGGATCAGCGCTCCCATTGCCGGTAAATCGATATCGCGATTGAGACGTTTGCGCACTGTCAATTTCTTCAACGCGCGGCTCGATATTATCTGTATCTTTTTGTGCGTCTCGCATTTGGGCTTGCGTGACAAGCGTAATGACATCGACCATAGTTTGGGCGTCTATGGATTTGTTGATATCCACCCCGTCGCCGGAAATGGTTAACGAAAATTGATTGTCTGAGTCTGCCATTGGGCACTTTCCACCATCATTTGTGCGTTCCTATATAGGATATAGGTACGCATTTTTAAATTTCAATTGTTGTGCTGGTGCTGCGATGTTTGCAGCCAATCTAATTCTCACAACAAGGTGAACGTTTGCCCACTGGGAAAATCATCAGCGTGCATTTATCTCACTATAACAGATCTGGCGGTGCCCGAAATGTCAGCCAGCTTGCTTCAACCGGGCCGCTTTCGTCAGACTATTGATTTCATCAATAATTCGCATACGCGCAAAATTAAAAAACTCAGGAGACCAACATGACCGAATATACTCTTCATAATGTAGAAAATGCCGAAGGCGAGACTAAAGATGTCCTTGAAATGGCACAAAAGGGATATGGCTTTGTTCCCAATCTTATCGCCGGACTTGCCGAAGCTCCGTCAGCGGCGCGCGGCTATATGGCTCTTGGTCAAGAAGTGATGAAAACATCCTTTGCCCCGACAGAGCGTCATGTCGTTTGGTTTGCCGTCAACTATTTCAATAATTGTCATTATTGCATGCCGGCCCATACGGCGGTGGCAAAAGGCGAACAGATTGATGATGATGTGATTGAGGCTGCCCGAAATGGGGGTGGCTATCAGGATACGCGCTTACAGACTTTGCATGACTATGTGACAGCGATGGTGGATAAGCGCGGTGAAATTGACGATGCCACGGCAGATGCGTTCTTCGCGGCTGGATTTACCAAGCAAAATGCCCTCGAAGTTGTGCTCATCATCGCTCATAAAACAATCTCAAATTATGCCAATCATCTTATGCATACCCCTGTTGATGATAGATTGGCCCCGTTTGCCTGGGAAAAAGGCTAAGGCTTAGCCAGTCATCCCGCCGCGGCCCAACCGTTACCATTGGGTCTGAGGAGGATTTTCAATCAATTTGACCTGTTTCGATGAGATTCATCGCGGCAGGTCAATTGCGTTTATTGGCTGGCTTTCCTATCAACGCTTAGAAAACCATGGCGCCGGAGGGCCGCCAGAAGGCCATTAGGAGATTTAGCAGATGTTACGACCGTTAATTGCTGGAAACTGGAAGATGAATGGCTTGCAGGAAAGCCTTCAGGAAACGCAAACCCTGCGCGAGCGCCTTGGCGCTGAGGTCAATTGCGATGTGCTGGTTTGCCCGCCCGCCACATTGATTGGCGCAATGGCAGCGCAGCTTGAGAACAGCCCGGTATATGTTGGCGGTCAGGACTGTCACACCGGGGAAAGCGGCGCGCATACCGGGGATTTGAGCGCACAAATGCTGGCCGATGCTGGCGCGAGCCATGTGATTGTTGGTCACTCTGAACGGCGAACCGACCATGGTGAGGGCGACGATCTTGTCAGGGCCAAAGCGAGCGCAGCAATCATTGCTGGCGTCTCTCCTATTGTTTGTGTTGGTGAGAGCAAAGAGCAGCGCGAGGCCGGTGAAGCGTTAAACGTTGTTGAAACACAAATTCTGGGGTCAATGCCCGGAACCGGTACAGACGCGATCGTTATTGCCTATGAACCTGTATGGGCAATTGGCACGGGGCTGACGCCTAGCCTCGACGATATTGCGCAAATGCATCGCCATATTCGCAGCCATGTGGGCGCGGCGACACGAATTTTGTATGGCGGCTCGGTAAAGCCGGGAAATGCCGCTGAGATTTTGCAGGTTGCCGATGTGGACGGCGCGCTTGTTGGCGGCGCGAGCTTAAAAGCGGAAGACTTTTTGGGCATTATTGACGCTGCATAAGGCACCGCATTGTTGCCTTTGCGTGCTATGCCCGGTGGTTTTGCACCTCTATGGTAGACTTTTGCTATTCCTCTTTCATTTGCCGGACATAAAAAATGCGATTTGCGCTGCTCCTCTCCATTCTGCTGGTCTTACTCGCGATTGTCTCGGCGTTCATGTCATGGCGGTTGGAAAATACCTATCCGCCCGCCGGTGCGTTCATAGAAGTTGAAGGCGAACGGCTGCATTATTTGGATATTGGTCCCAAACAGACCGGGGCACCGACAATCGTTATTTTGCATGGTGCGAGTGCAAATTTGCACGATATGCATGTCTCTCTGGGTGAGACTCTGGCAAACCAATATCGTGTCATTTTGTTTGATCGCCCGGGCCGGGGATATTCAACGCGTCCCGATGATGGTCATGACCTAAATGTTCAGTCGCGTTTAATCCACAGTGCGCTACAAAAGCTTGAGATTGAAAATCCTATTTTGGTGGGCCAAAGTTTTGGCGCAACAGTCTCGCTTGCCTATGCGCTTGCTTATCAACAGGATTTATCGGGGCTTGTGCTGTTGGCAGGGGTTAGCCATGGCTGGCCGGGCGGCGTTATTTGGTACAATAGGGTCACAACAATACCGGTGATTGGGCCAATTTTGCGCCGGACCGTCGTCCCGTTCTATGGGCCAGTTGTGGCCAAGGGCAGTGTTAAGGCGGCGTTCTGGCCGAAACCGGCACCGGAAAATTATTACGAGAATACCCGTCTCGCCATGCTGTTTCGCCCGAAAGATTTTGTGAACAATGCGACTGATATTGTGCACTTGAAATCGAACGTGCTTGCAATGGCTGATCGGTATGAAGAATTAAAACTTCCCGTACGGATTTTTGTGGGTACCCATGATACAACGGTAAGCCCAACCATTCATTCATACACTCTGTCTCAACAGATTGATGGTGCTGAGCTGACCATCTTACCCGACACTGGCCATGGCTTGCATCACACGGCGAGCGCGGAAATTATTGCAGGCATTGAATCGCTAGCAAGTGAGATTATCGTTCGTAATACCGAAGCAAGCTATGTTCCACCTGCGGTAAATGCCGCGGTAGCTACCGATAGCGATGCAGATAATACTGAGGCGGAGAGTGCTGCCCAAACTGTTGATGATGCGGCTATCGAGCCAGTAGAAACCGGCGAGGACGACGTGCAAAATCAAACGCCATAATAGGCGTAGTTGTTATTGTATGTTCGTAATGGCTTTAGAACAAAAACCGTTCTTTAAGGCCGACACCGCTTATCCCTTTAAATTGCGCAATACTTTTTCGTTTTCCAATGGTAAATTTTGCTTTTTGAAAGGCGTTATATTCCGGCGACAACACGGTATCGACAGCCATAAAGCGCGCGTCAACTTTTGACGGTGTCACATGCAGGTCAATATAGCCGTGATCTTCGCCATTAATGTAGCGCACATCCTTATTTTTTTGGTTCGTTAAAAGCGCATATTCTGCACCTTTTCCCCCCAGAAATTCTTTTCGATAAGGGGAGGGGGAGGTCACCGAGCCAACACCCAGTTCAACGCCAATATTATCGCCATCATCAGAGATCAGATCATTGGCCCACCATGTATGGGTATCGCCGGTGAGGACGATTAATCCATCATTTTCACTTGCGTCTTCGGCAAGATCATAAAAGCGCTGGCGCGCTGCGGGATATCCGTCCCAAGCATCAAAATTTGACGGCAGGCCAAGAGTTGAAGCCTGCACAAAGGCCCGTGCCTGATCCCATTGCGCTTGAAGCTCGGCCAGTTCTTCTTCCGTAACATGGGGAGTAAGGTCCGGGGCGGTAACGCGGGCCATGATGATCTGGTTGGCAATAATGCGCCATGGCTGACCGGCCTGTTTTGATTCCTGCAAAATATCGCTTAGCCAAGCTTCCTGTGTTTTGCCAAGCATTTGCCGAGACGGATCGTTGAGCACCTCGCGGCGGAACCGATCAATATCTTCGGGTGATTTCACCGACGCCACCAAATCATTATAGGAAAGCTCTTCAGAGCGCGCCATTAAGCGCGTTTCAATGGCGCCGAGCGTCAATAAATCTCCGTATGAGAACTTTCTAAAGAATGCCTCGCGCGGGCGATCAGCTGAGGGCTCGCGTACCGGCATCCATTCATAATAGGCCCGAAGGGCAGCAGCGCGGCGATCGGCCCATTCGCCTTCAGTTTCCGGTTGATGGTTTTGGGCGCCCTCTTTCCATGAATTATTTGCGGTTTCATGATCGTCCCAAATTGCAATGAAGGCGTGGGCGGCATGCATGGATTGTGTTGCCGGGTCTGATTTATATTGCCGGTGGCGTTCGCGATAGTCTGCCAGGGTAATGATTTCTGTTGTCGGCGCATGATTGCGGCCTAATTGTTTGCCGACCTCGCCGCCATAACCGCCAGTGCCATATTCATAAAGATAATCGCCCAAATGAATGACAGCATCGAGATCGTCGCGGCGCGAAATTTGATCATAGACATTGAAATAGCCGAACGGAAAATTCGAACAGGAGATGACAGCAAAGCGCGCGCTATCAACGCTCCCGCTTGGTAAGGTGCGTGCATGTCCGGTCGGTGAGGAGGTGTCACCGAGTGTGAAGCGGTAAAAATAAGACGTACCCGGTTGCAATCCACCGACGTCGACTTTCAATGTGCCATCACTTGAAGCACGCGCGCTGAGCTGACCCGATTGTACGATTGTTGAAAATCCAGCGTCGTTTGCCACTTGCCAATCAACTGGCTGTTCACCGTCGAGGGCCAGACCAGTTTGCGCATCGCCAATGCGCGACCAGATAATAAATCCTGATTGTGTGGGGTCGCCGCTGGCAACGCCGCTGGTAAATACCGATGCCGTGCTTGCTCTCACGGCTTTGAAGGCGGTGAGATCTGGGGTGCTGGTGCACGATGCTGCGCCGCCCGCAAGCAGGGTGCCCAATGCAGAGCGACGGGAAATCTGCCCAGCGCGGCGTTTGTTTTTATCAGTATCAACAACCATTTTTATAGCCTTTGCACAAACATTGCCCCCATAAGAGCCAGATTTTGTGAATTCACGCAATCATGAAATGCCGCTCGGCTCAACTCTGATGCACATAGAGTTGGGGAGAATGGTCGCCGATGTGATAATTTGTCAGCGGTTTGGATGCCATCAGCGCATGTCACTTTGATCTTAGCAATCAGGGACCTCAAATTTTCACAAATGGCAGCGTGATTGAAGTTGAGGGCTTCAAATTGAGTGAGTTTCATGACAGATAGGGAGCGCATCCAAACGCAAGGGCGATCACGGCCCGGCATTTGAAACCAGAAACACTTGGGAATTGCTATGAAATCACCGTCATATTTGATCATGCTTGGTACGGTCGCGCTTGGGGCCTTGGGGTTGGCTGCATGTGGCGGCGGGGAAAAAGCCGATAAATCGGATAAAGAAGAGGCTGGCGCGCAAAACGAGACGGCGGGGCGCCCGGCGCTCGATCCCTACCCATCAACTTATGCGCCTTATCCGGGCGTGACGACCGTAATTACCAATGCAACGATCCTGACGGGCACCGGCGAGAAGATCGACGATGGCGTGATTTTGCTTGCCGACGGTAAAATCAGTGCCGTTGGCGCTGCTGGCGACATCAAAATCCCAAAAGATACCGTCACCATTAACGGGGAGGGCAAATGGGTGACGCCCGGTATTATCGATATTCATTCCCATCTTGGCGTTTATCCCTCGCCAAGCGTCGCATCGACCTCCGACGGGAACGAAGCGACTGCGCCAAACACCGCGGAAGTTTGGGCCGAACATTCGGTCTGGCCGCAAGATCCCGGTTTCACCCGCGCGCTGGCGGGCGGCATCACATCGCTGCAAATTCTTCCAGGCTCGGCAAACCTTTTCGGTGGTCGAACCGTGACCCTTAAAAATGTGCCGTCGCGCACCGTTCAGGGAATGAAATTTCCCGGCGCGCCCCATGGCCTGAAAATGGCATGCGGTGAAAACCCCAAGCGGGTCTATCGCTCACGCGGGCCAGCAACGCGCATGGCAAGTTTTGCCCATTATCGCAAAGCCTGGATTGACGCCAAAGCGTATAATGAGAAATGGCAAAAATACGAAGCCAAGCTGGAAAAAGGCGGCGAGGGCGCGGAAAAAGCAGATGCGCCAAAACAAGATCTTAAGCTCGATACACTTGCCGGCGTTTTAAACGACGAGATTGTCGTGAACATGCATTGCTACCGCGCTGATGAGATGGTGCAGATTCTCGATATGGCCAAGGAGTTTGGCTATAAGGTTTCCGCGTTTCACCATGCTGTAGAAGCTTACAAAATTGCCGACATTCTCGCAGAAAATGAGGTATGCGGTGCAATTTGGGCAGATTGGTGGGGCTTCAAGCTGGAGGCCTATGATGGCGTTCGCGAAAACCCGGCGCTTATGCACAATCAGCCAGGCGGGTGCACCATTATTCACTCCGATAGTGAAATTGGTATTCAGCGGTTAAACCAGGAAGCGGCGAAAGCCATGGCGGATGGCAATCGCATCGGCATCGACATCAAAGAAGAAGATGCGATTGTGTGGATCACCGCAAACCCTGCAAAGGTGATGCGTATTCTCGATGAAACAGGAACGTTGGAGGCCGGTAAGATGGCCGATGTCGTGCTCTGGTCGCGCAATCCTTTCTCGGTATATGCCCAAGCAGAAAAAGTCTTTATCGACGGCGCTTTGATGTTTGATCGACAAGATCCGGCGCGCTCTCCGCGCACTGATTTTGAAGTGGGCCAATATGACAATCAATTTACCGGCGGCGCAGGCCAATAAGCCTTAACGAATAGAGATCTGGAAAATATTCATGATGAAATCTGTCCTCAGCTCCGTGCGTAAAAAAGTAAGCCTTCATGCATTTGCATTAATGTGCAGCGCCAGCATTGGAATGAATGCTACCGCACAGCAAAGCGATACCATTGCGATTATGGATGGTCTTGTGCACACGGTCACCGGCTCGGTTATCGAGCAAGGCGATGTGATTATCAGAAATGGCAAGATCATTTCGATTGGTGCTAACCTTGCCGCGCCTGAAGGCGCTGAGATCATTGATGCCACGGGCTATTATGTAACGCCCGGCTTTATCTCTCCTTACTCCTCGATTGGTCTGGTTGAAATTGGTGCGGTTAGTCAAACAAATGATTCCAGCCCGGAACGCGATTTCGATTTGGGGCCCGCGCTTAACGCAGCTGATGCCTATAATCCTGCATCAACGCTAATCCCGATTAATCGCGCAGGGGGCATTACCCGTGCGGTGAGCGTGCCAAGCGTTGGCGGCGGTCTGATTGGCGGCGAAGCCATCATGATTGATCTTTCCGGACACAAACAATCCATTACCAAACAGGGCCTTGCGCGCAGTGTGCAACTGGGACTTGGCGGTACGTCGCGCGCGGGCAATACGCGTCTGGGTGTATGGTCGTTAATGCGCGAAACCTTAGAAGCAGCACAAAAATATGCCAATGACCCTGATGGCTATGTCGCCAATGTTTCAGAGGGCCGATATACGGTTGCTGATTTAAAGGCCCTTGGTCCTGTATTGCGCGGTGAACAAACATTGCTTGTTTCGATTAACCGCGCGTCAGACATTCGCAATTTAGTGCGTCTTGCCAATAATTATCGTCTTTCCGTTGTGATTGTCGGCGGCGCGGAAGCGTGGCGCGAAGCGGGCATGATCGCCGCTGCAGGCATTCCGGTGATTCTCGATGCAATGGCTAATCTGCCTGAACAATTTGAGACCTTATCGGCATCCATGCGCAACGCGGCATTGCTACACCAAGCGGGCGTCTCAATCGGGTTTTATAATCCACAAGGCTTTGGCGCGCATAATCTTCGATTGCTCCCGCACCAGGCTGGCAATGCAGTTGCCAATGGCTTGCCCTATGACGCGGCGCTAAAATCGCTGACCTTATCACCGGCTGCCATGTTTGGCCTGGAAGGTGAGCTGGGTACTTTGGAAGTTGGCAAACGCGGCGATGTGGTTGTCTGGGATGGCGATCCGCTTGAACTGGCAACGCGCCCGGTCGCGGTCGTTATTGATGGCGCTAATCAGTCCCTTGAAAACCGTCAGCAAAAATTGCGCGATCGCTACCGCAATCTGGAACGCGGCGAGTTGCCATTTGCCTATCGCGGCGGTCAATAGCGCGGTCAGTAAGTCGATCCTGATTTTGGGCGACCACCCCGAAGGTAGCAATTGCCTTTGGGAACTCACGCGCTTTTCGACCAACCCAAATTTGTAAAGACAGTTAGGGCACCGCGATCAAGGCATGCAAGTGCAATGCGCTGTTGTGATTCGCACCATGGTGTCCGTATTTTTCAAAAACGAACTTCTGATTTCTGAAGGTTCGAACTGATTGTCTGAACAGGCTTCATGAAAGTCAAATGTTGGCAGATTGACCGATTGATTTTCAAGGGTCCCCCGTTGATTTTCGTGGGCATTGTGTCAGAAAGATATATGGGTGAGGGGTGGTGAGTCTTACAATCCTTCATTTTCTTTTGGCCCGAGATCAATTCTTTTGCAGGAACACCATAAGTGGGACGCATTATCGTAACAGCGCTGGCTTTGGCTGCCCTTTGGCTGCTCTTGTCTGGTTATTTCGATCACCCGCTATTGCTGGTGTTTGGAACGCTGTCCGTTTTACTGTGTGTGTGGCTTGCCCATCGCGCAGGGATGTTGGATTCGGAAGGGGTGCCGCGTTATATTTTTCCTGGAATAATAGGATATATGGCGTGGCTAACCTTTGAGATTGGCAAATCAAATATGCTCGTTGCGCGCCAAGCCCTTGCGATAAACCCGAAACTGTCTCCAAGGCTATTTCGCATTCCGCTCGATGAATGCGGCCCGAGCTCAATAGTAGGCCGGGTAATTTTTGCAAACTCGATTACCTTGACGCCCGGAACGGTCGCGATTGATCTGCAGGATGATCATATTTTAATCCACGGATTAACCGAAGAACTCTGCGATGAACCCGCCATATTGGATATGGGGAAGCGAGTTGCACGCATCGGCACCCCAAAGTCTTCGCGCTCCTCCTCTCATGAGCAAGGGTAGCATTGATGTTCATTGCCGTTTCGCTCGCAATTTTGATTGGCATGTTACTCGCCTTAATCCGCGCTTTTGCGGGACCGACTTTGTATGACCGGGTCTTGGCGGGAAACAGCTTCGGTACGAAGACTGTTCTCTTGCTGGGCGTGATGGGGTTTTTGGTCGGGCGTCCAGACTTTCTTGATATTGCGCTTGTCTATGCGTTGATCAATTTTGTTGGCACGATCGCTATATTGAAATTTTTCCACTACCGCACGCTAGCCGTTTCGATGGACGCAACCGCGCCGCAATTTCGCGTTGAAGAAAACGCATCAAGGGTCGCCGATCCGGTCCGCCGCGATGACGCGGCTGCGCGCAACGGGGAGGAGCGCTCATGAGTGTTGATCTCTTGCGCGATGGGGCGTCTTTAATTTTGTTTATTGTTGGCGGCATCTTTGTGGTCACAGGATGTATTGGCCTTGTGCGGTTTCCCGATTTTTATTCACGGCTGCATCCTGCAGGGGTCACCGATACGGCGGGCGCCGAGTTGATCATTCTTGCGATGATGTTGCAGGCCCCCAGTTGGCTGATTGTCGTCAAGCTCGGCTTTATTGCGGTGTTTTTGTTGCTAACGAGTCCGGTTGCTACCCATGCCATTGCTCATGCGGCCTGGGTTGGCGGCTTAGCGCCAATGACCGACGCGGATCTGTCCGCCGATTACCGCGACGATCAGGACAAAAATCTGAATGAAGATTGTGGTGGGGCATCATGACGTTTTTTACATCGATCATGTCCCTTGCCCCGTCATCTGACGCCCCGCTTAAACTTGCGGGTGCAGCGCAAGAGGTGGCTGGTGAAAATTTTCATACGAACCTTTCGCCGACTTTGTTCGTCGATCTTGTTTTATTGACCATGCTTGTCCTTGTCGCATGGCAGGCAATGAAATCGCGGCATCTTTTTGCTGTGGTGATGTTGTCGGGCATTTATTCGCTTCTGTCAGCGGCCTTCTTTGTTTCGTTGGATGCGGTTGATGTGGCCTTTACGGAGGCGGCTGTTGGGGCGGGGATTTCTACGGTTTTGATGCTCGGCGGTATGTTGCTGACAACGCGCTGTGAAAAGCCGATGCGCTCCGGGCGTCAGCCAGTGGCCCTTGCGACCGTCGTTGCGGTGGGCGCAGCGCTTGTCTATGCGACGATTGATATGCCCGCCTTTGAAGACCCCAATGCACCCGCAAACCGCGCCACCGCAGTTGGTCAGCGTTATGTACAAGAAACGCCCAACGATATTGAAGTGCCAAACATCGTCACCGCCGTTCTTGCAAGCTATCGCGGCTTTGATACGCTTGGTGAGACTTTGGTTATCTTCACCGCTGGTCTTGCGGTAATTTTGTTGTTAGGGGCGGGCTCTGCGCGTGGCGGGCGCGCAGTTTATGATGACAGTCCTGATGATGACAGTCCTGGCAAGGCTTCCGCGTCAAAACTTTCTCATACCTCTAATACGGGGGAGAGATAATGGACCACTTAATCTTGCGGGTTACCACAAAACTTTTGTTCGCTCCGATTTTGTTGTTTGCGCTCTATGTGCAATTTCATGGAGACTACGGGCCGGGCGGCGGTTTTCAGGCCGGTGTTATTTTTGCGGTTTCGTTTATTTTGCACGCGCTGGTTTTTGGCCTTGATCAAACACAAAAAGCAATGCCACAGCGCGCCTTACTTTATGTAATGGTGATCGGTATTCTGTTTTATGCGGGCACTGGGGTTGCAACCATGCTGCTCGGCGGCAATCTCTTAGATTATGATGTGCTTGTGCCGCATTCTACCCACCATGCTGGGCAGCATTATGGAATTTTACTGGTCGAGTTTGGTGTTGGGCTGACCGTATTTTCCGCCATGCTGACGATATTCTACCATTTTGCCGGCCGTGAGCCGGAGATTGATCCGGAAGACTGGTAGATGCTCGAATTTATTTTTGATCGTTATAATTACTGGATTGTCATCGTACTGATGATGATGGGTCTTTATATTGTGTTCTCACGGGGCAATTTGGTGAAAAAGATCATCGGGTTGAATATTTTTCAAACCTCGGTTTTCATTTTTTACATAACAATCGGCAAAGTCGCAGGCGGAACAGCGCCGATTTTTCTCGGCGGCCACGGTGACGATGCTAGTCACGGCGATGC
>CAYQXV010000014.1:25088-43550 GCA_964421675.1 uncultured Caulobacterales bacterium
AGACTGGCCCAGAGACTGGCCCAGAGACTGGCCCAGAGACTGGCCCAGAGACTGGTGCAGAGTTGGGTGGCGACTTGAGTGTAGACCATGCTGTTGCAACAGCAGATATTATCTACTCCAATCCGCTACCGCACGTTTTGATCCTGACCGCGATTGTTGTCGGCGTTGCCACAACGGCGGTGGGACTTGCCTTGGCCGTTCGCATTCGTGAGGCTTACGGCACCATCGAAGAAGATGAGTTAGAAGCAGAAGATGATGTCGCCGAATTTGGCGAGCAGGGTTCCTTCCCGCGGGAGGACGCTCGATGAATTTCGTTGAACAACTTCCCGCATTGCCAATCATCGTGCCGCTTTTATTAGCGCCAATCACATTGCTCTTGCCAAATGGGCGGCCCGCATGGGCATTTGCCACGTTGATTTCCTGGGCGGTCTTCTTCTTTTGCGCAGCCTTATTATATCAGGTTTATACGCATGGGCCGATCTCCTATTATCTCGGCGGCTGGGCTCCGCCCCTTGGTATTGAATATCGCGTTGACCTTGCCAATGGGCTTTTACTCTTTTTGGTATCGGGCATCGGGGCATTGGTTTTTCCGTATGCCTATCATTCGATCATGTCTGAGATTGACGCAAAACAGACGCCAGCGTTTTTTGCGGCCCTTTTGCTATGCATGACCGGTCTTTTAGGGGTGACGATTACCGGCGATGCATTCAATGTTTTTGTATTTTTGGAAATCTCATCGCTTTCCACCTATGCGCTGGTCGCCATTGGCGCGGGTAGAGATCGCCGGGCGCTCACCGCCGCATTCAACTATTTGGTGATGGGCACAATCGGTGCCACGTTCTTTGTTATTGGCATTGGGCTTTTATATCAGGCAACGGGTACGCTCAATATGGCTGACTTGCAGGCCCATTTGACAACGCTTGATAATCGCATGGTGCAATCGGGGTTTGCATTCATCCTTGTGGGCATGGGGTTGAAGCTGGCAATGTTTCCGCTGCATCTGTGGCTGCCCAATGCGTACACCTATGCGCCGTCGGCGGTTTCTGTATTCCTTGCAGCGACGGCGACCAAAGTTGCTGTCTATGTTCTGATCCGGTTTTTCTTTTCAATATTTCACACCGAATATGGTGCTGATTTTGGATCGCTCTATCTGGCATTGCGTTTTGCGATCTTACCCGTCGCAGTCGCGGGCATGTTTATCGCGTCCTTTGTGGCCGTCTTTCAGGACGATATAAAACGCATATTGGCTTATTCGTCCGTGGCACAGATTGGCTACATGCTGCTCGGGCTTTCTCTGGCAACGGAGGCGGGCCTGACCGCGACCATGGTGCACATGTTCAATCACGCGCTCATGAAGGCAGCGTTGTTCATGGCTGTGGGCTGTGTGATGTTGCGGTTGGGCGGCCATACCTTGAAAAACTTTGAAAGCCTTGCCTATCGCATGCCATTAACGACGGCTGCGTTTTTGATTTCCGGATTGTCGCTTGTCGGTGTTCCGCTGACGGTTGGTTTTGTCTCTAAATGGCTGCTTTTGCAGGCGACCTTTGAAGCAGGGCAGTGGATTGCATCCTTCCTGATTGTTGCCAGCTCATTGATCGCAGTTGTTTATGTTGGCCGGATTGTCGAAGTGATGGTGCGCAAACCTGCTGATGGTGCGGTGCTGGAGCCGGTAAAAGAAGCACCGCTCTCAATGTTGCTCCCGATGTGGCTGCTTGTTATTGCAAACGTATATTTTGGCTTACAAACCGATTTGACGGTGGATATTGCCCGGGGAGCCGCCCAAGCCTTTGGAATGAGCGGCGATATTGGCATTTCAATAAGCGGGGGGACAGCGCACTAATATGTTGATTTCTCCCGGTCTTGCTCTTCCCCTAACATTGTTAATCCCGATCCTTGGATTCCTCGCTATTTGGGCGTTGGATAAATCCCCAAATCTGCGCGAGGCGAGCACGCTCATTACCGCGGGTGTGCTGTTACTATTGGTATTGATTATTTTTACGGCAGTGGGAGCGGGGCAAACGCCTGGCTTTATTCTGCTAAATGTTATCGATGGATTGAATCTTGAACTGCGCGTTGAGCCCTTGGGCGCGATGTTCGCGTTAATTGCCAGCGGATTGTGGATTGTAAATTCGCTTTATTCCATCGGCTATATGCGCGGTAATGGTGAGAGCAATCAGACGCGCTTTTACATGTCCTTTGCGATTGCGATTTCCTCGGCCATGGGGATTGCCTATGCGGCCAATCTGTTCACCTTGTTTGTGTTCTACGAAATCTTGACGCTCTCAACCTTTCCGTTGGTCACCCATAAGGGCAATGATGCGGCGCGGCGCGGGGGGCGCATTTATCTGGGCATTTTGATGGGGACATCCATTGGCTTGCTACTACCCGCGATTGCGTGGACCTATGCCATTGCTGGCGGGGGTGATTTTACGGTTGGCGGTATTCTTAGCACAAAAATAGATGAGACGGGCCCGCTCGTACCCATCCTATTGGGGCTTTATGCCTTTGGGATTGGCAAAGCCGCCCTTATGCCGGCCCATCCCTGGCTTCCCAATGCGATGGTCGCGCCAACGCCGGTTTCGGCCTTTTTGCATGCGGTTGCTGTGGTGAAGGCGGGCGTTTTCTCGATCCTAAAAATTGTCGTCTATATTTTCGGGATCGACCTGTTGAATACGACCGGGGCATCGACACCGTTTATGTGGCTCGCGGCAATCTCGATCCTGCTTTCTTCAATGATCGCGATGAACAAAGATAATTTAAAAGCGCGCCTTGCTTATTCCACGGTTAGCCAGCTTTCCTATGTGACACTGGGCGCGATGCTCGCAACATCCATGGGGATTATGGGCGGGGCCATGCAGATTGCCATGCATGCGCTCGGTAAGATGACCCTGTTTATGTGTGCAGGCGCGATCTATGTCGCAACTCATAAACAGCTCATCTCTGAAATGCGCGGTCTTGGCCGGGTAATGCCCGTCACCTTTGGCGTGTTCTTTGTGGGCGCCATGTCGATTATCGGACTGCCGCCACTGGGTGGATCTTGGCCGAAATTCTTTCTGATGGTTGGTGCCGCGGACGCTGGTGAAATCGCCATCATCATCGTGCTGATGATCTCATCCATCTTCAATGTGGTGTATCTTTTATCGATCCCGGTACAGGCCTTCTTATTAGATACCGGCGATACATCCGCCAAGCCAAAAGGGGCGGGCGGAGCCATGGTCGAATGGGGCCAGTTAAAAGAAGCACCGCTTTGGTGTCTGATCCCGCCCATCCTAACCGCTAGCGGTGCGATATTACTCTTCTTCACTGCCGGTTGGTTGTATGATTATTTGGCACCCGTCGCAGGACTTGTCGGCGTTAGCACGGGCTCTGGAAGTTAGGAAATTGCCATGACTGATCTTAATAACAATCACGATAAAGGCTGGGCGGAGAACCCGGTTTTTATTCGCGGCTTTTTGATTGTTCTAGGCATTGCATGTGCGCTGTCCGCGCTCGCCGGGTTTGTGGATAGCTGGCACAACCCACACCCCCATTTTGCGGTAGAGAAAGTCCCGGTATTTTTTGCCATCTGGGGCTTTGCCTCCTTCATGTTCATTGTTCTGGTCGGCCAGCATCTGCGAAAATTTGTGAGCCGCAAGAAAGGCTATTATGACGAGCGTGAGTAATCTGCTTTTAACACTGCTGATGAACCCCGCCGTTATCTTGACGTTGGGGGCCTTGGTGACACTGCGCACGCCTATCGTCGTGCGCAAATGGGTGTCGCTCGGGGTGATTGGCCTGAGTGCATATCAGTCATATCAATTGGGGCAAGGCGCATTCGGTGAAATAGCGCTGTTTGGCAACACGCTGACGACTTTGCGCATTGACGCTTTGTCGCGAATTTTTATCGTCGTCTTCCACATCGCAATGGCGCTGAATATTTTATATAGCTGGCATGAAGCGCGCGATCGGTTGCAAAATTTTGCAACGCTTGCTTATCCCGCTGCGTGTTTGGGCGGTGTCCTCGCTGGTGATTTCGTGACCTTATTTGTCTGGTGGGAAATTGCGGCGATCACCTCTGTTTTCCTGGTGTGGGCACCGGGCACGCGGGCAAACTATCTTTCGGGCATGCGCTATCTATCGGTCCAAATCCTGTCTGGTGTCTTGCTGCTGGGCGGTATCGCTTTGTGGTATCGCCAGCAAGGAACATTGGACTTTGGCGCGATTGGCCTGCGCGATGCGGGCGGTGCGATAAACTTGGCTGGCCTGCTATTGTTTTTAGCCTTCGGCATAAAGAGCGCGTTCCCGTTAATCCATAATTGGGTGCAAGATAGCTATCCCAAAGCTAGCCTCACCGGGACCATTGTTTTGTCGGTCTTCACCACCAAGCTGGCTGTATATTCTCTGGCGAGGGGGTTCGCCGGAACAACGGAGCTGGTTTATATCGGCGCGGTGATGACGATATTCCCGATCTTCTTTGCCTTGATCGAAAATGATCTGCGCAAGGTTCTGTGTTACTCCATCAATAACCAGGTTGGCTTTATGGTTATTGGTATCGGGATTGGTTCGTCAATTGCCGTCAATGGTGCGGTTGGCTATGCCTTTTCCAATATTATCTTTGAGAGCTTATTGTTTATGGCGCTGGGAGCGGCGGTCTACCGAACCGGAACCTCTCAGGCGACAGAATTGGGCGGGCTTTATCGCTATATGCCGCTTACCTTGGGATTATGTATTGTTGGCGCTCTTTCCATCTCGGCATTTCCGTTTACCGCAGGGTTTGTCACCAAGGGCCTTATCATTGAAGGGGCCGCTGCGGCGCATATCCCCTATGTATTTGTTGTCTGGCTTGTTTTGTTATTTGCATCGGCCGGGGTTTTGGAACATGCCGGGATCAAGATTCCATTCTTTACATTCTTCGCCCATTCTCATCCCAATCGGACATTTGTAAAAGATAAAGTACCAACGGGCATGTATGTGGCCATGGGTATTGCAGCTGTTTTAAGTCTTGGCATCGGGATCTATCCTGATCCGCTTTACGCGTTAATGCCCCATCAGGAGCAAATACAGAGCTATAATCCGAACACGCCTTATCATTTCATAGAGCAACTTCAATTGCTGTTATTTGCTGTCTTGGCCTTTGCCGTATTGATCCGCATGAAATGGTATCCGGCGGAAATTCCGTCCGATAATCTTGATAGTGATTGGGTGTGGCGCATTCCGGGCCGCAGCTTTGTCTCCTGGGGAAATGCAGCCGTGCGCGCCGTTTGGCTAACATTATTTAGTCAATGCATTTCGCGCATCGAGGACTTAACGCAGCGCATATATGCACTCCATGGTCCTGAAGGACGAATGGCGCGCTCCTGGCCTGTTGGTTTTATGGCGATGTGGACTGCGGTTATGCTGCTTGGTGTGCTCTTGCTATCCTTTCTTGGTTAAGCAGCTTTATATTTTCGGTTTTGAAAATAATTTTTCTCTTCACGCATTTGTGAAAACCGGCAACTCAAAAGCCTTACGGGCTAATTTTACAGACAATTTCGTATTATCCCTCAAACTGTTCTTGGGAGTTTACAGCAAAAAACCGTCTCTGTACGGAAATATGCATATATTCACATTTTTGCAGATGTTTTTTTAAAAAAAAAGTGCTGGCTGAACCCGATAAATTAACCAACCTTTTGAACTCCAAACAATTTGAATCCAATTGGTCTAAAATTCTAAATATCATAGATAATTACTCAATAAAGTGAGGTTGAGGGATGTAAAATACTTGCTGATTTTCTTATTTTATACAGCGCACAGATTAACCTTCATCACTTTAAGTTAAATCAAATTTGGGGAAATTTATCCTCATTATACCCCTGCGGGTTATAGTTAGGTGGCGGGCATGCTTTGCACGGCTCTAAATTCAACGTTAGGGATTATATCAGATGACGGGGAAGATTTTTATTCAGCATAGAGATAAGGTCGTACAACGCCATGTTGCTCAATGCGCAATAGATCTTGCTTGTGAGGCCTATAACATTACTGCGGGGCAGGTACTTCGCCCTGGACGATCAACCGCTAAGATATCTCGGGCACGCCAAGTTGCCATGTATCTTGCCCATGTTGTTGGCCAACTTTCTATGGTTCAGGTATCGGAAGAGTTTTCAAGGGACCGATCAACGGTTGCCCATGGCTTACACATGATTGAGGACCGGCGGGACTCGCCTATGTTTGATCAACAGATTTCTTTTCTGGAAGGTGAGTTTGAACGCCAACTTATGGACCTTTATCGAAATTGGCTCTCGGTAAGCAATTATTATCATGCGCGGTTAAATCGCCAAGATACTGGTTAAAAAATAGTGTTATACCATCACAGTCAAACTCTACACCGTGTCGTGTAAAGTTTGCATAAGACAAAAAAATGATGTTACCTTAAACTTGTTGCGTCTCACAAACATAAAGCTGGGGTCGTTCAAATTGCCCAGTTTTATCATCACTGATGAGGACTTCGGCAGGCTGGCTGTTTTTAAAGATTGAAAGTTAGTTATTGAGAGAAGGCTTTTTGCCTTTCACATATTTCCCAAAGCAGCGCGCCATAAAATTCGCTGAACCTTCTTCGTCGATGATAACAAGAGAAGGGATAACCTAATGTCTAGTTTGAGATTAATGTTTGGCTTGCCAATTGCGGCAGTGATTACGATTGGACTATTTCTGGGGATGAACTCATTAGTGTCCACGGAAGGGAAGATTAGTCCGGAAAGACAGATTTATGATCCGGTGATTAACGCTGATATTCCAGAACCAGACGCCCCCCCAGCGCCGATTGACGAAAGAGCCCCCGCCATTGATGACAGAATCGTTCCGGACCGGGTTGATGTTACGCCGATAAATGATGGGGGCCGACCGATCTTCCGTGATGACAATCCTGCTCCAGCTCCCGATCCGGGACCCATTGGGAATCCAGAGGCGGTGTTAACGCCTATCATCACAATCGAACCTATTTACCCGGAACGCTGTGCATCACGCGGCATTGAAGGCCACGTTCTTGTTGAATTTGATGTGACGGGTGACGGCGCCGTAACAAATGCGCGTATTTTGTCATCAACAAGTCGGTGCCTGAACAAGTCAGCCATCGCGGCGGTTACGCGCTGGCGATATAGCCCAACGGGCACTGTGCATCGCGGCCAGAAAGTAACGCTGACATTTCAGTTGGCGGCTGAATAGGTTTTCGCCTTAAAGGCCCTTTGGGCCATTGGATTGGTTTTAGGTCGCTAGCTTCAGACGAGGTTAGCGACCTTTTTATTTGGGGAACTATTCTATAGTAAAAACGATTAGAGGAATTGCTAGGGCAACGCGGCGTTAGTGTGCATTAATCCTTGCGGGGATTAAAATTGCGACCAGCATCCCATTCTTCGACAAAGGCGCGAAGTTTTTCGTCTTGTCCGTCTGGAAGAACAATTTTCAACTTTACATATTGATCGCCGGGCTGTTCCGGGTCTGTGACGCCGCGTCCTTTTAAGCGCAGGGTTGTTCCTGTGTTTGCGCCCTTTGGCACGCTCACCGCAACATCCCCGTCAATGGTGGGCACAGTGATTTTCCCCCCAAGAACAGCTTCATTCAGAGAAATGGCAACCTCAACATAGATATCGAGGCCGTCACGCTCAAAAATATCATGGGTTTGAATGTGGGTTTCCACATAAACATCGCCTGAAGCGCCGCCCCCTTCACCCGGTTCCCCTTGTCCTTTCAGGCGCAGGGTTTGGCCTTCTTCAAGGCCGGCGGGGATCGTTAGATCGAGAACCCGCTCGTCGGGCATTGTAACGCGCTTGGTTGCACCGCGCAGGGCATCAAGAAAATCGACATCGAGGCGGTATCGCACATCGCGCCCGCGTGCCTGCGTTTCTTGACGAGGCCCGCCGAACAGATCGGCAAAAATATCGCCGAGATCATCAAACGACGCACCAGCACCAGGGCCGCCGCCCATACCGCCACCGGGACCAGACGGCCCGGCACCAGGATAGTTGGCAAACGGGTCGCCCGCTCCCTCTGCGGGACCAGTTCTGGGAGTTTTGCGGCGCGAGCCAAAGGGGGTGGAGCGTTCTTGATAGGCTTTTGCACGCGCTTGCGCGCCTTCGCGTCCGCCCCATTGGCGTGCAAAGGGGTCGGCAGGCTTGCCTTCCGCATCAATTTCGCCGCGATCAAATTTGCGCCGCCGATCCGGGTCCCCCAAAACATCGAAGGCACGGGAGATTTCTTTAAATTTCTCCTCGGCTTCGGCGTTATCTGGGTTGCGATCAGGGTGATATTGCTTCGCGAGCGAGCGAAAAGCGCTGCGAATTTCTGAATCGCTTGCGGAAAGCGAGACGCCAAGAGTGGTGTAGGGGTTCTTGATCAAGCCATTAACCAAACGTTTAAACCTGCAAACAGGGATCCCAAAATGATTAGTCTTAAAACATGTAGCGCTGTTTACCTTAAAAAACAGACAAAATTCTAAACTTTTTGACGGTGTTTTTAGGGCAAAAGGCCCATTTTTGGCGCAAACCGGTTAACCAAATTGTAGCCATCACAGGCGATAGTACGGTGTTAGGTAAAAGAAGAGATCCAACGAACGCGCCATGAGTATCACCACACCACGTTCTCGCGACAGTCTCGCCCTTATAGGGTTGGGGGCAAAACTCGCCTATGCGCGCAAACGTGCCTACGCTTGGTGGGAGGGGGTCCGATTTGACCCTATGCTTGAGCGACGCGCCGTGTTGTTGCGTCCAAGACAAGCCCGCGATCTTAGTATTCTTACTGAGCGCGCAGATTTTGTCGCGCAAGTCATCTGGGGCCCAGGACGGCTAGCGCCTGGCTCGCCGGCGTGGTCCATGCATTTGGCGCGGACGTTAATGCTTGAGGAAAAAGCAAAGCTTGGCATTTTTGGTGCTGAACGCGGCCGCGCTGTGCGTGACCTACTTGAAGGAACACGTTGGCAGGTGAGGGGCCTGGCGCGCAAAAACCATCGGGCCTATGGAATTTCGGTCGAAGATTATGGCCGGGTCTCGCGTCGTCTTAATCGTCCTACCTTGAACGGGGCGATGATGCTGTTTGATTTGCACAATGATCCCGAGCCCTCTTCAACCTTAAAATTGATGAGTGAGATGATGGTGCCCGGTGCAAAAGCGGCGGTTGTTGAGTTCACGACTGCCCGGCGAAATTTCCGGTTAAAATCCGCATTTGCCGCCCCTTGGGATGGTGTTTTGCGTCAACCGGCTGAGTATGAACGAGCCTTGGGCGATGTTGGACTGAAAGTTGTAAGCACTGTTGATGATACGAATGATTATATTCCGCTTATCGCACGCGGTTGGTCGGGATGGCGGTATGCCTGGCAAATTCTGAGTGATGTGCCTGATCGTCGTCAGTGCGCGGCGCTTCAGCAATTGATGAAAGATCATGCGGCAATTTGGGCAGAGCGTCACGATGCGCTGCGCGCAGGGCAAATGCAGGTCACACGCTTCATGGTCGAAAAGGTCTGACCCTGTTCGGTTGAAATGCGCCTAGTTTACAAAAACCGGCTAATAACATCTTTGTAAGACCGAGATAGTTTCAATTCCTGCCCATTTTCAAGAATTAGAAAATACTCACTATTTGAGTGTGGGTGGAGTTCTTTCACCTTGTTCACATTGACCATAACCGAGCGGTGTATGCGTTGGAAACGCGATGGATCGAGGCGCGCTTCAAGGGCTTTCATGGTTTCGCGAATGATGTGGGTCTTCCCGGCTGCATGAACACACATATAATCGCCAGCAGCATCAATATAGTCTATTTCATCCGCATTCAGCACAATCACTTTTGAGCCATCCTTGAAACTCATTTTCTCAGGATAGCGATTTTGCTCACTCCAATCTGGGTCATTGAGCAATTCTTTAATGCGGCTGCGTTCATCTTCACTGAAACTGGAAAGCATTTCCACCAATCGGCTCTCGCGGCTTACCGCGCTGCGTGATTTTATGGTTTCGCGGGCCCGGTGGATGGCATCTTTTAAGCGCTCTTCCTCAACAGGTTTGACAATATAATCGAGGGCATTGGCCTCAAATGCGTCAATTGCATATTTGTCATAGGCTGTGACAAAAACAAATAAAGGCATGTCAGAACCGATGAGCGCGCGCACAACGCCAATGCCATCAATGCCGGGCATTTGGATATCCAGAAACACCAGATCGGGACTTAATGCGCGGATTTCTTTTATAGCCTCGCGTCCGTTTGACGCCGTACCGACAACCTCTACCTCGCTGAATTCCTCTAGCCGTAGGTTTAACCCCTGTATAGCCAGCGGTTCATCATCAACAAGCATGACGCGAATAGTTTCATCACTCATGGGTTATTCCTTCTCCTCAAACGGAATAGTCATAGACACACACAATCCTTCTGGAACAAGTTTGGTGAGTTTGAATGTTTGATTATTCCCATACAAATGAACCAGCCGGTCGCGCATATTCACAACGCCGACGCCCGTCGCTGATTCAAGCAATATTTCCGGATTTTCCGGTGTATTGGGGCCATTGTCACAAACGCGCATGAACAATTGGTCTGCATCGCGTTGTGCAACGATACGAATTTCCCCGCCGGTCTCCATCACGCCAATTGCATATTTAATGGCGTTCTCAATAGCCGGTTGCAAAATAAGCGAAGGAACCTGTGCATGGAGCACATTTTCATCGACGTCAGTAACAATCGTTAGCCGGTCGCCAAAGCGGGTTGTTTCAATGCTTAGATAAAGGTCGAGTGCTTTCAACTCCTCGGCAAGGGACGTTTTCTGCAGCGGATCACTATCGAGGGAATAGCGTAGAAATGACGATAGCTGGGTTAGCATTTTGTTGGCGTGTTTATTTTGTTGCGACAGCACCAGTGTTGAAATGGCGTTCAATGTATTGAACAAAAAATGGGGGTTCAATTGGTAGCGCAGCATTTTCAACTGGGCCTGATCGGCGAGCCTTCCATATTGTAGGGCGCGCTCGGTTTCATCACGCAAGGTCAGATAGTAATTGATGCCGAAATAAAATCCCGCCCATGTCAGGATCAAAAAGATGTTCACCGGTAGGTCAGGCAATAAAAGCCAAAGAAAATTCTGGGAGCCAAACTCAAAAAAGCGATCGCGGACCCATTCTTCGCCCAGGATTACAATATAGATCGGTGCCTTCACCGCGGACATGATCATCGCCATAATCGCTGAAGCAGTAATCGTTAAAGTAAGCAGGAGGGCGGGGTCCTGGCGGCGCGCAAACCGATAGATTGGGCGCAGAAAAAGTGTCGAGGTTAAAAACCCGACAAATGCCGAGGCAAATGAAAAGGGTAAGCTGGATAATCGGATACCGCCAAACTGGGGGGCTGTTGTCAAAATGTGCAGCAATAAAAAGCCGATCCAGCCAACCGCCTGGCAAATCAGGAATAAGCGGTTTTTATCGGCAAAAACCCAGTTCATGGTTCGCCGGCTGGTTTTCGGGCGTGCCGTCTGATTGGGATCAACGACTTCCGTCACGTCCAGAAATGGCCCACGGCGCTCCCCGGCAGACTGCGCCTTTGCTATGGGCGCGGGCTTTGCTGGTTGTGGCTGAACGGGACCGATAAATGCGGAACTGTCGATCATTGTCTTGGGGTCTATCTCATTGTTTTGACGTGTCATGGCAACTGTGGCTCCATTACCTATCGTCATCAAGTCCGAAGCGACGGGATGCCCCTCAGATGCGACGAAGGCCGCTGAGCTATTGATAACCGATCTCTTGGGGCTTCCCAATATAGAAAACAGTGACTTAGAACAGTTTCTTCAAATCCGCGATTTACCTAATTGTGGCTGGTTCCGAACCGATATTTGTCAAAAAAGCACAGCTTGTAAGTGTATATTTCTATGCTAAAAGCCGGGGCAATAGCGGTTAAAATCGCCCGGAATTTATTCAAGAGCCATAATTTATTTTAGAGATCGGAAGGGTCGTCCAATGAGTGATAAAACCTATCAGCATGGTCATTTTATCAATGGTAAATCTGTACAGGGAACAGGTAGAACTCATGAGATATTCAACCCGACATTAGGAAGTGTTCAAGGCCATGTTAGCCTGGCGGAGACCGCCGAAGTGACCGCCGCTATTGATGCGGCGCAAGCAGCTTTTCCCGCTTGGGCAGCCACCAACCCACAGCGGCGCGCACGGGTCTTGTTTAATTTTAAAACCCTTGTCGAAAAGGACATGGATAATCTTGCCAAGATGCTCTCCGCTGAGCACGGCAAAACCTTACCCGATGCGCGCGGTGATGTTCAGCGCGGTTTGGAAGTGGTTGAGTTTGCCTGCGGTATTCCGCACCTTCAAAAAGGTGAATATACGGAAGCAGCCGGACCGGGTATTGATGTTTACTCCATGCGCCAGCCTTTGGGTGTTGTCGCGGGTATTACGCCCTTCAACTTTCCTGCAATGATTCCGATGTGGATGTTTGGGGTGGCGATTGCATGCGGCAATACATTTATCAATAAGCCTTCGGAAAAAGATCCATCTGTGCCGATGCGCCTTGCGGAACTGATGATGGAGGCGGGCGCACCGGAAGGCGTACTCAATGTTGTGAACGGCGATAAAGTATCGGTTGACGCTCTGATTGAGGACCCGCGCGTTAAAGCGCTGTCTTTTGTGGGTTCGTCGGATATTGCGCAATATATTTATGAAAATGGCGCGCGAAATGGCAAACGTGTTCAAGCTTTTGGCGGCGCGAAAAACCATATGATCATCATGCCTGATGCGGATATGGACAATGTTGTTAATCAGCTTGTTGGGTCTGCTTACGGGTCTGCGGGTGAGCGATGCATGGCAACGCCGGTTGCGGTGCCCGTTGGCGATGGAACCGCGGAGCAGCTAATTGAGATGATGAAACCCCGTGTGGAGTCGTTGCGCATTGGTCCATCAATGTCAGAGGAATCTGATCTTGGTCCGCTAGTAAGTGCGGCGCACCGTGACCGGGTGAAATCCTATATTGATATGGCCGTTGAAGAAGGCCAAGACCTCTTGGTGGATGGCCGCGACTTTTCATTGCAAGGCTATGAGAATGGCTATTTTATGGGCGGTACTTTGCTTGATAATGCTCTGCCGTCACATCGCTCTTATAGGGAAGAAATATTCGGTCCGGTTTTGCAAATTGCCCGGGCGAAGAATTTTGATGAGGCGGTCGCGCTTCCCTCCCAACATGAATATGGCAATGGGGTTGCTATATTCACACGCAATGGCGCTGTTGCCCGCGAGTTTTCCCAGCGCGTGAATGTCGGCATGGTCGGTGTGAATGTGCCAATCCCTGTGCCGGTTGCGTATCATACCTTTGGTGGTTGGAAGCGCTCTGGCTTTGGCGACACCAATCAACATGGACCAGAGGGCGTTAAATTCTGGACCAAGGTGAAAACCGTAACGCAAAAATGGCCTGAGGATGTGCAGGGCGCTGAATTTGTAATTCCAACGATGGGGTAAAACCGGCGCAATTTGCCCAGCCGTTAACAAGGCTGGGCATTGAATGCCGTCAATGCTATCGCTTTACCTTAGAGAAAGGTGATTTGGTGATAGTCCTATGAAACCTCAATATTTTGCGGTTCCTGTAATATTTTTGCTGCTTGTCTATATCTCATTGAAGACAGAGCAGAGTGCGCTGGAAAATCAGGGTACGTGGCTTGTGAATGCGTCGCCGCAAGACGGGGATGCGATTGTGTTTGGCTGGGCTGAAGGGATAGAAGCACCAATGGCGCGGGAGCTGCGTCTTGCTTTTGAGGGTTATCGCGACACCAAAAAGACAATCATTTTGGATTTAACCTCGCCCGGCGGTGCGCTGCGCGAGGGCAGCAAGGTGATTGAGCAGATTGAGGAAATGAAGCGAACGCATAAAGTGATCACACGTGTTCGATATGGCCGCCAATGTTTATCCATGTGCGTTCCGATATTCTTGCAGGGCGACGAGCGCTTGGCCCATAGCAAGGCAAAATTCATGTTTCATGAACCGCGCAGATTTGACCTGATTACGGAGCGCGAAGCCAGTGAACCTGACTTTGAACGCGAATATAATGCCAACCGCTTTTTCAATCGGTACTTTGCCGACTCCGTCATGAGCGAAGATTTTACCGAGCAATTGCGCAAGGACTGGGTTGGCAAGGATGTCTGGTATACGGGCAAGCAGCTATGGGATAAAAATTCCGGTGTGCTGACAACACTCCTGTAACCGCTCTCCTGAAACGAGGACGCGCAATAGGAATGACGCTTTAATTCAAGAATTATTCGGCGGCGGCCAATTGTTCCGCGCCGGACAGGTCAACCGATACTAGTTGCGAAACACCGCGCTCAATCATGGTCACACCAAACAGACGGTCCATGCGCGACATGGAAAGCGGGTGGTGGGTAATGACGATGAATCGCGTCTCGGTCATTTGAACCATTTCCTGCAACATGCGGCAGAACCGTTCTGTATTCGCATCATCGAGCGGGGCATCAACCTCATCGAGAACACATACGGGCGCAGGGTTTGCCATGAAGACCGCAAAGATAAGAGAGGTCGCGGTTAATGCCTGTTCCCCGCCGGACATAAGCGACATGGAGGTGAGTTTTTTGCCAGGAGGCGAGGCGTAAATTTCAAGACCAGATTCCAGCGGATCTTCCGCATCAATGAGCCGCAATTCCGCGTGTCCCCCATTAAACAAGGTGGTGAACAGGCGAGAGAAGTTCTCATTGACCGTATCAAACGCTCCAAGAAGGCGCTGGCGCGCTTCTTTGTTCAGGCTACTAATGGAGCCACGCAATTTTTTGATCGCGCCTTCGCAGTCTTCGCGCTCCACGGTAAATTCTTCAAGGCGTGTCGCAATTTCTTGCAGCTCTTCATCTGCACGCAGATTAACGCCGCCAAGATTTTCGCGCTCGCGTTTATAGCGTTCTAATTTGCGATCAATATCGTCGCGAACGGGAAGGGGTTTGTCTTCTTTATGTTCGGCAATGCCAAGCAATTGTTCTGGCTCAGCGCTGCACATTTCGCGGGCAAGGTCAGCGGTTTCACTGACCCGGGCAGTGGCGGCCTCGGCTTGGGCTTGTAAGCGTGCGCGCGCCTCGCGCGCCTCACTGGCTGCTTCGTCAGCAGCTCTTGCAGCTTTATCGCAATCGCTTGCCAATGTCTGGGCACGGGCAAGCTTGTCGGCCGCTTCATTGCGGGCGGTTTCGGCAATTGCAATTTCATCGATCAGTTTCTTGCGCTTTTCTTCAATCGCGGAAGGCGCAGTGCGCGCACTTTCATGGGATTGGCGCGCTTGTGTCAGGGTTTCGGCGAGGGTTTCAACACGGCTTTCAGCGGTTTGCGCGCGCGTCGTCCAGACTCCGCGTTCGCGTGAAAGCTCTTCCAAGCGCTCAGTACGCATCCGGGCTTCACGGGCCAAGTCGCCATGCGATGCCCGTGTTTCACTGGCTTGAGTACGCGCTCTTGAAACCGTATCCCGCGCTTCGCTAAGGGCGAGTGCTTGCACATTTTCATCGGGAAGCGCTTCAACCTCTTGGGCAAGGCCGGAGAGTTGCTCTTGAATCTCGCTGCCTTCATCGCCAAGCCGGGTCAGGTTCTCATCAATGCTCGCAATGCGGGTCGATGCTTTTTCAAACGCTTTTTCAAGGGTCTCGCATTCGCGGCGAACATTTTCTGAGGTGCGCCGGTTCTGGGCAAATGCTTCACTCGCATTGCGCGCAGCTTGGCGGGCCTGCTCAAGGGCCAAGGTCGTGCCTTCATGGGTAAGGCGGCAGGCAGCGGCATTTGATTGGGCGGATTCAATTTCCGTTTCCAACGCATGCAGGCGGTTGCGTTGCTCAAGGCGGATTGCAGCGGCGGTGCGCGCTTCGGCTCTGGCAACAAACCCATCCCAACGCCACAAATCGCCTTCGCGTGAGACAAGCCGTTGACCTGGTAAGAGAGTGCTTTGCAGGCGATCGCCCATTTCGCGCGCGACAACGCCGACCATTGTCAGGCGGCGGATTAATTCCGGCGGCGCTTTAACAAAATTATTCAGGGCCATTGCCCCATTCGGCAATTCACCTTGCGCAGGGCCGTCGCCGGCTTGTACGCGGGTGCGACCACTTGCCGACCAAAAAGCGGGGGCATCTTTATCAAGGGCCGCATTGAGGTCATCACCGAGAGCGGCGGCGAGCGCATTTTCAAGGCCGGGCTCCACATCGATCATCTCGATGAGCGCAGGCCAATCTGCGCCATGGTCGGTCAGCAATTTAGACAGCGCATCGCGTTCGGCTTCAATTTCGCTAAGGGCCTGTTCGGCCTGGCGCAAAGGCGCCCTTGCGGTGACTTCCGCAGCTTCTGCGTTAACGCGCAAATCTTCGCTGCTTTGTTGCTCGGTCTCTGCTTTGCTAACCGCTTCAACCGATTGGGCAAGCGCTGCGCGGGCTGCGTTTAGGCGGTCGGCCTCATCGGCGTCCGGGCTAATGCGGGCACGCTCTTGTTTAAGCTCTGTAGACTGATGGTCAATGCGGGCATGGCGGCGCGTTGCATCATCAATGCGGGTCGTTAAGGCAGCTTTCTTCGCTTCGCGTTCTGCATTTTCGCGCGAGGCTTGATCGAAATTTGTTTCCGCCACGCTTAGCGCCTCGGCGCTTTGTACCATTTGGCTTTCCGCCTCAACCAGACGTTCAGCTTCATTGGCCTCGCGCTGGCGCAAGCCTTCCTCTTCCTTATCAAGAGTGGTGATGGCTTCCTGGGCATCGGCGAGCAATTGTTTCTCTCGGCGCGTATCAGCGTCAATGCGCTCAATTTCGCCTTCAATGCGCTCTAGCTCCGCTTGGGCACGGGCAGCTTCATCATCAAGATTTTCGCGCGAGACCGTTAAGCGGTGCAATCCAGCACCCGCTTCCGCTTCGCCAAGACGCAACGGGTCTAACAGGCCATGGGCTTCATCACGCGCCGTGCTTGCTTTGGTTGCGCCAAGGGCGGTCTCTTCAATCAGGCCAGCAATTTCCTTAAGCTCCGTTTCGGACCCTTCGGCGGCATCAACGGCTTCTTTCCACCGAAGAAAATGCGCCATTGCTTCAGTACGCTGAATATCGCCTGAAATATTGCGGTACCGTGTGGCTTGACGGGCCTGGCGGGCGAGGGCGGTTTTTTGACCCTCAAGCTCGCCCATCACATCATCAAGGCGTGAGAGATTTGTCTCCGCAGCGCGCAGACGCAGTTCCGCCTCATGGCGACGCGAATGCAGGCCGGTAATCCCGGCGGCTTCTTCAAGAAGGCGGCGGCGGTTTTGCGGTTTGGCGTTGATCAGTTCGGCAATCTGTCCCTGACGCACCAGCGCCGGAGAGTTCGCTCCCGATGAGGCATCGGCAAAAAAGCGCTGCACATCTTTGGCGCGCACTTCTTCATTATTGATTTTGTAAATGGATTGCGTGCCGTCTTCCTTGCGCAGGATACGCCGGGAAATATCGATCGAACTATGTTCATTATATTCAGCAGGAGCGGTGCGCTCTGAATTGTCGAGGGTGAGGGTAACTTCAGCCCAGTTTCTTTGCGGGCGCATGGCGGTGCCGGAAAAGATGATGGATTCCATGCTGTCGCCGCGCAAGGCTTTGGCGGATGTCGCACCCATCACCCAGCGCAGGGCTTCTAAAACATTGGATTTACCGCACCCGTTTGGACCTACAATACCTGTCAGCCCATCATGGATCTCAAAGTCTGTCGGCTCCACAAATGATTTGAAGCCCGTCATTCTGAGATTTGTAAACTTCACCGACGTATTCCTTTTACCCCGTTGCGGTTTTGCCCATTACTCTGACCGGCACCCAAACTCCGACATGACCCGAGGGGTCATCTCTCATCCAGATAGCAGCCCTAAATTGTAGCCAGTGCCTATAGCGGCAATGCCACAATCATTGGATCTCCCGAACATTACTGATCCGGTACTTTCCGGACCTTTTGCTGATCGCTCCAAGCCTTCTAAAGGCAGCCGGTGAGGGCACACCATCGACCGATAGAAAGGCTCGCAACTTTCATTCCACTATTTGTGCCGACGATTCTTAGATTTTCACCAAGAAAAACCAATCAATTGTGGAAAACCGGGGCGATTTTTAGGCATTATTCGCTGCCACTGGTCTCTTTTTCTGTGTGTTCTGCTGGGGCGCTCTCTAATGCGGGGGCCTGGGTTTGTGGCTTTTCATCGGTTTCAAGCGGCGTGCCGGTGGCCTGTGCATAGGCGTTTGCTAGTGCCTCATCCAGATCGTTAAGGGTCTTCAGGGTCAGCTTTTCGTTTTGCAGGATAAAACCCGGGGTCCCTGTGATCTTATAGTCTTGGGTCGCGATTTTTACATTATCATTAATCAAATCGACAAGTTCCTGACGACGCAAGCAGCTATTGAGTGCTGCTTCATCCATGCCAGCCTGATTGGCGATTTTCAGGAGCTCCAGCTTCGGATCATTGCCAAATGCCCAGTTGGTCTGGCCTCTAAACAGGCTATCGGCGATTGCGAAATAGGCTTCATCGCCTGC
>CAYQXV010000014.1:43650-49685 GCA_964421675.1 uncultured Caulobacterales bacterium
CAGTTTTTAGGGCAAATTCTGTTGCGTCTGCATTTCCTGCACCGGTTGCGGTATCGCCCGCCTCTTCAGAGGCTGCGCTGCAACCAGCGAGGAGGGCCATGGCACCAAGGACAAGTCCGGTTAGCGACATTGGAGCTCGAAACGGGTTTGGAAGTTTTGAGGAAAGCATCACGGGGAAGGGCCTTTTTTCAGATAGGGTGTGCAGCCAGTAGGTGGGTGCGCGATTGATTTCATTGAGGGTTGGTTGATTATATCACTAAGTTTTGCGCTTGTCGCGCCAGATTCGAGCCTGTTTCGGACCTGATTTGTCCCCAATTTGGCAGTGCGTGTTTTAGGCACAGCTGGGAACTCTAGGAATTCTTTTTTTCTATAGATTTCCGGTACTTAGCGAGTACATCTTCTAGTGGTGAAGGAGCTTGAGATTCCCGCTTTAAGGGTTCGGCGCGCTTCATGGGCTGAGGGGCGAGTTGAGAGTTTGGGGGCTTTGGACGAAAGCCTTGTTGGCGGATGGTGATTCGGGTGACCGTGCCCGGTCCCAATTCAAGGGCGAGCCTGCGTAACAGCTCCGGGGTCATATAGTTGAGGGCCGTCGCAGCACTGCCGGTTTGTGTCACGACTTCAAGGGCATTTTCAGAACCATCGCGTAACAGCCTGGAAGGCCAGCATAATTTCGCGATTTCCTCGCCAGCAATCTCGTGCCAGCGGGCCGCCAATTTTGGCTCCATATAGCGCGTTTGTTGCGCCAGACCTTCAAAGACTTTTGCGGTGAACCGGTTGAGGCGCGGGGGCGCACGCCGCACAGGGCGTGTCCGGCTGGCATTGTTGCCGTAATAGCGTGGCAATGAACGGTTCGTCATATGGCAGCGCGATTCTGTTTTGCACTTAATGGTGGTCCATCCTATCACGGTATTTCCGCAAACCTCGAACTATTTTCCCCCTATGTCCTCAGCAAAAAACGCCTCTGCAATCGCGACCTCTTTATTGGCTTGGTACAATAAAAATGCGCGCACATTGCCATGGCGGATTGGCCCGCGCGAGCGCCGCGCTGGCGAGCAACCCGATCCATACCGGGTGTGGATGTCGGAAATCATGTTGCAGCAAACAACGGTTGCCACCGTCAAAACCCGGTTTGCGGAGTTTACCAACCGCTGGCCAACCGTACACGCGCTCGCCCAAGCCCCGGTTCAAGATGTGTTGGGGGCGTGGGCAGGGCTTGGATATTATGCAAGAGCGCGCAATCTGCACAAATGCGCCGTGACGATTGTTGAGGATCATGGAGGTGAATTTCCCAGCGACGAGGAGAAGCTGCGAACCTTGCCGGGGATTGGTGATTACACAGCCGCAGCAATTGCCGCGATTGCCTTTGATCAGCATGCAGTGGTTATGGACGGCAATATAGAGCGCATTGTCGCCCGGCTGTTTGAAGTTAAAACGCCGCTGCCCAAAGCTAAAGCTGCGCTAAAAGCCCATACTGGTGCCATATGGCCAACAAAACGCCATGGCGATTTTGCCCAAGGATTGATGGATGTTGGCGCTACGATTTGTCGGCCTAAAAAACCGCTCTGCTTATTGTGTCCCTTAAACAGTCATTGCGCGGCCCATGGAGCGGGAACTGCGGAAGGCTATCCTGTTAAAGCGCCCAAAAAGAAAAAACCTGAACGCACCGGGGCTGTTTGGTATATTCAGCACAAGGATGGCCGGGTAGCGCTGGAGGTGCGTCCTGATAAAGGGTTGCTCGGCGGTATGTTGGGATTGCCGGGGAGTGAATGGAAAGAGGGCAAGAGCGCGCCGTTAACTCCGCCAATCGGTACACTGAATGACTGGCAGGCGATGGGCAATATACGCCACACCTTCACCCATTTCCATCTAAGCCTTGATGTGTATAAACATACAGCCAAAAGGCTACCGGACCATTCGCGGCCCTTATCATGGCATGACGCAACCACCGACGATGTGCCAACGGTGATGAAAAAAGCGATGCAACTCGTGCTCAATAAGCCGGCGTGATGGTGACTTATGCGGTGGACTTTACTTTTTTCTCTGCGCGAATGCGGTCGCGTAAAAAGTCTATCGGTTTTAAACCGGTATCCTCTTCATAGTGCCAGAAAATCCACCCATTACAGCTTTCGGTATTTTGTGCATGGGCACCGGCTTTATGAATTGATCCTTGAAATGAGGAGCCATCCCGCTGCTTTAAGGTAACGGACCCATCTGCCTTGACGCGGGCCCGGATTTTTCTGTTTTTACTATGCAGCGTTGCCCCGGCCGGTAACAGGCCGCGCTCGACAACGGTACCAAAGGGCACGCGCGCCGCGGTACGGCGCGACGGTGTTGTTGTTAAATCTTCCGAATTAATCGGTTTAATGCGGGCAATGCGCTCTTGTGCCACATCAATATAATCGGTGTTTTGTTCAATGCCGATAAACCGGCGGCCCAGCAGTTTTGCCGCAGCGCCTGTCGTGCCTGTTCCAAAAAAGGGATCGAGGACAATATCGCCCGGATTTGTGGTGCCAATCAGTACACGGTAGAGCAGGGATTCAGGCTTTTGCGTTGGGTGAGCCTTGCCGCCATCTTCGCCTTTTAGCCGTTCATGGCCGGTGCAAATGGGAAGCTCCCAATCTGAGCGCATTTGAATATCATCATTGCCCGTTTTAAGGGCATTATAGTTGAACGTGTAACGGGACTCTTTGGAGCGCCCCGCCCAGATTAGCGTTTCATGGGCATTGGTCAGGCGCGTGCCGCGAAAGTTTGGCATTGGATTGGTTTTGCGCCAGATCACATCGTTTAAGATCCAAAACCCGCAATCTTGAACCGCTGTGCCGACCCGGAAAATATTATGATAGGAACCAATAACCCAAAGCGCACCATCAGGTTTGAGAATGCGGCGTGCTTCGCGCAACCATTCGCGCGTGAATTTGTCATAGGCTTCAAACGAGGCAAATTGATCCCAGTCATTATCGACCCCGTCTACCTTTGAATTGTCGGGCCGGGTCAGATCACCGCCAAGCTGTAAATTGTAAGGGGGGTCTGCAAAGATCAGATCGACGCAGCCATCGGGCAAGGCTTGCATATGCTTGATGCAATCGCCTTTTAAAATCACATCTGTATCAATATTGGCTTTTGCAGGCGCAGTTTTGCTGCGTTTGGTTGGGGCACGAACTGAGGCGGGCGCTGGCTTTGTCGGTGCGGCGCGTTTAGCGCGCGGGGACCTTGCGGTGGTGGAACGCGTGCGGCTCATAGCGGTGACAACCCTTCAACTTGCAAAATGAGCGCGGAGTATGAGTCAAGGTGATTCGCTGATCAAGGGGCCATGTCATCTTTTTTGAGAAAAAATGAGCAGATTCAAAAGGTTAAGAAGAGGTTAACAGGCATGGAGTGATAGGCGCGCGCTTAGCACAAGCTCGCCATTTGTTCTGCCTGCAGAAGGTTATGGATCGGGGCAAAGGAGCGTCGATGGTGCGGGGTAACGCCGTGCTCTTCCAATCCCTGGCGGTGGGCTTTGACGCCATACCCTTTATTTTGCTCCCACGCATAATAGGGAAATTCGACAGATAATTCGCGCATCATTCTATCGCGAGCAACCTTGGCAACAATCGAGGCAGCGGCAATTGATTGGGATTTGGAGTCACCGCGTACCACCGGATAGGCAGGGCAGGCAAGACGCGGGGCATATTTGCCATCCACCAGACAGGTTGTGGGCGGCACGGGAATATTCGCCGCCGCGCGGGTCATGGCGAGCATGGTTGCCCGGCCAATATTCAGCGCGTCAATTTCTGCAACATTGGCAAGCCCAACACCGATGCGCGCGGTTTTCCATAAGACGGCGGATAGTTCGCGGCGCTTTTTTTCTGAAAGTGTTTTGGAATCGCGAAGGCCCGCCGGCGTGCTATCGGGATTGAGAATAACAGCTGCCGCGACTACTGGGCCCGCCCACGGGCCGCGGCCTGCTTCATCAATGCCAGCAATCAGCCCATCAAATTGCTCTTCCAATTCGAATGTTGGCAGAAGGGGCATTCTGGCGGTCACTTTTTCTAAGCGTCAAAGGCCATGAGTTTTGTCCGATAGCCGGACATTACCAAGGTTAGGGCCGGATTAAGGTTTTGTTAACCTTATCTAGATGATGAGTCGGTGAACAGGGAAAGTTGTCCACCGCTATCAAGGGGGCGCTGAAACTGGCTGCAATCTAAAGCCCGAGGCTTTTCTCCAAACCCAAGCCGTCGTGTTGCTTTATCAAAGCGCTCGGCGATTAGCTTTGCGAAGACGCTTCGCGGTTGGGGCGCTCTTGACCATTTGGGATCATAATCACGCCCACCATTCATCTCGCGAATATGGCGCATCACCCGCGCAGCGCGGTCTGGATAGGTTGCCTCTAACCATTGCCGGAAAATATCGCTGACCTCCCGTGGTAAGCGGATGATGGTGAACCCGGCAAATTGGGCGCCTGCATCTTTGGCAGCCTCCAATATGCTCTCCATTTCATCATCATTTAATCCGGGGATCATTGGCGCTGTCATCACCCCGACAATACAGCCTGCATCAGCAAGTTTGCGTACCGCCTCAAGGCGCTGGGCGGGAGCACTTGCCCGCGGTTCCATCGCTCTGGCCAGGGATCGATCAAGCGTGGTGATGGAAACCATGGCCTTGGCAAGATTTCGCGCGCCCATTGGCTCAATCAAATCAATATCGCGGGTGACGAGGGAGGATTTGGTCAGGATTGAAACCGGGTGCGAAAAACGATCAAGCGTTTCCAGAATGGCGCGCATAATACGCAGCCGCTTTTCAATCGGTTGATAGGGGTCAGTATTGGTGCCAATGGCAATCGGGCGCGGTTGGTAGCGAGGCCGGTTTAACTCTTTTTCCAACAGGGCTGCTGCATTTGGTTTTGCAAATAGCCGGGTTTCAAAATCAAGACCGGGCGAGAGCCCATAATAGGCGTGGGTGGGGCGAGCAAAGCAGTAGGTGCAGCCATGTTCGCACCCGCGATAGGGATTTATTGACCGGTCAAAGGGCACATACGGGCTATCGACCATATTGATGATGTGGCGGGGTCGTTCCAGCGTAATATCGGTGCGCATGGTCCGCGGGCCGAACGCCTCTTCCTCTTCACAAATTGCAGCTTCATCGGGCTCTTTTTTGAACGCATCATATCGGCTTGACGTGTTGGAGCGCGCGCCGCGCCCTTTCATCCGGGCCGGTGGATGGTGAGGAAGGGAGGAAAGATGCGCAGCGCGAGCCATGCGGATTGATATCAAATGAAAAAGAACATAACAAGAACAATCTTTCCCCAACGTCACAAAAAATCACGTCCCACAAAAAAATGTCGACCTTCTTGGGAATACAATTTACCTGATTAGGTCTCATGAAAGTCTCGGTAATCATTCCCACGCTCAATGCCGGTAACACTCTGGCCGCAAGCCTGCACGCGCTTGTCGATGGGGCCGTTGATGGGATTATCAGCGAGGTCATTATTGCCGATGGCGGTTCTACCGATGACACGCTTTCAATTGCACAGGAATTTGGCGCGACGATCACCCAAGCCCCTCAAGGGCGCGGTCACCAGATGAGCGCAGGCGCGCGCGCCGCGCGCGGCGATTGGTTTTTGTTTCTGCATGCCGATACCCGGCTGGGGGCAGGGTGGATTGGCGATGTGCGGTCCTTGATCTTTCAGGAGCAAAACCGGGTTGGGGTGTTTACGCTAAGTTTTGATGAAAAGGGCGTCGGCCCGGCATTGGTTGCGTGGGGTGCCATGGTGCGAGCGCGCGCCTTTCGTCTGCCTTACGGAGATCAGGGATTGTTGATTTCACGACGTCGTTATGACGAGATTGGCGGCTTTCGTGATATGGCGCTATTTGAAGATGTCGATATGATCCGGCGATTGCGCAAGCTTGGCGGGCGGCGGTCTATTCATATTCTCCCAAGCCCTGCCATTACATCGGCGCGGCGTTATCGTCAGGAAGGATATATAAAGCGGGTATTACGCAATCTAAGATGTTTGGTGATGTATCATCGCGGACGCCCGATTGCGGAAATTCAGG
>CAYQXV010000014.1:49785-66465 GCA_964421675.1 uncultured Caulobacterales bacterium
CTTGCCAAGCGCCCACAGGCCGGACGCTCCAAAACCCGTCTTGGTGCCTCAATAGGCAATGTGCGTGCGGCAAACCTTTTTACGCTGATGACGCGGATGACTCTGGACGCAGCTCATCAGGCACGGGCCACAACGCCGGGTCTGTCGATTTTGTTAGCGGTTGACCCTGTTCATGCGGTGCACCAGCCTTGTCCGTGTTGGCCATCAACCATTGACCGGGTCGCGCAAGGAAGCGGCGATCTGGGAGAACGTCTGCGCCATGTTATGGGGCACGCCCGGTCGGGACCAATTTTATTGATTGGCACAGATGCCCCGCAAGTGCGTGCGCATCATTTACGCGGTGCACTGACGGCCTTACACCATCACGATGCGGTCTTTGGACCCGCCGTCGATGGAGGCTTTTGGCTCGCAGGCATAGCCAATCGCAATCATGACCAAAAATTGTTTCGCGATGTGCGCTGGTCGACCAGCCATACATTGGCGGACGTTAAGCGCAGCCTGCCAAATGATTGGTCCATAGGCGAGGTTGAGACATTGCGCGATATCGATGAGCTAAGCGATATAGACGCGCTTGGCTGGAATATATTCCGCCGAAGTGTCGCGCAATAACGCCGCGCCTTAATCGCTCGCTTGTTCGATGCCCTTCGATCCCAATATGCGAACCTCGCGTTGCGGGTAGGGGATTGCGATATCATTGTCTTTCAAGGCATTCCAAATCAGGAACATCACATCGGAGGAATATTTATTCTTCCCGTCATCAAGGCCGTTTACCCAAAATTCAACGCAAAACTCAACGCCGCTATCGCCAAACGAGGAGAGTTCACAATCGGGCGGTTCTGGTGTGTCTAGCACTTCAGGGTGTTTTGCTACCGCTGCTGAAACAATATCGGGAATGCGGTTAATGTCGGTATCATAAGCCACAGAAAAATCGACGCTATAGCGGTTTGCTGATCCGCTATCGGAATAGTTTGTCACGCGCGTCGTTATAAAATCTTCGTTCGGCACAACGATCCAGCGCCCATCAAAGGATTCCAGAATTGTTGCCCGCGCCATCATTTTTACAATGGTGCCTGCTTCTCCGCCATCAAGTTCGACATAATCGCCAACGGTCGCCTGGCCTTCAAGCAAAAGGATGATTCCCGAAATGAAGTTCGAGGCGATTTTTTGCAAGCCAAAACCGATACCAACGCCGATCGCTCCGCCAAGGACCGCGAGAGAAGCGATTGGCAATTCGAGAATGCTCATCAACAATAAAAAGATGATGCCAAAGACGCTAAGCTCGAAAGTTTTGGACGCAAGCTCGCGAACCGATGGGCGCAGGTCCTGGCGTTCCCGGATAATCTGGGTGCCTTGGGTATTGGACCATCGCCCCAGCCAGAATAGGAATGAGCCGGCGACAATTGCCGTTACAATTTTGTCGGCGCTAAATTTAATCGCGCCAATGCCGAGTTGATGGTCCGCTAAAAATTCCGTTATCGGACTAAGAATGCCGAGCGCATACATGGCGCATACGGGGATGAGAAAATATTTCCCAAACAGCTTTAGATAGGACGAATATATCACCTTGTTCACAAGGGCGATGGCGGCGAGCAAAATGAAAATCCGTTTGCCAAAAGCAATGACGGCCCCTTCGCCAAATAAAGACCGGGTCACCATTTCACCGCCAGCGGTAAATCCATAGGCCAGCAGGGGAAGGAGGAGGGGGAGAAATAACAGGCCAAACCGGCGTAATGCTGCCCATCTGGAAGTATCCGATTGACCCGGCGTTACAACTTTTTCCAAAAAGCGCGACAAAAACCGGCTAACAATGAGCGCCAGTAAAAATGCACCCACCAATAATCCAAATTGGGCATAGGCGCCGGGGCTGGTGATCCATTCCAGCAAAACTTCACGGCTACGTGTCAGATAGGTGCGAATAAACGTCATGGGATTAGTCTCCGATAAATGAGCGTTGATTTATGTCCAGCGCGCCATAGGGGGAAGGGAGGAGAGGATCGCATCGACATTGCCGCCGGTTTTTAATCCAAACTGGGTTCCGCGATCATAGAGCAGATTAAACTCTGCATAGCGCCCGCGCCATAAGCTTTGCTGATCGAGATCTTCCTGGCTCCATGGCGTGTTCATGCGGCGGCGCGCAATTTCAGGATAAATGGTCGCAAACGTGCTGCCGACATCCTTTGTGAAGGCAAAGTCCGTATCCCAATTACCTGTATCATGGCGATCATAGAAAATGCCGCCAACGCCGCGCGCTTCATTGCGGTGGGGCAGATAAAAATAGGTCTCGCACCACTCACTAAATTTCTCATAGAATGCATTGTCATATTTATCGCAGGTGGATTTCATCGCTGCGTGAAAATCGAGGGCATCTTTATGATCCCGCTCGCGCGCCGGTGTTGTCATCGGGTTTAAATCACCGCCGCCGCCAAACCAGCATTTTGTCGTGACAATCATGCGGGTATTCATATGCGCGGCGGGAATATGAGGATTGCGTGGATGGATGATCACGGACACGCCTGATGCCCAGAAGCGAGGGTCTTTATCGGCGCCGGGTATTTGTTTGGCGAATTCTGGTGAGAATTCTCCTTGGACGCTAGAGGTGTGCACGCCGGCCTTTTCGAAAACCGCGCCGCGTAACATCGACATAACACCGCCGCCCTGATCAGCACTTTTTTCAGGCTGATTGTCGGGGTTGCGCCGCCACGGTGTGCGTTCAAATGTTTTCGGGTTTTGGTCAGATGTGTGCGCTGCGTAGAGGCCCGCGGGATCGTTCTCAATGGCTTGCGCCTCAATGGCTTCAAGCGTGGCACAAAGCTGATCGCGCAATTGCTCAAACCATGCCTTGGCGGCGGCTTTTCTGGTTTCCATCACATCTGCCATCGACTGTGCTTTCCTTGGGCTAGCAATAGACCGGCAATGGGAATATTGGCGTAATTCCGCTATGACCGTAGCAACGCAAATTTTGCCCAATTAAGTAGGGCATTGCGTGAAAGGCGGGGCTAGCATATTGCCGCCTCGAAACAAAGCGAACGCATTAGGGATTTTGGACAATGACCCAGTTACTCATGATCGCGATTGGCGGCATTGCCGGTGCTCTTGGCGGATTGGCCTTATGGTTTGGTGTGCGGCGCTGGGTGTCGGCCAGTATTGTCGCCAATATTCTGGTATTTGTTGGGGTTTTTATCGGGGTGCGGGTTGCGATGAGCTTAGATCATTCAGGGGATCAATCCGGGGATCAGTCGGGCGACCAGCCCGGATCGCACGCCTCTGAAATTATCGCGGAAGATGGCCGCGTCTATGATGGGCAACCGCAAAACAGCCGAAATGACCAGAATGATAAGGGGCTCGCTGATTCGTTCTATCTTGCCCTTGAGGCGGAACATGCCGAAGCGGTACAGCGTAACCAGCCATCCCTGGAGTGGGCCTTCACCCAGGGCATTCCTATTGGGATGTCGGTTTTGTTGCGCGCCGGTGATCAAGAGACAATTGATCTGATTGAGGCACTTGCCATATCCACGCGCAAACTATCGCAGTCTGACCCAGATGTCTGCTATCGCTGGCACTATGGGGGATATGGTTTCATGGAGTTTGATTTCGCGCAATTTCGCAAAGCGCTTGGCGATGGATTGTTAAAGCAACAGTTTCAGCGCTATGGCCGTCTTGTTGAGTCGGCCAGTTTGCGCAGTCGCGACGCGGCAACAACCGATGACGATGCAAATGCGCTAGCGCGCGCCATGTTTGCGATGACCCAACGCGTAGGCAATGGCAATATCGATCTTATCCTCGGTGAGCGCCCGCCAATACCAGACTCAAAAGATACACAAGTCGCATGCGAGGCAAGACTGGTGCTATATCGCTCATTGCTTGCAGAGCCCGATGCGGCTGGGGCCATTCGCAAGGCATTCATGCCAAATAATCAATAGTCTATCATTTAATAAATGGCGGGGCAGAAAGTCATCTTATGACGGATCAACAGGCAGTTTTAAAACATGCCAACGCCGGCGCATCTGTTCATCGTCGCCATCTTGTTAAGCCCGATGGGCGCGATGTTTTTATTTATGGAAATGCGCCGCACACATTAGAAGTTGCCAAGCAGATGTTGGAGGGCGGCCCTAAGCGCGCTGAATTACGATGGCACCCGTTGCGCCAGGAATGGTCTGTCTATGCGAGCGGTCGCCAAAATCGCACCTTCAAACCCTCTTTGGCTGACGACCCGTTAGCGCCGAGCGCGCCGGGGGGACCCGTGACGGAAATTCCATTTGCCGATTTTGAAGTGGCAATTTTTGAAAATCGTTTCCCCAGTTTTAGTGCAGATCCTGGCCCGGCAGATACGCAAATTAGCGGAGTGAAGAGTGCGCGCGCAACGGGCCGGTGTGAGGTGATCGTTTACACACCGCAATCGACAGGCAGCATGGCGACATTGAGCGCGGTGGCGCGAAGGTTGCTTGTCCATGCGTGGATCGATCGGTATGAAGATTTGTTTTCCAGCGGTGCGCACTATGTTTTACCCTTTGAAAATCGCGGTGAAGAAGTTGGGGTGACTTTGTTCCACCCGCACGGGCAATTATACGCATTTTCGCAAGTGCCCGCCGTTCAAATGCGCGCCGCGCAAGCGTTTGAAGAGGGGTATGATTTTGCCAGGCACCTTGCGGCATGGCGCGGCGATTATGAAATTTTTGAACAGGGCGGCGTTAGCGCGTTTGCCCCGCCATTTGCACGCTTTCCTTATGAGGTATGGGTTGCGCCCCTGCAAAAGCGAAAGCATCTCTGCGAATTTACGAGCGATGAAATTGAGGCATTTGCACAGGCTATTGGTGAGGTCACCGCACGCTATGATCGCTTCTTTGGCCGCGATTGCCCATACATGTTTAGCCTCCATGCAGCGCCTAATAATGGGTCAGCACATGCAGACTGGCATTTTACCGCACAATTTTATCCGATTTTACGGTCAGCCGATAAGGTGAAATATTTGGCCTCTGTTGAGCAGGCAACAGGTCTGTTCACCGTTGATGTCGCGCCAGAAGAGACTGCGCGGGTTTTGCGCGAAATATAACGTGCGGCGTGTATTGAGGCCGGGTTTCATCTTGCGTTTCGACGCAATCCAAAAATAAAGCCGCCTCAAAATTGGGGCGGCTTACTGGTCAACGCAATCGATAAAAAATGCGATGATGATGAGTAGTCCTAGAACATGTCAAAGCTATCAAAGTCATAGCCATTCGTAGGATTATTGAATGCAAAAACACCGTCGCTTGCCGCGTTGATGACCGTAATTTCCGCTGCGAGGTTCGCCGCTTCTTCGAAGGACAGCACGGTTGAGACAAATGAATCGAAATTTAAGTCCCCGCCCAATCCGTTCGTTGCGAAAACAGATCCGAAATCGTTCGTAGAGACAAATGCATCGAAATCGAGGTCATCATCTTTTGGAATGCCAGAATCGTCCATGCTATTTTCCACTCGCCTAATAGCTCCTTTTGGAGCCGTAAAATTGTTGTAATCGCCCAAGCTAACTTTAGGTAGAAACGAAGAATGACACTCGTGTCATTTGAAGCATCTCTATAGCCTAGATCGTTAACCTATTTAGTAACCCACATATCTTACTCAATTCTGAACATCAATCTTACAAATATCGCAAGTCCACACAAGGGATCAGACGCGCGAAATGCGTCCGTCAACGTCGATTTGTGGGGGTTGTGGCGGATTGACTATAAAAAAACCTTTGAGCCCAGCAAAATGAGGGCTCAAAGGTGGAAAAGAGATCTTTTTAGTAGATCCAAAACCGATATCATCGTCGCAATAATCGCAGCAATAGAATCGGTATCAAAAGGGAATTACCCTTTGTTTTTCATGACCATACCGGCAATTGTTGAGAGCGCACCGCCGCCAACACCGCCTTCTAGGAATGACTGAGCCATCTGCATGACTTCCCCGCTGCCAAGCAGTGCGCCGATGCCAGCTGCATCCGCACCAGCGCCCGCGCCAACGCCCCCGGCAATACCGGACACGATACGGCCAACCATGCCTGATTGGCTGCCGCCCAGAAACTGAGAAACGATTGGGCCAATAATAGCACCGCCGGCACCGCTTAATAAAAGTTGCATAATATCCATGAGGAATCCCTTCCCTTCGTTTGAACTGAATATGGAAACTAACAGCTTGTTAAGGATTTTCAAAGCGTTAACTGAAGAGGTCATGTTGCGGTGCAGCAATAAGGGTCACGTTCCCGGTGCCCATGAAACTGAAAAACCCCTTTAAAGCAGTCAATAAAAACGTGTTTTGACCCTGGTCATAAAGATGTCTACCCTCGAAAAGGGATTTGGGTTGGCTAGGGGCATTCATGGATAATTTTAATGACGGGCTGGGCCAGAAGTTTTATGGGCCAGTTGATGCGGAAACGAGCTTGCCGGTTCGCAATCACTCGCGATACCGGCGAATGTTCTGGATTGGGTTTTACACCACCTTTTTAAGCATCATCACGCTGACCACCTTTCGGTTTTGGGGGCGCACACAATTTCGGCACCAGCTTTGGTCCGATACCATGATCGGTGATGAACCGCTGACCTATACCGGGTCGGGCAGGGAGCTGTTTATCGGCTTCGTGATGGCAATCTTTACATTTTTGCTGCCGTTTTATGTGTTGGTTTTTGCAGTTCGCTCACTGTTTGAGAGGGGCATGGTCTCCATCATTTTAACAGTGCTCTCCGTTTTTTTGCTGTTTATGTTTGGTGTCGCGATTTATTTGGCGCGCCGATATCATCTTTCGCGCACACGGTTGCGTAGCATCCACTTTGCGCAAACTGGCTCGGCCTTTGGCTATGGGTGGGTAAATTTCTGGTATGGTGTTTTAACGATAATTACCCTTGGATGGTACGCACCGGCCGCGCGTATCGCACTTTCGCGTCGTTTATGGTCAGCCGCCTATTTTGGCGATCAGAAAATTCGATTTGAAGATACGCCCGAGGCAAAAAAAGAGCCGGTCTATCTAAGCTTTGCCCTAAGCTGGATTAGCTTTGTCGCTTTGACTGTTTTCTTGTGGCCAATATTAAGCGAGATATTGTTTCTATCCGTTGAAGTCACGATTAACGAAAGTCAGCTAAGTCCATTTGTATCACATAATTTTTGGGGATCTTCGTTATATTTTGCCAGCCTCGGCCTGTTGGGATTTTTAAGTTTTGCAATCTTTAGCTGGCATCGCGCGGTGATGACTCGGCGAATTTTCAAGAGCATTCGCGTTGGCTCCATATCGCTTACCAACCGAATCACCACCCTAGATATGGCTTGGATTTCCCTTACCAATGGACTCCTTATTTTCATCTCTGCTGGTGTTGCTTTTATGCCTGCGCAGATGCGCATGTGGAGATGTATCGCAAACCGGACCTCGCTGCATGGCACGATTGATTTTGCAACAATTGGGCAGAGCCGGATCGGTGCGCCTCGTCAGGGCGAGGGATTGGCAGATGGCTTTGACCTTGTAATGCGGTTTTTCAAATGACCCAAAATACTCAACATCAAAATAATCAACAAACGGGCCCTTTTCGCGGGCGTTTCTTTGACGGTAAAACAGCCGACGAGCACATTGTCACTGTCGCCTTTGATCCCGATGGTATCTCAATGGATGCCGTTCCCGGCGAAGGTGAGGGGAGTTGGCACTGGCTGTGGCGCGATGTTCGTCTTGAGCATTTAGGCCAAGACCGGATGCGCTTGAACAACCTCTCAGCAGGGGATGCCACTCTTGTAGTGCCGCTTGATGCGGCAAGCCAGATCAATCAATTTGCCCCGATTGTGTTAAGCGGAAAACGCGAGCGGCGCCGTTTGTTAAGTTTGGTAACGGGCCTGACGATTGTGAGCGCGCTCATTGGCTGGGTCATTTTTATTGGTGTACCCGTCGCTTCTGGACCGCTTGCCAGGGCGACCCCAAAAGAGTTTGAAATCAAAATGGGTGAGACGATGGCGTCTCAGGCCAGTTTGTTTTTTTGTGATGATGCCGAACCGGCGATACGCACCTTAATGCCGGTCATCAATGAAATTGCAGAAACGGGTGAGGTAGGATTTCCCATCACATTCCAATTTATTGATTGGGAGGTTCCAAATGCCTTCGCTCTGCCTGGCGGACAGGTCATGGCAACAAAGGGTCTGTTAAAAGCGGTGGAGGATGATCAGGAAGCGTTTATGGGCGTCATCACGCATGAGCTTGGACATGTGCGTGCCCGTGATAGCATGCAAGCCTTTTACCAAAGTAACGGTCTCGGAGTGGTTCTTACGGTGGTTATCGGTGGACCAACATTGGCACAACAAACTGTGCTTATTTCTTCGCGGCTCAATCAATTGCGCTATTCGCGAGGGCAAGAAACGCGCGCTGACGAAACCGCTTATGAAATTATGTTGGCGATGGGTCTTGATCCGGCAGCGCTTGCACGCTCCTTTGAGGCAATTGAGCAGTTTTCTGAACCGCTGACTGAGGGATTTGACGCAGATGTTGACGTCCCCGAATGGTTACTCACCCATCCTGATACAGATGGTCGGATAAAACGTGCGCTTGAGCAATCTCGCCCGTCAACACGCCGTTTGTTTACGGATGAACAATGGGCCACCATTAGAACGGCATGCGGCGTCGATGAAGTTGAAAAACACTCAGCAAGTGATGTTGAGGTTATCATCGATGATGAGGGCAAAGTGGTGATTATTGACGGCGTTGAAATTCAGCTGCCCGAATGATGCTCAGTTTGATTATGCTTGGTTTGATGGTCGGTTGAATTGACCGGTCCGGTTTGAGCGGGAAGTGAAATTTCTATCGGCGCGTGATCGCCGTCGAACATCAGGGTCATTGGGAGTGCGCTTCCTTCCAAAATCGGCTCACTTAATCCGATCATCATAATATGCATTCCGCCGGGACTGAGCGCTTGGTGGGAATTTTGCGCAAGCGGTACATTCGTCACGGGCCGCATGCGCATTCTGCCTTGATCATCTTGTGAGGTTTGGTGGATCTCAACGGCTTTGGCCGCAGGGGAGGTTGCCGAGGTCAAGGTAAGATCGCGGCCAGTTTTGTTACAAATGGTAAAATAGGCTGCCGTGATATTCTGGTTTGCGCGGGTCACACGAACCCAACGATCGTGCACTGAAACCGCTCCGGCGGATGCATTTTTACAAACATCTTCAGAATGAAGCTCGCGCGGTTGCGCGCCCGCATGACTCTGCTCTGATAAGTCGCGGCTAGGCGAAGAGCCATTGTCTGAGCAGGCTGCGATGATCGCCGATAGGACGATAAGACCGGTGAGCGGCAAGAGGCTCACTGAAAATTGAGGCTTTAACGGGATCATCATCATCTCCTTGAGCGTCGCGCTAACCCGCCAGTGTCACAGAGCAAGCGCCCCCGCACGTGCCATAGATTAATATTGCTCGGCAAGGGATGGGTTGTCACATAGCGAGCTTTTCGCCGCTTAACGACCAAATGATTGGGCAATCATAGGCTGCAAGTGACGGGTTTGAGGCTCCAGCCGCGCAAGTTGAAAAATTCCTGCAATAATCGGCAATATCCCCCCTGTAGCGGTCTTGTTCGCGCATGAAAAACTCATTACATGTCACCGTCGCCGGGGTTGCATTGTCTCGGATATCCCTCCTTTTGTGTGAGGATGGGCCCATGGATCAGGAGCGCTAGCCATGAACGCAACAGAAATTGCCAAGCTGCAAAAATATCTCTCCGAAAAGTTCGGTGTTGATAATTTTGAGGTGCGTGGGCGCAGTAATAAAGACGACAGCGCAGAAGTTTATATGGGCGATGAATTTATTGGTGTTCTCTTCAAAGATGATGAAGAGGGCGATGTATCATATGACTTCAATATGGCGATCCTGGAGATCGACCTGCCCGAATAGCGGCCCATGTGAGCGCACAACGTTATACACCGCGTTATAGTATGCTGGCACGCGCCATTGTCGATCGTCCGCTCGTCAATAGTGCATTGGTGCTTGCGGGCTTTGCGATGCTTGCCATTACGGGGCTTGTTTCTGATGAATTTTCACAAACACAACCGAGTACGGACTATCTTGCTTCATTGATCGTATTTGCATTGGGCGTGGTGTTTATCATGCTACTGCCGATTGCGCTTAGGGCAATTTTTCTGGGCACAATGACCGCGCGCCTTGCCGGTCTTGGCGGGATGATTTCCGGTCTTGCCATTCTCCTCGCGGGCCCCGATTGGGTTGGCTATGAACCTGAAGGCGGGTTTAGTGCGGAGAACTTTCTACACCTGTCCGCCGCGCTTGGATTAATGAGTTGGGGTGTCGTTTGGTGTCCCCCTTTGCCGCGGTCGGTGTTTGTCGGGCCGCCTGTTCTTGTGGGTGCGTTATTTGCGATTGCAGGATTGGCCGCGCGCCTTGGTTTATTCGCTCAAACGCCCGCCCTTGAAACATTGATTGCTGCAGCATGCGTGTTTGCAATCTCGCTGGGGACCATCATTGTCACCACCTTGCTGCTGACCTTCGTGCAAAACAGAGCCGTGCGCCGGGAGCCGCGCGACCGGGCCATTGAAACTGTCAATGGGACCTTAGCGGGCTTGATCTTTGGATTGGCTCTTACCGCTGTCATGTATGGACTTTCCGTCGTCAGTGCGGGCGAGACTTTGTTTCCTCTTTTTCTTACCATCGCCAGCGCTTTTGCCGGCATTGGCGCGCTTTTGGTATTACCGGGCTCGCTGTGGTTGCTGGCCAAAAAGCCAGTTCTCGATGGCGGGGCAGATGGTGGCCCCGATCATGCCCCTGATCATGTCCTTGATGATAGTTTGATCCGTGAAACCGTCGATTTTGAACCACCCGGATTTGCGGCTGTATGGCGTGTGGTGCGTCGTTTCCTACCCAATCCATCTGCCTACGGATTGATATTTGTGACCGCGATCTTTTCCGTCGTTATCACGGCCAGCAATCCGTTGCGCCCAACCCCTTTTGAGACGATCTTCGTACTTGTTGGTGTCGTGCTGGCTGGCATCGTCTTTTTATCGTTACGGGCATTTATTCTCGCAACAATAATGTTGACGATGAGCTTGATAATTTCGTCGGGGCTTGCTGGGATCGACAGTGCGGCCCGCCTTTTTGTGGGCGAACAGCTCATGGCACCGGCTCTTGGGGTCCTTTCGCTTTTTGGGGTGTTGATCCGGTTTCGCGATATTAGCGCAGGTGAAAAGCGTCCCCGGCTGGTGGTCAGCGCGTTGGTGCGAACCGCTATCGGTCCCTATGCGCTAATGTGCGGGTCCATTTTGGGACTTTTGGTGATCGCTGATCTCTCCGGCTTTTGGGAGAATGCGGCAATGGTTGCAACGCAGTTTCTCGTCATGGTGATGATCATGCTGGTGCTGTTACCGGCGGTGGGCACGGTGCTGGCAGCGCGCTATGGACGTTTTTAAAACTATCAGCGTTTTGGCGCTATTGTTTTGCCTGCAATCGATCCGGCAATTTCTCGCAAAGAAATCGCTGCTTTGCTTTGTGAGGTCGTGACAAAACGTTCCCCTTGATCGCTTGCACTTACCATTGATGGCTCCAAGGCGATTGAGCCGAGCAGCTCTATCTCCAGCTCATCGGCCATGCGTTTACCCCCGCCTTCACCAAAAATGAATTGGCGTGTGCCATCGGGCAATTCCAGCCATGCCATATTCTCGATCAATCCAATGACTGGAACATTTGTGCGCTGAAAAAAAGCAAGACCGCGCCGCACATCCGTTAGCGCCATCTCCTGGGGCGTGGTTACAATCACAACACCGTCAATGCGGCCTGATTGCGCCAGCGTCAAATGCGCATCGCCCGTGCCGGGGGGAGTGTCAATCAATAGAAAATCAAGCGCTGGCCAGGCAACGTCGGTGATCATTTGCCGAACAGCCCCCATCACCATGGGCCCGCGCCAGGCAAGTGCTTTATCTGTATCGACAAGCCAGCCAATCGACATTGCCTTGATGCCTTGAGCATCGACGGGCTGAATTTTACCATCGGCCATGGTCGGCTTTCCCTCAATGCCAAGCAGGGTCGGCAGGGAAGGGCCGTAAATATCGCAATCAAGAATGCCGACCCGATGACCGGCATCTTGCAAGGCGCGCGCAAGGTTGACGGTTATGGTCGATTTACCAACGCCGCCTTTGCCCGAAGCAATCGCAATGACGTGCCCAACATCGCTGAGCGCATCTTTTAAGTCCGGTTTCGGCGCGCTCTTTTTACCCGGTCCCTGATTGGGGCCGCCCTGCTTGGAAAGCCCTAACGGATTGGCATGACCACCAGCGGCGCCCTGCGGCGGGGCGGCCGGGGAGGGGCGCATTGTATTTTGCTGAGCAGGAGCGCCAGTTTGACGCGCGGCAGTGCTATGGCGCGTGGCGATGACCTGCAGACGGGTAAGTCCCGGCACCGCGCCAACCGTCTTTTTGGCGCGCTCAACCATGGCATCAAATAGTGCATCGGGTTCCTCGCGCGCCTCTATCACCAGGCGGACCGCATCGTCGGCAGTCAGGGAAAGCGCAGTGATTCGCCCGGTGGCAACAATATTGGCGTTTTCCACCAGGGGATCGGCGATTTCAGCAAGGGCGCTGCGGACCGCCATTAACAGGCCCCCATTATTTGTGTCAGGCATGATATTTTACTCGTTTTGCCGCCATGCTATTGGAAAAAACTGATCTGTTAGGGTACAGCGATTAGGTCGACATGTGTATGCGATACGTTTTGGCCATTGTACCTTTAGGATTCAGTGACATATATAGCGTCTAACAGTAATACCAGCCTTTTCGGCGGCGACCATTATGGGTCAGCCCCTTTAACGATAGCGAGACTAAATGCCCTGGCACGATAATTCTGAAAACGGCAAACCCGTCAGTCACAATAATTCCAATGGCGGAGGACAAGGCCCATGGGGTCAGCCCCCGCGCAATGGTAGCGGCAATAATAATGGAAGCGGTCGCCCCAATCGCCCGGTTCGCGGCGGCGGTGAAGGCGATCCTCCTGATCTCGAAGAATTGCTCGAAGCCTCGCGCGCGCGGCTAAAGCGTGCCTTTCCCGGGCGTGGTGGTCGCGGCGGGGGCAGCGGCGGCGGCGGTGAATTCAAACTTACCGGTCCGATGATGGGTGTCGGTCTGTTAATTGCGGGGATTTTATATATTTTCGCTGGCGTTTATCAGGTTGGTGCGTCGCAACAGGCTGTTCGAACAACATTTGGTAAGTTTGACGGGATTAGTGGTCCCGGTCTGAAATGGCATGCCCCATTGTTTCAAAATATTGAGCTGGTAGATGTCAGAAATCAGCAAACAAGTTACGTTGGCTATATTGGTGAAGACACTGACCGGCCAACCGAAAATTTAATGCTCACCAGCGATCGCAATATTGTCGACATTTCTTTCACGGTGAATTGGCGTATTCGTCAAGGCGCAGTGCCTGCCGGTGAACTTCCCAATGCAGCAAAATTTGTTTTTAATATTGAAGACCCAAAAGGCACCGTGACAGCGGTTGCCGAGGCGGCGATGCGTGAGACAGTTGGCGGTCAGGAACTTGACCCGATCATCACCAGCGGTCAGCTGGCGGTAAATGAGCAGACCCGTGAGCGTATTCAGCAAGTCCTTGATGACTATGGTAGCGGCATTCAGGTTGAACGGGTGAACATTGAACGCCCCGAACCTCCCGCCGCGGTGCGCGATGCGTTTGCTGATGTGGTGCGTGCTGGTAATGAGAAAAACCAGATGATCAACGAAGCCACGCGAGACGCTAACCAGATTGTTCCGGTGGCCCAAGGTCAGGCCTTGAAGATTGAACAAGAAGCAAAAGCCTATGCCGCTCAGACAGAGGCCGAAGCGATTGGTCAGGCAGGACGCTTTACGAAAATTCTTGAGGAATATTTGAAAGCCAAACAAGTAACGCGGCAACGCATGTATCTTGAAACGACAGAGCGCGTGCTCGCTAAGATGAACAAGATCGTCATTGATGAACAGGCCGGTAATGGCATCGTTCCTTATCTGCCTTTGAATGAGTTGCAACGCGCAGGCGGCAACTAGATCCTGCTTATTTTGTTTTAACGACGATAAACTACTTAAAAAAAAGAGACGCCCCATGAGCGCAAATAAATTAGTCGGCCTTGGTTTAATCCTTCTTGTGATCTTCGTTGTTGTAGATCGGTCCATCTTTGTTGTGAAAGAAACCGAAACTGCAATCACTCTGCTTTTTGGTGAACCTAAAAGTGTTGAGGACAAGGCGGGTTTGCATTTCAAAGTGCCAATCGCCAATGTTGTAAAAATCGACAAGCGTATTCTCGAATATGATCTCGATCGTGATGTTGAGATTTCCGATGTTCGTCAGGAACGCTTAACGGTGGATGCGTTCACGCGCTACAGAATTACCGACCCGCAGCTCTATTATGAAAGCTTCAAATCTGGCGCGAGCAATTGGGCAGGGTTTAAGCAGAACGGTCAGAACGGTATTGAGCAGGTTATGCGTAACGCGCTACGCCAGACCCTTGGTGAGGTGACAATCGAAGATATTGTGACCAATCTGCGTGCGGAGTTAATGACCTTAATTGAGACCCGGATGCAGGCTGAGGTGCGCAAATTTGGTGTTGAGATCATCGATGTCAAAATCCGCAAAGCTGATTATCCTGAAGATATCGCCGAGACGGTCTATGATCAGATGCGTGCAAAGCGTCAGGAAATCGCCCAGAAGATCCGTTCTGAAGGCGCGCGGGATTCAACAGAAATCAGAGCGACAGCGGAGCGCCGTCGCGCAGAAATTCTGGCTGATGCAAACCGTAAATCGCTAGAGGTTCGCGGTGATGCGGATGCAACGCGAAATGCGGTCTTCAATGAAGCCTATAATAGAGACCCTGAGTTCTTTGCGTTTTATCGCTCCCTGCAAGCCTATGAAGAGGCATTGTTGAAGGGCGAGACAACCATCTTATTGTCACCGGAAAGTGAATTTTTCCGCTACTTCAATAGCCTTGATGGTGGTCGTAACTAAAAGACGATACAGCGTATCTGTGAAGAATAGCGTAAGCTATTGTTTTTCAATGATATAAGTATAACCGCCAACCATGTGTGGCCCCATCGTTCTGCGCCGTGCTATAGGGCGCGGGGCATAGCGGTATTTTAGCGGGCGGGGCCGGCTATTCCGGCCTATTTTTGACCCATTTTTAGGACACTATCTTGCATCTTGGGGCGGGCTTGGCGTGGCCCATAGTCTGGGCTATTCTGCCCTCTTCTGTGATTTGCAGCTCTTAGCGGTTTAATGAGGTATTCCATGAACCCGGTTTTTTCATTTGCACGAACACCCTTCCGTCAGTTTTTTGCTAAAGGGCGTGCGTTGGCCGCTTGCGGCGCCGTGATTGCGGCGTTTGCGATTTCGCCTACGGGCGGTGTTGGCCTTCAACAAGCCCATGCGGTTCAGCGCGGTACACCAAGTAATTTTGCGGACCTCGCAGAGCGTCTCAGCCCGGCGGTGGTCAATATCTCAACCACGCAGGAAGTTCGCGGCGTCGGTAACCTTGGCGGCGAATTAGAGCAGTTGCAGAAAAAATTCGGACAGCAAAAATCAAACTCGCTGGGCTCAGGATTTATCATTGATCCATCAGGGATCGTTGTTACCAATAATCACGTTATTCGCAACGCAACGGCGATCAAGGTAATCTTGGCCGATGGCCGCGAATATGATGCGCAGGTGCGCGGCGCTGATCAGGATACCGATCTTGCCGTCTTGGAGATCGTCAATGCTGGACGTCGCTTTTCTTCCGTAAAATGGGGAAGTTCTGAAAAGGCCCGCGTCGGCGAGTGGGTGATGGCGATTGGTAATCCGTTTGGCCTTGGTGGCTCGGTAAGCGTCGGGATTATCTCTGCGCGAAATCGCGATATCGAATCTTCCATCTATGACGATTACATTCAAACCGATGCCGCGATTAATCGTGGTAATTCTGGCGGGCCCTTATTTAGTATGCGCGGCGAGGTGATTGGCGTGAACACGGCCATCTATTCCCAAACTGGCGGATCTGTTGGGGTTGGATTTTCCATACCGGCCGATCTGGCATCGCAGATTGTGGGACAATTGTTGGAATTTGGGGAAACCCGGCGCGGCTATCTTGGCGTTGGCGTTAATGAGCTGACCATAGAACAAGCCCGAACCGCTGGGTTTGATCGCCCGCGCGGTGCGCTGGTAACACGCGTTACGCCGCAAAGCCCCGCTGAGCGTGCGGGCATTCGTCCCAAAGATATCATTACAGCGTTTAACCGTCGCCCGGTGAACAATAGCCGTGAGTTGAGCCGCGCCGTTGCAGCCTCTCCGGTGGGATCGACCGTGCCGGTTGCAATTCTGCGAAACGGCAAATCAATATCGGTCTCAGTAACCCTGGAACGCCGGGAGACAAATCTTTTATCCGACGTTTCAGGCGGCCTGCCGGATGGGCTTCGCGCTTCTGGGCTAACCCTGGAAGAAGCAAACCCAACGATTTTGCAAAGCTATGGCCTGCCAGCAAACACTAAAGGCGCGGTCATTGTCGGCGTCGATCCAAACAGCGAAGCTGCCGGGATATTGCAGCCAGGTGATGTGATTTTGGAAATTGGCTGGGTGAAAGTCACCCGTGCAGAAAGCGCGATTGCGAAATTACGCAACCTTAGAAGTGAAAATGCTGGGCCGGTTCAAATTAGAGTCCAGCGTGGTGATTTGCTGTTTTTTGAAACGCTCCGCCCATAG
>CAYQXV010000015.1:0-21921 GCA_964421675.1 uncultured Caulobacterales bacterium
TTTCTAATCTTAACCGTGTTGCGCGCATTAACCGATGCGCGCGCAGCGCTGACCAATTCTTGCGTGACGGTTGCGCCTGAAAATGAAGTCGCTGGATAGGCCGGGCCGCCGCGAACCCCTTGATAAAGGCCGTATAAAATATTCGGGTCTTCCCAATTTGCCAGAATGATCCCGCGTTCAATATCATCGATGGAAAGGCGTTCGCCGTTCACGCTCGTTCTTTTTTCAGTCCACATTGAACCAGGCTCGCCCAGCGTGCCGCGTTTCGTCGCCAGCGAACGGCGACGCGACGTATCGGCAATAGACTGAAGCACAAGCAAGTTGCGGAAGTTCAACCAGTAAGCCAGCTGCTCATCGCGGTTAAACTGGGTTGGGTCTTGGGCCTCAAGAAAATTGATAACACCGTCAAGGAAGGGTTTAGCTTGTCCGCCGATGGCGTCATAGCGGAATTTCACCCGCCCCCGCGATTGCACGGAAACCGCTTCGATATAAACATTGACTTGCTCATAATTAATCGTGCTCTGGCTGTCGGCGTTGAAGGCCGAAAATTGTGCAATTCCGGTCAGTGGTTCAGCAGCGGGAGCGGCACCGAGATTTTCTGTGCTGTCGATCTCAGTCAAGCTCGCCTGAGTTGGGGCTTCGGTTTGAGCTTGCGCTGCGCCGAACGTAAGGGATGCCGCGCCAAGAACAGGTAGAATCGCAGACTTAATTGCTGTGATCGAGCCATGATTGGCCTTAACTGTTGATAAAATTGAATTTTCTCGAATGTTACTGCGCATGACCACCTTCTCCTATAGTCTTCGAGTTGAATTTAGGGGGACTATCTTCCACCGCTAAGGCAACTTGCAAGACACGATTCCCAACATTTTCGTGATTACACGCGTGAACCCCGCCCTCACTGCAATCTTATACTTTGCACCAAGGGAAAATGACGATATCGATGGCCTCTCGCCTGCTCCCTTCCCTTGGCCCCCCTGGAACCTATGGCCCGTATTCTGATCACCTCCGCCTTGCCGTACATTAATGGCATTAAACATCTGGGCAATCTTGTCGGCTCCATGCTGCCAGCCGATGTCTATGCCCGGTTTTGCCGGCAACGCGGCCATGAAACTGTCTATATCTGCGCAACCGATGAGCATGGCACCCCCGCAGAGCTTGCAGCAGCCCAGGCCGGTATGGACGTGGCTGACTATTGCGCAGAGCAACATCAAATTCAGGCGCGCGCGGGCGAGGCTTTTGGCCTGTCATTTGACCATTTTGGCCGCTCATCCAATCCGGCAAATCACGCCCTCACGCGCCATTTTGCCGACCGGCTGGAAGACAATGGATTAATCGAACCGCGCACCGACAAGCAGGTTTATTCCAACGCTGATCAGCGCTTTTTGCCGGATCGCTATGTCGAAGGCACCTGCCCCCATTGCGGCTATGAAAAAGCCCGCGGCGACCAATGTGACAGTTGCGGGCGCTTGCTCGACCCGGTTGATTTAAAAGATCCCTATTCGGCGGTTTCGGGCTCGCGCGATGTTGAGGTGCGCGAGACCACGCACCTTTATTTATTGCAATCAAAGCAACAAGAAGAAATCGAACGCTGGCTTGCAACAAAAACCAGCTTTCCCGCCCTCACCCTGTCGATTGCCAATAAGTGGTTGAAAGAGGGCCTGCGCGATCGCGCCATCACCCGCGACTTGAAGTGGGGGATTCCGGTTACAAGAAACGGCAAACCGCGCGCCGGTTTTGAAGATAAAGTTTTTTATGTCTGGTTTGATGCCCCGATCGAATATATCGCCGCAACCCAGGAATGGGCCGAGGCCAATGGCGATGATTGGCAACGATGGTGGCGTCTTGATCAGGGCGCAGACGATGTGCGCTATGTTGAATTTATGGGCAAAGATAATGTTGCCTTTCACACCGTTAGCTTTCCCGCGACGCTGCTTGGATCAGGCGAACCGTGGAAGACCGTTGATACGTTGAAATCGCTAAATTGGCTGACCTGGTATGGCGGCAAATTTTCAACAAGTGAAAAACGCGGCATCTTTATGGATCAGGCGCTGGAGATATTGCCCGCTGATTATTGGCGCTGGTATCTCATGTCGAATGCGCCGGAAAGCGATGACACCTCTTTTACACTCGAGCATTTTGCCGGGGTTGTGAATAAAGACCTTTCCGATGTGCTGGGCAATTTCGTCAACCGGGTCACCCGGTTTTGCGTATCCAAATATGGAGCCGCTCTGCCCGACGGCAGTGCGCCGGGCCCGCTTGAAGAGGCACTGGCGAAAACACTTTCGGAAAAAATCGAAAACTATACCCAAAGCCTGGAGGCGATGGAGTTTCGCAAGGCATGCGCGGAGTTGCGATCGATCTGGGTGGCGGGCAATGAATATTTACAAGAGGCCGCGCCCTGGACTGCGTTCAAAACCGATCCTGAAAAAGCCGCGGTCAGCGTGCGCACTGGTCTCAATCTGATCCGCCTTTTTGCGATATTAAGCGAGCCCATCATTCCCTTTACCGCGGCGCGCATGCGCGAAATCTTCAATGAGGCAGATGAGGCGCTATCGTGGCCCGATGACGCGGCACAAGCGCTGACCCATTTCAAAGCGGGCGCTGAATTCTCACCGCCTGATATTTTATTTTCCAAGATCGAAGACGATCACATCGCCGATTGGCGGGAACGCTATGGTGCCCCATGACCCTTGCTACGCTGCTCGGTTGGGTAGGAATTAGTATGCTGCTGGCAAGTTATGCCCTGATTTCTACAGGGCGGCTCAACCCGCGCAGCCTCACCTATCAGGCTATCAATATCGTTGCTGCGATTTTTCTGGTCATCAATGCGTTTGCCAATACCGCCTGGCCCTTTGTTGCCCTCAATACGGTGTGGGCGATTGTCGGCACGGTTATCATTATCCGGATTTTGCTTGAACGCCGATAAACGCTGTGCCTGTGCGCGGCCGAGCGGCCTCTACCGTAAGGGCTCATGTAGGGAGCTTGTACTATTGCACGCCTGTAGTAAAAGGCGTGATCATGCCTTTAACCGCGCCGGGTGGCGCGCCAGACTAGGAAGCTTGTCCCATGCCTTTTATGCTCAATAATATCCGCGGTGCCCTCAAAGGTGTAGTGGCCTGGATGTTCGCCATTGTTGGGATTGCAGCATTCTCTGTAGTTGGTGTGCCGAGTTTGCAGAATTTTGGTGCGCAAGACCCAATCAAAGTTGGCAATGTTACCGTTACCCAGCGCGAGGTCCAAAATGTCTTCAACCGCGAAATCCTAAATCTGCAACGCCAGTCCGGGCGCGCCTATACACGCGAAGAAGCCCTTACCAGCGGCCTGCAAGATCGCATCGTTCAGGATTTAGCCATTCGCTCCGCACTACGCGTCGAGGCGGGCAAGCTGGGTCTGGTGATGCCCCGCACCTTGATCAGAGAGATTTTAGGCCGTGAAGAAACATTTCAAAACAGCCTGACGGGAAAATTTGACGAAGCGCAGCTACAACGCATTCTCCAGCAAAACAACCTGTCGCCAAGCCAGTTTGATACGATGATCCGCGCCGATCTGGTGCAGCAAAATCTGGTTCAAGCCATCAGTACCGGCCCCTTTGCCCCGCGCGCCTTGGCCGATGTTTATCTGGCACGCCAAACCGATCAGCGCCGGATCACCTGGATTTCTGTTACCGATGCCATGGCGGGCACGGCTATCGAGCCCACCGACGAGGATTTGCAGACATGGTACGCAGACAATGAAGATAATTTCACCGCCCCGGAATATCGCACCATGTCCATTGCCTTTTTGCGCAATCAAGATTTTCAGGATGGACGCACTGTTCCCGAAGAAGACTTACAAAAACTCTATGAGACCAATATTGCGCGCTATCAAAAACCAGAACGCCGGACATTATATCAGCTGACCTATCCAAATGAGGCCGATGCGCTTGCCGTTGTTGAACGGTTGCGGTTGGGCGAGCCTTTTGAGGCGATTGCCATTGAGCGCGGCCTAACCCTTGAGGCGGCAACCCTCGCCGAAGTCACACCTGATGAAATCCTTGATGCGCAGGTTCGCGAAGCTGCCTTTGCGCCGGGATTGGAGGTTGGGGATATTCCAGATGCGGTCAAAAATGTGTTTGGCTCAACCGTTCTCCAGCTTGTGGACATTGTTCCTGCGTCTACGGATAGTTTTGAAAGCGTGCGAGAAGAACTGGAAACAGCGTCCCTGTCGCGTGAAATCGAACAAGATATTTTCGATGCCATCGACACGATTGAACGCTCGCGTGATGAAGGGGGCGACCTTCAACAAGCGGCCGAGGCGGCAGGCATTCCCCTGCGCCAATTCGGTCCGGTTGATCAGTTCAGCCTGACCCCGGACGGTGCAATCCTGAATGACATTCCCGTCGAAGCGCTGGAGGAGGCGTTTAATCTGGATGAAGGCGGAGAAGGATCTGAACTTATCCAACTTGCAGATGATGGCGGCTATTTATTTGTCGGGGTCGATTCAATAATTGACCCGCGCGTAAAGCCCTTTGAAGAAGTTCGCGGCGAAGTGGACCAAGCTTGGCGCGCCGATGAACGCCGCGAACGCGTCTTGGCAAAAACCACCGAAATCACCGACCGGCTCGCAAATGGCGAAAGTCTGGAGACGATTGCGCAAAGCCTCGACCGCGCCCCCATAACCGAAGCGCTGCAAATTAATCAGACAACCCATGATACTTTATCAGATATTGCCATTGGCGATATTTTCAGCGCGAATCTCAACGAAGTTGTCACCGGCCCTGCGCGCGATGCATCCACACGCATTGTTGCCGAAGTTCGCGATATTGAGTTTACCCGCGGCGGCATTGGCGCTGCGGAGCTTGCTGGATTTCAACAATTTTTAGGCACGCAGTTAAATCAGGAACTGCTCAGCGCTTATGTCAATACGCTGCAAGAAACCTATGATGTGAAAATCAATCAGGCAATGCTCGACCGTATGTTCGCACTCGAAGACGGGTAATAAATGTGACGGACAGCTCGAATGCTATAGCGGGCAAAGCACAAACGCTCAAAGCGCTGCATGACGGGCGACCCGCTATTGTCAGCAAACAGATTATAAGCGATCTGGAAACACCGGTTTCAGCGTTTCTAAAACTTTGCGATAAGCAACCCTATGCCTTCCTGCTGGAATCGGTTGAGGGCGGGGAAAATCTCGGGCGATATTCCATCATCGGCCTTAAACCCGATTTGATCTGGCAAGCCTCCGGCGGCAAAGCAAAAATAAACCGCAATGCGTTAGAAAGCTTTGACCAGTTTGAGCCTGACGATAAACCAGTGCTGGATAGTTTTAAGTCTGTGCTCGACGAAAGCGCGATTGACCTGCCAGAAACAATGATGCCGATGGGGGCGGGATTGTTCGGCTATTTTGGCTATGATCTGGTGCGCGAGGTTGAGCATTTACCAAACCCGGCAGATCGCGCTTTGCCTATTGCGGATGCTATTTTTTCGCGCCCCACCTTGGTGGTTGTGTTCGATAATATCCGTCAAGAAATGACAATCGCAACGCCGGTGCGCCCGGCCGCTGGCCAATCGCCGGAAGAGTTATGGGCGAGCGCGCAATCGCGATTGGACGGCGCAATAGAAAAACTCCAAGCCCCCGTTCCAACGGATGCACGACGCACACCCGGCAGCAATTGTGTAAAAACTCCCGATACTGATAAACTCGATATTCAATCGAACACCACAAAAGACGCCTATATTGAAAAGGTCAACCGCGCCAAAGATTATATTAATGCCGGGGATATTTTTCAGGTCGTCCTAAGCCAACGCTTCCAGGCACCATTTCCAAAACCCGCCTTTGAACTTTATCGATCACTACGGCGCGAGAACCCGTCGCCCTTTTTATATTTTTTAAATTTCGAAGATCATGCAATTGTTGGCTCAAGCCCGGAAATTCTTGTCCGGGTTCGAGGTGGAGAGATCACCGTTCGCCCAATTGCGGGAACGCGCCCGCGCGGCGCAACACCGGCGGAAGATAAAGCTCTTGAAGCCGACCTTTTGGCAGACCCTAAAGAGCGCGCAGAACATCTTATGCTGCTCGATCTTGGGCGAAATGATGTGGGACGGGCCGCAACAATCGGCAGTGTCTCGGTAACGGAAAGCTTCGTTGTTGAACGCTATAGCCATGTCATGCATATCGTCTCCAACGTTGTCGGCAATCTTGATGAAAATACCTCTCCGGTGGACGCTGTCATGGCGGGCTTTCCCGCAGGCACCGTTTCGGGCGCACCGAAAATTCGCGCCATGGAAATTATCGATGAGCTCGAAAATGAAAACCGGCATAGCTATGCCGGCGCAATTGGATATTTTTCCGCTGGCGGGGATGTGGATACGGCCATTACATTGCGAACCGCATTGGTAAGCGAGGGCGTTATGCATGTTCAGGCGGGAGCCGGAATTGTTGCCGATAGCGATCCGCAAGCGGAATATCAAGAATGCATTCACAAATCGCGCGCGCTATTTTCTGCCGCGCAAAAAATTCTATAGCGGTAAGCTTGTCGCTTTAATTGGGAATGAGCCGAATGACCTTCCCCGCCCCATCATCAGTTGTGATATAGATCAATCCATCAGGGCCAATGCGTACATCGCGAATGCGCGCATCAAGATCGGTAAGCAATTTTTGCTCGCCGACAATCTTTCCATTTTCGACCGTCAATCGATGCAAGGCACGGCCCGCCAGCGCGCCCGCAAGCAGATCGCCGTCCCACTCGGCAAATGCGCTACCGCGATAAACCGCCAAGCTGCTAACAGCGATGGACGGCGTCCAAAAATGCACCGGGTCTTCCATGCCGGGATAGGTAGTAAAGGGAGAGATTCTGGCACCGGAATAATCAATGCCGTGCGTGGCAATCGGCCAGCCATAATTTTTCCCCGCGCGCAAAATATTCGTCTCATCACCGCCCAGCGGCCCATGTTCATTCTGCCAAACCGTGCCGGTGGCAGGATCAATGGCGAGCCCTTGCGGGGAGCGGTGACCATAGGTCCATACCGCCGCGTTGGCGCCTGATTGGTTTACAAAGGGATTATCCTGCGGGATCGATCCGTCAGTATTGATCCTGATGGTTTTACCAAGAGTGGTTTCCAGACGCTGGGCTTGCTCGCGAAAATCAAAGCCATCACCAGTGGTCATCAACAAGGTTGCGTCCGGTAAAAATGCAAGCCGACCGCCATAATGGACTGGGGTACTTTTTTCCGGCGCTGTATCAAAAATCACCTCGCGATTGACGAAGGCATTGTCGATCAGCTGCGCGCGCACAATTCTCGTTGTGTTGGCATTGGCATCGCCATGGGCGAAGGATAAATATACTAAGCGATTTGTCGCAAATGCGGGGTCCGGCAGGATATCGAAATAGCCGCCCTGCCCCTCCACATAGGTGTCAGGGGTATTGGCAATTGGCGCGTCCAGCAATTGACCATCGCGGATCACGCGCACCCGACCTGCACGCTCTGTCACCAACATATCGCCATCGGGCAAAAACGCGATTGACCAAGGATGGTCCAGCCCCTCGGCAACCGATTCGACGGTAAAGAGGTCATCTGACTGTGCCGCCTGAGCAGATATTGAGGCCATACTCGATATGGCGGAGACAATAAGGGTGAAAGCCAGCGCGATCTGTAAAAATGGGAATTTCATAGTGTGTCTTTCTGTGCGTCCGGTCACCATCGCCCCTTGATCATCGGCCATAATGAATAGATTTGTTCTTGTCTGCCTAAAGTTCTATAACGCCTTTTTAGGCTCGTGTCAGTTGCCCGCCTCTGTCTTGATATGCGATTGCATGCGACCAGCACTATTAACAGGGTATAAGCATCATCATGGTGGGTTCTGTCTTGCGCTTAATCGGAGCATTTTTGGCCAGCATTGTTACGACATTTTTGCTGGCAAGCTTCTTCCACACAGAAACGGTCTTGGCGCAGCTGGCGGGAATTGGGGCTGAAATCCCCCTGACGGCCCATTTGCGGACCATTATCGCGGATATGCGCGGCTTTGCGCTAACCGTCGGCATGTTCCCGGTCATTATCGCGGTGACGTTATTGTTGGGATTTAGCGTTGCCGCCATTTTGAAGCGGGTGATTACCCCGCTCGCCCCCATTGCCTATCCCTTAGCGGGCGCAAGTGCCATCGGCGTTATGCTCTGGCTTATGTCACACAATTTCGACATTACCCCGATTGCAGGCGCACGCGGAGCGATTGGATTTTCCTTACAAATGCTCGCAGGCGCGGTAGGCGGGCTGGTATTTTCCTGGCTCATTCGAAAGCCCGCTTAACCTTCAGACAAAAGCAACACCTTAATTACCTTCTAAAGATGAAACTCTACGAAAGGCTAACCCTCATGCTTTCTCGGAAATTCTTGCCAGTCCTATTGGTAATGATCAGTGCAGTGATGCTTTCACCTGCCCCGACTTTGGCCCAATCCCAAACGAAGGCCCAGGGCGAGGCGCAAACAGAGGCGCAATCCGCCTTTGATAGTTTGTTGGAAAATCACTGGGACCATGTTTTGAAAAACAGCCCAACATTTGCAACTACGTTGGGTGTTCGCGATTATGATGACCGGTTGGCTAGCAACACGCTGGCCTCCTATGAGCAAAATCTGGAAGCCCTGCAAGGTTTTCGTACCCAAGCAGAAAGCATTGATGAAAGCGCACTTTCCGCGACAGACCAGCTGACGCTGACATTGTTCAAACTTGATCTGGACAATGATTTGAGCGGCGCTGACTATGGCGACAAATATCTGTTAATGACAAACAGAAACGGCCCACACACATACCTTTCGCGCCTACCCGATAATCTCCCCTTTTTCACTGAGGCAGATTATGACAGCTATATTGCCCGTTTGAATGATGTGCCGCGCTATCTGTCAGAAACAATTGTAACGTTAAAAGCTGGTATTGCTGAAGGTTGGACCCAGCCTTGCGAATCGATGGTTGGTGTAAGTGACTCCATCCGGTTTCACATCCCCGAAAATATCGACGATAGTGTCTTTTTAAAACCCTTCGCAACGCGCCCATCGACAATCAGCGAACGCAAATGGAAATCACAAACCCGCAAAGCCCGGCGCGCGATTGAACGCAAAGTAATTCCCGCTTGGGAAGGCTATGCGGATTTTTATGACGCAGACTATGCTCCCGCATGTCGCAAAGATATTGGCGCCTCAACCTATCCTAATGGACTTGAATATTATCAGTACCGGGCCAATGTTTTCACAACAACGGACCAGACCCCTGATGAAATTCATAATGTCGGCCTTGGTGAAGTGGCCCGCATCCGTGCCGAGATGGCAACCATTATCGAGTCGGTTGACTTTGACGGGAGCTTTAAAGACTTCCAGACATTTTTGCGCACCGATCCGCAATTTTATGCAAAGACTGAAAAAGAATTGATTGCGGAGACGTCTCTCATCTCAAAACGCATTGATGGTGAGTTACCGCGTTTATTCACAAAACTACCGCGCATGCCTTATACGGTTAAGCCTGTCCCGGCAGATATCGCAGAAGGCACGACAACGGCCTATTATGAACGCCCTGCCGGTGATGGCTCGCGCGCAGGTGTCTACCGGATCAACACATCATTGCTCGACCAGCGTCCTCTCTTTGAGTTGGAAGCATTGTCATTGCATGAAGCTGTACCCGGTCACCATTTTCAGATTGCCCTGTCGCAAGAACTCGATTTGCCCCCCTTCCGCGCCTATGGCGGGTTTACCGCCTTCGTTGAAGGATGGGGCCTTTATGCAGAACGGCTCGGCCTTGATGTAGGATTTTACCAGGACCCTTATGCAAATTTTGGACGCTTATCCTATGAGATGTGGCGCGCCTGCCGTTTGGTTGTTGATACAGGCATGCACGCCAAAGGATGGACACGCCAGCAAGCAATCGATTTCATGACCGAAAACACCGCTTTGTCTGACCATAATATCAAGTCTGAAATTGACCGATATATTACGTGGCCAGGACAAGCGCTTGCCTATAAAATTGGCGAAATGAAAATTAGAGAGCTGCGCAAACGCGCAAATGATGCTCTTGGTGCTGATTTTGATATCAGAACGTTCCACGATGCTGTCCTTGCAAATGGTGCGATACCTTTATCGGTTCTAGAGGCAGAAATTGATCGCTATATCGCCGAACAAAGCGGCGATGACGAGTAAGGATAATCAACGCACGGGGGATTGGTTCGCGTGGAAGACTTAATTGAGTATATTCGCCGCTCGGCCAATCGCCTTCGTGACTCTGATTATTTATGGGTACTCGCCATTGCAATCGGGGTTGGCGTCATTTCCGTATTATCGGGCATGACGTCGCTTCGTGAAACCTTGATAATCTGGGGGGCATTTACCGCACTGCTCGCCATTCGCTACCGGTTTTCAAAGCAGCGCCAATGGATAAATCCTATTCAGGATTTGGTGCGCCAACAAATTGGCAGCCGGGAATCTGAATTATCGGCATTGCGGCTTGCGCGCAAAGTCGCGCTTGTTCTGCCCGAACCCCTCATCATTTTAAATCGTGACAGTATCGTCATGACAACAAATCCGGCGGCCGATGAATTCATCAATAATACCGATGCAGAAGGGCGTCACGTTGCATCAGTTATTCGCGCCGCTTCGGTTTTCGAAACCGTGGAGTCCGTTGTTCAGGACCACAAACCGCGCACCGTAGAATTTACCACAACTGGGTCGGTCCCGCGATTTTGCCGGGCTTATGTTACCCTGCTCGACCAGGGAAATGAAAACGACCAAATCCTGCTCTTTATTCGCGATTTAACGAGTGAACACCGCGTCGAACAAATGCGTGTCGACTTTATCGCCAGTGCCAGCCATGAGTTGCGAACGCCCCTAGCCTCTCTCATCGGCTTCATAGAAACCCTTCGCGGGCCTGCCAAAAACGATGCTGAGGCAACCAAGAAATTTCTCAAAATCATGCAAAAACAGGCTGAGCGCATGCAACGCCTTGTCGCTGATTTGATGTCGCTATCGCGCATCGAACTTAACGAGCATATTCTTCCCGATACGGAAATTAATCTAGCGGAAGTCACCGGCGACGTTATTGAAGGGTTGCAGCCCATCATTAAAAAATCAGAGGCGATGGTCGATCTGATTTTACAGCAAGACGAGGAAGCAGAAACTTCAGCCACCGATGTTACAATTCTGGGCGACCGGGATGAGATTTTGCAATCCATCCAAAACCTTGTTCATAACGCGCTAAAATATGGCGGTGAACCCGCCCGCGTCCTGGTCACCCTTGGCCGGGGTGAGGCCCCCTCTATTGAGACCGGCGCAGAGCCCATTCAACGGGCAGGCGATAGCGTTCATCAGGTGGCCGCAAGAATTGGACGCTCCGCAGAGTCCCTCAATTATATTCAGGTTCGAGATTTCGGCCCCGGTATTGACCGCGCAGATCTTCCTCGCCTCACCGAACGATTTTACCGCGTTAATGTCGAGCGTAGCCGTCAAACCGGCGGCACCGGTCTTGGCCTTGCGATCGTCAAACATATCGTCAACAGACATCAGGGCGGGCTGCAAATAGAAACCTGCCTTGCCCAAGGCACAGCATTTACCTGTTATTTTGCAAGCCATAATGGCGCCGGGTAACGCGCCAAATCACGCCGCATTGATTAAGCTTAGCCAACGAATGCTGGGCTATTTCGTTTTACTCCGGATACCCCCATATATAGGTCATTATGGCGAACAAGAACAACAACCAGCCGCGCGATCATAGCATTGAGGTAAGCGATCTTACCTTTGCCTATGCGGGGGCAACCACCCCGACCATTCAAGATATTCAGTTCAGGGTTCCGCGCGGCACAATTTTCGGACTGCTGGGTCCCTCCGGTGCTGGCAAGAGTACCGTCCAGCGCATTCTAACGCGGCAAATTCGCCGGATCGACAAAGGCACTGTGACCATCCTTGGCCGGGATAGTAATGCCTGGGATCATACGCTTTATGAGCGTGTCGGTGTCGGGTTTGAACTGCCCAATCATTATCCAAAACTAACAGCGCTTGAAAATCTGAAACTATTTGCATCGCTATATAGCGTGCCGACGCAAAACCCGGCCCATCTTCTTGAGATGGTTGGCTTAGAGGGCGTTGCCGATAAACGGGCAAGCGAGCTTTCAAAAGGCATGCAAGTGCGTCTGAATTTTGCGCGCGCTTTGCTACACAGTCCTGAACTTTTGTTTCTGGACGAGCCAACAACCGGTCTTGACCCGACAACGGCGAAAAATTTACGCACCTTAATCGCAGATCTGCGCGCGCAAGGCACAACGATCATTTTAACGACCCATAATATGCATGATGCAGAATTTTTATGCGATCAAGTTGGCTTTTTGGCCAATGGCAAAATGGTGACCATTGACAGCCCAGAGGCTTTGAAAATTCAGCATGGAGAGCGATCCGTTGAGGTTGTGCTCGATGATATTGGCACGCTGGTTTCGCAAAATTTCCCCCTCAAAAATCTTGGCGACAATCCGGAGTTTTTGGAGTTCATCAAGGGGCGCACCATTCATACCATTCATAGTCAGGAAGCTAGCCTTGATGCGGTCTTCCAGATTGTGACCGGGCAGACATTGGAAAGCACCGCACAAGGATGATGCAAAAAGTCTTGCATATGATGCGTTGGGACATGCTGCTTCAATTGCGCGCGCACATCTATACGGTAACCGCCTTTACGGCCCTCACCGTCGGCCTGGTTGCCTATTTATTGATCCCCCTTTCCCTTTCAACCAAATGGCTTGCTATCGTGCTGTTTGCTGATCCGGCCATTATCGGTTTGGCTTTTACGGGCGCGTTCATTTTGATGGAACGCGATGGCAAGACATTGTCGGCCCTCGGCGTAACGCCGTTACAAGGCTGGGTCTATGTAAGCGGCAAAGTGTTTTCATTTGCATTGCTTGGCACCCTTGCAGGGGCTGCAATCGCCATGGCGGCAACGCTCGGCCAGTTGAATTATCCCTTGATGGGGTTTTCCTTAATCATGACCAATATCACGGCCGCATTAATCGGCTTTGCTTTGGTCGCCCGCGCAAATTCGGTGAACGCCTTTCTCGTCAATCTGTCAGTGACGATGGTCATCCTTATCATTCCGCTGCTTGGGTTTTTTGATCTCGTCCCTCCATTGCTAGGAAGCCTTCTCGCGCTTATCCCCTCTTACAGCATGCTTATCATGCTGGAAGCTGGCTTTGAGCAAAGCGTCATCACATCACCGCAATATATTTTGCACGCTTTATATCTGCTAGTGTGGGTTATTGCCGGATGGATGTGGGGCGCTAGAGAATATTCACGAACCGTGCGTATACATAGTTTATAGAGCAACACGATGAACCCTGCTTTTTCAATTCTTCGGTTTGATGCCATGACCCTGGCCCGCGATAATTTTCTCGCTGTCATTGCTGGGATCACTGCAATTCTAGTGGCGGTGTTTGCACTTGCGGGGCTTTATCGACATGAACTTGGCATTGACCATTTTCAGCCCTTTGTGCGGTATTTTGTCCTCATATTTTTGGTATCCAATGTTGCCACCTATGGCATGATGTTCGGGCTGATCTTTGTTGAGGAAGTTGAAAGCCGCGTGCGGGCCGCCTTGATGATCGCGCCGGTGCATGCTGCTTATCTGACAATTTTGCGCACGAGCAGTGTGATGGTTTGGCTAACGATTCAGCCCTTTTTATTCACCGCTCTGGTAGCAACGCTCTGGGGTGCGGTCAGCTTCGGCATATGGCCCTGGCTTGCCCTATCGATAGCCCTGGCACCATTAGGCGCGGTCTTTATGATCGCGCTTTCAACCCTTGCGGCAAACCGCGTGGAAGCGCTGGCGTTCGGCAAGTTTTTCTCCATGCTAACCTTACCGCCCATGGCGCTGTTTTTACTGCCCGCACAGGCTTGGTATAATTTTTTGTTCCTGATCTTCCCAACCACGCCGACAATTTATGCGTTTAACGCCTTTGAAGCGGGCGAGCCCTTAACGGCCATGCTCTGGCTGCTCTGGGGCATGATCTATTCGCTTGCCCTGATGGCGCTCGCCACGCGCCGCTATATTCGCCATTCCTACAAAGTCATCAGCTAGTTAGCACGCTTGGGGGCCCGGCCCGCTTGCCCCAAAAGATGCCGCCTCCCCTAGTCAATGCGCACTTTTTGCGCCATAACAATCATTTGAACAGGCCTGCAAAGAAAATGTCACAAAAAGCAGGCACAAGCTCCCAGTGGAACATGATTTTCCGCATGGCTGTTTTGAGTACCAATCATTGATGGGCGCATTAGACGCGCCGGTCTTGCTCTCACCCCATTTTGGCGGCGAGGCATAAACGTAACGCAAGCGGGATGGTGCGCCCAAGGGGCCATCCAAAAGGACGATAGTGCACGGCATGGAATTGTCGCCGAAACAGATAAAACCACTCGATTTCCACCGTATGGAAATTGAATTGGCACGCATGGCGGCCCTCGCAGAAACCAACCTTGCGGATGCGGTAACGGCGTTTGAGCGCTGTGATGTCACCTCGGCGGAAAATCTGGTGGGCGCAGATGCCCGGGTTGATGCGCATTTTCATGCTATTCAAAATGGCATCTATTCGCTCCTTACTGCCCACACGCTCCCCGCAGATTTGATCCGTGAAGCGATTACCATGACACGGTTGAGCGCAGACCTTGAACGCGTTGGCGATCTTTCTAAAAATATTGGCAAAAGAATTTGCCTGATTTCGCGTGAACATTCTGGCCCCGCGCGCGGCGGCGTCGCACGGATGGGACGCATGAGCCTGCAACGGTTTTCAGACGCGCTGAACGCCTATGCTTCTCGCGACCTTGCGGCCGCAAGAGCAGTATGGATCGGCGATGATGAGGTTGATGAACTTTATAATTCGGTTTTCAGAGAATTATTGCTCGCCATGCGCGAGAACTCCGAAACCATCAATGCCGCTTCTCATATGGTGTTTATCGCGAAAAACTTTGAACGCGTGGCCGATCACGCGACCAATGTTTGCGAAGCCTTGCACTTTCTGGAAACTGGCGAGCAATTGAGCAAAGAGACCATCGACATGGCCGGTCAAAATGACCTTGTTCCCTCACCAAAGATGGTCCACCCTGCGCGTTGACACAGGAGGGGCAAGCCGCCCATTGACGAAGCGGTTTGTCCATGACGTTTAGGAGATTACGGCGATGGCAAAAACAAACATTCTTGTTGTTGAAGACGAAGAAGCCTTGTCGACATTGCTGGAGTACAATCTCACCCAAGAAGGGTTTAATGTCTCCGTTGCCAGTGACGGCGAAGATGCGTTGTTTCAAATTGCGGAACAACAACCCGATTTAATCGTTCTTGACTGGATGCTGCCAAAGATCTCAGGCATTGAGGTTTGCCGGCGCTTGCGGGCAAAATCGGAAACCCAGAACATTCCCGTTATCATGTTGACCGCGCGCTCTGAAGAATCAGACCGTGTGCGCGGCTTAGAGACGGGTGCTGACGATTATCTGACCAAACCATTTTCAACAGCAGAATTGATTGCCCGCGCGCGCGCCGTTCTCAGACGCATTCGCCCTGCCCTTGTGCAAGATACAGTTACCCATGGTGATATCGTTCTTGATAAAACCTCCCACCGGGTCAAACGCGAGCAGCACGAAATTCATTTGGGGCCGACAGAATTTCGGTTGCTTGAACATTTAATCCAACATCCGGGCCGCGTATTTTCGCGCGAGCAACTCTTGAATGCGGTTTGGGGTTCTGATGTTTTTGTCGAGGTCAGAACCGTTGATGTGCATATTGGGCGCTTGCGCAAAGCGCTGACCAAATATGATCAGGCCGATCCCATCCGCACGGTTCGCTCAGCGGGCTATTCGCTGGATGCTGCCGCTTAATGGGCGCGGCGAGCGAACAAGACGAGCCATGCGCATCGCTCATTCTTTTATATGTCACCGCCCCAGATGAGCAGGCCGCCCAGCACCTCGCCGAGAGGATTGTTGGCGAGCGCCTTGCTGCCTGCGTGAACATATTCCCAGCAATGTCGTCCGTATATCAATGGAAGGGAACCATTGAGACGGCCCAAGAGGCGGTGATGATCGTCAAGACCAATGCGGCCATGGCGCCAGCGGCCCGGCAATGGATCGAACAAAATCACCCCTATGAGACACCGTGCATTCTCGCCTTGCCCATCGATGAGGACGCCAGTTCGCGAGCCTTTCAAGATTGGGTAAATGGCGAGATATCGCCATCGCAAAAATGTGAGTAAATCAGGGGCAACCACCCCTTGGTCCGGCGCCACATATCCCCATATGATAGGTACTGTTAGTTTTGAGGAGATAATGCCATGACGCAAACACAACAAATCGGCTATTTTGCTGCAGGATGCTTTTGGGGTGTTGAGCAGGCATTTCGGGAATTGGACGGCGTTCTGGAGACCGAAGTTGGCTATACGGGCGGAACATCAACCGCGCCGAGCTATGAAGAGGTATGCGGCAAACAATCCGGCCATGCGGAAGCGGTAAAAGTTGTCTTTGACGCGGACCGTATTTCCTATCAGGCGCTCCTTGATCAGTTCTGGACGATCCATGATCCCACGCAAATCAACCGCCAGGGCCCTGATATTGGGGATCAATATCGAAGTGAGATATTCACCGTCGATGATACCCAGACCGCCCTTGCAACGGCCAGTAAAGCGGCACAGGACGCTTCGGGAAATCACAGCGCTCCGATCGCCACCTTAATCACGCCCCTTGGCAAATGGTGGGTCGCGGAAGACTATCACCAGCAATATTTTGAAAAACGCGGCGGCGGCGCTTGTGCAATATCTGTAAGAAATAGAGCGTAATTCAATTATAAGGAGATTTTATCTCCTAGCATTCACCTTTTGATAATATAGTGCGTGTATTTCTATCATTGTTCCAGCGGTACTCTATAAGCTTGGTATGTTCGGGTCCTGCCCCCAAACCCTAACGCCCGGATATGCCAGAGCCGCACAATTGACGATGGTGCCAAACCCGATGGTAGCCCTGCTCGTGCACCGGACTAGCAAAGTTCTAGTTCATGTCAGAATTACGGAACTTAAAGACGCCGCGGCCTGGTATTGCTAGATACAGGCTGCGGCGTTTTTTTATTTGGTGACAGGTTCACTATTTTCCAGCACCCAGGTGAGTACATCCCCCCAAACCACATCGGCCTGATGGTCGCGAAACAGCAAATGCCAGCCGTCCGGATAGGATTTGACGGTCTGGCCCGCGCCCGCTTGGGCAATGTTTTCTGAGGCCTGTTTCAACGCCGGGATCGGGATAATTTCGTCGCGCTCTCCATACAGAAATAAAATCCGGCCGCTTTGTTCACGCGTCGCCTCATTCGCCTCGCCCATTAGCGAGACAATGCCGCGAATAGAGCGCAGCGGCGTTCCTTTGATGACGAGCGGGTCGTGGAACATCTTTTTCAAGACATCATCATTGTCCGTTGCCCGGCGTTTTGCGCGCGCGCCCGTCAGGGTTTTTCCCGGCGCAAATGCAGAGGCAACCCGCAAGGTTGCCCGGTAAATCCATGGCATTTGTCGCCCGCCCCATACGGCCGGGGCGGCCAAGATGATGCCGGATACATCATCTAAGCCGGACGCGTTCGCCAGTAGCGTTACTGCGCCCCCCATGGAATGGCCCAGAACGAAGACCGGCAAATCAGGATGTTGCGTGCGCGCCGCGACAACCAGCGCGCGCACATCGGACACTAAAAGCTCGGTCCCCGGCCAGCTCTCTGCGATACTCACCTCGCCCGGTTGCAAGGCGCCAAAACTGCGTTGATCGAGACTATAAACCGTCAGCCCATGATCGGACCAATAGCGCCCGGCCGCATCAAACGCATGACCATAATCATTCATACCGTGCAGCGTTATCAATATGGCCTTGGCCTGATCAGCATTGTGAGACCGGACGGTGAGCGTGTGACCGTCAAAGGTTTGCAATTGGCTTGGCGGTGCAGAGGCATTTTCGCTCAGAAATTTTGCATCATGATCCATCGCAGATATCGCTGCTTTCCCCGCGCATCCGCTCGCGGCAATGGTGGTCAGTAAAACCAACACGGCCGCAAAGGACCTCAATTCAATGGGCCCCAACTCCTTAGGCCGCAATACAAAGGTACAAACGCTGCTGACCGAAATTCTACCCAATGCATCAACTCCTTGAATATTGCTGTAAATCTTCGCAGCAATATTTTCTAATGACCGCTATACTCTGAAGGCAAACCATAGGAATGCAAAAACAAATTTTATCATTCCCGTAAGTCCATAGTCAAAAAGGTAAATTCCATGAAACCCCTGATTTTTCCATTTGGCGGCAAAACCCCGAAAATCCATGAAACGGCGTTCATCGCCCCCGGCGCTATCATTTGCGGAGATGTGGTGATCGGTGCCCATGCCTCGGTCTGGTATGGATGCGTGTTGCGGGCAGATTGCCATCAAATCAGCATCGGGGCGGGATCAAATGTACAGGATGGCACCATCATTCATGTGGATCACCCATCGGTTGGCGGCACGCCGACACTCATTGGCGAGGACGTGCTGGTTGGACATCGATGCATGTTGCACGGCTGCACCGTCGAAGATGGCGGCTTCGTCGGTATGGCGGCCACCATGCTAGACCGCTCAACCGTCGAAGGGGGCGGCTTTCTGGCCGCGGGCGCATTTCTTGGTGTTGGAAAAACCGTGCCGCGCGGAGAAATGTGGGCCGGATTGCCGGCGCGCAAGTTCAGAGATTTAAAACCCGGCGAAGACAAATTCGCGCTTATGGGCGCTGAACATTATCGCGAATATGCCGAGCTTCACATCGAGGCGTTAGAAGACGCCTGAGCCAAAAAGGCATAAAAACCCGGCTCGGATGAGCCGGGTTTAAATTCGTTTTTCAAATAAATTCTGGCATCCCAAAAAGCAATTTTGGATGCAGCGGGCGCGGGTTTGGCTAGCCGTTTCCGCGCATGCCCGAAAGCCCCGATATGAGCGTTAAGAGCCCGGCACCGCCAGCAACATATGAGCCCCAACCGATTGTATAGCTGGGCTCACCAACCACCTGCATGCAGAAATATCCAATCGCGCCAATCGCCGCGATCCCCGCAATGGTGGTCAGCAAACTCGTCAACCGGCCAACAAATGGCAGGAGGCCCAAAATTCCGATCGCCGCTGCGGCAGCTGACACGAAAATTGCGCCAAAAATAGCGTGCCCAGACTTATTGGTGCCTTTGGGTTCGCAATCGCCTTCAAGCGAGAAATTCTGTCCGAGGAAACAAGCAACCGTATTTCCAACAAGCGTTTGGCCAGTCGGCGCGGTTACAGTATTGCCGCCAATACGATCATTCGATTCGTAGGAGTAAAGCGGTCCAAATAATAATGCGGCAATTACCGCTAATGGTAGAATAATACGTGTCATGGTGGAAACCCCTTATGCCTGACCGTGCCCCAATTTCACCCTCGCCCTTTGCGAGACTAATATAGTTTACTGTCTGTTAACCATTAGGCAAGCGTGATTTCGCCTTTGGTCACCGGCAGGCATGTGCTTTTAGAGGAATTTTGGGGGAAAAGACGCGGTTACGCGGCCATTGCAGGGGCGTAAGACCGGGAACCACCGCGTAACAGGCGCTGACGGCGTGCCTTGAGCTGCATGGCAATCGCGAAAAAGCCCATAATCATGAACGCCCATACGTCAGGCTCGGGGGAAGTCGCGATGACAGAAGAAAATGTCAATGTGCCGCCATCGAGGAACGAACCGCCCCCCGCTGCACCCAGACCAGAGGTTCCGATAACAATCGTATTACACCCGCCAATGGCTTGGCAGCCCGCGGCGAACGCCGTCGTGTCCACGGTAAATATGCCGGTGCTCCCAACTTCGGTAAACTGAAAAAGGGACGCATCACCATCAGGGGTCGTCAAACCAGGGGTTGGCGCAAGCTGAAAACTGGTTGGATTAAAGGTAATATTGCCCAATAGGACGGAAACAAATGCACGTCCTGTGCTGGCCGCCGGCACAAAATCGGTAATGTTAAACTGAATACCAAGGTTTTCGACCCCGGTCGTAAGACCTGTGAGTTCCTGATCGAACATCAAAAAACCAAGGTCGCCGGGATCAAAACGCACCGCCGTGCCAGCACTGGGCGCACCTTCAAGATCAGCAATGTTACCAGGCGTGGGAATAGGGCCGGCAACGCCGAACGTATCTATCGGAAATAGCGTCGTGTCTGCGTGCGAGTGAAATGCAAGCAGAAAGTTAAAACAAAAAATAGCGCCTATCGTCACATATAATTTGGTCACAACATCACCCGTAAAACTTTACCCATGATACCAAAATAACCGCAGGGCATGAACGAACTCTCCAAAATCTATCTAAAATTGTTCCTATCGACGAGAAAGCTTGGTTAACGCAGCGTTAACCGCAATAGACGCGTACCACCCGCGCATGCCACCTATGAATGGCCACCCATGAATGGCCACTCATGAATGCCACCCGTGGGCGCTCCCAATACTTGTGCGATGCATATGAACGCGGTAACTACAAAACAGCAAAATGAATAATGTTGAGCAGCGATATAATTTCCTGATCAGTGAAGGAAAACTTGATCCAGACCCTGCGCAGGAACAAGCCATTCAGGGTTTGGCTGCGCTGGAAGATCAATTGTCTGCGTGGAGCGCTGGGCGAAAAAACGCTCTTTTTTCGTTTTTTTCCCGCAAGCCATCAGCCCTCCCTAGAGGTCTTTATCTATGGGGCGGGGTTGGCCGCGGCAAAAGCCTTTTGATGGATCTGTTCTATAATAATAGTCGGTTCCCCTCAAAAAAGCGCGTCCACTTTCATGAATTCATGATCGACATTCATGCGCGTATCGATCACTGGCGCAAATTATCCCATAAAGACCGTCAAAAACATCCCCATTTTAACAAGGCCGATGGCGACGATCCGATCGCGCCTGTTGCGCGCATGATTGCAAAAGAGGCACGCTTATTGTGCTTTGATGAGTTTCAAGTTGCCGATATTGCCGACGCCATGATTTTAGGACGACTATTTTCGAACATGTTTGAAATTGGCGTCGTGGTGGTGGCAACCTCAAACCGTCACCCCACAGATCTTTATTTGGACGGGTTAAATCGCCAGCTCTTTTTACCCTTTATCGCATTGTTTCAGGACCAGCTGGATATACTCCAACTGGAAGCGGCCCGTGATTATCGCCTTGAACGCTTATCAGGCGCACCGGTTTATCACACACCTCTTGGCCCGGAGGCGACGCATGCAATGGACACCGCCTGGGAAAGCTTAATGGCGGGGGCAACGCCAAAACCCAAAACAATGACGGTGAACGGGCGTGTACTGACGGTTCCGGCGGCTGCAAGGGGCGCGGGCCGGGCCAGCTTTGCACAGCTGTGCGAAACCCCGCTTGGCGCTGCGGACTATCTCGAAATTGCGCGCTGTTTCTCGACATTTTTTATTGATGACATTCCGGCCATGGGCCCAACCGAACGCAATGAAGCCAAACGCTTTGTTACCCTGATCGATGCGATCTATGAGTGCTGTGGAAAATTGGTGTGTTCTGCGGATGCTGAGCCTTCACAGCTTTATCGCGCCGGTGACGGAAGTTTCGAATTTGAACGCACCGCGTCGCGCCTCATGGAAATGCAATCAGAAGACTATCTTGCATGCGCCCATTGTCCCGAAGCGGCGAAAACACGCGATTAAATTTTTCCGCGCAAAACACATCCCACATATGTCAGCTGTCTGGTGAGCGCGCTCCATGCCCCCGCCCGCCCCTTTATGTACGACCGGGTCATCGCAAATGGCAGGCAAACCGCAAGCTCATCATCTGCCAATCCATCAGCAGGTCCATGAAGTTTTCCGCGCGCGTCTTCCCATGCGGTGATCATATAGTCAGCCAAATTCTCACCGGTTGGCGCATTATTACTGTCCGATGCAATATTCAAATCAATATT
>CAYQXV010000015.1:22021-47396 GCA_964421675.1 uncultured Caulobacterales bacterium
TGGGGTTTGGGAAGAGCGTTGCCAAACCGCGCCAAGGCATATAGCGCGCCCGCCTGTCGCAGGCGATTGCTATCGAGGCTCGTTTTACCGGCAAGCCCGTGAAGGCAAACATCAAACGCGCCTTCAGCATCTTTTAGCCAATCGATCAAATTGCCCATATCTGTGAAGGGGTCATCATAGAGTAATCGCGCACGCGCATCGGCGAGGCTTTTGATTGCATTTTCAATATGCGCCCACTCGCTCGGCGATAAATGCTCCCCGGCGCGGGCCATCTCCTGGACAAGGGGATGGGCGCGGATCGGTTTTCCCGTGACAATTTCATCAATCGCATCACGCCACCATTGCAGCCTTATCTCGCCCAAAGGCGGGGCGCTAACCTGATTGGGCACCAGCCGCAATGTGGCCTGCCAAGCGGCGAGGATTGAAAATAAATCACGCCGGGTTTCGCTGGCATAGCGAAACGCATAGTAGCGATCCGGGTCCATGATCTTTAGGTTTATGCCCGTCCCATCGGGGGTGCCCGGTGTTTCATTGATCTGTGTTTCATTGATCTGTGCTTCAGTCATCATTCCCGTTTTTTCTCTATGACGCCGCAGCCAACACAAGCTCTAAATCGGCGTTCACACATACATTATGGGAAGGCGCCGCCGCGACAAAATCGGAATCTCATGGGTCGATATCGTAAAATCAGGCCCTTGCACAGGAAGGCTTTGCCACACCCTATGGTGTCATAGTAAAGACAAGCGATCTATAGACGATGTATCGCTTTACTAACCAGCCTGTCGCCCGTGCGACAGCCCAAAAATCATAGAGAAACTAAGAGAAGGTTTGCCCATGGCTATTACACTCCCCGACTTACCCTATGCCCGCAATGCGCTCGCACCGCATATTTCAGAGGAAACGCTGAACTTTCACTATGGCAAACACCATCAAGCCTATGTTGATAATCTCAACAAAATGATCGACGGCACGCCGCACGCCAATGCCTCGCTGGAAGATATTATCCACGACGCAGCTGGTGATGCGGGCAAGGCCGGTATTTTCAACAATGCCGCCCAAGTTTGGAACCATACTTTTTATTGGCATTCCATGACCCCTAATGGCGGGGGCGCTCCAAGCGGTGACATTGCGGCGGCAATCAATGACAGCTTCGGCGGATTTGATACTTTCAAACAAGAATTCTCCACAGCCGGTGCCACACAATTTGGCTCAGGCTGGGCATGGCTCGTCGCAAAAGGCGGGAAGCTGGAGATTCGCAAAACACCAAATGCGGAAACCCCGCTGACGGATAAAAGCTGCACCCCGCTCCTGACCATGGATGTCTGGGAGCATGCCTATTATCTGGATTTCCAAAATAAACGTCCGGCCTATATGACCGCCTTCCTTGATGGATTGGTCAATTGGGACTTTGCCAATGCTAATCTGGCGACTGCTTAAAAAAGCCCGTTAATGGCTGAAACTAAAATGCGCTTGAGATCTGCTCAGGCGCATTTTTTAGTTCAAGCTCCGTGATAACCAACGTACCAAAGGCGCAAGAGGCGCCAAAGAAAAACCCCGCTCAACCTATGTTGAGCGGGGTTTTTCATACTCTTAATGAAGCAATGATTAGTTGCGGAGGTTCAAACGGAAGAAGAAGTTCCGTCCGAATACGTTTCCGCCGCCGCCAAAGGCTTGTTGCTCGATTGTTAGATCATTATCGAACACATTGTTCACACCAGCCCGGATAGAAGCATAGTCTGTCAACTGATAACCAACTGAAAGATCGTGCTCTACATCGCGCTGTAGTTCAAATGCGAAATCTGGAATGTCATCACAGTCTCCCGGTGTACGGAAGAAGCATGGGTTAACATTATCATCGTATGTCGCACGCCAGAAGAAATCGAACCCTTTATAGGTCCAGTTAAAGTCAGCAACGAGCTGTAGCTCTTCTGAACTATTAACCGTAGATCCGATAACATTAACTGGACGACCTAGGTCATCCACAGACGCACGTGAACTATCACGGCTAATCAGTGGCGCGAAGAAGAGTGTGTTAATCCGGACGTCACCGAGGTCACGATCAGATTTACCGAACAATCCAGCTTGGCTTGCGAAGTTAAACGCATCAGCTACGTTGAACTCATAGCGTAACTGGCCTTGGATCGCATTCAACTGCAAGAAGCCTTCGTTACCAAAGCCTGTTAGACCACTGGTAATATCAAATCCACCAGTCGACGAACCATCCGTAGCAGGTGCAGGACCTATACGAGAAAAGTTATTACACTCAGGTGCGTTCAACGATGTATCGAAGCAAGTTTGTGTAAAGAAGCTGAAATCTGGCTGCACAATCTGGTCGTTCACAATAATGCGAATGTAATCCGCACGAATTGTCAGACCAGGTACATAATCAGGCTGAGCAACGAAGCCGGCAGTGTATGAGTTACCGATTTCAAAGTTCAGGTTTGGATTACCACCATTCAACAATGGAATAGCAGCGTTCACAGATGGTGTGGTGAAGATGTTGTCACCAGGAGCAAGGATCAACCCTGTTTGACCATCGATTGTACCAATCGCAGCGCCGGCAAAGCCGAGCTGTTGAGCAGCAAGAACACAGTTAGCCTGACGGTTTGTGTCTGGCGCATCATTAATGTTCGTTACGTCGCATGGGTCACCAGTTTGGTCAAAGTCTTGGGCAACCGGTGAGAACAGCTCAACCAGAGATGGCTGACGGACTGACCGTGTGTAATTACCGCGTAATATAATCTGGTTGTCAAACAGACCCAGTTCACCACCGGCAGTGTATGTATTCACGTTACCAGTGAGTGCGTTACCAGTTGTACCGACACCAGTATCATTTTCACCGCGAGCTGAGATGAAACGGTATGCGCCGTTAAAGTCAAGGTGATCGATGAAACTCAATCCAAAATTAAAGTCTGAATTTAGCACAGGGATGACAACCTCGCCGAACACCTCGTTTGAGGTAACTTCAGCTTGTGGGAAGCTGGCAATCGCTGGCTCACGAGACAGACCGTCCTCGATCACACCGCCATTTTGCAGCGAACCGAATTCACGACGACGCTCATAACCAACGTTAAACTGCAACCAACCAGCAGGCAATTTGACAAGGTCACCGTTAAAGTTAGCGACAAAGTCAGTTTGATTAACTTCACCAAACCCAAGAGCAGGCGATGTTATAAAGTTAATGGCTTCAGCGTTCGATCCTGGAATTTGACCAACGAACAGGTTGAGCGGCACACAGCCAGCGATCGAGCCATTAGGTGTTGGTGTATTAGCGGGAGAAATACCGAGCCCATCAGCTTGGTCCACAGGGCCTGGAGCATCAAGGAAAACGGAACAAATAATGTCGCCTTCTTGAGCCGCATCGATACCAACAGTTTGCACTTCACCGTCACGAATAACGTCGAAGAGGGAATTGTTGATTGTCCCTTCGAGCAGATCTTGGTTGTCGGCATCATTTAATTGAGCCAAGCTATCTGCATCAAGAACAGTGGAGTTTACCGCATTGAAGAAGGCATCACCGCGAATAACGCTAACCGAACGAACCTGGTTTGTATTCCCGTAATTCATGGAAATGTTCCAGCCGAACTGACGCTCGCCATATTCGAAGTCACCTTCAAGGCCGCCAACAACACGGAATGTTGTTGTATCAATGAAGTTAGCACCAGCAGATGGTAGAAGACCGAGATTGATACCGTTCAGGAAGAATGTGTCACCCGCACCAGCCTCAATAAGAGTTGCGCGGTCAGCCTCAGAGATAAACGGATTGTCGATTGAAACGCCGAATGCACCCTGGCCCTGAGTATTCAGGAAGGCTGTGTTAAATGCGTTACCTGACTGAGAAATAAGGTCAGTACCACGTGAATTCAGGAAGTTTGTTTCCATGAAAACACGAACATTATCGTTAATGTCGTAATGCGCGCTTGATGAGAAAACAAAACGCTCAATTGGAGCAATCGCTTCCTGGAAGTCGTTCAGGTCAAAACCGTTACCGCCTTCACCGAACACCGCACTCGTACCTGTTTGAACACCTTCATCAAAGAAGCTCAGACCGCCGTCACCAGCAAAGGTCAGGATGTTGCCGTCAGGATCTGTGAAGATGTTACCGCCAAAGAATGGCAAAGGAACACCAGGAGCTGGAGCAGGCAAGAAGCCAAATGCGCCCTCAAGAATGTTAAAGCGACCCTCTTCACCAAGAACGGTTGTGCCACCTGTTCCGAAACCAGAAATCTGATTGTTCAGACCTGGAACGTCATTAGCAATAGCACCAAGCTGGTTTTCATACTGAACTGAGCCAGTTACGTTACCACGACCGTCAGAGAAGTTCGCACCGAACACACCAGATACAGTGTACTCAGGAGCAGAAAAATCCTGGAAATCATCATACTGGAAAGAAAGATCAATACCTTCAAAATCGTCTTTCAGAACGATATTAACTGTACCGGCAATCGCGTCAGCACCGTAAATTGGCGCACCACCGATTGACAGTGTCTCAACACGCTCAATCAAGGCTGCTGGGAAGTTGTTGATATCAACCTGTGAACCAGCGACACGGCCTGATGGATCAGGAGAAATCGGGTTACCAGGGACAAAACGACGTCCATTTACAACAACGAGTGTCCGCTGTGTACCAAGGTTAAACAAGTCCAGGAATTCCTGACCTGGGTTTTGCCCAGAACCAGTTGTCAGACCACTAACACCAGCACCAAAACCAGGTGCCTCATTAAGAGCATCTGCAAGGTTGGTAAAACCGCGTTTGTCTAGCGTTTCAGAGTCCAGAACGAACGCTGGTTGGTCGATGTCTTCAAAACCGCGACGCTTAATGCGCGAGCCAGTAACAACAACTTCGTCTCCGCTGTCTGCAATTTCGTCAACTTCCTGCGACATAGCCGGCGCAGCAACGCTGAGCGAAAGGACGGATGTCCCTGCGGCCAACATAGCCATCAGGCTTCTGTCTTTGAAATTAATACTTGTCTTTTTCGTGGTCATAACTGAGCCCTATGCTAGTTGAGTGAACTTTATCTTTGATTTTCACATCGCCTGTAATGTTTGCCCTCTATGTGTTTCATGTCCAAGCCAGTTAGCCTGATCGAGCAACACACCATTCCCAAAATCTGATCCCGACTGTTCAAACCAATTCTTATCAAGGCATTCCGAGCTAGTTTTCGGAAAATCGTTGGCTAGAGTCGTTTCAGTTCCTTTAAATGTGAACGGCAGACACCAAAAGTGACGCGAATTTATATATGCAGTAACGGACCGCGTAGGCAATTTGTCAATAAAAAGGCAGAGCGTCTTGCCACCCCAGCCCGCTTTTCAAAAGTGACGTGACATATTTGCATCTTCTTTATGGACATATAGTTAACAACCAACACATTATCAGCCGAGAATTTTAAATTTCGTATTGCTGTACCCATGCCCCATACCCTATCGTCTTTCTAGTTTAAGCGCCCAGCGCAGTTGACCAAGAGAGTTTTTTCCATGCGTACTCTTCCAAATTCCAATTCCAGCCTGATTTCATCAGGGCGTTTCATGATCGCCGTAAGCGGTCTGGCTATATCCAGCCTCATGTGCAGTGCCTCCCTTGGCCAAGCGCCAATATTGGCGGCTTCAGCAACGATCACAGCCGCTCAGGATGATAATGCGGTTACTATCGAAGAGGCCTTGCGGATCTGTAACCGGATCAAAAACTCCCGTGACAGGCTGGATTGTTTTGAGGGTTTGGCTGATGCGGCCGCACCGGAGCAGGAAACGACTGTGCGCAATAGTGCCGAACCTGCCCCTGCTACTCCGGGCGATCCTATTGGGTCTACACCGGAATTTGCCGAGGCTGGCCCTGGAAAGACACCCGGCACCCCTAATAAATCAGCGAGCGTTGAGATTCCTACTATTCAACCGGCCCAACCCGATGAAAATGGCAATGTGCCCGAATCTGCCTCCAGCAAGCGTTTTGTGATTTTGGAAGAAGACGAAGCCAAGAAACGCCTGGATGAAGTGCGCACGCCGCGTGAAAAACGCGAAAAATATACCGCCAATGTCCGCAAAGCCTGGTTTAATGGCAACAGGAAGCTGATGGTTCTGTTCGACAATGGCGAAATCTGGAAACAGAACCAAAGCGAGAGAGCACGCGCGCCTAAAGTCGGCACCGCCGCAGAGTTCAAACCGAAGGTCAGTGGCAGCTGGTTTGTTAAATTACCGCCTAATCACCGCTCTGTGCGCATGAGAATCATAAATCCATAAGCCAAAGCCATTAAAGCAAGAGCATCTGTGCGGGATCATTATGACCGGCGTGGATGCTCAGGCACGTCCAACAGACGATATTAGCCGCCTGTAGCAGGGGCCGTGACGTCAGATTTACCCCATTCGCGCTTTACTCCCATCAACAATAAGAGCGGTGATGCAACGAATATTGATGAATAGGTCCCGACAACGACCCCAAAGATCATCGCGAAGGTAAAGCCGCGCAACACCTCGCCGCCGAGGAAATACAGGGCTAACAGGGCCAAAAGGGTAGTCACAGACGTCATCACGGTACGCGATAGCGTATCGTTGATCGACAGATCGAGAATGCCTTCCAGAGGGCGCTTTTTATATTTGCGCAGATTTTCACGCACCCGGTCATAGACCACCACCGTGTCATTCATTGAATAGCCAACAATGGTCAGCAGGGCGGCAATAATCGGCAGATTGAATTCGATTTGCGTGAGGGCGAACACGCCCAGCGTCAAGGTAACATCGTGCGCCAGCGCCAGAATAGCGCCGACAGAGAACTGCCACTCAAAGCGGAACCAGATATAGAGCAGCATCATCCCGATCGCGAGCACCACCGCAATCACGCCTGCGCGGATAAGCTCACCGGAAACCGTGGGGCCGACAATATCTTCACGCAGGAAATCATGGCCATCGCCTAATAGCTCGATCAGCGCGCCTTTGATTTTCACCGCCGCCTGCGCCTGGATCGTCTCGTTCAAATCCGCATTAGGATTGTTCCGATTGATTTCGTCTTGGACTTCCTGTGATACATCTGCAACAGATTGTTGTTCAACGGTTACAATGACGCTGGTCAGTACGCCGCCAGCCCCGGTCACGCCCTGTACCTTCACATCGCCAAGATCGAGATTTCCGACAGCTGCGCGAATCGCGGCCATATCCAAGGGCTCATCGTCGGTGGCTTCAATGGTCACCCCGCCCCGAAAATCAACACCAAGATTGAGGCCGCGCGCAGCGAAAATACCAATCGACCCAATCAGCAGCATCATGGAAAAAGCAAATGCAATCATCCGCCAGCGCGTAAAGGCTATCTCAGTATGATCGGGGACAAGTTTTAAAAACATCGTTTCAATTCCGAATTTTGTAAGATGGTGGCACGCGAGCGTGCCCCATGACGTATAGCCACGTTAAAGAGCAATTTCCTTGGGACGCTTGCGCAACAGCCAGCCCCCGGCAAACAGGCGGGTAACCACATAGGCAGTGAAGACCGAGGTCACAACACCAATCGCCAAGGTGACAGCGAACCCTTGAACCGGTCCGGCGCCAAGAAAGAACATGATAAAGGCTGCAAGAAAGGTGGTGATATTGGCATCAATAATCGCCGAGCGCGCGCGCACAAAGCCGGTTTCCACCGCCATAATCGGGGATTTACCGCCTTTAAGCTCCTCGCGTATGCGCTCAAAGATCAACACATTGGCGTCCACCGCCATCCCGATGGTGAGAACGATACCGGCAATGCCCGGCAAGGTCAGGGTCGATCCAAACAAGGACAAGGCCCCGGCAATGAGGATAATATTTGCAATCAGGGCGATATTCGCGAACAAGCCAAAGCGCCCATAGGACATGAACATATAAAAAATGACCGCGGCAAAGCCAACAACGATCGCAAGCCGTCCCGCCTTGATTGAGTCCTCGCCCAACGAGGCACTCACCGTGCGTTGCTCAATGGTTTGCAGCGGGGCCGGCAAGGCACCAGACCGGATCAGCGTACTAATACGCACGGCCTCTTCCGCGGAAAAATCACCTGTAATACGCCCACTGCCACCAATAATGGCGCTTTGAATGCGCGGAGCTGAGATAATCTTGCAATCAAGCACGATGGCGAATAATTGCCCAATATTTTCGCGTGTATAATCGCCAAACCGGCGCGCCCCGCGATTATCAAAGCCAAAATTAATCTGGAACCCGCCGCCCTCACTATTCGGACCCGCGCTCGCCGTATCCACCATATCACCGGTGATCACAGCGCGCTCTTCAAGCACCATATTAGTGGCGAACTCCCCATCAATATTTTCGCGCACAATCCGGTTTGGCGGCATGCCTGCTACTTCGCGGCATCGTGTATCCTCGTCAAACGGCACATCAGCCCAATCGGCAATGGTCGGGGCGGGAATGCCCTGATCGACGGCGTGAAAACTTAACTGGCCGGTTCTATTGAGGATTTCTTTGAGGCCCTCTGGATCGTCATTACCGGGAACCTGCACAACGATTCGGTCTGCCCCTTGCGGTTGAATGGAAACTTCTTTGTTTCCGGCAGGGTCAAGGCGGCGGCGTACCACCTCGATGGAATCGCGTACCGCCTCTGCGCCGTAGGCAGCACGGGCTTCAGGGACCATGGTGATGGTGATCAGATCGTCAGAACCAGCGACGGAATAGGCTGGACTGCCGAGGCCGAAATTGCCGCCAACGCCGCTGCCCGGTAACAGTGAACGGCGCACAAGGGAGCGAACCCGAGCAATCGCGTCTTCAAAGTCAGCGCGATCGCGCACCTTAATTCTGACCTGGCGGGCGTCCCGGTCAATATCAACAGTTTGAATGCCAATCCGGGCGCGGTCGCGGCTGCGATCAGGGCGCATCGTTGTGCGCACATCCTGGGCCAGATTGTTCAGCCGGTCGCCGAGCACCTTGCCCGTATCCACCTCGAGCATCAGAAAAGAGCCGCCCTGCAGATCAAGCCCCAAATTAATGGTCCCCTTAGGCATAAATCCTGGCAATTGCGCGCGCTGGCTCTCGCTTAAAAAATTCGGGAGGGCAAACAGCCCGGCTATCAGGATAAGGCCAAGAACCATGGCCGTCTGAAAACGGGTAAATTGCAACATGGGCGTTAAATTCCTGACCAGGTAAACAAGGGGTCGGTTAGAGAGACGAGCAAATATCGAAGGCCAATGAAACGGCCTGCCCGTCCGGTTGAGGTATTATTTTGACGGTTTGGAGTCGTTGGCGGCGGGCTCTGGCTTGGTGCGCACATCGCTGAGTGTCGCTTTGACCACTTTGACGGCAACATTATCGGCCAGTTCAATCATGATCTCCTCGCCTTCCAAAACCTTGGTGACTTTGCCAACAATACCGCCAGCGGTCACCACCACATCACCGCGGCGCACATTCGCGACCATTTCAAGATGGCGTTTGCGCGCTTGCTGCTGTGGGCGGATCAATAGGAAATAAAAGATCACCATGATCATGACGAGCGGCAGGAATTGCATCAATGCGCCCGATGCAGCGGGATCAGTTTGGGCATAGGCGGGGGAAAACAGCATTGCAGTTTCTCCGTTAGGGTGCGCTTGCACCAGAATTTTTATTATCACCCATCGCCCACTATTGCCGGATTACCAGCAGAGCAATGCATGCACTTGGGTCGCCCAAAACGGGCACACGATTAGACAGGGATAATGTTGAAGGCCGCCCCGCCCTATTGTGAATGGCGGATATATAGCGATCCCGCTTTGATATGCAATGCGGCACAATAGGGAATCGGACATTGGGGCGCGACTATCGCTCACCAGCGCCGCTGGAAACACTTGCTTCAAGGGCCAGCAGCAGGGTTTTGCGCGCCGCGCCCCAGCGATAATTTTGCACCGCCCCGGAGGCACGGATGACCCGGTGACACGGGATCAGCACCGATATTGCGTTTGACCCAACCGCACTTCCAACCGCGCGGGCCGCTTTGGGCATCTCAATTGATTGAGCAAGTGCGCCATAGGTGGTGGTCTCGCCAAATGGGATGCGCAACAATGCATCCCAAACCTTGAGCTGGAAATTCGTACCGGCAATGTGCAATCCGGGCATAGGCGCTTGATCAGCTTGCCCCACCTGGTCCGCTTGTTCAGAAAGTCTGGCGAAAACCCGGTTTGCCAATTGCTGAATAGGCTCAGGCTCGTGCACGAATGTCGCTGCGGGCCAATCGGCCTGCATTTCGGCAAAACCATCGCGCTGCGAGCCCGTCGCAAAACTTAGCCAGCATATTCCTTTATCGGTCGCGCCGATCAACGCGGTTCCGAAAGGCGTTGCCGCTAGCCCATAGCGGACCGTTTCCCCGGCCCCTTTTTGGCGCACCGAGCCCGGCGTCATCGCTTGAGCATGGACCACCAGATCGTGGAGCCGCGATGGACCGGACAGGCCCGCACTGTGGCTCGCCTGCAAAACACTTTGCCCCGCCTTAAGGGCGGTGCGCGCCCGGCCTGCCGCCAAATATTGCCAAAACCGTTTGGGGGACACCCCAACACCGCTTTTGAACAGGCGTTGAAAGTGACTGGGAGACAATCCCGCATGGGCCGCAACCGCTTCAAGGCCAGGATCTTCGCCGTCATGGCGGACCAGAAAATCAATCGCATCAGCCACGGGCCGCAGTTTTTGCGCGCTCTTCATATCCAGATGAGGATTAGGGGCAGATGCAACGACCATGACGGGGAAACCTTTTTTTGTGAGTGTCCATCCTAGCCGATTCTAGATGCTGGATTCGACCCGTTTCTTGCGCCCTGCTTTTGACGAGCGGCCCCATCATTGGGTAGACTGTTCAAACGGGATGCGGCCTAGCCGGACCAACCGGACCAGCTAGAATTGAGCCGCTTTTGAATAAGGGGTGAGATATGGGTTTTCAACAACCGCTAAAGCGGAGTCCGTTGCAGCGAGAAGGTGCGCACATCATTCAGCGCATCGTCCTGAGTGTCATTTTCATGGCGGCCATCGCCAATCCGTTTTCATTGACGCGCGCCAACGCGGCGGAGATTTGTGATCCGGCCTATCATAGCCATAAGGTCACCTATGGTGAGGATGCGATCAGCCGCTCCTTTCATGTTTACAGTCCCGAACGCCAAGAGCTTCCCATGCCGGTTGTTTTTGCCTTTCATGACCGCACAGAAGATTCTTTTGCCTGGGCCGATCATGCGCGATTAAGCGCATATGCCTCGCTTGCCAATGTCATCATTGTTGCCCCGGTTGGCGTAGGCATAAAAGATCTTGCCCGCCCCAATAGCGAGAAGGTTCTGGATTGGCATTTTAATGCCTTTGACGAAGAGACCGATAGCGACGCAGAAAATGTGGAACCTGACGATATCGACTTAATTGATGCCATCGTTCAGCTTGTTGATAATGCGCCGTGCACCAGTAGCGAGCGATATTTAATGGGCCACGGCCAAGGGGCAGAATTAGCAATGGCAGCCGCATGCCGGCGGCCAACATTGTTTCGCAAAGTCGGCGTTGTCGGATCAACATGGTATGATGGCGCGTGTGTCATCGCCCCGCAATTAATGCCAGCAATGGCAATTCAAAATGCCCATGACGAAGTAAAACCCCTTAGCCTTGTACGCGCGCGCATCCGAAATTATGCGCTCCGTAATCTGTGCACTGATGTGACACGGCGCACCAATATCAACTGGCCAAGCTCGCGCCGTTATGCCTTTGACTGTCCGGAAGGGGCCGAGGTTATTTTTCATGAGCTACACTATCAAAACCCCATTCTTGGGGTCACCGGTCATGCCTGGCCCACCATTTCAAATTCGCACCGCAGCGCGACCCGCATATTATTTGAGTTTTTTGGCGTCCTGTAGCGCGGCTAGAAAAATGCCGGCCCCAAAAATAATGCTCTTTACCTGAAGTTAACCATCTATGGTGTTCATTGTCCCAAACGGAGACAGTGATGGAAGACCTTTCTTATATTATCGGGCTGGGATTTTCAGGCAGCGACATTTGGCGCGCCGTGACAATAGCATTTTTCGCAGCAATGATGGTTCGCAAATCCCGTCAAGTTGCGCTGACGGCTGCTTGGGCATTGCTTGTCGATCGAGTGATCTGGCCGCTTTTGGATATGAGTTTTAGCGGAGCCAGCAGTGAGGCCGTTTTTGCATCACTTGGCGCGATGGGCCAAACACTAAATGCCGATCTTGGTCTTTATCTAGTTCGGTATGCTGGTCTTTTTGCGTTAATCACCATGTTCTTTTGGATGCGTCGCCGCATCCACACACCGCGCAAAGAGCTGCAAAAGAAGAACAATAAAGGTCACAAACCCGCTTACAGCTGATAAGCACGCAAGCACTAGCCGACCATAAGCCCGGCAAGGGTTGCGCTCATCAAGTTGGAAAGCGAGGCGGCAATCAGCGCGCGCATACCATAGGTCGCAATCTCTCCCATCCGGTCAGGGACAAGCGCGCCTAAACCGCCGAGCAAAATGCCGATTGAAAGAAGATTGGCAAACCCGCACAATGCAAATGTCATAATCGTCACCGTTCGCGGGCTTAACCCCTCACTCGCAGCGATGAGATTAAAATAGGCAACGAACTCGGTGAGGATAATTTTCTCACCGAACAAAGCCCCTGCGGCCTGCGCTTCTGACCAGGGTATGCCGACCACAAACATGAGCGGCGAGAAAAGCCAGCCCAACATTTTTTGCAAACTTAAATCGTCAACCGGGGTGAACCCCCCGATCCAACCGATCATGCCATTGGCAAGGGTGATCAGGGAGAAAAAAGCGATCAGCATAGCGCCTATATTAAACGCCAGTTTCATTCCATCGCTCGCCCCGGCAGCGGCGGCCATAAAGCCATTTGTATGCGGGGATTTTTCTTCAAGAATAGACCGGATGGCCAGCGCATCATCTTCATCTTGAGTTTCATCGGGAACCATTATTTTTGCCATCAATAAACCGCCCGGTGCCGCGAGCAGACTGGCTACCAATAAATATTCCAACTCAATCCCAATGCCCGCATAGGCAGCAAGAACGGTGCCCGCAATAGAGGCAAGCCCGGAGACCATGAGCGCAAAAAGTTGTGGCCCGGTGACTTTGTCGAGAAAAGGTTTGATGGCAAGCGGGGCCTCAGTTTGGCCGACAAAAATATTGGCCGCCGCATTTAGCGATTCAACGGGCCGTGTACCGATGATTGCTTGCAGCCCGCCGCCAATGACAGCAACCAGAACCGGCATGATCCGGTAATGATATAAAATCGCCATGAGCGCAGAAAAGAAGATGACAACCGGCAATACTTGAACCGCAAATATTTGCCCCATCTTCTCACTATCGGCCAAATCCCCGAAGAGAAACTCAACACCTGAGCGCCCATAATCCAGCAAGGAGTCCACCGCATTTGAAAGGCTGATAATGGCAGCAATGCCGCCATCAAATTTTAAGAATATAAAGGCAAGCGCGGTTTGTAAGCCAAGCGCAGACAACACAATGCGCAGATTTATCCCGCGACGATTGGATGAGAGCAAAAAGGCAATGAGCAACAGGATAATAACCCCGAAGATCCCGGTGAAATTTTGAAAAATTTCTGGCATGCTTTTATCCCCTATGCTCAGCTTTTTTTATCGGCGCAATCGCCAGAATTAATGCGTTGGATAGCCTCATTGAACACTCAACTATCATTCGGTTCAGTAGGCAAATTGCCATCAAACCCCTGCCAGCGTGCGACAATATCGGAGTCGATCCCGACAAGGTCGAGAACCCGCCCGCAACTATGATTGATAATATCGTCGAGGGTTTGCGGCCGGTTATAAAATGCTGGCATTGGTGGCGCGATGATTGCGCCAAGCTGGGCGGCCTCATGCAATAATTTGCAATGCCCCGCATGCATTGGCGCCTCACGCGGCATAAGCACAAGCGGGCGTCTGTCTTTTAAACACACATCGGCTGCCCGAATAAGCAAATCATCAGCAAAGGAGTGGACAATCCCCGATAGGGTTTTCATGGAACAGGCTGCAACAATCATCCCATGGGTTTGAAACGATCCCGAAGAAATTGCCGCGGCCAGATCTCCAGGCTTATAGACAACATCCGCAAGGCCATGAACCTGTTCAACGGACATGTCAGTTTCGACACGAATGTTCAATTGCCCGGTTCGCGAAACCACAAGATGGGTTTCAACATCTGAAAGGGGTTGCAGAACTTGCAAAAGGCGAATGCCATAAATAACGCCGCTGGCCCCGCCAATACCGATGATGATACGCTTTTTCATGGATACAGGTCTAACAGATCACCTGGATTTTAGGAAACTCGGCTTGCAACATATTTTGCCAGATTGCGCGGTTTTTTGTCTCGATGCACGCAACAATGCATCCACCAAACCCGCCGCCGGTCAACCGGGCCCCCAGCGCGCCCAGTTCACACGCCCTCTCCACCAAGCTGTCTATTTCGGGTGTCGAGGCTTCAAAATCTTCGGAGTAAGAACGATGACTTACGATCATCAACTGCCCGAAAGAGGCCATATCCCCGGCCTTGAGCGCGCGCACTGCCTCGACAACGCGCCTGTGCTCACTCACCACATGGGCAACACGCCGGCCCAAAGGAGGGTCCAACTGCGCGCCATCCGCAACCCGGTTGCCGGGTAATTTACAAAGTTCATCAATCCCCAAAAGGGCTGCTGCCTGTTCGCACTCGGTGCGTCGATATTTGTAGCGGCCATCCGTTAGTTTACGGAATATTCCAGAATGGATAACCGCAAAATCATATCCGTCAGGAATGCTGACATGCTCAAATGACATAGCCCCCGTATCAAGGGCTAATGCCGAGCCGGAACGCCCGGCCGATACGGCCATCTGGTCCATAATCCCGCACGGCATACCGACATACTCATTTTCTACCCGCTGCGCGGCCAAGGCGATCTCCACATTATCACCCGTAAAGTGGCCGAGTTTTTTTAGCGCTTTTAAAATCCCAACAATCATCGCGGCGGAAGAGGACAAACCGGACCCCGCCGGCAATGTCGAATAAAATGCCATCGCCATGGGGGGCAGATGGTGACCACCATCACGGACAAAGGAAAGCGTCCCCGCCGCATAAATCCACCAATCGTCCCTATTTACAGACTCGCCCCGCTCAAGCGTTGGGGCCATTCCATAGCCATCAGAATAAAAATGATCGTGATCGCCATTGTAACCAGTACACTCACGAGCGGGTGCTATGGCAACGCCAATATAAGGCTCTACAATAGTGGGAAGAACCATTCCCCCATTATAATCCGTATGCTCACCAATCAGGTTGACACGGCCCGGAACAGCCATAATTGCCGCCGGTTCAACACCAAATTGCTCGCGAAAAATAGTGGCAACCATTGTGCCCCCTAGCTCATTGAAAATGCCACTTTGACAGGTCTTGCGCACGTCACATCTTAAGAGCGTAAAAAAATCCGTGTGAGCATATCAGCATCACACGGATCTATCAGATTACGCAGCAGAATGCATAAACAAGGTTTGCGTGTTTATGCGACGCGTGTGCCTTCAAAGCTTGCTTTGCCAAAAGCACCAAGCTCAACGTCACCTTTGACTGTGTCGCCTTCATGCTCAGCTTCAAACTTAAGCGTCATTGGCATCGGCGTTGTGATGGAAGCTTCCCAGCTCAACTTGTTGCCGTCGACTTTACCATTGGCAAGATCAACTTTATTGCCCATTTGCTCCATGGAGCCGGTCAGTGCGCCCCCATCAACAGCCAGGTGCAGCTTGCCTTCTTGCTTGCCCATTGGTGTGTTCAAACTCATATCGTAGGTGCCATCAATAGCCATCAAATTCTTCCTTAAATTCAGGCCCCGATATCGCCGGAGCAGTTGCGAACCAAATTGGTGATCTGGTGATAACAAACCAAAGGGGGGGAACGCAATTACTCATTACACTTGTAAGTGTAGCTGTGGGTGATCTGTGGATAAGCTGGGCGATGACAAGAGCGCAAAACAGCAAAAAACACCGAATATGCGCCCCGCGCTAATCAATGGAAAGCGGGGCGAGGATCAACCAAGCCGCATGGCCGACCCTAGGAACAGGCCGACATTTCATGCGAACGTTGGTAAATATGGAAAGCCAGCCCCGTGGATTAGCGGATAAACGCGGTCTTCATCTAAAGAATGAAGTCGTCAACCCAATCGGCAATTGAGAGCTGCTCGTCTGATCCGGAGAACCGAGCTTCCTCAATATTGGTCAGGAAGTCCGTGCCGTCTAGGCCGGTAACCTCATAACCACCATCGACTTCTGTAATTTGATACTGGCTGCGATCACCAGCAAAGACCACAACGTCAAAGCCTTCACCGCCATCAAGGAAATCATCACCGATCCCTCCTTGGAGCACGTCATCGCCGAAGGAACCAAACAAGGAATCGTTCCCTTCTCCACCTTCAAGCGTATCATTGCCATTAAAGCCATCAAAATTATTGTCACTGCTATTGCCAATTATATGGTCATCGCCTTGGCCGCCAATAATTTGCTCGATGGAAATGAACTCATCGCCAAAGGCAACGCCGGTATTGCTCTCGCCAGTTGCATCTGAAAGATCAATTATCAGGCTATCTGTTTGGTTTTGATAGGTAACCGCATCAAAACCTTGGCCACCATTGAAACGATCGCTTCCCCCATTCGTTGAGAATACATCGTCGCCAGCGCCCCCGGATGCGGAATCATTACCAAGGCCCAAGAATAAACGGTCATTGCCGGCGCCGCCATTCAATAGATCATCACCCTGGGAGGCATAAAGCGTATCATTGCCCGCATCACCAGAAAGTGTGTCGTTACCAGCGCTATCAAATAGCATGTCATCACCAGCACCGCCGCCAATCAATCCTGCACCAGCGCCGCTACGAATGACGTCATCTCCGCCAAAGCCTAAAATGGTATCACTTCCGGCATTACCCAAAAGCACATTATCATTATCATCGCCAAGAAGCAGATCTGCACCTCGACCGCCTTCAAATTGTTCAATATTAACAAATTGATCACCAGCTGCTGCGCCCTGATTGGAAGCCCCGCTCGTGTCATTTAGATCAATAACGATACGGTCAATTTGGTTGCGGAAGCTAACAACATCAAATCCAGCACCGCCATCGATGAAATCACCGCCATCGTTACTGGTAATGAAATCATCTCCATCACCGCCAATGGCTGTATCATTTCCGCGTCCCAAAAACAGGCGATCATCGCCTTCTCCGCCATCCACGAAATCATCACCCAGTGATCCAAGAAGGGTGTCAGCACCAGCCTTACCAGATAGGGTATCATCACCTAACCCGTCGGTAATACGGTCATTTCCTTCATCGCCGGCCAAGGCATCATTGCCATTGCCGCCTCTGATTGTATCGTCACCATCCCCGCCGCTAACAGTGGTATCTAATGATGAAGCAACCACAAAATCATTTCCGCCAAAGGCAAGCACCTCTAGGATTCCGGAACCCAAAATAATCTGGTCGTCTGAATCAGTTCCGGTAACAGCCTCAATATTTGTAATGATATCGCCAAGTGCATCACCGGAATGTTGTCCATTTGCGAAATTCAAAAAGATTGGTCCCGCTAAGTCAGCAAATGAGAGAGTATCATGCCCCGTGCCGCCATCGATGACATCCGCACCGGCACCACCTGAAAGAAAGTCGTTGCCCACACTTCCATTAAGGGAATCGTTTCCATCACCGCCAAATAAGGTGTCATCACCCTCTAGGCCGATCAATGTATCATTCCCAGCACCCAAAGCGACGAATTCTGCTGCAGATCCTCCTTCAAAAATGTCATTCCCAATTGAGCCGAGGATCGCACCGGCACCTGTAAAGAGTTCGGCGACGTCCAAAGCGCCAGAAAGTCCGCCATGGATCGAAGTAAACGTTGCCTCCGCATTAGAGCGGTCTGCGGCAAAGAAGAGCGTATCGAGTTGCGTGGTAAAACCCTCATTGGGTACACCGAAATCAGTTGCAGTTTGCGAATCTGGATCCACCGCGCCGATGAAAAGACCGTCAACAGCTGTATCGGCAATTTCTGAAACAAAGGCCCCGCCACCCAGATCATCGACCTGTACCGCGTTCGCCAACCAATCTTCAAGTCGCAAAGTTTCCCCGTCAGAAAAGCGGGCATATTCTGTTGCAAACAATGAATCTGTACCATCAACACCGGAGGAGACTGTATATCCAGCTCCGTCTTGCGAAATTGTATAGGCACTGCGCAAACCAGAAAATTCTACAATATCATCGCCGCTACCGCCGTTAATGATATCATCACCCGCGCCACCGCTTAAAAGATCATCACCAGCGCCGCCGCCGATGAAATCGTTACCAGCACCGCCCCGAAGAGTATCGTTCCCATCAAAACCATCAAGACGGTCGTCGCCATCTCCGAGATCTACGTCTTCATCACCGACAGCCCCAACAAAGATATCATCAAAGTCGGACCCTACAATGCGCGACGCATTGGTGAAGAGATCGGCAACCGCGAACGCGCCCGTTGCGCCATTATGAATCGCGTCATAAGTTGCATCACCATTGTCTCTATCAGCAACATAATAGACAGTATCAAGAGCACTGGTAAATCCGCTAATAGGCACACCTAAATCATTTGCCGTCGGAGTCCCCGCATCTATAAAATTAATGAGGACGCCAGAAATACTAGCATTCGAGGCGAAGAATGTTCCCCCTTGGATGTCCTGCGCCTCAGGTGTCGACCCCTCAAACCACAAATCGAGTGAAACATCGGTGCCATCTTCAAATATCGCACGCTCTACGGCAAACAGGCTGTCGGTTCCATCAACGCCTGAAATAACATAGTTACCGTTAACTTCTTCTAGCGTATACTGATCAATTGTGCCTGCAAGCACGACACTATCAATACCAGATCCGCCATTAATGACATCATCACCGCTACCACCGCGCAATTGATCATCACCTTGGCCACCAAGAAGAACATCTACGCCAGCACCACCATCAAGAGTATCATTACCGCCAAAACCATTCAGGCGATCATCGCCGTCACCCAGACTTGCATTTTCACCATTCTCAGAACCGTCAAAAATATCATTATTCGCCGTCCCAGTAATCAGGCCGACATTGCTGATCAATTCGACAACATTGACAGCATTGGTAACACCAAAATCATGAATGGCTTCAAAGGTGGCGAACTGATTATCGCGGGCCGCAACAGAATAGATAATTTGGGTTGTCGGAATATTGGCACCGGCAACAATTCCCAACTCATCACCAGTGACCGTCTCCGATGAGACTGGCGAAATATATATACCCGCAAAGCCAGGCTGGGTTGTTTCATAAACGCCGCCACCAAAATACCGTACGGAATCATGTACGCCTGCTGCCCAATCTTCAATGATGATGGATTGCCCGTCGGTAAAACTGACAACTTCGACATTCGTGACAAAGTCACTCCCTTCACTGCCAATAATCCGGTAGCCATCACCCTCCACGGAAATGGTAAAATTCGTCCGCGCACCTGAAAGGTTGAGAATGTCGAACCCTGCACCGCCATCTATTGAATCAGCACCCAGACCACCGGACAAAATGTCATCACCCAGGCCCCCATCAATCGTATCATTTCCGGTGCTTCCAGAAAGAGTGTCATCCCCGCCAGCACCGAAGATGAAATCATCCCCGTGCCCTAAATCGACCCGTTCACCCGTGGCATGACCCTCGAAACGATCGGAAAATGTTGTCCCTTCAATATCGGCGACATTACCAATAAGTGTTGCAACACCGTCGGCATTTTCAACACCGCTTAAAATGACTTCGCGAGTCTGCTCATCGAGATCACCAAATACAGCAAAATAGATGATATCTGTAGGACTTGCCGCCGCCCCTGCCTGAATATTGAGATCAGTTCCGGTTTGAGACGTTCCATCAAGCGCTACGATTGTAACGAAATCTTGCTGATCACTTGCCTCGGCCTGGAAAGTTTGGCCGCCATAATAGTTCACAAATGGTGACGCGCCGTCAACAAATGTCTGGGTAAGGATCTCCTCCCCATCTTCGAAACTGATAACCTCAACATTAATCAGAAAATCAACGCCATCATCTCCAGTGATCGTAAATCCATCACCATCGACAACAATGGAATAATCACTTCGAGTCCCTCTGAACACGGCGACATCAAATCCCGCACCGCCATTCAGGCCATCATCGCCTAAACCGCCGACGAGAACATCATTGCCCTCAGATCCAACCAAGAAATCCTCATGACGGGTCCCGACCAACGTATCATTAGATTCAGCGCCAAATTGCGTTATACCCTGTTGGAAAACATTATGATCGCGACCAACATTAATGGATCCGAATTCTGCCGCAGCAGTTTGGTTATAGTTTTGATATGATTCATATGTAGGCGTGATGTCATTGAGGTTTTCTAGTGTGCCCCAAGGGCCAAACTGATTATGCTGCGCAACGGCTCCAAAATCATTGGCAAGCGTACCGCCTTCTTCCCTAAATGCAGCTAAGCTTTCGCTATTTATGTCCGCAAGTTCTTGACTGCGATTTAAAACAGCCAAGAAATCCAGCAATTCAGCGTCGCCTTGCAAGGCAACACTTGTGAGAATGTGCGAGCCGCCCTCATATTGGATGAGCGGAAGATTAAGCTGGTCGGCAATGGCTTTATTTGCCTGAAAATGTCCGCGTATGTCATCAATTGAAAATACTGGGGGTATGACATCAATTGTCGTATTGCCATTATCAATTAAGTTTTGGAAATAGGCGTTAGTTACCGAACCATCTCGCAAATCTTGGGTGACCTGCTCGATAAAATAATCATATTGGGTGGCAGCTTCACCGGCCGCAAATAATGCTTTTGATTCTTCAATTAGCAGACGATACAAATCCAAATGGCCGGGCCGCTCTGGCGTTCCTTCCGCAATGACCGGACCATAATATCCAGTAACCGCCACACTATCGAACAGATCGCTAACCTCATTGGCCGTAGAGCTTGTTTCAAGATAGCGCTGTGCACCAATAATAGCCTGATCAAGTACGCCCGTATTTACAGTTTGCGTGGCAAAAACGCCGTGAACGCGTGCATCCGCTTCATCAGCGAAAACATCATTGACGATATCGAGAACTTCCGCAGATCGATATCCGTAATAATAATTGACCGGGAAGTCGCCAAATTCGTCGCCGAATAATTGAACACCTTCTGCATTGGCATAGGAGAATTGCTCGAACTGCCCATTCCAAACTTCGTTGGAATATTCGAAGTGCGCAACAAGACCAGGATCAAGATTATCACGCACATATTCAGCAAACTCACGAACATATTCATCACTTGCCTGATGGGGGATATTAAACCAGGGATCTGCGCCGACCTGATTGGCAAGCGCAACCATGACTTCTAGCGGAACCCCTGTTGGTATGCCTTGCGGCAGCAAATCTGTTGGGACGTCGACGAGAATATCACCATTATCATCACGAAATGGTTCACGCGTTATGGGATCAACATAAATTGGTGTAAACGCTCCGCGAGGCAGTTCACTTAACTCCTCCGGTGTAAATTCATTCAAATCAATCGCGAATTCATACTCATATGATTGATTAGCCGGTACGCCCCAAAATGCGCTATCGAATGTAGCCAGATCCGAGAACTCAATCTGATTAGAGTGATTGGTTTCCATCCAGTCCATGAAGCGCAAGACACTATGGTCTGCGAAGAGCTCAATAAAGTCTGGGTTAAAGAGGGCACCAGCCTCATAAAGCTCAACATTTTCTTCACGCACAAGCGCAAAGTCACGTAGGTGATTATCAGGATTTGTTGACGTAACGGAGATACCAAATGGTGTGCCATCCGCGAGATCTACAACAAGCTTTCCGGGTTCGGAAAGATCCTCCACAATATTAGCGCCGTTAATAGTGAAATCCGCTTCGCCTTCGTAAAAGAAGACATAACGCCCCCCAACCCCTGCATCCGCATCAATAGAATTAAAAAGAGAGAGAGTTGTGACTGAATTTTCGGGAAGGTTTTGAAGATATCCGTTTTCATCAAGAAAACCGGCATGTGCAGCCTCTGAATAGTCATAGCGCGTGAAGGTGCCATCGCCATTATCAACGCGGACATCCCATGCTCCATCCGAATTATACCGGTCTCCGGCCTGTTTGAGAACGTTTAAGAAGGGCAACTCAGTGGAGTAAAATGCAATATCACTAAGCCCCACAGCTAATGAGGGGTCGATCTGTCCAAAGGCGCGATCCGTCCAGTCCAAAAAATCACTATTCATCCGTAGGCCCTTACGCAAACAAGTACTAAACCGCGCAGCCGAAAGGCGACGCACACACGAAAAATCGCGCTTGCAGCGAAAGCCTTCCCAAGATGATACTGAAACGTAGACCCGTCGCCCACGCCCCAACCCAAATACCCACCCAGCCTTGGAATTCCTAACCCAAACCGCGATTCCCAGTGCGGGTTTACTGACGTGAAGATCACACCAATAAGTTGGGTCCATCCAAGAAGGGACAGATATACTTTAGAAAGCATTTTCACTTTTGCAAGCTGTTTCAAAACATAGCGCCAAAGTTCGAGAACTGACTTAATCGGATTGTTGCAATTTAAATTACATCCTATTGAAAAATTCGTTGCCCCGATGGTTAAAAATAGGACAGAAAAAAACCGATCAAAATAAGAAATATTGTTTATTTTCAATGGGTTTTTGGAATTTATCCGACTTTTCGAAATGCGCGGTGAAAAATTAAATTTCTTACATTGAGAAATAACTCTTCAGTTGTCTGAAGATTGTTAAAAGTAAACATTTTCTTAACCAAAACTATGGTTATTATTAAGTAAATAATAACCATTTATTTAGCGAAAATTAAATTGAGAAAGGACATTTTTGCGCGAAATCATTCAGACTATTTTTGCCATCACTTGATTGTGATCTGTTTTGGGGGTTTCGCTAGTACCGACTTCGAAAATTTAGCATTGCCAGCCCCAAAAAGCTAAGGAGTTGGCTATTGCAAAACCGCGTCTTCACACAACCAAGGCACGAATTTCGAGTTTCGGGCCCTTAGGAAATAAAAATATCAACTAAATTCCGACTCCGTCCGCATTAAAAGATGGTAAATCTATTAATGGGGGATTCCCATAGACGAGCATGCCTTCTTAAGGGGGCGGTATCCTTGGACGGGCATACTTCTAAAGGAAATGTCTTCTTTATCGCGAACTGCTGGCTAACTGACCGATGGCGGCGATAATATGATAAAACGAACTTCCCGAGGCCGGCTCATCGGCGAAGGATCCATCCTCAAGGGATTTATCGAGCCACAGGCCGCGCGGTTCAACATCAAGATAGGCTGACAAACCACTTGCTGCTCTCTTTGCATCATTGAGCAGGCTTTGACGCTGAGGCCCATCGCTATGATCGGCAAGCCGTAATGCGGCCTTTAGCCATTCTGTCTGTGGCCATAGTCTGGCCCTGCTCGTTTGCGGTTGTAAGTGCTCATTGAGCGTATCCACAGCAACATTGCGCTTGGGATCTACTCCCTTAAGGCCGCATTGATAGAGCTGATGAGCGGCAGCGAGGACGGCCTTGTCTCCAGATTTCTCTGCCCAACGCACCAAAAGCCAGGCCCACTCAAACTGATGTCCAGGCTCTACAATCGTGCCATCCGGCCCGCTTGCCGGGGCCCATTGATCGTTGAAAAATTCTCGTAAGAACCCGCCCTCATCGTCAATAAATTTCGCCATGGCCAGCGCCGCAATCTCTTCGGCCAATCCATACCAAGGGCCCGAACGGCTATCATCGGTGCTATCAAGCCAGCCCAGCGCTGATTCTAAAAGATGCATATGGGCGTTTGACTGGAACGGTTGATCGCCGGCCTCTTTAAAGCCCCCGGCGCTATAGCGCATGTTTTTTTCTATGACAGAAAGAAGGTCAGCCGCACGCTCGGATGCGTCAGGGACAATCGATCGCGCCGCCGACAAAGCCAATAGGATGAAGGTCTGATCATATAAATAGGCCGTATCATCAAGAACGCCGCCATCAGCGCCAACCAATGTGCGATAAAGACCATCATCGCGGCGATAGTGGCGCTCTAATCCCTCAAACCCATGGCGCACAGCGCTGCCCCACGGACCGCTCCAGGAAAATCCGGCCGCGCTGCTGCCCGCTAAGGCATAAACATAGGTTTGACGGGCCTGCACGCGGGCTCGTCGATCCGCCCCGGTTGGCGCACCGTTCATGGATAGGTTTTCTTCAAATCCCCACCCGGCCTCGCCATGATCGCCGCCAAGGCTCCACCATAGAGGAAGCGCAGCGGTATGCAGCCATTGGCGATAATCATCGGCAATTGTTGCTAAAGACTTTGGCAAACGGGCCGCCGGTACCGGTCCCGATGTTGCGCGCGCTTGAAGATGGCCACCATCACGCAACGCTTCAACAACCGGTTTGACATCTTGCGCCCGGTCCAACGGCGCGACAAGCACCGCATCGGGCTCAACAATCACCGCAAGATTTTCAACACCGACCACGGCTGCAACCATGCCGTTCTCAGCACGGATATAGCTATTTTTACAATCGATACTAATCGCATCGCCAACAAGATTGTTGCCTTGCGCATTTGCCGGGGTAACTTTTTTAACCGCATCCCAAGCCCCCAGATCGGACCAGTCGAGAGAAAGGGGCAGTACGGATGTTAATTTTGTTTTCTCAATTACCGCAAAATCAATGGAAATTTTGGGCGCTTGGCGAAAGCTATCCCCTAATCGCAAAACACCATCGATGGTTTGTGCCTCGCTGACCGCCAGCTTTGCGGCCGATAAAACCTCTGGCGCATGGGCGTTTAGCTCATCATGCATGGTTGAAACGGCGTAGATAAAATTGCCGCTATTCCAGAAATATCCATCCTCAATATATTGGATGGCGGTTTCGCGGTCGGGCTTTTCCTTAAAGACCTTAACGGGTTTGACGGGGGCGTCGCTTTCTTGCGCGCAAATATACCCATAGGCGGTTGTTGGCTCGGTTGGCACAATGCCAAGGGTGACAATCCGCCCTTTTGCGGCGGCCTGCGCGGCGGTTCTCAATCCCTTACAAAAACTAGCCGCGTCGGGAATGAAATGATCTGAGGACAAGATAACCGCAACGCCGTCGGGGTCTTTTGCATGGATATAGGCAGTAGCCGCGGCAATGGCTGGCGCTGAATCGCGCCCCTCCGGCTCGATGATGATTGTCTGGTCAATGGTTCCGGGCAGCTGACTGGATACCCACTCACGATGGGCCTCACCGGCAACAATTATCAGTTCGGTAATTTCCTCCAAGCCAAGGACCCGCTCCACCGTCTGTTGGAACAAGGATTCGTCACCCAATAAGCCGATAAACTGCTTCGGACGGGAGGAACGAGAGGCAGGCCAAAGACGCGTGCCCGAACCACCGCACAAAATTACCGGATAAATACGCATTGAGTCC
>CAYQXV010000015.1:47496-64353 GCA_964421675.1 uncultured Caulobacterales bacterium
TCAGCTAAGGCTTGCCATTATCTTGTCAGCAACGTCGCTACACGATGCGGTTCCGCCGAGATCTTTGGTCATCACACCGCTTGCCAAACATTCAAGGGTCGCCGCTTCAACGGCCATTGCGGCATCTTCGCGCGCGCCGCTATGGCGTAGCATCATCGCCGCGGACAATATCGCCCCGAGCGGGTTGGCAATATTTTGCCCCGCAATATCAGGCGCTGACCCATGGATGGGCTCATAAAGCCCCAAAGTTCCCTCGCCAACAGAGGCCGAGGCTGCAAGACCAATCGACCCAGTCAGCACGGATGCTTCATCGCTTAAAATATCACCAAACAGGTTTTCGGTGAGGATGACATCATAAGAAGATGGATTTTGGATCAGCTTCATCGCCATTGCATCGACAAGAATATGCTCCACGTCGACCTGCGGAAATTCTTCGCGCTGCATCCGGTTTACGCATGCCCGCCATAACCGGCTTGTTGCCAGAACATTGGCTTTATCTACCGAAACCAGACGCCCATCGCGGCCCGCCGCAATTTTAAAAGCAACCCGCGCAACACGGTCAATTTCCTCGCGCGAATAGGGGCAATAATCGACAGCCTTGTCATCGCCCTCCTCGCGGTCCCCAAAATAAATCCCGCCTGTGAGCTCCCGGACAATGATAAGATCAATGCCGTGCACCAGTTCAGGGCGTAATGGTGTGAGATGATCGAGACCGGGAAAGGCTTTTAGCGGGCGCAAATTTGCGTAAACGTTTAATGTTTTCCGCAGATCCAAAAGGCCCTGCTCAGGGCGAGCCTTGCCGCCATCCCATTTCGGTCCGCCAACCGCACCCAGAAAAACCGCATCCGCGCTTTTGCACGCCGCACGGGTCTCATCAGGGAAAGGAACGCCGGTGGCATCAATCGCCGCGCCGCCAAAAAGACAGTCACGAAACGCAAGGGACAATCCAAATTTCTGATCGACAGTTTCAAGAACTTTTCTTGCCGCATTGGCAACTTCAGGCCCGACACCATCACCGGGCAAAAACGCAATATCAAAACTCATGACGCCGCTTCATATTTTTCTATGTCAGGCAGATGCCGCATGAGATGACCCAGCGGATCGAGACCTTGCAACAGGCAATTGCGCGCAAAAGGTTCGACATCGAAGGAAACCTTCAAGCCATCTCCGACCAATGTTAGTGCCTCAAGATCAATTGTCAGCTCCATCCCTGGGTTTTCCAAAAGGGTTTTGTGTGTCGCACGATCAACGACAACCGGAAGCAAGCCATTTTTCAAAGAGTTACTTTTAAAAATATCTGCAATGTCGCTGCTTACAACTGCCCGAAATCCAAAATCGGACAGAGCCCACGGCGCATGTTCGCGCGAAGACCCGCACCCGAAATTTGACCCGGCCACCAAAATTCTGAACTTATCAGTATCATGATGGTCAAGCGGGCTATCATTTCGCACGGCGCCGTCTGCGGTATATCGCCAATCATAAAAGGCGGCCTTGCCAAGGCCATCGCGGCTGGTTGTGGTTAAAAACCGTGCCGGTATGATTTGATCAGTATCGATATTTTCCTGATGCATAACGATTGTATGCGAGGTGAATGTTGTAAAAGGTTCAAATGCCATGACTGGCCTCAATGTTGATCTCAATAAAACGCATTAAACAAAGTCTCGGTGATCGACGATATGCCCAGCAATCGCGCTTGCGGCGGCTGTTGCGGGGCTGGCAAGTACGGTGCGTACCCCCTGTCCTTGGCGGCCAACAAAGTTACGGTTCGATGTTGAGACGACAAGCTCACCGGCCTCGCCTTTATCCCCGTTCATGGCAATACACATTGAACAGCCCGATAAGCGCCATTGCGCGCCAGCATCGAGGAAAATCTTGTGTAAATTTTCTGCCTCTGCGCGCCTGCGTATCGCCTCTGATCCGGGAACAACGAGCGCGGTAACACCGTCTTTGACTTTGCGCCCTTTAAAAATCCGCGCAGCCTCGCGCAAATCTGCCATTCTTGAATTGGTGCAACTGCCGATAAAAACCCGGTCGACAGCCATTTCAGAAAATGCCTGTCCCGGCTGCATCTGCATATAATGGCCTGCCTCAGTTTGCGATTGTGTTTGCGGCGCTGGCATCGTTCCGGTCACAGGTCCCGCCGCATCGGGAGAGACCCCATAGGTAATCATGGGCGCGAGGGCTGAAACATCGACACGCACTTCCACATCAAACTGCGCGCCCTCATCAGATTGCAGGGTTTTCCACTCGGCCACCGCGTCATCAAAATTATCCGGCGCATAGTCGCGCCCCTGCACATAGGAGAATGTGGTCTCATCAGGCGCAATCATGCCGAATCTGGAACCGGCCTCAATCGACATATTGCACAAGGTCATGCGCGCATCCATTGATAAGGCGCGCACCGCTTCGCCTGCAAACTCAATCGCATAGCCTTGGCCGCCATCAGCGCCAATCTGCGAGATCATCGCCAATGCCATATCCTTTGCACCAACGCCCGCAGGCAACGCACCCTCAAAAGTAACGCGCATTGATTTTGGCTTGCGCTGCAAGACACATTGGGTTGCCAGAACATGCCCAACTTCCGTGGTCCCAATGCCAAAAGCAAGCGCACCAAACGCACCATGGGTCGATGTATGGCTATCGCCGCAAACAATAGTTTTGCCCGGCTGGGTAAGTCCCAATTCAGGGCCGATCACGTGAACGATCCCGCGGCGGGGATCATCCATGGCCAACAATTCTATTCCGTGTGCGTTACAATTCTCAATAACCTGTTCGACTTGCGCTTTCGCTTGGTCGGTTACATAGGGCAATTGCCCATCACTGCCCGCAGGAAGGGTCGGGGTTGAGTGGTCGAGTGTGCCAAAGGTGCGGTCGGGCCGCCTAACTTTCAATCCATGCTCATTGAGCACGCCAAAAGCTTGGGGAGATGTAACCTCATGAATCAGATGTAGATCAATATACAGGACAGCCGGGCTGTCATGGGTTTCATCCACAACAACATGGCGCTGCCAAAGCTTATCAAAAAGGCTTTGCGCGCCTGCCTTGTCCTGATGATTCATTTTAAACTCCATAGCCTATAAAATTAGGGCCGCACGCCATCACACTACACTTGCACGCGCGATATAATTACAAACCAACATCTACTCTTTTGCGCCGACATTAGAACCCTTTTGCAGCCACGGCATGCGGGCGCGCAAATCCTTGCCAACTTTTTCAATTGGGTGATTGAGATCTTTATCGAGCATTGCATTGTAACGGGCTTTTCCTGCCTGATTTTCCAAAATCCAGTTATGGGCAAAAGTGCCGTCCTGAATATCTGTCAGCACTTCTCGCATGCGGGTCTTGGTTTCCTCATTGACCACGCGCGGGCCAGATACCAGATCGCCATAGATTGCGGTTTCAGAGATGAACTCATGCATCTTTGACAGCCCGCCTTCATAAAGCAGATCGACGATTAATTTTAATTCGTGCAAACATTCATAATAGGCAATTTCCGGGCGATATCCCGCTTCCACCAGCGTTTCATATCCCGACAATACCAGCTCAGTTGCCCCGCCGCATAAAACCGCTTGCTCGCCAAACAGGTCAGTTTCTGTTTCCTCGCGGAAGGTTGTTTCAATTGCCCCGGCTGTCGCCCCGCCAATCAAAAATGTATAGGCAAGCGCGCGCTCTTTTGCTTTTCCGGTTGCATCCTGATGGACAGCAAACAAGCATGGCACACCGGCACCGCGCTCATATTCGCGGCGCACAAGATCGCCGGGACCCTTTGGGGCAACCATAATGACATCAATATTGTCGGCGGCCTGAACCCGGCCATAAAGAACGGTAAATCCGTGTGCAAATAAAAGCGTATCACCAGCATTGAGCGCTGGTTCAATATCTTCTTTAAAGATCGCCTCATGGCTCATGTCGGGCGTTAGCACTGCGATCAATTTAGCGCCTGCGGCGGCCTCTCTGACCGGCGCTGTTTTAAAGCCGTCGGTTTTGGCTTGCTTGTCGCCTTTACCGCCCGGACGCACACCAATCGTGACATCGCAGCCAGAGCTTTTAAGGTTCATGGCATGGGCACGGCCCTGACTCCCATAACCAATAACAGCAACGGGATGGTCTTTAACCGCGCCTGGATTTGCATCATTTTCCGAATAAATTTTGATAGGTTCGCTCATTTTTTGTTCCATTCTTTCTGGTCATGTTTCCAGATTAGGCTGTCCAAATTAGGTTGTACTGTCAGGTTATTCTGCGCTGGTTGTCACCGCACCGTGCGATGCGGAGGTAACCAAGCGTGCATATTTATCAAAAGCCCCGCCCATTTTTTTCAGCTTGCGCGGCGCGTAGGCTGCTTTTCGGGCTGCCCAGTCAATATCGGCATTAATTTCGCGGGCTTCCACATCAATCAGTATACGGTCGCCATCTTCGATTAACGCAAGGGGTCCGCCTTTGGCAGCTTCCGGTGCGACATGGCCAATAACAACGCCGTGGGATGCTCCGGAAAATCTACCATCGGTAATCAGCGCGACTTTTCCCGCTAATCCTTGCCCGGCAACAGCGGCCGTAACGGCGAGCATTTCGCGCATGCCAGGGCCGCCAACCGGGCCCTCATAACGAATAATGACAACATCGCCTTGCTTGATCTCATTGTTTGAAATTGCTGCGAAGGCCGCTTCTTCGCTGTCAAACACACGCGCAACCCCCTCAAAGGTTCCGTCACCATAGCCAGCAGTTTTTAAAACCGAGCCTTCCGGCGCAATATCACCGTATAAAATTCGCAAGCCCCCGGTTTTTTTCATCGGGGCGTCAACGGTTTTCACAACATTCTGTCCGGATGTTTCCGTCGCTAATGCAAATTCTTCAAACAGGCTCTTTCCTGAAACTGTTGGTGTATCAACGATTTTTTTGCCTTCAACCAAACGCTGCCCGAATAATCGCACCCCGCCCGCTTCGTGCAGGTCGCGCGCCAAAAACTGACCGCCCGGCTTCAAATTGGTGATCACCGGGGTCTCTCGCGACAATTCATCAAACAAATCTATTGAGAACGGAATGCCTGCTTCGCTGGCAATTGCAGCCAAATGCAATACGGCATTTGTTGACCCGCCAGAGGCCACCACAGCGGTCGCCGCATTGCGCAAAGATTGCTCGGACACAAAGTGACGGGCGGTTTTTTTCTCATGGGCAAGTTTTGCAACCAACTCGCCGCACCGACTTGCCTCAACACCTTTATCGGCATCGAGCGCGGGAAGATCGCCTGCGCCAACGGGCGCTAAACCCAGAAAAGCCAGCGCCATGGCCATGGTGTTTGCAGTAAATTGGCCGCCGCACGCACCGGCACCCGGACACGCGCTTTTTTCAATTTCCAATAATCCCGCATCGTCCAAATCACCTGAGGCATGGGCGCCCACCGCCTCGAAAACATCCTGAATGGATAAATCCTTGCCCTTGCAATTGCCGGGCATGATCGTGCCGCCATAAAAAATCACACCGGGCACATCCATCCGTGCCAATGCCATTGCCGCAGCCGGTAATGTCTTGTCGCAGCCAACCATGATGATCGCGCCATCAAGGGAATGTCCGCGCACGGCCAATTCAATGGAGTCGGCAATCACTTCGCGTGAGATTAACGAGGCCCGCATGCCCTCGCCGCCCATCGTAATCCCATCGGAAACAACGATTGTGTTGAAATCAATCGGTGTTGCTCCCCCCTTACGCACGCCCTCGCGAACGGGTTCGGCAAGGTCTGCAAGATGCATGTTACACGGCGTCACGGTGGACCAGGTATTGACCACCGCAATCATGGGCTGCGCAAAATCAGTTTCATCATAGCCAACCGCGCGCAACATAGCGCGGGCCGGTGCTTTTGCCGGGCCTTTCGTGATCGCATCAGAGGTCTTTTTATTTTCCATGTTCAGCTCAATAATATTATCTGCCCGCAGCAGATATGGTTCATCCCAGTCTCTATCGTCTGCTGATAAGCAGCGTTTAAATCATCGTCCAGCAGCAAAAACCCGCTACCTTGTTTCGGGGAGCGGGTCGAGCGACTGGCAATGCCAAGAAAAAGCTACGACGGCTCGGTGTTCACCCCCACGATCAGGAGCACACTGGATACACTGACATCCGCGACGAGGAGAGCCCCGTCGACCATGCCGCGATAAACCATCAAATTTCTTATCTTCATAAGAGTGCAGAGCCCGAATAACTGGCCATGGCTATACATTGCACCCGTTTGCTGCACAAGCGAAAAAATGTGAGAAATCGAAATAATCATCGAAAATTCGATAATTTATCGAATTAATTAGCACTAAATGCTAAAAACTATAGCTATCAAGGGTTATGCAGCATTTTCGCGCGAAAGCAGTTTTTTGATGTTTCGCGCCGCCTGCCGGATGCGCTGCTCATTTTCCACAAGGCCAATGCGCACATAGCCATCCCCCTCCTGGCCAAAGCCCAGACCCGGGGCAACGGCAACGTCGGCTTCTTCCATAAGTTTTTTGGCAAAGGAAACAGAACCCAAAGACCGATAGGCTTGCGGGATAGCAGCCCAGGCAAACATGGACGCATCGGGCGATGGCACATCCCAACCGGCGGCATTAAAATGGCTGATCAGCACATCGCGGCGTGATTTATAGGTGGCGCGGATCTCTTCAACGGCATCCCACGGGCCATCCAATGCAGCCGCAGCGGCCACCTGAATCGGGGTGAACGCACCATAATCAAGATAAGACTTCACCCGGGCGAGGGCTTTGATCATGCGTTCATTGCCAACCGCCATGCCAACGCGCCACCCCGCCATGGCAAATGTTTTCGACAGGCTATTGACCTCAACCGCAAGATCAATCGCACCGGGAACTTCCAAAATAGACGGCGGTGCATCCCCGAAAAAGATCTCACTATAGGCCAGATCCGAAAGCACAAGAACGCCGTGCTTTCGCGCAAGCGCAACAACATCCTTGTAGAAATCAAGACCGACAGTTTGCGCCGTTGGGTTTGAGGGATAATTTATCACCATGGCCGTCGGTGTTTTCGCACTGGCCACAATCGCTTTTGAAAGGCCGCTCAGATAGCTTTCCGGCGTTAAGGCGGGCACCGCAACAATTTCCCCGCCCGCAATAATAAATCCATAGGCATGGATCGGATAGGCAGGATCGGGAGACAATATGATATCTCCCGGCGCTGTAATAGCTTGCGCGAGATTTGCAAAGCCTTCCTTTGAGCCGAGGGTCGCAACGATTTGTGTTTCCGGACTAAGCGAGACATTAAAGCGGCGCTCATAATAACGCGCCATCGCCTTGCGCAATCCAATGATGCCCTTTGAGACCGAATATCGGTGCGCTTTGGGATTGCTTGCCGTCTCCACCAATTTTTCAACAATATGCGCCGGGGTCGGCATATCCGGATTGCCCATACCAAGATCAATGATGTCACGACCATTTTGGCGCAGGCGCGCTTTTAGCGTGTTGACCTCTTCAAACACATAGGGGGGCAATTGTTTGATACGGTAGAAATCTTCCTGATCCAGTTTAGACATGGGATGCTTTCGTGACGGGTCTTGATCGGTGCGATAAAAATTCTCACCGATCAATTACATAATTCCATCGCGCTCGCCAGCCTCCCCTTAGTTGGCTGCCCTAAATTGTTGGTTAGCGAACGCCAATTCTGACTTGGCCTGACAAACCTGACTAGGCGGAATTTGCGGCGACATTCGCAGCCACTGATCCGATTGATCCTTCAGAAGATCTGCGCGCTACCGCTTCCACCGGTTCGACAACCAGAATAGATCGGCTGGCATTATCCCAGTCATCCAAAATCGCTTTGGCTTTCGCAGAGCGTGTCTCTGCGACGTGACGCACAATCAGTGCCTTGCAGGCATCATCTTGTTGCGGATCATATGGGCGAACAACAACGCTATCGCGATTAATATATTTTTCGACCGTCATATTCTCATCAAAAATATAGGCAATCCCGCCGGTCATGCCCGCAGCAAAATTATTCCCAATGGCACCAAGGATCACTGCCGTACCGCCCGTCATATATTCGCACCCATTGGCCGAGCAACCTTCAATGACCGCATCAGCGCCGGAATTGCGAACGCCAAAGCGCCCGCCCGCGCGGCCCGCCGCCAATAACAGGCCGGACGTTGCGCCATAAAGACATGTATTGCCGATACTTGCCTGATCCCGCGCGCCATCTGCCGCAGCGGGCCGCACAATGATGGTCGCACCAGACAGGCCCTTACCAACATAATCGTTTGCATCCCCGTCAACAATTAGCTTCAAGCCATAGGCGCCAAACGCACCGAGCGATTGTCCCGCCGAGCCTTTTAAACGAAAGGTGACATGATCTTCAGACAGATCATCAGCGCTAAAGCGCCGTGTAATATGAGACGATGTCCTTGTTCCCACTGCACGGTCGGTATTTTGGACGGGATAAGAAATTTGCACGCGTTCGCGCCGATCAAGGAACGGCCCCAGTTCCGGCATGACCCGTTGGTCTAGCGTGTCGACAACGTCCTGGCGGCCAAGTCGGGTCGAGCGCATAGGCCGTTCGCCGCCATCTGCCATTGTCAAAATTGGATTTAGATCTAGATCATCAAGATGATCAGCGCCGCGCGAGACTTGATCAAGCAGATCCGCCCGCCCGATCACATCCTCTAATGAGGTCGCACCCAGGCTCGCTAAAATCTCTCGCGTTTCTTCCGCAATAAAAGTCATTAAATTCACAACCTGATCGGCAGTACCGGGAAAACGCCCCCGCAACTCCTCATCTTGTGTGCAAACCCCAACCGGACAAGTATTTGAATGGCATTGACGCACCATCAAACATCCCATTGCAACCAGCGAAATAGTGCCAATACCAAACTCTTCGGCCCCTAACATTGCGGCCATCACCACGTCGCGGCCGGTTCGAATACCGCCATCGGTGCGCAGCGTCACTTGCGAACGCAAATTGTTCAGTGTCAAAACTTGGTGGGCTTCCGACAAGCCTAACTCCCACGGTGCTCCGGCAAATTTAATCGATGTTTGCGGGCTGGCTCCGGTGCCGCCAACATTGCCCGATATCAAAATCGTATCCGCTTTGGCTTTTGCAACCCCGGCAGCAATCGCACCAATGCCCGATGCGGAAACAAGCTTCACGCAAACCCGCGCATCGGGGTTTATTTGTTTGAGATCATAGATTAGCTGGGCAAGATCCTCGATCGAATAAATATCATGGTGAGGCGGCGGCGAAATGAGCGTTACGCCGGGCGTTGCATGACGCATACGCGCGATGAATTCTGTAACTTTAAAACCCGGTAGCTGGCCGCCCTCGCCCGGCTTTGCGCCTTGGGCAACTTTAATTTCAATCTCCCGGCACTGATTGAGATATTCGGCCGTCACGCCAAACCGGCCCGATGCGATCTGCTTGATCGCCGAGTTGGCATTATCGCCGTTCGGCATGGGCGTATAGCGCTCGGGCACTTCGCCGCCTTCACCGGAAACGGACTTGGCGCCGATCCTGTTCATGGCAATATTCAGTGTACCATGCGCTTCGGGGGACAACGCACCGAGCGACATGCCGGGCGTTACAAAGCGCCGGCGAATATCATTTGCGGTTTCAACCTTGCCTACATCAATAGCATCGCCCACGCCGCGCATTTGTAACAGATCGCGAAGTTGAGAAGGCGGCTGTGCGCCAAGGGCTTTTGCATAATCGCGATAGGCGTCTTGATCATCTTCGCGGACGGCCCGTTGTAAATTACTCACAAGGTCGGCCTCAAGAACGTGATGTTCCCCGTCACGGCGATGACGATAAAAGCCGCCTATTGGCAATCTTGGGGCAACCCCTTCCCAAGCTTGCTCATGCATTTTCTCTGTTTTTTGCTCAAGACCGGCAAGACCAATACCGGAGATGCGGCTTGTCATGCCCGGAAAAAATTCTTCAACAAGCATGCGAGACAGGCCAAGCGCCTCAAAGTTGCATCCACCCCGATAGGCCGAAAGAACAGAAATCCCCATTTTGGAGATGATTTTCATCAGCCCGGCTTCGATAGAAACTTTATAATTTTGCGCACACTGGCCCAAAGTGAGCGCCCCGTAATCGCCGCGCTGTTGCGCTTTGGCGATACAATCAAGAGCGAGATAAGGATTGACCGCCGTTGTACCCGTGCCCACCAAGACCGCACAATAATGCGCATCCAGACATTCAGCCGAACGCACAATGATCGAGCAATTGCTGCGATGACCTGTTCGTGTGAGGTGCGTGTGTACGCCGCCAGAGGCAAGAATCATGGGAACAGCAATACGCCCTGGCCCTTGATATTCATCTGTAAGCACAACATGACCGGCACCATCGCGCACGGCCTCTTCTGCTTCGATGCGAATGCGGTCCAGTGCTTTCTTTAAGGCATCGCCATTCTTTCGGATTTGCGCAAAATTATAGGTACAATCAATCTCGACAATTTTTTGATCGAGATGTTCGCGCAATCGAACATACATGCCATTGGTCAAAACCGGGCTTTCCAAAACAAACACATCGGTTTGCGTTTTATCGGTCGCCAGAATATTGCCGAGATTTTTAAAGCGCGTCTTTAAACTCATCACCCCGGCTTCGCGCAACGGGTCAATCGGTGGATTGGTGACTTGGCTAAAGTTTTGCCGGAAAAAATGCGACAAGGGTCGGTAATTTTCAGATAGCACCGCAATCGGCGTATCGTCGCCCATTGACCCAATGGCCTCTTTGCCGTCTTCCGCCATTGGCCGCAAAATCAAATCGAGCATTTCGCGCGTATATCCAGCGGCCGCTTGCAGGCGAACCAGCTTTTCACCCGCAACGGTTTGCGGTTCAGGACCGGGGCCGATCTCAGGTTCCAGCTCGATAATATTTCCAAGCCATTTTGTGTAGGGATGTTTATCGGCAAGGTTATTTAGAATTTCATCGGGCCCGTAAAATTTCCCTTCTTCCATATCAATGGCAATCATACGGCCCGGCTCAATGGCGCGGCGCTCACTAACCTTTTTGTCCCCAAGCGGGCACATTCCGGTTTCCGAGCCAACCGCCAAAATACCATCTTCCGTGATCGCATAGCGCAGTGGGCGCAATCCATTGCGGTCAAGACCGGCAATTGCCCAGCGTCCATCAAACGCAGCAATGGCTGCAGGACCGTCCCATGGCTCCATGACAGCATTGCAATATTCATAAAGCGCACGCTGGTTTTTTGGAATGATATCTTCGCGCTTTGACCAAGCCTCCGGCATGAGCAAGGCTTTTGCCATGGGTGCGGATCGCCCTGCGCGCATCAATAATTCAAACACCTGATCAAGCGCGGCAGAATCGGATGAGCCCGGCTGGATAACCGGTTTGATGTCATCGCTATCGGTGCCAAAAACTTTTGAGGCCATGCTAATTTCATGGCTGCGCATCCAATTCACATTCCCCTTTAAGGTATTAATCTCGCCATTATGGGCCAACATGCGAAACGGTTGCGCAAGACGCCATTCGGGAAATGTATTGGTTGAATAGCGTTGATGAAAAATGGCTACGCGAGAAACGAACCGTTCATCCTGCAGATCGGGATAAAATGTATCGATCTCTTCGGCCAGAAACATGCCTTTATAGACAACATCCTGCGAGGAGAGCGAACAGACATATAGTTCATGCAGACCGGCTTCGCGCGCCTGTTTTTCAATCTGCCGTCTGACGATATATAATATGCGGTCAAGTTCTTCGCGGTCGCGCCCGCGCGGATCATAAAACAGAACCTGCTCAACATCGGGGCGGGTTGCATTGGCTTTTTCTCCCAGGCATCGGGCCTGAACCGGGACTTGGCGCCACCCATAAATATAAAACCCATAGCGAACAATTTCAGATTCAACGATGGCGCGCGATGCATCCTGCGCATTAAAACTGGTACGGGGAAGAAACACCATCCCGACACAAATATCTTCATCGCGAGGTTTGTGGCCGGTGCGCTCAACATAAGTTCGAAACAATTCTTGAGGCACATTCAAGCGGATGCCAGCACCGTCTCCGGTTTTACCATCCGCATCAACCGCGCCGCGATGCCACACCGCCTTGAGGGCAGCGATCGCCATATCGACAATTTCCCGGCGCGGCTCGGCATCTAGTGCGGCGATAAGGCCGACACCGCATGCATCGCGCTCTGATGCGCGCTCATAGGCATGGTTTACTTCCAGATGCGAGCGGTTGGCAAGGTATGTCTGTTTAAAATTACGCATGTTAATTTCTCGAACAATTGTCAGTACTAAAACGAATTTTCGTTTGTTTATTCCGCCGCAATGGTGCTCGCCATTGCTTGATGTATATGAGTTAAAATACCGTCGGCGGCTTCGCGGCCTTCGCGGATAGCCCACACGACTAATGAGGCCCCGCGCACAATATCACCGGCGGCAAAAACACCGGGAAGATTGGTCTCAAAACTTGTCGGGTGAACCCGCAAGGTTCCCCATTTTGAAACCTTTAATGAGGGTTCACCAAACATGGTGGGAATATCTTCTGGCTCGAAACCCAATGCCTTGATAATAAGGTCAGCATCAAGATCAACATCGCTATCATTGATTTCAACGGGAGAACGCCGGCCGGACGCATCGGGCGCACCAAGCTCCATGCGCACAACTTTAATCCCGTTTGCTCCGCTCACATCCCCCAGAACGGCCTTGGGCCCACAAAGCCATTCGAAATTGACGCCCTCTTCTTCAGCGTGCCCGGTCTCGCGCGCAGAGCCCGGCATATTGCGGCGATCGCGGCGATAAAGGCAGGTGACTTTTTTAGCCCCCTGGCGAACCGCCGTGCGCACACAGTCCATCGCCGTATCGCCGCCGCCAATCACCACAACTTTTTTGCCGTTAGCATCAAGCGCGCCGCTGTCAAAAGCGGGCACCGCATCGCCAAGACCTTTTTGATTAGACGCGGTAAGATAATCGAGCGCGGCAACAACACCGCTATTGCCCGCTCCCGGGCAGGATAAATCGCGCGCTTTATAGACCCCGGTTGCAATTAAAATTGCGGTATGGCGCTCGCGTAATTCGGGCAAGGTCGCATCGCGTCCAACCTCAAATCCAAGCTTAAACTCTACCCCGCTTTGCTCCAGATAATGGGCGCGGCGTTCAACAATTGTTTTTTCCAATTTGAAATTCGGAATACCGTAAACCAACAAACCGCCGACCCTGTCATAGCGATCATAAATCGTGACCTGCACACCGGCTTTTCGCAATTGTTCCGCCGCCGCAAGGCCCGCAGGGCCCGCGCCGATAATGCCAACAGAGGCTGAAAGTTCTTTTTGCGGAACAATCGGTTTTATCCACCCCTCGTCCCACGCCGTTTCGGTTATATATTGCTCGACCGAGCCAATCGTAACAGTGCCGTGGCCCGATTGTTCGATAACGCAAGCGCCTTCACATAATCGGTCCTGGGGACAAATACGCCCGCACACTTCAGGCATATTATTGGTTTCTGCGGAAATCTCATAAGCATCTTGAAGGCGGCCTTCGGCAACCATTTTCAACCAGTCGGGAATATTGTTTCCGAGCGGGCAATGGTTTTGACAAAAAGGCACACCGCATTGGCTGCAGCGCGATGCCTGCTCCGCGGCTTTGTCCGTTGCAAAGCGTTGATAGATTTCATCAAAATCTTCACGGCGCGTTTTCGCCGCCCGCTTTTGCGGGGGCGTGCGATCTCGCTGCGTAAATTTTAACATGCGCTCAGGCATGAAACATCCTTTCGATAGACGTGGTTTGTCAGGTCTGAACGTGCATGGGGCTAAGGGGCATCTCACACCCCTTTGCCTCACCCTTGGACACCAAAGAGCCGTTTCATTCAAAAAGACGAAACGGCTCTATAGCATTCAAAATGCCACATATTCTGACAAAGACCAGGTCAATGCCTTATAGAATATGCTCTAGTTGGATGCAAATTCTGGATAAGCCTCAAGCCCAAGCTCGGCTTTATCCAACCCGCCAACTTCATCTTCTTCACTGGCGCGGATGCCAATCGTCAATTTCAGCGCCATCCAAATAATGTAACTCACCACGAACACATAAACACCAATGGCTACAATGCCGGTGAGCTGCCCAACAATGGTGACGCCTGAATTTGTCCATGGAACGATCAATGTTCCCCAAATACCGCAGAACAAATGTGCGGGGATGGCGCCAACCACATCGTCAATTTTTAGCTTGTCTAATAGCGGGATCGCAAAGGTAACGATAACGCCGCCAACCGCGCCGATTAGCACTGCCTGCCAGATTTCCGGCTGCAAAGGCTCGGCGGTAATGGCAACGAGACCGCCAATCGCGCCATTGAGCACTATCGTCAAATCAACTTTTTTATAGACCAGCTGTGTGAGAATAATTGTGGTAACAACACCGGCGCATGCCGCCATATTGGTATTCACAAAAATGCCCGCAACAGAAATGGCATCATCAATTGTGCCCAGTGCCAATTGAGAACCGCCATTAAAACCAAACCACCCAAGCCAAAGGATAAACGTGCCTAATGTTGCCATGGGCAATGAAGAACCCGGCATCGGGCTAACACGGCCATTTTCATATTTGCCTTTGCGCGATCCCAACACGAGAGCGCCCGCAAGAGCTGCCCACCCGCCCGTAGAGTGCACAAGGGTTGATCCGGCGAAATCATCAAAGCGCGCATCAAGCCAGCCGCCGCCCCAAACCCAACCGGCCTGGATTGGGTAAATGAACCCGGTCAGCAGCGCCACAAATATCAGGAACGGGAATAGCTTTACGCGTTCAGCGACTGTGCCCGAAACAATCGATGCGGCCGTTGCGACAAAAACCATTTGGAAATACCAGTCTGAGCTCGCCGCATAGCCAGTTTCTAACTGGGCAGCGGGGCCATCAGAGGCAGACCAGAACGCAAATTTTCCAATAAATCCGCCCTCTGATATTCCGTAAATGAGATTATAGCCAAATACCCAAACCATGATTCCGGCGATGGAATAGAGCGCGATATTCTTCAGGCAGATTGTCGCTGCATTTTTGGACCGGACGAGGCCAACTTCGAGCATACAAAAGCCGGCCGCCATAAACATCACAACCATGCCTGAAATTAAAAATAAAGACGTGTTAAACAAAAACACCGATGCCTGAGAGGCCTCGGGCAAAACGGGTGCACTCTCTTGCGCGGCAACGGGGCCAGAAAAGCCGACCATGGCGGCAATTGCACACACCATAAACGCAAAAACCGCTGGAGCAGTTGATGGATTAGATAAGGGGAAAGGATTGAATAACTTCATTGATCTGTCTTCTCTTTATATCAGCTCATGGCTATCAGTCAGTATCGCGATTAGCTTTTTGCTATTGCAGCGCCGCTTCGCCGGTTTCACCAGTCCGCACACGGACGGCGGCCTCTAGATCCAGCACAAAGATCTTTCCATCACCGATTCGGTCTGTTTTCGCCGAACTATGGAGAGCCTCGACAACGCCAGATGCTTTGTCTGAAGGAATTGCAATTTCAATTTTCAATTTAGGCACAAAATCAACTTGATATTCAGCGCCGCGATAAACTTCGCTGTGCCCTTTTTGGCGACCATATCCTTTGACTTCGCTCACTGTCATGCCGCTAACACCAACCGCCGTCAGCGCATCGCGAACCTCATCCAGCTTGTGCGGCTTTATGATCGCTACGATATATTTCATAATCTGACCTCCAAATCGCTTCGGCTCATTTTTAATGGGGGCCCCACCCATTGATGGTGGAAACACGCCGTGTTGGCGGGCGATGCCTCAAATTGGCAGATGAAATCACTGCTAAGCTGGGCCCCATTGCGAAGCGCCCTCGCCAAACAAGCGGCGACGCCTTCACGCGCAACGATAATATCTCAAATTTCGCATTGCAACAATTATTATTCTCCATGTTAGACGATTATAGCGCTATATTAGCGTTAATCGCCTATAGATAGGATATATGTGGCCTTTATGGCACTTTAATTCAAAATTGAATGACATAATATATCAAGCATATTGTGCATTGCGATATTAATGTGCAGTATTTTGCTAGTAAACGACAACAATATGACGATTCCTAGTAAGCTCTGGAGACACTTAAAATGAACAAATTCAAGCGATTTGCAGTTTCTACCCTCGCCGCCCTTATCACGCTCAGCGGACAGTCTGCGATGGCATTACAAGACGATGACGGGCCCATTTCTTTTTCTGCAAATGTGACATTTGCTTCTGATTACCGATTCAGAGGGATTTCTCAGACCGAAAATGACTTCGCCCTTCAGGGGGGATTCGATGTCACCCATGAAAGCGGGTTTTATATCGGAACGTGGGCATCAAACTTGTCGGGTTGGGGGACTTTTGGCGGGTCAAACACCGAACTTGATATTTATGGCGGCTACGCAACCGAGATTAATGGCCTGGCAATTGATGGCGGCATTGTCTGGTATATTTTCCCTGCTGGCCTCGATAATACCAGCTATGGCGAAGTATACGGATCAGTTGGAAAATCGTTTGGCCCGGTCGACCTGACCGTTGGTGCAAACTATGCGCCCGAACAAAGCGCACTCTCGCTAGATGGTGAAGATGAAGACAATATCTATGTGTATGGGGATGCAGGTTTTGATCTGGGCTCGTCGCCGTTCAGCGTATCGGCCCATCTTGGTTACTCTGACGGAAACTCCGGACAAGGACCAAATGGCTGGGTTGCCTCGCCTACGGGCTCTCATGTGGATTGGTCTTTGGGCGTCTCATATGACATTCCCTGGGGACCGCTTGAAGCCTCTATTACCTATGTAGATACCGATATTGGGCGCGAGGAAGCAGAAGCCTTTGCTGTAATCAATCCCGGTTACCGATTCGGCATTGGCGCGGCCACTGCCGTATTCGCAATCACCGGTTCTTTCTA
>CAYQXV010000016.1:0-16237 GCA_964421675.1 uncultured Caulobacterales bacterium
TGATCTACAAAATGCATTTGCGACCATTTACACCACAATCGGTCTGGACCCCTATTCTTCCGATGTTACCGGTGATGAATCGGTTGATGTTTTAGCGGCGTCTTTGCGCAAACTTTGGAAATCCAGAGGCGACCAAGGAACTACGGAAAACTCTGATTCGAATATCTCTACCTTGGATTCCAATCTATTCCCCGCCTTACCAATATTGCCAACACTTGCACAAGCGGCAGATGTAGAGAGAACAAACTAATCATGCGGGCATCCTATCTCTTTGCAGTTTTCTCGATTTTCGTATACATGCCGAGCGTTAGCGCGCAGGTAACTTCTGACGATCAAGCTATTACAGCACGCGGTGTTGTTGAAGCGGTCGAACACGCAACCCTATCATCGGCAATTTCTTCGCAAATCATCAAGATGAATGTCCGCCGCGGCGAACGCTTTGCGAAAGGTGATACGCTCATTGAATTTGCTTGCGTTCGCGAAAAAGCAGCCCGCAACGGCGCCCATGCGCGTTGGCAAGCGGCGGAACAGCAATGGGAAAAGAATAAAGAATTGCTGAGCTATGAAGCAATTGGCAAATTTGATGTGGAAATATCAAAGGCACAAATGCAAGAAGCCAAAGCGGACTATGATATCCAAAAAGCCGCCACATCACAGTGCCAAATTAAGGCGCCTTACGATGGTGCCGTCACCCAAAAACTGATGAATACCTATGAAACCCCGCAAACAAATCAGCCTCTGATCGACATTGTGAAAACAAGTGAGCTGGAAGTGTCCCTGATCGTGCCGTCATCAGCATTGAGCTGGTTGAACATTGGCGACGAGTTTCCCTTCATAGTCGATGACACAGGCACCACAGAAACGCTGCATATTACACGCATAGGCGCTGTTGTTGACCCGATCAGTCAAACTGTTGACGTGATTGGTACCGTTTTAACGCCAGCACCGCAGCTGCGTCCGGGAATGGGCGGCGAGGGCCGTATACGCTATCGCGCCGGAGGCTAATGCCGATGGCAAAACCAGATCAAGGTAGCGCAGCATCGCCTCCAGGGCATAAACCTCAAAGCAAAACCGCGAAGAGCAACATTGTTGAAATTGAATCAAATGCTGCCCTTAAAGCAAGTCGCATGGCGACTTTATTGTCTATTGAGGCCGGTGCGCGCGAGGTAACCTCTCTCAATGCCTTAGCCATTCGGGCCGTTAATGATCCGCGCCCGCTTGGTAAATTTGACCAATGTTTTTTCCTCGAAAAACATGCCAATTCATTTTCGGTGCGCGCCGTTACCGCGCAAGCATCAATCAACAAAAATGCGCCGCTCATCCAGATGGTTGAGGCTTGTGCGCAGAAAATCGCGTTGCAAAAAAACTGCAATGAGCCAATGTCGGTTGATCTATCATCGTTAAAAACTGAATGGACGAAAGAACAAAAATCCTATCCGTTCAGGGAGCTTTATTGGATCCCTCTGCATGGGTTTGAAAAATCTTCACAGCCCATGGGCGCCCTTTTAATTGCACGCCATACCCCATGGCGCGATGTCGATATTATTGTTCTAACAAGGGTTGCCGACACCTATGCCCATGCATGGCGCGCGTTAAAACTTGCCAAACATCGAAAACCCTCGACCGTTCGCAATCGTCGGTTTTTATATGGCGCTGGCTTACTTGCCATCATTGTCGCAATGTTTCTTCCCGTGCCGTACACCGCGATAGCGCCGGCGCAAATCATCCCCAGCGATCCGTTTATCGTAAGCGCGCCCGTCGACGGCGTTATTGAGAGCGTTCACGTCAATCCTAATATTGCAATCTCTCAAGGTGACCCGCTTTTTTCCTATGTAGACACAAGTGCGCGCAACAGTGCGGCGGTTTCTGCAAATGAGCTTCTATTGGCCGAAGCGCGTCTTGCCAATGTCAAACGCTCCGCATTGATAGACAATGAAGGGCGGCGCGATCTCGTTATTTCCGATGCAGAACGCACCTTAGCGGCAACGCGTGATTCCTATGCCCGCGAATTGCTCAATAATGTCCATATAACGGCCTCGCGCGACGGCGTCATTTTATATCCCGACCGCAACGATTTAATCGGTAAGCCTGTTATTACCGGCGAAAAAATTATGGAGATCGCCGACCCCTCGCGGGTCATCGCGGCAATTGAGGTCCCACCCAGTGACGCTGCTTCCATGCATATTGGTCAGCCTATTAATGTATTTCTAGATGTTGCCCCGCTTCGCCCCATTCGCGGCACCTTGGTGCGCGCAAGTTTTACCCCGTCTATGGCGGAAAATGGCATTCTCGCCTATCGCGGCATTGTCGAGTTTACCGATGAGAACGGCGATATCCCCAGAATTGGACTGCGCGGATCGGCGAAATTAAATGCCGGAAAAACCGCCCTATGGCGCTGGTTATTCCGCAAACCAATTGCCGTTGCCAGAAGAAAATTTGGTGTGTGATGGAAAGCCTCGAGAGCGAAAACGAGGAAGTCACCCTCCCCCCCATTCGCCAAGACCTGCAATTATTGCAAGCCCCAAACGATGCGAATGGCGCGAAGCAATGGATGCTCTATGATCCGATTGCCCACGCCTATCATACGCTGAACGAAAAAGCGTTTTGCCTGCTGCAACATTGGAAGGAAGGCCCGGCGGAGCCAGTTGTTCTTGCCGCCCAATCAGCCTCACCTCATGAATATGATGCGAATGATATTGCCCAATTGGTCAAATTTTTTCATCAACATCATTTAGCCGACCAACCTGCCGACGGGGCGACTCAAACTCTTATCGACGAGCACGCAAAATCCAAGAGCGTGTCGGGACGCAAATTACTCCATTCCTATGTCTTTTTCCGGATCCCGCTCATCAAACCGCAAAAACTATTAGACCGGCTTGCTCCGTTTTCTGATTTATTTTTTATGCGTCGATTTTGGCTAGGCATTGGTATTTTAGCATTTGTCAGCCTTGGCCTTATCATGCGCCAATGGGATCAATTTATCTCGACATTTTTCGGCTTCTTATCGCCCGAAGGATTTGTTGGATATGCCCTCGCTATTATCCTGACCAAGATTGCCCATGAATTTGGCCATGCGTTTGCCGCCCACCGTTATGGGTGCAGAGTAACCAGTCTGGGCGTCGGCATCATGTTGATGTTTCCAATATTATACGCCGATACGACAGATGCATGGCGACTGACATCCCGGCGCAAAAGGCTTGTCATCGGGGCCGCAGGGATGGGCGCAGAATTGATTATTGCCGTTTTTGCGACCCTTATCTGGAATATTTTGCCGGAAGGCTCATTGCGCGCGGTTATTTTCTTTCTGGCAACAACCAGCTGGGTGATGACGATATTTGTAAATCTCAATCCGCTGATGCGCTTTGATGGATATTATCTGTTAGCGGACCTTTTAAATATTCAAAATTTGCAACCGCGCTCTAATGCATTGACGCGCTGGTGGTTGCGCGAGACCTTGTTTAATGCGGGCGTGCAAAAGCCAGAAAACTTTCCGCCGCGCCTTGAAAAGGGACTGATTTTCTACGGGCTTTGCGTTTGGGTGTATCGGTTTTTCCTGTTTTTGGGTATCGCATTCATTTTACACGGTTTTATCGTCAAAGCGTTCGCGTTAGCGCTTTCCATCATTGAAATTGGCTGGTTTATTGTGCGCCCGGTCGTCAATGAAGTGAAAGTATGGCCATCGCTTTTCATGCGCGGTGCGGGAAAACGAAAATTAATATCAGTCCTTGCCGCATTCAGCGCTGGAATGATCGTCCTTATTCCCTGGCAAGGGGTTATCAGTGTACCTGCTATTATGGAACCGTCAAACGATGCGACCCTTTATGCGCGCCTGCCGGGCCGCATTGCCATGATCCATGTTGATCATGGTCAAAATGTTCGCGAGGGTGATCCGCTCATCTCCTTGACATCATCATCCCTGCAAACGGAGTTAAAACTCACTGAAGCCACGATTGCCCTATTGCGCGCGCAGCTGAGCCGAGAAGCAAGCGACCTTGAAACCCGCGCTGGCCGCGCTGTCCTGCAACAACGATTGCGCGGGGAGATGGATAAGCATGAAGGCCTGCTAACCTTGCAGGACGATTTAATCGTGCGTGCACCGATTACTGGAACAATCCACGGCCTTTCTGAGGATTTACATGCAGGCCGCTGGATTAACTCACGCCAGACCCTAATGCATATTCGCGGTGACAAGCCTGCAATCGTAACGGCCTATGTGTCAGAAGATAATCTTGCGCGCATTCATGAAGGGGCCCATGCACAGTTTTTTGGCGATGACCCGTGGGTGACAAAACAACCCTTACAGCTTACCAAAATTGCCCCCGCAGGGAGCCGCGTATTGACCAAACCCATCCTCGCATCCACGCAAGGCAGCGGCATTGCGGTTCGCGAAAATGATCGCGGTGAATTGGTACCAGTCCGAGGGATATTTCAGGTGCAGCTTATGAGTGATCACATCACTGATCGCGATTTACGCGGGACCATCAGACTTCAAGCGGACCGAAAAAGCATCGCCTCGCAAATCTGGCGGCGTGTGGTTGCGATTATTAACCGGGAATCAGCCGCGTCTTGATCAATCCATCACTCTATTAGTGATCAAACGGGCTGACCGCATCGATAATTTGCGTTAGTCTTGCCCGGTTATGAATACTCCGACCCATATATTGATCGCCTTTGCGGTCCTTGCGCGCGCTATCCCTGCAAAACAGGGGACGACTAGCGAAGACAAAACCATTGAACCGCAAAACAAACAAGAGCGCCAAGCCGCGTTCAACCGCAACCGCATCATCTTTTTGGGCGCGCTATTGCCCGATCTGTCCATGTTCTTCTTTTTCCTATGGGCGAAATTTTATGTTCAGGCAGATTTTCAGACAACATGGCGGGTTTTGTACTGGCAAGAGCCATGGCAAACCATCAGCGCGGCATCAAATTCTATTCCTTTCATGGGCGCACTCTTGACCGCTGGACTATTGCTAAAACGAAAGCTTCTCGTCGTCTTGGCTGCGGCGATGTTATTGCATGTGGGCTTTGATTTGCCGTTTCATGCCGATGATGCCCATAAGCATTTTTGGCCAATCACCGATTTTCGATTTCATTCACCCTTATCCTATTGGGATGCATCCCATCACGCAGGCTGGGTAACCACTTTTGAAGGCCTCATTTTGATTGTTGGTGGCGCCATCTTATGGCGGCGATTTTCAAATAAATTCGCCAAAGCCATCTCCGTTTTTCCCGCAATTTTACACATCGCCGCAACGCTCGCCTTTGTCGTATTTCGCTAACAAAATAGTAGCGGGTCGCAAGCGGAGTCATTGTTGAATTGAGTACCAAATAAAAAACACGCAACTGGGGAAACCGGTTGCGCGTTTTGAATGCTTGGATCATCAGGCTGAAAAACAGCCCGTTGAAGGGGGACGCCCTCTTAATGCGAAGATGATGACTCTTTTCCGTCGAACCGTGGCAGCTCATTGAACTGGTGGAATGGCGGCGGTGATGGCAATGTCCATTCCAATGTGGTTGCGCCCTCGCCCCATGGGTTCGCCACTGCTTTTTTGCGATAGACAAAGAATGCATCAGCCATGGCAACCGCAAAAACTATGAGGCTCACGACAGTCACTGCATAGCCAACCGATGAAACATAATTCCATTCAGCAAAGGCAACATTATAATCAATATAACGACGCGGCATGCCTTGCAGGCCAAGGAAATGTTGCGGGAAGAAAATCAAATTCACGCCAATGAACATCAACCAGAAATGTAACTTGCCGAGCCATTCACGATATTCAACACCGTACATTTTAGAAAACCAGTAATACCAGCCCGCAAAAATTGCGAATACAGCGCCCAGTGACAACACATAATGGAAGTGTGCAACCACGTAATAGGTGTCATGCATATAGTGGTCGATACCCGCATTTGCGAGCAGAACGCCCGTCACACCGCCAACCGTAAACAGGAAGATAAACCCGACGGCCCACAACATAGGTGTTTTAAAGTCAATCGAGCCGCCCCACATCGTCGCGATCCATGAGAAAATCTTAATCCCCGTCGGTACAGCGATCACCATAGTTGCGGCGATAAAATAGGCCTTCATATTCACGCTCAAACCCACCGTATACATGTGGTGCGCCCAAACGATAAATCCGACAAACCCAATCGCAACCATCGCATAAGCCATGCCGAGATAGCCAAAGATCGGTTTCTTCGAGAAGGTCGAAACGATATGCGAGATGATGCCAAAGCCAGGGAGGATAAGAATATACACTTCCGGATGGCCGAAGAACCAAAACAGATGCTGATACAATAAAGGATCACCGCCGCCGGCCGCGTCAAAGAAAGACGTGCCGAAATTGCGGTCTGTCAGCAACATGGTAATGGCACCGGCCAAAACCGGAAGGGACAGAACAAGCAAGAACGCCGTTACCAAAACCGACCATGCAAATAATGGCATTTTGTGCAGCGTCATACCCGGCGCGCGCATATTGAAGATTGTCGTAATAAAATTAATCGCACCAAGAATGGATGACGCACCCGCAAGGTGAAGTGACAAAATCAACAGATCCATTGCCGGTCCGGGCGACGATGTTGAGAGCGGCGGATATAATACCCACCCTCCGCCAAATCCCACTTGCCCGGAAAATCCAGGGGCAAAGAGCGATAGTGTCATCAATATGCCTGAGGCCCCATAGAGCCAGAAGGAAATATTATTCATGCGCGGAAACGCCATATCCGGCGCGCCAATCATGATGGGTACGAACCAATTGCCAAACCCGCCAATCAGCGCAGGCATCACCATGAAGAAAATCATGATCAGTCCATGATAGGTGATCAAAACATTGTAGAAATTTTTCGCCGCATCCAAGGCTGCCTCACCCTCAAGGGCCGGATTTACGAACGCAAGCAGAGGGCCAATTCCCGGCTCCGCCAATTCGGCACGCATCAGGCCAGACATTGCACCGCCAACAATACCCGCAAAAATCGCGAATACCAGATAGAGCGTTCCAATATCTTTATGGTTGGTCGAGAAGAACCATCGCACAAAGAATGGCGGCGTGTGATCATGGTGATCATCATCATGATGAGCAGCTATTGTGTCGGCCATATCGATATTCTTTCAGTCTTTTTGTAATCGTAAAGGTTTGAACGGTAGCAGTCGGATTAGTTTATAGTGTCTGTTTGTTGGGCGCCATGTTGAGAGTTTGTCGGCTGCACATTGTCAGCCCCGGCAATTTGAACATTGTCACCGGTAAACATTGGGTCCAGTCCGGCAAGGGCGCGTTGCTCATCAACCCAGGCTTCAAATTCTGGACGCGTCACAACTTTGACAGCGATGGGCATGAACGCATGGTCTTTTCCGCAAATCTCCGAACACTGACCATAATACATGCCGGTTCTATTGGCTTTGAACCAAGTTTCATTGTTTCTGCCTGGTACCGCATCAATTTTCACGGCAAAGGCAGGCATTGCCCAAGCGTGAATAACATCGGCGGCTGTTGTAATCAGGCGAATTGATTCGCCGACAGGCAGGACGACATGATTGGTGGTCTCATAAAGATAAAGCTCTTCGGTAGTTTCTTCGCGCGGCTTCATCAATGCGATAAATTCAAAATCACCAAACTCTGGATAGGAATATTGCCAAAACCATTGCTTGCCGGTTGCTTTCACTGTCACGGTCGGGCGCAGCGCAATTTCAGAACGGTCTTCGCCAAACAGACCTAAAATTTTGCCCGGTCCAACACGGGTGCGGCCACCGCGAATGATAATGCGCTCCCCGGAAACCGCCGGTTCGTTCAACGAGATTTCGAGAACTTCTTCGCCAAAGCCTTCAACAGTGAAATCCTTGCGATGCTTCAAGCGGGCAACATCATTGCCAGCGCTCACCCGTAACACATCAAGATGACCAGCATTCTTGACAGTGCGGCGCGCATTAAAATCATTTTCAAATGAAAAGGTCGATTGGCTGCGCGAAATCTCGGCGATCATTTGCTTGCCATCTGGCATGCGATCTTCTTTGAACAAAAGCTCGAAAGAAAATAGCGAGATAAACAGCAAGATCAAAATCGGAACCCCTGTCCAGATCACTTCGATCAATGTGTTATGACTGAACTGCGCGGCTTTCGGATTGGCTTTGCTGTTATAGCGAATGACGATCCAACCAAGTAAGCCCAGAACAAAGACGCTGATTGCGGTCATAATCGGCATCAAAATCCAATTATGAAAAACATGGACCTCTTCTGCGATCGGTGAGCGGGCGGGCAACATGGATATGCCGCCATTCTGAGGGAGAGCTGCAGCAGAGAGCGCCGTCATACCCGCCATCGCTGTGGCACTCAGTGCCGCCAAGCTGCGAGATGTCAGGGCGCGAATTGAAGAAGTTTTCATGCCGTTCAAGTCTTTCCAGAAAGTATGTCGGGGAATCACCACCGATCAGATAGATAGTAGAGCGTTATCTCGCACCACAGCCGCTAGAGAACAAGCCATAAGATTGGAAAAATAGTCGCAGATCGCCCATAGTGAAAGATAGAAGCGCCCAAGAGCGAACGCCCCCAGACCAGCGGCGTAATATCGAGTGTGGATGGGAATTGCAACACGCGATGGCAATCGAGAATAAACTAGCCCGATCCGGTGGGCCCGATCCGGTGGGCCGTATCACCTTGGCGTTATTTGCCAAATCAATATCTGCAATCGCCCTTCCCCTTCTTGCGACCCGCGCGCGAACCGCTTAACTGTAGGATATGACAAAATCTCTCTTCTTTTCCGATACCGCCCTTGATTCCTCTCGCACCCAAACCATCGTTGATGATGCGCTGCATGGCACGGAGGATGGCGAGCTCTATCTTGAACATGCCCAGTCCGAGGCTTTTGTTTTCGACGATAATCGCCTGAAAACAGCGAGCTATGATGTTTCTCAAGGATTTGGGCTGAGATCGGTATGCGGGGAGACCACGGGCTTTGCCCATGCCTCAGAGCTTTCTGAAGAGGCCCTAAAACGCGCAGCCGGCGCGGTTCAGGCGATCCGCAATAAAGAGAGCTTTACCTATACAGCCAGCCCCGCGCGCACCAATACCGCCCTTTATTCAGACGAAAACCCGCTGGAACCGGTAACTTTTGCGCAAAAAACCAAGCTCCTTGAAGACATCAATGACTATGCCCGCAGCAAAGATGACCGCGTTCGCCAAGTCTCGTGCTCCCTGACCGGGGAATGGTCAGCGGTTGAAATCATCAGAGCTGGCGGGGAGAAAGTCCGCGATTTTCGCCCGCTCGTCCGGCTCAATGTCTCCGTCACTGCAGCCAAAGGCGATCGCCAGGAAACGGGCAGTCATGGCGCAGGCGGGCGCGAAGGCTATGCCCGGTTCATCGATCCGGCCGCCTGGCAGGGACAAGTGGATGAAGCCCTTAGACAGGCCCTTATCAATCTGGATGCCGAACCTGCCCCGGCCGGTGAAATGGAAGTGGTTCTCGGCCCTGGCTGGACCGGCGTTCTGCTCCACGAGGCTGTGGGGCATGGCCTGGAAGGTGATTTTAATCGCAAGGAAACCTCTGCCTTTGCAGGGCGCATTGGCGAGCGCGTCGCAGCGCCCGGCGTTACCGTTATTGACGATGGAACGCTGGAAGGCCGCCGGGGCTCACTCTCGGTGGACGATGAAGGCACCCCGACGAGCCGCACCGTGCTCATCGAAGACGGCATTTTAAAGGGCTATATGCAAGACCGCATGAATGCCCGCCTGATGGGCGTTGCTGCGACCGGGAATGGCAGGCGCGAAAGCTTTGCGCACCAGCCCATGCCGCGCATGACCAATACATTTATGCTGAGCGGCGACCATAATCCCGCAGAAATCCTCTCCACCGTCAAAGATGGCATCTATGCGGTGAACTTTTCCGGCGGTCAGGTTGATATCACCTCGGGTAAATTTGTCTTTAATTGCACCGAAGCCTACCGAGTACAAAACGGTAAAGTCGGCGCGCCCTTGAAAAATGTCGCCTTAATCGGAGATGGGCCAAGTGTGATGACGCGCGTGTCCATGATCGGCAATGACTTTGCCCTTGATCCGGGCATTGGCGTTTGCGGAAAAGCCGGACAAGGCGTTCCCGTTGGCGTTGGGCAACCGACCATCAAAATTGATGCAATGACCGTCGGCGGCGCAGGCGTTTAAGCCCCATTGATTAAGCGCACTGATTGCGAACTTTTGCACGGATGCGATCTACAATCGCGGCGTATTTGCAACACTTCATGAAACGGTACCGAATGGGAAAAGAATCACGTTTCCTGTTCAATGGGAGTCGCTTATCAGTTTGCGCGAATTCAAACGCTGGAAACGGGGACACCCACCGACTATGAAAACATCCAATTTTAAAACCGAACTCGCAACCACATTGCTTGGCGTTAGCGCTCTGGCGCTTATGGCAGCGGCCAATCCGGCCATCGCGCAAGACGATCAAGGCGGCTTGGATACGATTATCGTAACCGCGACCAAAACTGAGCAAGACCTTCAAGATGTTGCGATTTCCCTATCAGCGATTGATGGCGATACGCTCGACCTGATTAAAGGGGGCGGTTCTGATCCGCTGTTTCTTTCTGGGCGCGTGCCAAGCTTAAATATTGAAACTTCATTTGGCCGGATTTTTCCTCGTCCAGGTATTCGCGGTTTAAACAATACCGATTTTGATTTTAATGCCTCGCAGCCAGTTTCCTACATTTACGACGAAGTGATTTTTGAAAATCCGGTTCTCAAAGGCTTCCCGGTTTTCGATCTGGAACGTGTCGAAGTCTTGCGCGGCCCTCAAGGGACTTTGTTTGGCCGAAATACACCGGCCGGTATTTTGAAATTTGAGAGCGTTAAACCCGGCGAAGACTTTGATGCTTATGTCACCGCCTCTTACGCCAATTTTGATACCACACAGGTTGAAGGCGCGGTGAATTTGCCGCTCACCGATTGGGCATCATTTCGCTTTTCCACCCAATACCAATTCCGTGATGACTTCATCGAAAATCAAATCGATGATGATCCGGATGCGGACGCTGGTGGATATGAAGACTTCGCCTGGCGCGCGCAATTATTGGTCGATCCAACCGATAACTTTAACTGGCTGATCAACTTTCATGGCCGTGCCCTAGATGGCGGTCAGACAAGTTTTCAGGCAAACGCCTTTGAAACGGGCTCAAATGATCCACGCCCCGGTTTTGATCGCACGGTAACGTTTGCAGATGCGCAGCGTAACTCAGTTTTGGAGACAGACACATTTGGCGTTTCCTCCAAAGCACAGCTAACCATTGGCGCGATTACCGCAACTTATGTGTTTGGCTTTGAAACTGCCGAAGCCTTTTCGCGCGGCGATGTTGATGGCGGATTTGGTGCGGTGTTTCTTCCAACCGGCGGCGGCCCCGGCTTAATCCCCTTCTCAGCGGAAAGTGCTGACGGTATTGACGATCTCGATCAGGTTACCAATGAAATTCGGTTTTCAAATTCAGAGCCGGGTGATTTTAACTGGACAATTGGCGCATATTTTTTCAGCGAAGATCTAGTCATTTCCTCGTTCAGCTTTGATTCGTTGAACAATGGCGTACAAAATGGCTTTGCTCTTCAGTCTCAAGAAACTGATGCCATCGCGTTTTTCGGGTCAGCCGATTATGCGCTTTCTGATAAATTGACGGTAAGCGCAGGCATTCGCTGGTCTGATGATGATAAAGATTTTGTTGCAGAGCGCTTTCAAACGCCAACACCGTTTCTCGGCTCTGCCGATAGTCTCGGCCCGATCAATGTTGAGGTTGGTGACAGCAATGTCAGCTTTGACGTAAACGCCACTTATACACTCAATGATGACGTTAACGTATACGGACGAATTGCTCGCGGCTTCCGTGCACCTTCCGTTCAGGGGCGTGTATTGTTTGGTGATGTGGTTACCACCGCCGATAGTGAAACAATTCTCTCCTTTGAGAGCGGCGTTAAATCAACACTTTATGACAACCGCCTTCGCGCAAACGTCAACGCATATTTCTTCACCATTGATGACCAGCAATTAACCGCAATTGGCGGCGCGGGTAATTTCAATCAATTGCTCAATGCAGATCAAGGCATTGGCTATGGTATCGAAGCAGAAGTTGATTATGCGGTAACCGATAACTTTACGATCTCGACAAACTTTTCCTGGAATGAAACTGAAATTCAGGACGATACGCTAACCACCGCTGTGTGTGGATCGGCAACACCGTGTACGGTTCTTGACCCTCTGGATGCAAATGGAAGCGCCTTGATTGATGGCAATCCATTCCCGCAGGCACCGCGTTATATTGCCAATATCATTGCCGACTACACCTACCCGCTTGGGAACGGTGAATTGTTCGGCATCACAGATTGGTCATTCCGTTCATCAGCAAATATCTTCCTGTATGAGGCTATTGAGTTTGAAACGGGCAGCTCGTTCATCGGCGGCGTAAAAGCTGGATATCGAACTGGAAAATGGCAGATCTCAGGGTTTGCGCGCAATATCACCAATGAAGTGCAGACCATTAGTGCCATTGACTTCAACAACCTATCTGGCATCTTTAACCAACCGCGCACTTACGGCGTGGAAATTGGTTGGAAATACTAATATAGCTATTTTACGGAGTGTTGAGGGCTCAGCCTCCTTTAAAGCCCGCCTGGTTCATCCGGGCGGGTTTTTTTATGACGCAAGTCCAAAGCCGCATTTGCGCCGGGCGACAAACTAACCACACAAGACCGGTAAAACCAGTAGCGCGCAGCCATTATGCTACCCATTCGCCCTGCAATATGGCAGCATCATCAAGTTCAAATTCAGTCATTTGAATGTCAGCAAAGGGCATGGGATATGCGGGAAATCATTGGCGATCTTCTGAACGTTACACAGGCAACATTCACCAGTAATAACTGGCCATTGATTGCTCTGGTTGTTCTGGTCTCATTGATCGGGGCAACGTCGATCCGCAATTATCGCCAATCGCTGGGAATGAGTGTCTTTGCGATGGGATTGCTGGGGGCATTGTCGGTAATTTACTGCGTTGCGACCGGGGCCATGCCGGCGGAATTATCCTCTTGGACAAGCGAGCTTCAATCGCGCTGGAACGGGGTGATGGGCATGACCGGGCGAACGCTCGTTGGATATTTCGTGATGTTCCTGATTTCGATTGTCCTGCTATTCACCGTAAGGCGGATTTTTTCACGCTAGACCTGATGCACGCCTGGGTGCGGCATTTATGGCCTCGGCTTTGAGCTGCCTTTGCGTTCTGGCGATCTTTCAGGCATAAGCCAGCAAAATAACCCTGAATTCTCACCTTCACGCTGCCCCGCCTAGTCTGTGGTCATTATGGATATATCAAATCAACAAACTGCGCCGGACGCAGGCACCACCACCGCATTAGCGGGGCCCTCCAGCTATTTCTCTCTTCTCAAGCCACGAGTGATGTCATTGGTGATCTTCACCGCGCTAATCGGTATGGTGATGGCACCGGGCGCGATACACCCGCTTCTCGGCGCGGTTGCGCTGCTTTCAATTGCGGTTGGCGCTGGTGCATCAGGGGCGCTAAACATGTGGTGGGACGCGGACATTGATGCGGTGATGAGCCGAACCGCGAAACGGCCCATTCCCGCTGGCGAAGTCCATGCATCGGAGGCGGCAGCCTTTGGGGCCTTCTTGTCGGTCCTCTCCGTCACCTTGCTATGGCTTGCGACCAACTGGATCGCTGCTGCGCTTTTATCATTTACGATTTTCTTTTACGTGTTCATCTATTCGATGTGGCTAAAACGCGCGACCCCGCAAAACATTGTCATTGGCGGCGCGGCGGGCGCCCTGCCCCCGGTTGTGGGATGGGCTGCGATTACCGGCGATGCGCCGCTCGCCGCATGGGTTCTGTTTGCGATTATCTTTTTGTGGACGCCTCCGCATTTTTGGGCGCTCGCCCTTTACCGCGAGGGCGACTATGAGCGCGCAGGCATTCCGATGATGCCCAATATTGCCGGGGAAGCCTCTACCAAGCGGCAAATCTTTTTTTATGCATTGCTGGTTGCCGCAGCCGGATTAGCGCCGTTTTTTGTCGGCATAAGCGGGCCGTTATTTGCTGTGTTCGCGGCAATTTTAGGAATAATATTTGTCTATCGCGCCTGGAATGTCATGACTGCCCCGACCGGTGATTTTAGCCATGCCAAGAAACTGTTTGGCTATTCAATTTTCTATTTGTTCGCGCTGTTTGCCGGTTTAGGTATTGAAGCCATCATCAATAAAATTACTTAGGTCCAATCGAGCAATCACAAGAACCCGGAAAAATCTCCATGAAGAGCGACGAACCAAACCGCCTCGAAGCCTTAACGCCCGATGAGCTGAAACAACGCAAGCGCCGGAACCTTTCCATTGCCCTCATGATTGTCGGCTTTGTGGTGCTGATTTATCTCGTAACCCTATTGCGCCTAGGCGGCTCTGTTGCCGAACGCACTTTTTAAAATATTTGTAGATTGATCATGAACACACCCAACGCTCACCAAAAAAACCAGCGGCTCGCATTCGGGGTTGGTGTCTTTGTTGTCAGCATGGCGTTGTTTTCCATCTTTGCGGTTCCGCCTGCTTATCGTCTGTTCTGTCAGGTGACAGGATGGGGCGGCACAACGCAGCGCGCAGAAATCGCACCCACCGTCATACTTGACCGAAAAATTACCGTGCGATTCGATGCCAATACCGCACAAGGATTGCCCTGGCGATTTAAGCCTGAGCAATTATCGCAAACCATCAATGTCGGCGCCTCGTCGCTCGCATTTTATGAGTCAGAAAATCTTGCAAATAGCCCGGTCGCAGGACAAGCCACATTCAATGTGTCTCCCGCCAAGGCCGGGATTTATTTCCGAAAAATCGATTGCTTTTGCTTTACCGAGCAAACCCTCCAGCCCGGCGAATCTGTCTCCATGCCGGTGGCCTATTTCATCGATCCAGCCATAGACGATGACCCGAATATGGATGAGGTCGAGACCGTCACCCTTTCCTATACGTTCTTCCGGCTCGATGATGACGGGATCATCATTTCTGCGCTTTCTTCTGATTCTGAGTAGGGTTCGCGCGTGATTTCAGGCCGTGCGGCGCAGTTTCATGCCATGCGGCGCAATGGCGCGATTAAATTTGATAATTTGTACACTAAGACGCTTGGATTTTTCCTCGCATGCAGCTTATAAGCAGCAAAACTTTTCCTAATCACATGAGGGATTCCCATGGCGGGCGACGAAGTCAAACACGAATATCACCTGGTTAACCCGAGCCCCTGGCCGCTCGTTGGCTCTGTAGCCGCTGCAACGATGATGATCGGCGCGGTCGCCTGGATGCAAGGGGACAGTGGCCTGTTTGGCATTACTGGTCCTTGGATGTTTGGCCTGGGCCTTAGCCTCGTCCTGTTGACGATGCTTGGCTGGTGGCGCGATATCATCAAAGAAAGCCTGACCGGGGAGAACACCTCAACGGTGATCAGGCTTGGGCTGCGTTATGGTATGCTCTTATTCATCGCCTCAGAGGTGATGTTCTTTGCGGCATGGTTCTGGGCATTTTTTGGCGCTGCCTTGTTTCCTGGCGGCGGGCCGGACGCAATAATTCTCGCTACCGGCGAAAGTCTCCTCAATGATGAAGGTCTGCAAGCCTTTATCGGCAATGATGGCCGGGGCATCGCCACCGGTAATGTATGGCCGCCCCAATCTGTTACCCCGCTAAACCCATGGCACCTGCCGCTGATCAACACGCTGATTTTGCTCCTATCGGGAACAACCGTCACATGGGCACACCATGCGATCATCCATGGCGACAAACGCGGCCTCGTAAACGGGTTGTTGCTCACAATCGCGCTTGGCCTCGTCTTTACCTTCTTCCAATATCTTGAATATGCCGAAGCACTTAATGGCGGTCTGTTCCAATTTGTGAACGGTGAAATCTATGGCTCCTCGTTCTTCATGGCCACAGGGTTTCATGGCCTGCATGTTGTCATCGGAACGATCTTCCTGATCGTATGCCTGTTCCGGGCGAGAGCTGACCATTTTACAACCGAGCGCCACTTTGGCTTTGAGGCAGCGGCTTGGTACTGGCACTTTGTTGATGTTGTCTGGCTGTTCCTGTTCGCCTGTATCTATGTTCTGGGCAATCAGGGCTTCTTGTCTTAACCCAAGCCCTCCCCCAAGAGGAGCAGTTAGAGGGCGAGCGAGAGGGCGGTATCATGACCTATTATCCGCCTGTCTCTCCCTATAGTGCGGGACTTGGA
>CAYQXV010000016.1:16337-24693 GCA_964421675.1 uncultured Caulobacterales bacterium
GGGCGGTATCATGACCTATTATCCGCCTGTCTCTCCCTATAGTGCGGGACTTGGATGCAAATGTCCGCGGTGCGGGCACGGCGCGCTGTTTGACGGATTTTTGACCGTTCGCTCCCATTGCCGCCAATGCCGACTGGATTTTTCAAAAGGCGATAGCGGCGATGGACCTGCAGTTTTCGCAATCTTTATTGTCGGCTTTCTCGCTGTTGGCGCCGCTTTTATCCTGCGATTTTCCCTCAATGCCCCGATCTGGTTGGCCTTTCTATTAAGCTCGCTTTTCGCGATTGGCCTCATCGCTGCGATCATGCGCCCGTTGAAAGCAACAATGATTGCATTGCAATTTGCCCATAAGGCACAAGAAGGCGTGGTCGCCGACAATGCCCCTTCTCAAACTTCATCGGGCCAATCATCAGGCACCACAGACCATCAGAGCGAACAATGAGCGCCCTTTTTTCGGATCGACATTTCAAACTTCAGCCCATCGCCACGGTGGCAATGGTTATCGGTTTTGCGATTCTCATTGGTCTGGGAAGCTGGCAGTTACAACGGCGCGCGTGGAAGAATGATCTTTTGCAAACTGTCTCAGAGCGCATGGACAAGGCCCCTATTCCTCTTGCCAGCGCGTTAGGCCGTGCCTTTGAGGAAACGCCAACATCCTATCCAATGCGATATGTCCCCGTGACGATCACCGGGCGATATGACCACGCAAATGAAGCCCACCTGTTTGGCACGCTTGAGGGAAAACCGGGATATTACATCTTCACGCCGTTCATCCCCCAGCACGATCTCGCTAAAGGGCCGATCTATATTAATCGCGGCTTCGTCCCCCAGAAATTGAAAAATGCGCAAGCCCGCATGGCCGGTCAAATGATGGGCGAAATCACCGTGGAAGGGTTATTTCGGTATACGGAACAACGCCGAGGCGTTGCGGCATGGTTCACACCCGTTGATCAGCCCGAGGAAAATATCTGGTACACACGCGATCCCGCACGCTTTAGTGCCGCGCGCACCGGGCAAGCTACAAATCAGCCTCGCTGGTATATTGATAGTTTTGGGAAAGAAAATAGCAACGACTACCCGAAAGGCGGCACAACGCGGGTCACCTTCAACAATCGCCATATGGAATATGCACTGACCTGGTTTGGTCTGGCCGCGACCTTACTTGGCGTATGGTTTGCTTTTTCATTCCGCCGAAAAGCTTCCCCCGCCAATTAGTGGCAATGCGGAACGGGCCTTTTGCACATTTTGAACTTTGGGTTTTGGGCTTTAAGCAATTTTTGTGTCTTGCTGAACCGTGGCTTCAAACTCACGTTCATCGATCACACAATTGCGGCCCCGTTGTTTTGCCGCGTAAAGGCTTTTATCGGCGCGCTCAACAAGGCTTTGTGTGTTATCGTCCGGTCTAAACACAGCCACGCCCATGGACATGGTTACAACACCAAGATCTTCATCACTTTGGCGTTTCTTCAACCGTCTTGATTCCACCGCGCGCCTGATACGATCAGCAAGCATGTGCGCATTTTCTAAGGTTGTGCCGGGAAGAAGAATACCGAACTCTTCTCCACCATAACGGGCCAACAAATCTTGCCCCTTCACATTCGCTTTCATCACTTCCGCAACAAGACGCAGCACCTGATCACCGGTTTGGTGACCCCAGCGATCATTGAAGTTTTTAAAGTGATCAACATCAGCCATGATAAGCGCTAGCGGATTTAGGTGAAGGCCCGCATCCTCAACCATGCGATCAATGGCCCGGTCGAAGGATTTCCGGTTTTTAACCCCGGTCAGCGGATCAGACATGGCCTCTTTTTGGATCACTTCAACATTGCGGCGCAATGTTGAAATTTCACTGGTTGATGCCGCAAGGTTTGATTCCAGCTTCTGATTTTCTTCGCGCATTTTCTTGGTAACCGCCACAACACCTTCGAGCAGTGACCCAACTGCAGGATATTCCTCAGCCGATTGCCGCAGCTGCTGTGAGAGGTCGCCAAGCTCAGTGCTATGTTGATGGCTGGTTTCCCCTTGCGCCTCAATATTGGAGAAAAGCTCATCAATCTCGACTTGGAGATTGCTTGCCAAATCGTTAATATTGTTGGCCAGGTCAGCGCGGGCAATGTGCATTTGATGGAGAGAGTCGGCCTCCTCCTGCGTGACCTTGCCGTCTACATGCATGAATTTTTGAATATCACGCGACAGAGACGGGCTACGCCCGTCAATATGGGCGCACCATATCTCAAAGTTACGCGGTGAAGCGGAAAGCCCAACTTCGCGCAACATAGATAGAGCCAACTGGCCTATTTGATGAGAATTCTTTACGCTGTCCATGGCCTCTTGCCTGACGATCGCACTCAACCCTAACTTACCGACAGTAAAATACCGCCCTGATGTAAAATAAGTGCTAATTTGCCAGCAAGTGCCGGTAATTGGTCAGCGTTGCAAAAAGCCGGGCACATGATCGCCAAGCCCAACCACAGGGTCGACATCCTCAGCCTCTTCGCGCCTGCGACGTCTCTGATTTCTCCGCGGCGGCTTATCCCCGTCATGGCGGCCTTCATGAGATTTACGACTGTCAGACCCAGATGCCTGTTGAGCAGAATCGTCACCGCCCTGCCGGGTTTCGGGCTCGCCTGCCCTATTATCAGAGTGCTCCTCACCGCGCCCACCCTCTGAACGGTCACGTGAGCGATCACGTGACCGGTCTCGAGATCGTTCGCCTCCGCGAGAGCGTGACTGTCTGTCACCAGATTGCCGATCACTGCGAGGACGGTCACTGCCCGACCGAGAGCCCCGGCGCCCGCCATCACGGCTCCCGCCGCGTGCGGATGCTTCCTCGACAGCGGCCTGAATATCCTCATCCATGGACAATTCTTCAATCGCCTCTTGATTGATGGTCTTGAGGATCGCTTCATAAGCTTTGTTATCGCGCCCCATCACCAATGTGAGTGCGGTGCCCTCGCGCCCAGCCCGGCCGGTCCGGCCAATTCGATGCACATAGTCATCAGCATGGATCGGCACATCAAAATTAAATACGTGGCTCACATCAGGAATATCGAGACCTCGCGCGGCAACATCTGACGCGACCAGAAAGCGGACTTCATCATTGCGAAATTTCTCAAGGGTTTCCATTCGGAAAGACTGTGTGAGATCGCCATGAATTGGACGCGCGCTAAATTCATGTTTTTGCAGCGACTTTGCGACAATATCGACGGTCGACTTGCGATTGCAAAATATGATGCCGTTTTTAACGCCATCATCGCCTAGCAGTTTACGCAAAACGATGCGCTTCACCCGTTCATCTTTGCCCGGAATATTAACAATGCGCTGGGTAATTGTTTCTGCGGTTTGTGCAGGTTTGGAAACCTCGACACGGGCCGGGTTATGCAAAAAAGTATCAACAATGCGCTGGATTTCAGATGGCATGGTTGCCGAGAAAAACAAGGTCTGACGCGTCATTGGCGTGAGTTTGAAAATGCGTTCAATGTCTGGGATAAATCCCATATCAAGCATACGGTCGGCTTCATCGACAACCATCACTTCAATACCGTTCATCAACAACCGGCCCCGCTCGAAATGGTCGAGCAAGCGGCCCGGTGTGGCGATCAAAACATCAACGCCGCGCATCAATTTGGCTTCCTGGTCACCAAAGGAAACACCGCCTATTAAAAGCGCCATGGTGAGCTTGTGATATTTACCGTAATTTTCGAAATTTTCTGACACTTGCGCGGCAAGCTCGCGCGTTGGCGCAAGCACAAGAGAACGCGGCATTCGCGCACGCGCACGGCCCGTTGAAAGACGCTCAATCATGGGGAGCGTGAACGATGCTGTTTTACCCGTGCCGGTTTGCGCAATGCCCAAAACATCGCGGCCGGTAAGCGCTTCGGGAATAGCTGCCGCCTGAATGGGCGTGGGCTCAGTATAACCAGTATCCGCGATAGCCTTGAGCAGCTTCTCGCTTAAACCAAGAGTTTCAAATGTCATAAAATGTTAGTGTCGCTAAAGAGGAGCCTATGCGAATTTCAGCAACCGAAAATCGGTTACACAAATGCACGATTAAAACTGTAAGGCTCCGAGAGGTTAAATTCTGGCTAGGTTTATTTCACGCCCGCTCTGCCAGTAGTTTCCATAACCGGGATGATCTGTATCTATTTCCCGAATGAAAAGCGATGCGTACATTGGCTCAGTTGACCAGCCTTCTCGATCAATTCAATCTTAAAACAGATTTCCTGATAGAGATTTTGCGTCTTATGGTGTGGCATTGTGAAGGCGGCGGATCTCGCGCCAAACAATGCCGATTGCGCTAGCTGCAGTGCAACATATGCGTGTTGGAGTAGAGGCCGTTTCCCGCAATGTCAATAAAAATGGGCGGTTGCCCGTTTTTTCGCCCATTATAATTTGGGTTTGGTGTTCACTAGGACACAAAGTCAAAATCCGAGCGCGCCAAAACACCGCAATTAAGCATCGTGCTCAATGGTCGAACACACCCCAATCGAGATAGCTGTTAACCATGCGTTAACCCCAGGGACCGCTATCGCCATTTGTTTGCGGAACACTGGAGCGCGCATTTTGTGATGCGCCGCGCATCGCCATTAAACGATCAATTCTATTCTGGGTCGCAGGGTGCGTTGAAAACAGATTATCCGCGCCTTTTCCATTTAACGGGTTGATGATCATAAGCTGACCGGTTTCAGGGTGGCGTTCAGCGGTTTCATTTGGGATTTGTGCGGCGCCCGATGAAATTTTTGCTAGCGCACTCGCCAGCCATTGCGGATTACCGCAAATTTCTGCACCCATTTTATCGGCTTCATATTCGCGCGTGCGGCTGATCGCCATTTGCACAACACCAGCAGCCATCGGCGCTAAAATCATAATTGCCAGTGCCCCAACCATCCCGCCATTATTTCTATTGCCCCCAAAGAACATAGAGAAATTGGCAAGCGTCGTAATTGCACCGGCTAATGTCGCGGTGACCGTCATTGTGAGCGTGTCGCGGTTTTTTACATGGGCTAACTCATGGGCCATAACCCCGGCCACTTCATCTTCGCTCAACATCGATAAAAGGCCGGTTGTTGCGGCCACCGCTGCATTTTGCGGATTGCGCCCGGTTGCAAATGCATTGGGCTGACGGTTTTCAATAATGTAAACTTTCGGAGCGGGCATGCCCGCTTCCTGCGCCATAGCGCGGGTACGGCTGGCATATCGGCGTATCATGCCTGAGGCGTGATTTTCATCGACCGCTTGCGCTTTATACATGCGCAGAACCATTTTATCGGAGTTCCAATAGGCGAAGACATTGGTCGCGACCGCAAATCCAAGCGCGATGATCATGCCCACTTCACCGCCCAACATCATGCCTATAATGCCAAAGAGCGCGGTTAAGCCCGCAAGCAAAATTCCAGTTCTCATTATATTCATCGGTGGGTCGAACTCCTTTATAAATAAACAATCAGTGCCTATATAAGGAATATGGGAATGATGGCCGGGTGATTTCAACCCGTATTTAGGCCGCACCTTGGTTTGCTCCTTAGTCGAAATACCAACAGGACGTGAAATGACGACAGAAACTGACAATGAAAATGACGGGACACCAAGCGAAGGCTCCGCCCCGATCAAACAAGACTTGCCGCCCGCCGCCATCCGCGCTCTGGAAGAAGCCGAACAGCGCCGCTTAGCCGCCCAAGCGCGGGAGGAAGCACAAAACACCCCGGCAGAACGAGGCGGGCCAAAGGGCGTTGAGCCCACGCGGTATGGCGATTGGGAGCGTAAAGGGCGCGCTGTAGACTTCTAATTATAGTTGATTTTTTCTTATTTAAGGGTATTTTAATTTTATGAAAATTCGCCCGCCATTTCCCTTCGCGATCCTCCTGATGATCACTGGTGTTTTTACAACCCTGCCCGCCGCCCTTGCAAAGGACCGCATTGCTGGCCCTATTCCGGCGATTGTAGAGCGCGTTGTAGACGGGGATACGGTTAAGGTACGGGCAAAAATCTGGCTTGAACAGGAATTGCAGGTCTCGGTTCGGCTGGCCGGGGTTGATGCGCCGGAATTGTTTCGCCCCAAATGCGAAGGCGAGAAAGAACGCGCACGCGCGGCAAAATCATTCGTTGAAGCATTTTTTGCCGATGGGCATACAACCCTGTTTGCGATTGAGCGCGACAAATATGCGGGCCGCGTTGTTGCACGCATGACCAATTCAGATGGCGACGATTTAAGCAGCGCGATGGTAGACCACAATCATGCGGTTAGAGCCTCACGCGGGAAATGGTGCGACGCTCAGTAAAATTGCGCGCTCGCGAATAAATCTTCTGCATACGGGCAATCTGGCGTTAACGCTGTGCAAAACTTAGAGCTGCAAAGACACATCACTCAGATTGCTCTAACGCTTCTCGTTTCATTTCCACTTCCAGCCACGTCTCTTCAGCTTCCTCAAGTTCGCGCTGCGCGCGCTCAAGAGCTTTGACCGCTGTTTCAAATCGGTCGGGGTTCTTCGCAAAAAGATCGGCTTCACTAAGGATTGATTGCTGCTGTGCAATCATGCTTTCAAGCGAGGATATTTTTTCCGGCAAATGGTCGAGCGCATATTGTTCTTTATAGGATAATTTTTCTGCTCGAATGGAACCTGACGGTTTATCGGACGGCGCTTTTTGTTTCGGCTTTTTCTCACCGCTGATCGGCGTGCGTTTTTTCTGATCGCCGCGCTCACCAAGCTGGGCGCGCATATCGGTATACCCACCCGCAAAATGTTTCCACTCTCCGGTCACAAGCGAAACCGGGGTTAAAATTCCTGTCACCGTGCGGTCAAGAAAAGAGCGGTCATGGCTCACCAATATCAAGGTTCCCTCATAATCGCTCAGCATTTCCTGCAACAGATCCAACGTTTCCATATCCAAATCATTGGTAGGCTCATCAAGCACCAAAAGGTTGGAGGGCTTTGCAAGAATGGCAGCCAGTGCCAGGCGTCCGCGCTCACCGCCCGAAAGAGAAGAAACCGGCGCGCGCCATTGCTCTTGGGTAAACAGGAAATCTTGCAGATAGCTGGCAACATGGCGCTTGGTCTCGCCCAACATCACAAAATCACCGCGCCCATCGGTGATGGCATCGGCGACACGCATTGTTGGTGACAGTAATGCACGTTGCTGATCAAGGGAGGTCATTTCAATCCCCGCGCCTTGGCGTACAGTTCCGGTATCGGGCGACAATGACCCGGTCAAAAGTTTTAACAATGTTGTCTTGCCAGCACCGTTCGGGCCAACAAGACCCAACCGGTCACCGCGCGAAAGACGAAAGGTCAAATCATCGACAATCGTGCGCGCGCCAAATGATTTACAAATCGCTTCAACCTCGACGACCATCTTGCCGGAGCTTTCCGCTTGATTAGAACTGAAATTGACATTTCCGGTCGGCTTGCGTGCTGTTTTAAAATCTTCCCTTATTGTATGCAGGGCCTTTAGTCTGCGTACGTTTCTTTTGCGCCGCGCGGTCACGCCATAGCGCAGCCAATGTTCTTCGGCGGCAATCTTGCGCCCTAATTTGTGATGTTCGGCGGCCTCTTCTTCGAGAATTTTATCGCGCCAATCCTCAAACCCGGCAAAGCCACTATTTCGATTATGGGTGCGCCCTCGATCAAGCCAGATGGTTTTATTGGTCAAGCGCTCCAGAAATTGCCGGTCATGGGAAATGATAACCAGCGCACCGCTAAACCGGCTGAGCTGGTCTTCCAACCACTCAATCGCCTCTATATCGAGATGGTTTGTCGGTTCATCCAGCAACAAAATATCCGGCTGTTGCGCGATGGCTTTTACCAGAGCAACCCGCCTCGCCTCGCCGCCGGACAAAGACTCAAGATCGCTATCGAGTGAAACGCTGAGAAAATCAGCCATTGGCTCAATAAGATGCGACGACGGCGCCTCCGCAAATCCCGCTGGCGCATGTTCAAGATAATCGCCAACTTTTCGAGATGGCAAAAAGTCAGGTTCCTGGGGAAGGTAGAGGACGGTTGTTCCCGGCGAGAGATGTCTTTTGCCCGCATCAACCTCAAGGCCCGCTTGAGACGGCCCGGCAATGACCTTCAGCAAGGTCGACTTGCCGCTGCCATTTCGGCCAACCAAGGCAATTCGCTCCCGGCTGCCAATCATGAGGGACAGGTCATGAAACAATGACTGATCGCCAAAAGACAAGGCAACATCATCAAGGGTAAGAAGGGGCGTAGCCATGGTAAATGACGCTATTTTAACTCAAAAATCGAAAATGGATTAGATCAAGGAAAGGGCCATTAACACGATGTTTTATCGCTTGCGATAGGCTAAATGCATAATGACAGAATATTCGAGACAACATCCCGTTCGCGATCCCGTTCGC
>CAYQXV010000016.1:24793-26253 GCA_964421675.1 uncultured Caulobacterales bacterium
CCCGTTCGCCACCCCGTTCGCCAATGGCTCGAGGAAATGGGCGAAAGCGAGGACGATCTTGCCCGGCGCTTGGCCATTTCAGCGCAAGAGCTAGGCGATATTCTGGACGGAAAAACCCAACTATCCTTGAAACTCGCAAGGCATCTTCATGCCGAACTGGCCGAATCTTTCTCCATAGAGGAGTTATTGCAAGCCAAAACACCTATAAATTGTAATCCTGGCCCGCACGATCACGCTACAGATGAACCTCCGGCAGAAATTGCGACAATTCTTGATTGGAATGCCAAAAGCCCCGCTAACTCCGACAATGAAACAGAACAGAAAATATTGTTTCAGATTTTATTGTTATTATTCAATGAGCTAGCAAATATAAAGACGTCAATCGATTTGCAGGATCGAAGCTGGCAAGCGGTACAATCAGCTTTTTCAACACTCGAAGCCTTGTCGCAAATCCCCACTGAGACTAGTCCTGAGGCAAATCACTCTCAGCTTGCTCAAGCTCTTTTGCCAGCAATTCAAGATATTCTGAAAGCGACGTCGGCATTAGCGGATCCAGCCCATCAGCGGGATCTGGCACATCGACTGGCCCATACGGCCTCGAAATATTACCAACAATATCAATAGCTTGAAGTTCCACCGCCGAAATTGACTCGGTGATAAAACTCGCCGACAAACGCGCTGCAAACAGCGCCTTTCTCTTCGTTACATTGAACATATGGCGCGCAAGGCGAGCGGTATACCGGTCCCCTTGCTTAGCCCACTGTGTTTCATTTTGGCGTCTCAGGATCATTATTCCTAACAAAATCTAAACATTTCTTTTACTTTGTCCCATTTTGGGATAAGGTAATGCCAAAGAAAGATTAGTTTCTATTAGCATCATTTAGATATGTGAGGATATGTTATGTCAAAAAAGGACATCCGGAAGGAACAGATCGCGTTACTTCGATTTGAAAATCAACTCGTAGCGATGGCTGAAACGTTAGCGGCAGGCTCTATCGTCGCAGAAGAAACCGATGCTAAAACTGGTACAGCAGCCGGTTCCGCAGCATATGCTGAAATGAAAGCGGCCCTGCAAAACCTCGCAAACGTAACGTCTAACGTACACGATTCCTTAATGGAGAAGGCGTTAACTTCAGACCTGAGATTCGTTAAATTTGGCGAAGAAACGTCTCTTAAAAGAGATCCAATCAAAGGTCGTGTAAGTGAAACTGTTTCATCGAAACTTCCAGGCGATGTTCGCGACCCAATCAAAGGCCGCGTCAGCCAATCAGTTTCATCAAAACTTAACGCTGATACACGAGATCCTATCAAAGGCCGTGTTAGCCAGACAGTTTCATCGAAACTCAACGCTGACACACGCGACCCGATCAAAGGCCGCGTTAGCCAAACAGTTTCATCAAAACTTAACGCTGACACACGCGACCCGATCAAAGGCCGCGTTAGCCAAACAGTTTCATCAA
>CAYQXV010000016.1:26353-60702 GCA_964421675.1 uncultured Caulobacterales bacterium
GACACCCCTCTCGCAGACTTTGCGGCCCCTTTCCTGCTAGTCGCCCCTTTCGGGATTGCGGCAAGTCCTGTATGCACAATGCACAAATTTATCGCTTAAGCGGGAGCCCATAATGCGTAACCTTAAACTGTCAAAATCTGTTCTGTTAACAGCCAGCCTCGTCGCGCTCATCGCCGGGTGCGCCAAGAAAGATGCGGAAAAAGTCGCACAAGAAGAAGCCGCCGAAGGCATTGTCGAAGCCCTTGAGGCGCGCGTTGAAGACGCAAATATCACCAAAGCTGCGCAAGAAGCCCTTGCTGCAGACAATCTAAAAGCGGCAAAGGCGTTCCTTGAAACAAATGCCTTAAAGGATCAGACAGTCGTCCTGCCCAATGGCCTGCAGTATGAAGTCCTCGAAAAAGGCCCTGAGGGAGGCATTAGCCCGCAAGAAGGCGACCAAATTGACATGGAGTATAAGTGGATCCGCCTGGACGGAACCGTCTTTGAGTCCTCAGAAAGACGCGGAAGTGCGGCCCGCGCCTCTTTTGACGAACGGCTCAGCCAGGGCGTGTTTGAAGGGATGGCCCTTATGTCCACTGGCGACCGTTATCGCTTCACCCTGCCCCCAGAGCTGGCATTTGGCGAAAGCGGCGTCGGCGATGGCGATATTATTGGCCCCAATGAAGGCCTTATCTTTGAGGTGAAACTAATTCAGATTGTCAATCCGCAGGCCAATGCCGCTGCAGCCATTGAGTTCTTAAAGGCCAATGGCACTAAGCCGGGCATCAAAACAACATCAACAGGCCTGCAATATGAGATCCTGGAAGAGGGCCCGAGCGGGGGTAAATCTCCAACCGCGTCCGACGGCGTTAAAGTTCATTATCGCGGTACACTGATCAACGGATCAGAGTTTGATAGCTCATACGCCCGCCAGTCCCCTTCCGAATTCGGCGTTGGACAAGTCATTGATGGATGGACCGAAGGCTTGCAGCTCATGAGTGAAGGCGACAAATATCGCTTCTTCATCCCCCCTGAGCTTGCTTACGGTGAAAGCGGGCGACCACCTTCCATCAGCCAGAATGAAATGTTGATCTTTGAGGTTGAACTGTTGGAAGTAAAATAACGAGCAGGTTGGAAAATAATAACAATGAACGATTTTAAAAACCGTCCCGCTTTTGCAACCCGTGTAATTCATGCTGGGCAATCTCCTGACCCAACAACCGGGGCTGTTATGCCCCCCATTTATGCAACCTCGACCTATGCACAGGAAAGTCCGGGCGTTCATAAAGGGTTTGAATATTCACGCAGCCACAATCCAACGCGGTTTGCTTATGAGCGTTGCATTGCGGACTTGGAAAATGGCAAGCAAGGGTTTGCATTTGCATCCGGCATGGCCGCGATAAGCACGCTGCTGGAGGTTATGCCTGCTGGTAGTCATGTTATCGCGATGGATGACGTTTATGGCGGTACATTTCGCGTCTTTGAGAATGTTCGAAAGCAGAGCGCTGGACATCGATTCTCATTTGTTGACATGACCAATCCTGAAGCCATTGAGGCGGCGATCACTCCTCAAACAAAGATGATATGGGTCGAAACCCCGACCAACCCATTGCTGAAAATCGTCGATATCGAAGCGATCGCTGCAATTGCCCGGCGCCATGATTTAATATTGGGATGCGATAATACATTTGCATCGCCCTGGTGCCAGCAGCCTCTTGATCTTGGTGCTGATATTGTCATGCACTCGGCAACAAAATATCTGAACGGTCATTCTGATATGGTTGGCGGTGTGCTGGTTACAAAAGACGATGCATTAGGAGAACAAATCACTTATCTGCAAAATGCTGTCGGGGGCGTACAAGGCCCGTTTGACTCATTTCTTGCCTTGCGCGGATTAAAGACATTGGCGTTGCGCATGGAGCGCCATTGCTCGAGTGCTTCGCAATTGGCGGAATGGCTTGAAAGCCATGCTGCGGTCGACCGCGTTGTGTATCCCGGCCTTGCCTCTCATCCGGGCCATGAGATCGCAAAACGTCAAATGTCTGGATTTGGCGGCATGATCACCATCTTCCTTAAAGGTGGATTGGATGGCGCACGAACCATGCTTGAGCGCGTTGACTTGTTCACCCTCGCGGAAAGCCTTGGCGGGGTCGAAAGCCTTGTTGAACATCCAGGCATTATGACACACGCCTCAATCCCGGAAGACCGCCGGGCAGAACTTGGCGTGGATGATAGTCTCGTGCGATTATCCGTTGGCATTGAAGATTTAAGCGATCTTCGCGGCGATCTGGAAAATGCGCTTTCTGGTCTTTGACCGGTGCACTCGCGGAGCCGGCCTCATGGCCGGCTACCCCGCCAGACGGGTCTTTGAGCGTTTACAGTGATCAATAAAATTAAAGGGCTGAATTATGGGACGTTTTGGAATTAAATCAGGGCTCGTGATCGCCGCGGCTCTGATGATCGCAGTATTTTCTGCACAGCAAACCAGTGCACAAGTCGATGCGAAGTTTCGCCTCCCCGGAACTCAGTACAATCCTCAGATCACGACGCCCGAGGCTTTTATCGGCTATAAGCTTGGCGAAAAACCTGTGCGCCACGATATTATGGTTGGCTATTTGCGCTCGGTTGCCCGCCAATCACCAAGAGTGGTCGCCGAGACGATAGGTTTTTCTCATGAGGGCCGCCCTATTTTAAGTCTGGTGATTAGCTCGCCAGATAATATCAAAAACCTTGATGAGATTAAGAGCCGCCATAAAGCGCGCCTTGAGGGCGATGGCCGGCAGCCCGCAGGCGAGAGAGACCCTGCCGTGGTTTGGTTGAATTACGGCGTACACGGTGCAGAATCAGCGGGCATGGATGCCGCTATTCCAACGCTCTATCACTATGCAGCCGCGCAAGGCGAAACGGTCGAAACGCTCCTTGAGGAAACAATTATCGTCATGATTGCCATCTTTAATCCAGATGGACATTCGCGCCGCATCAATCATCGCTTTACCTTTGACAGCGTTGCCAGTGTTACTGATCCAAACCATGAAGCCCATAATTTGTGGATCGAGGCGAGGACCAACCATTATTGGTTTGATCTGAACCGGGATTGGTTATTGCTGACCCAACCGGAATCACAAAGCTGGATCAAGGTTTGGCATGATTGGAAGCCAAATGTTTCTGCAGATTTTCATGAGATGGGGTCAAACTCATCTTATTACTTCCACCCGGGAGAGCCGCGCAGAAAGAACCCGCTTATTCCAGATCGCGCCCGCGAGCTGCTTTCTGACATTGCCAAAGGTCATGCATCCTGGCTCGATGAAGAAGGCGCGCTTTATACATCTGAGGAAGGGTTTGATAATTTTTACATCGGCAAAGGCTCGACCTATCCCGGTGTAAACGGATCAGTTGGTATTCTTTTCGAAGCCGCAGCAGCGGCAGGCGGTGCCATCGAAACAGTTAATGGCATCCGCACCTATGCCAACAATATTCACCTGCATTTTCGCTCTTCTTTGAGTACCGTTGAGGGCGCTCAGCGAAGTCGGTTGGCCTTACTCGACTATCAGCAAGAATTCTTCGTGCTTGCCCGCCGCGCGGCGCAAGGGGATGATAAACGAGCCTATATCATTTCAGCCCCCGGTGATCTGTCGCGGGTCGCGCGCTTTGCCTCCCTTTTAAACGGTCACAATATTGAAGCCTTCGTCTTGGCGCAGGATTTGACCTTGGGCGAGCAGTTTTTCAAAGCCGGTCAAAGCATCATCGTTCCCATGAACCAATCACAATATACGATGATCCGCGGATTGTTTGACCGCGTTACAGAATTTGAAGAATCTGTATTTTACGATGTGTCCGGTTGGACGCTGCCTTTGGCTTACGACCTTGATTTCGCAACCCTTGATCGATTGCGCTTTAATGCCAATCTCTTGGGCGAGCCTGCAGATGCCGCCATGAACGCGTCAAAAGCGGTACCCGAACAGGCAAGCTATGGGTATGTATTTTCCTGGACGCCCTATTATGCGCCAAGAGCGTTAAATCGATTTTTACAAGCAGGCGCACGCCCGCGCGTATTCTTGAATCCGAAAACGCTAACAATCGATGGTGCGCCGGTTACTTTTCAACGCGGAACGATCTTTGTTCCGATTTCCACCGCAAAAGCTGACGCACAATCGCTGCATGAAGTTGCGAAAACAATTGCGCGCGAGGATAAAATCTCGGTCTTTCCAATTGCAAGCGGTGATGCTGTTCCCGGCACCGGAGATTTGGGGGCAACGGGCTCTGTAACGACGCTGTCCGATCCGCAAATTTTATTGCTGTTCGACGATGGCGGTTCGCGCTATAGCGCCGGTCAACTTTGGCATCTTCTGGATCGGAACATGGAAATTGCCGTTAGCCTGCGTAGAAAATCAGAAGCAGGCAATCTTAACCTTGCCAATTATACGCACATTCTCATCCCGGCCACGGGCAATGGCATTGATAAAGATCTGCAGAAAAAACTAGACCGCTGGGTGCAACAAGGCGGGGTTCTGATTGCTACCAAGGCCGCTGCAAAATGGGCTGAAAAGGCACTCCTCAGCTATGGCGACGATGGAGGCAAAAAGCCATCTGAACCCGGACAAAACAGCACTGACACAAATGAGCGTGCTGCCTATGCCGATAAAACGATAAATGATGCAGAGCATCTGATCGGCGGTGCATTGTTTGAGAGCGATATTGATATCACCCACCCGCTCGGCTTTGCGGTTACAGATCGCTCGATCGCAACCATGCGTGCGTCGACGCATGTTTTGAAAACTCCTAACGATCTTTATGGAACCGTTGCTGCCTACACCAATTCACCGCTTCTATCGGGATATGCTTCGCAAAAGCGTATCGATGAAATTGCTGGCACGCCAATGCTTGCTGCCTATCGCCGCGGCGCCGGTAGCATCATCTTGTTTGCCGATGATCCATCGTTTCGCGCAACCTTTCCAATTGGTGATCGCCTCGTTCTCAATGCTATCTTTTTTGGAAAAAGTTTTTCCGCAGAACGCAGGCCATAATTGCTGATTGAAACCACAGCAATTGAGCTGGCGGTTTTGTGTGTGTGATAGCGCCAAAAGTTGCGACCCCCCTAGCGTAGCGATATCGATAAATATCACTCCAGATAAAAGTGACGCCGCCTCCTTACGGAAGCGGCGTCACCCGGGATATCGTCGGCGGGGGAGAAGCCGACGATTCTTTTTGCTGATTAGCGCTCAATACCTCAGCACATTGTGGCTGTGTTAGCGCATTCAGCGAATTTCTTTGCGTGCAATAAACAGGAGTTTACCGTGAACGTAAATGCCTGATTGAGTATTTTAATGGTTGACTTTTTTCCCCATACAAATGCGTTCAATGACTTTTTTGGGCCGGTTGTTGTGGCCATCACGAAACAAACTACTTGATTTTATTATACTTTTCTAAAATTTTGGTCAATACGAAAAATAATCTTATATATTGTTTATTCTCATAATATGAGTTTTTCGTTGAGTTGAGTTAAAGATCATCGCGATGATTTTTAACCAACACCATTTAAAACATGGTATCCCCTTAACTTTACTATGTAAGTTCGCGTTATAGGTGTTATCCGATGAATTATTCGCCGATTGATCCTGCCATCGCAGCATCAACCAGTCTTGCCGATCAAATCAATAATGCGGTTGCTCCGTTTAGCGCATTCGTCAATTCAATCATCTTTTTCAAGATCAGCCTGTTTGGTGTTTCTGTTCCGCTGGTTGTCATTTGGTTAATCGCTGCAGCTACGATTCTAACGATCGGTCTGGGGTTCATTAACATTCGCGGGTTTGGACACGCCATTGCGCTTACTTTCAATCGCGAGAAGCCCTCGGCGTCTGCACCCGGTGAAATTTCCCATTTTCAAGCGCTTACATCAGCGCTCTCCGGCACGGTTGGCTTGGGCAATATCGCTTCGGTACCCATCGCAATTGTGTTGGGCGGACCTGGCGCCATGGTTTGGATGATGCTTGCGGGCGTGCTCGGGATGAGTTCAAAATTTGCCGAATGTACGTTGGCTGTAAAATACCGCCTGATTGCACCCGAAGGCCGGGTCCATGGCGGTCCTATGTATTACATTGAAGAAGTATTCACCCGCAAAGGGCTCAAATCTGTGGGGCGCGGGCTGGCAATTTTCTTTGCTGTCATGACCATGGGCGCTTCGATCTCGGTCTTCCAGATCAATCAGGCCCATGCACAATTTGAAAGTGTCACCGGCCTGTCCGCTCCGTTAATCTTTGGCGTACTAATGGCGGGCGGCGTTGCTATCGTCATCTTAAGCGGCATTAAAATGATAGGCCGGGTCACATCCATCCTGGTGCCAGCCATGGGGGCGATTTACCTGGGGGCGGGATTATCAATCATTCTCGTCAATATAACCGCCCTGCCCGAGGCAATTGGATTGGTCATACGCAGCGCATTTGGGTTTGAAGCTGCAGGCGGCGGTCTGGTGGGCGCCCTCATCATCGGGATACAGCGCGCCACCTATTCAAGCGAGGCCGGTGTTGGCTCTGCGGCCATCGCCCATGCGGCGGTAAAGACAGATGAACCATTAACCGAAGGGTTTGTTGCCCTGTTGGAACCGTTTATCGACACTGTGATTGTTTGCGGCGTAACGGCCTTGGTCATCATTATCACAGGGGTATACGAACCATTTCTGGCGGCAGAAAATTTGCGCGGCATAGAGATTACCTCGGCTGCCTTTGAAACTATGTTTAGCTGGTATCCGATTGTTTTGCTGGTTTCGGTAATTTTATTTGCATTTTCAACGCTGGTTGCCTGGGCCTATTACGGCGCGCAGGCGGCGGCTTATCTGTTTGGTGCAACAAAACGGGTCGATGTTATTTTCAAATTGATTTTGTGCCTCATCCTGTCGACAGGGGCCGCGATCCAACTTTCAGCAATTATTGATTTTATTGATGCGATGCTATTTGGAATGTGCATTCCCAATATAATCGCACTCTATTTATTGCTACCGGAGTTAAAAGAAGATCTTGCAGCCTATCAGCTAAAGCGCCGCGGGTAACATTTCTAGTTGAACGACTGCGCGATCTTTTCCGAGCGCGCTTGTGCACGCTGAAAGGCGGGACGTGCTTTGATGCGATTGAGATAGGCCGTAAACGGTTCTTTTTCTTCAATTGCACCAAACATTGTTGCGAAACGTATTGTGCTGCCCATCACAACATCTGCGGTTGTAAACTTGTCGCCAAGCAGATAGGGGCCGTCCGCAACAATCGCAGTTTCAACCAGCCCGAGCACGTCATCAAACGAGCCGTGCCCGGTGGAGGCTGGGTTTTCGCGAACAATACCAGCAAATTTATCGAGCATTGCTGGCTCAAGTCCGGCGCCGCTCATCATTATCCAGCGAAAATAGGGGCCGCGTAACGGATCGTCCAATTGCGGTGCCAACCCTTTATCGGCATGGCGATCCGCCAGGAACGCACAAATTGCGGCCGCTTCCGTTACCACCTGATCGCCCACCGTCATTGCCGGTAACTTCCCAAGCGGATTGACCGCGAGCACTTCGTCAACTTTATGCCCGCCGGTATGCAGATGATATGATTTAACGTCGCAAACCCCGCCCAACTCTTCATCCATCCACAAGCATGTTTCGGCTCTGGTCATTGGTGCGAAATAAAGAACGGGTTTGTCGGACATGGTTTGCTCCCTATGCAAGTGAGATGGGTGAACAGTTGGTTGTGTTGCCGCAAATCTAGGCAATAAAAAACCGGCACCTAAACGGTACCGGTTTTCCTTGATAAAGATAGACGGTTTTTAGTTCAACGCGTCTTTCAAGCCTTTACCCGCTGTAAATTTAGGCTGGATGCTGGCTTTAATCTGAATTGTTTCCCCTGTACGAGGATTGCGCCCTTCACGTGCAGCACGTTTGGCCGCTGCAAAGGTGCCAAAGCCTACCAAGCGGACATCATCGCCCTTTTTCAACGTCTCTGTTATCACGTCAAAGACCGCGTCAACCGCGCGTCCCGCCTCGGCTTTATTCATGCCGGAAAAGTCCGCTACACGGTCGATAAATTCGTTCTTGTTCATGAGGTTACCTCTGCTGCTAATTATTGGGCTCCCCCCTACGGAGGGCCTTCTCATTCGGTTCGCGCGATTATGCCGCGCACCGGGGCATGGTTGAAAGCCCTAGCTGCCATAATTTTTACACAATTCAGCAACCTCGTAGTATCTCTTTGTTTTTATTATGCTTTTTCCGACGTATCGGCATGGTGTAAATCCCAATGATCATGCTCATGTGCAATGCAACATTCGATCAATTGGCGCCAAACCGGTTCTGCGATTCGTTTTGATAATCCCTCAACCTCAGCGGTCTCAAGCACTTTTGCGACAACTTCTTCAATGCGCCATTGCAATCGCACGGTAGATTTAGCGTTCTTTATCCGCGCTGCCGCTTCAATATAGCCTTGCCTTTGCGCCAATAGAGCGACGAGTGAGCGATCCAGACGATCGATCTCCTCGCGCACTTCATCCATGCTTGTGCAAGAGGTTGAAGGTGTTTTCATCTCAGAAAAGGTCATAGATGCATTCCGCAAAAAAAAGAGTGGGAACGCGGTGTCCCTCACCCTTTAAATGTAAGATTATTTTGCCGTAATACGAGAGTTGAAGACACCCGCCAGGCTGCGACTGGTTGCAGCAGGGACACCCCGCTGCTCTCAATCACGAACCTACTAACAAGGATCAGTGTTTTACAACACCGCCCGATTCGCTGCTTTCGCTGGCGACAACAGCCGGTTCAATCCATTCGATTGGCGTTAACGGCTCGACCAACGCATGGCGCAACACCTCATCAACGGTCTCAACCGGAATAATCTTCAACCCATCCTTCACATTGTCAGGAATATCGGCCAGGTCTTTTTCATTTTCTTCCGGGATCAAGACGGTCTTAACACCTGCACGTAAGGCGGCGAGCAATTTCTCTTTAAGTCCACCAATCGCAAGAACGCGGCCCCGCAATGAAATTTCACCGGTCATGGCAATGTCCTTATGGATCTTCACCCCGGTTAGGACAGACACAATCGCCGTTGCCATTGCAACGCCCGCAGACGGCCCATCTTTGGGGGTTGCCCCCTCAGGCACGTGGACGTGAATGTCTGTCTTTTCAAACAAGGGGGGCTCAAGTCCAAAATCAACCGCTCTTGAGCGTACATAGGAAGAGGCCGCAGAGACTGATTCCTTCATCACATCTTTCAGATTGCCCGTCGGGGTCATGCGGCCTTTGCCGGGCATTTTAACCGCTTCAATCGTCAATATGTCGCCGCCAACCGATGTCCAGGCAAGACCGGTAACAACACCAACTCTATCCTCGCCCTCAACCTCACCAAAACGGAATTTCGGCACACCGGAAAACTCATCAAGATTTTTCGGCGTAACACTGACGGACTCAGACGACCCACCTTCAATTTCCCGCACCGCTTTTCTCGCAAGACGCGCCAATTCGCGCTCAAGATTACGCACCCCAGCTTCGCGGGTATAAAGACGGATTAACTGCATCAGGCCTGCATCATCAATTTCCCATTCGCCTTTTTTCAACCCGTGATTTTCGAGTTGTTTTGGAATGAGGTGACGGCGGGCAATTTCCAGCTTTTCATCTTCCGTATAGCCAGGAATGCGAATGATCTCCATGCGGTCCATCAATGGCTGCGGCATATTTAGAGAGTTCGCCGTGGTAACAAACATCACATCGGAAAGATCATAATCAACCTCAAGATAGTGATCAGCAAAGGTTGCGTTCTGCTCAGGGTCCAGCACCTCTAACAGGGCAGAGGCCGGGTCGCCGCGAAAGTCCTGTCCCATCTTGTCAATCTCATCGAGCAAGAACATCGGATTTGATGTTTTTGCTTTCTTCATTGACTGGATAACTTTTCCCGGCATTGACCCAATATAGGTTCTGCGATGCCCTCTTATTTCGGCTTCATCGCGCACACCGCCAAGCGATACGCGGACAAAATCGCGCCCTGTCGCATTGGCGATTGATTTGCCGAGTGATGTTTTACCAACCCCTGGCGGGCCAACGAGACACAAGATTGGGCCTTTTAATTTATTGGTGCGCTTTTGAACTGCAAGATATTCCAAAATGCGTTCTTTTACTTTTTCAAGACCATAATGGTCTGCATCAAGAACACTTTCAGCTTTGGCAATATCGTGCTTAATCTTGCCTTTATTGTTCCACGGGATTGAGACCATCCAGTCGAGGTAATTTCGAACAACTGTCGATTCCGCAGACATTGGCGACATTTGGCGCAGCTTTTTAACTTCAGCCTCTGCCTTTGTGCGCGCTTCTTTCGACAATTTTGTCTTTTTGATGCGCTCTTCAATCTCGCTAATTTCGTCTTTTCCGTCCTCGGTTTCTCCCAGCTCTTTTTGAATCGCTTTCATTTGCTCATTCAAATAATATTCGCGCTGGGTTTTTTCCATCTGACGTTTAACGCGGTTGCGGATTTTTTTCTCAACCTGCAATACGCTCATCTCGCCTTCCATAAAGGCAAAGACGCGCTCTAATCTTTTATCGACCGCAATAATTTCAAGCAGCTCTTGTTTTTCAGACAATTTGATATTGAGGTGCGAGGCAACCGTATCGGCCAGTTTTGCCGGATCTTCGATCTGATTGATTGAAACAATCACTTCAGGGGGAACGCGTTTGTTCAGTTTTACATAGCTCTCAAATTGAGATCCAACCGAGCGCATTAAGGCGGCAACCGATTCTTCGTCGCCATCATCTTGTTCAATCATCGAGACATCCGCCTCGAAATATTCGTCGGTGCGGGTATATTCATTAATCTTGGCCCGCCATTCACCCTCAACCAGAACTTTCACCGTACCATCGGGAAGTTTTAGAAGCTGAATAATGGTCGCAACCACGCCCATCTCATAAATATTTTCCGGAGACGGATCATCATCGCTCGCGTCTTTTTGCGAGACCAGTAAAATCTTACGGTCATTCTCGATCACATTTTCAAGGGCACGAACTGATTTCTCGCGGCCAACAAAAAGCGGCACGATCATATTGGGAAACACCACAATATCGCGCAATGGCAGCACTGGATATATGGAAGGTTCACTCATACTTAATCTCCTAGAAGCCGGGAAATGGGGGCTGGTTTTCCCTGCTTAACTCTCGCTGGTCCCGTATGGATCAGCCTCTTGTGGCTTGAATGTTCATAAATTCAGAACACCCGTTAATGTGACGTCACATAGTGTAACCGCACTATTGCGATTGACCATGAACTATAGCGCGGTCTGGTTAAGAATGCCCTGTTCGCAAGCGCGTCACAAGCATTTCAAGGTCAGATCAAGACGCTGGTTTTACACACCAACCGTTTTACTTATGTGGGGGCGTTCATAAGTGTTTCAAGCAGCCAATAATAACCAGTGCGTGATCAGCCCTTAGCACGCAGTTTTGGCGCTAAAAGCACCCAAATCCGCGAAAACAGGGATATCGCCTGCAGGCGGCAAATGGCCTGCAGAGCGGATTACCCAGACGATTGGGCAAAGGATTATAGAGTTGCGATTAAAGGGCTGCGCGCAGCTTAGGCGCTGGCGTCAGCCTCAACTTTATCTTTAGCACGCTCATCATAGATGAATAATGGTGTGGCATTTCCGTCCACCACTTCTCCATTGACGACCACTTCCGATACACCTTCAAGCGTTGGAAGCTCAAACATGGTATCGAGCAAGATACCTTCCATGATGGAACGCAATCCACGGGCACCGGTTTTCCTGGCAATAGCCCGCCGAGCAATGGCCGCCTTGGCATCATCGGTAAAGGTCAGCTTGACGTCTTCCATCTCAAACAGACGCTGATATTGCTTGACCAGCGCATTTTTCGGCGTGGTCAAAATCTGTACGAGTGCATCCTCATCGAGATCTTCCAGAGTCGCAATGACCGGCAGACGTCCGACAAATTCCGGGATCAGGCCAAATTTCAGCAAATCCTCTGGTTCAACTTCGCGCAATATGTCGCCAACCCGGCGATCATCAGGATTTTTCACCTCGGCACCAAAGCCAATAGATGCGCCCTCGCCGCGATTGGCGATAACTTTTTCAAGGCCAGCAAATGCACCGCCAACGATGAATAGAATATTGGTGGTATCAACCTGCAAAAATTCCTGCTGGGGATGTTTACGCCCGCCTTGCGGAGGCACAGAGGCAACCGTGCCTTCCATAATTTTTAGAAGGGCCTGCTGAACGCCCTCACCAGAGACATCTCTGGTAATTGACGGATTATCAGATTTGCGGCTGATTTTATCAACTTCATCAATATAGACGATACCGCGCTGGGCACGTTCCACATTATAGTCTGCCGATTGAAGCAATTTCAGGATAATGTTCTCTACGTCTTCACCGACATAACCAGCCTCAGTGAGGGTCGTGGCATCGGCCATAGTGAAGGGCACATCAAGAATGCGCGCCAAAGTCTGGGCGAGCAGCGTCTTACCAGAACCGGTCGGTCCAACGAGTAGAATGTTGGACTTGGCAAGTTCTACATCGTTGTTTTTGCCTTGATGGTTCAGGCGTTTGAAGTGGTTGTGCACAGCCACCGCGAGAACCCGCTTGGCATGGGCTTGGCCGATAACATAATCGTCCAGAACTTTGTTGATCTGCTGGGGTGCGGGAACACCGTCGCCTGCTTTAACCAGTGAGGATTTTGACTCTTCACGGATAATATCCATGCACAGTTCAACACATTCGTCACAGATAAAAACTGTTGGTCCGGCAATTAACTTGCGGACCTCATGCTGGCTTTTACCGCAGAACGAGCAATATAGAGTGTTCTTGCCGTCGCCGCCGCCGTTTTTTCCGCTCACCTTGCTCACATCCATACTCCTGAACGACGCCAAATTAGCGTCAAAATACAAACTCAACGGGCACATTTGCCCCGCTTAACCGTTAAATCACTTCACTTGATCGGCGTGAAGGAAGACCACCGGTTTGAAACACAATCGCTGGCCGATGACCAACAGCCATGATAAGTGCAGTTTTAATGCCAACCCTTACCATTTTGCTATATTCGACCATATTCTTTGTGTCTTAATCAACCTGTGTTTTCCGCACATCTCAAGAAAGAAATCATTTAGACCTGATTTTACCCATATGGGCTTAAATCATGATGAAACTTCGCTATCCCCTCCTGTTGGGGAGCGTTCGGTTAATACTTTGTCAATAAGGCCAAAATTAACCGCTTCTTCTGGTGTCATAAAATGATCCCGATCGAGCGTGTTTTCGATCACATCATAGGGCTGGCCAGTATGATGGACGTAAATCTCGTTCAAGCGGCGCTTCAATTCGACAATATCCTTGGCATGGCGCTCAATATCGGACGCCTGACCCTGGAAACCGCCAGAGGGCTGGTGCACCATGATGCGCGAATTTGGCAGTGAAAACCGCATATCTTTCGCGCCCGCCGTCAATAGAAGTGAGCCCATTGAGGCTGCCATACCAGTAACCATGGTTGATACAGCCGGCCTGATGTAGCGAATAGTGTCATAGATCGCGAGCCCAGAGGATACTGATCCACCAGGTGAATTAATGTACAGGTTGATTTCCTTTTTAGGATTTTCAGCCTCAAGGAATAGCAATTGAGCAACAACACTGGTCGCCATGGCGTCATTGACCGGCCCAGCGATAAAAATAATATGCTCTTTGAGAAGGCGCGAATAAATATCGTAAGAGCGCTCTCCGCGGCTCGTCTGCTCGATGACCATTGGCGTCAGGTAGTTTTCGTAAGTCGCAATCGGGTCTTTCATCAAATCCTCTGTATTCATTTTGGCGTTCACCTTCAGGGTCGAACGCAGAAACTGGTGTTGGGCCAAAGCCATCCTCGTCCAAAAAGGACAATATCGACTACCGAGTATGACCGAGGCCTATTAACAAAACACCCACACCATCGCGCGAATGCCCAACATTGTTTGTTCACCATGATATGGGTTCGCGTCATTGGCAATACCATAGTGTAGGCATCACCATTTAGGCGAAATTTCGGCGTGCGTCACCGTCTGTAAATCATACAGCATTGGTGTCGGCGCTAAATCCATGGTTAAGCGAGGGTTTTGCCAAGAATTTGGCTAGAAACGCGTATGAATGCTAAGCCCCGGCCCACTAGAGCCGCCGTCGCCAAAATGGCGTTACCCAATATTGTTATTGGGTAAGCCAACACCGTCGGGGCCAAAACCGTCAATATCAGCCTGGTAGCTGTCCTGACTATGGACTTGAGCTTGAACAGTAGACGGTGTTCCCGGATGAGGCACTGCCAGCCCCATATTCACAATGGTACGCCAAACTTGCTGCGCACTAACATCGTGGGTCATTGAGGTATCAATCCGCACAATATGGCGTCCAAACCGGTGCACTTCCGGATCGTCATAGGCAGAAATAATAACCCCGTCGCATCCCATACTCAGCGCCATATAAAGTTCATCGGCCTGATCGCTCACAAAAAACCGCGCATTTGCGCTAAGGGCGGCGAGCTGCAAATGATCTGATTTGCCTGAAAGATCGACAAGATCGGGCGCAATCGCTGAAATATCATCGCCAAAATCGTGCAGGTCGTGATCCCCGATCAATACCGGGGTCATTCCTGATGCGCCGATCGCATTACACAATTCACCATAACGCTCCGCAGGCCAGCGCAAGACCGGATCGCGGTTCACCAAAATCAACCCATAGGGGCCATTAAGCCCATACCAAGAGGGTTGCATATTGGCGCTGTCCTTGCGCGAATTGAGCGCCCAGGAAAAATCGGGCCGCCGCTCGGGATCTGCAATCCCAAGATTGTCGAGAAATTTTCCGGCATCAGGAACCGCAATGCCCCCCATGCGCCGAACTGACCGAGCTTTAGGCGCATCAACGGAAAACCATTTGGGCCGCCCGAAACCAAGACCACTTTGAATGCGTTTAGAATTTTCGTCGCAGGACAGATCATAAATTCGTTGGAACCGTGAACGCTTAATCTGCGCGAGCAAGGACTGGCGCGAAAGGCGCTCGCTCAACAAAGGAAGCGGTGCGATCTGATCGAAATAGGGAGCTGCCCGTGCCAGTCGTTCTAGAGATTTGGTTGTGAGCAGTGAAATTACAGAGTCGGGATGGGCTTCGCGAATGACCTGAAAAAGCGGCTCTGCTGCAACAAAACCCGCCAAACTATCGGTCTTAATCACCAGGATATTTTCGCGATTCTTTTTGAACATTACGCGGTTAACCCTTCTTGGCCGCCACGGACCTCTCGATAGACATCAAGCGTAGCCGCAGCCATTGCCGCCGTCGTGTAATGTTTGGAGACATGGGCGCGCGCCGCATTGCCCATCTTCTCTAGATCTGCCGCGGGCAAGCTCGCCATTTTGGTAAGAGCTGAACCAAGCGCTCCGGCGTCTCCCGGCGGAACAAGCATGCCCGTCGTGCCGTCAATGATGGTTTCTCGCGTACCGCCATGATCGCTGGCAATCACCGGAACGCCCATGGCACCGGCTTCCACCGCAACGCGGCCAAAAGCCTCCGCGCGCGTGGACGGGACGATAACCAGATCAGCTGCCGCATAAGCGGCCGCCATATCGCTGCAATGACCGGCAAATTTCACCCGTTCATCCATTCCATACTTAGTGACCATGTCTCGAAGGGTTCGCTCTAACGTCGAGCCCGGTTCAGCATAGCCGATTCCGGGATCATTCGTCTCATTTAGCGACCCATTACCCTTAACACCGTCAATTTCGCCGTCCAACCGGCGCCCACCTAAGAAAATTAACCGGAATTCGGGCCCGTGACCAGACCTGATCATGTTATTGATAGCCTCAATTGCAACTTCATGCCCTTTCCAGGCACTCATTCGGGCAGGAAGCAGCACGATTAGTGGCCTTGTTGCCGGGTTCGTTTCATGTTTCGTGCCACTTTTGGGACCAGTGATGGCGGCTGAAGCCTGTCCCTCCCCGGGCTTAATATCCCAGAATTGGTGCATCTGTGCGATTTGCCCATCGGTCACTGATGATCTGGAAAATTCCTCAAGGTCGGCGCCGCGGGCAATTACCCTGATGCGTCCATCAAGCCCTGGGTGAGCATCGCAATAGCCCTCGCGAATTCTGCCAGCGGTATAATTTGAATTGGCGATCACCCGGTCAGCGCGGGCAAGACCGCCATTATACCAACGCTTAACCGGCCCCGATGCACGATAGTCGCCATGCCAGGTCGAGATGAGCGCAATCTTTGTTTGCTGGCGCGCCCGCAACGCGGACCAGGCCGGTGCCCTTGAGCGCACATGCATGACATCCACCCGGTGCTGGCGCACCAAACGCGATATCAAACCGCCATTGCGGGCAATCACGAATGGGTTTTTACTTTCGACCGGTCCTAAAATGAGCGTACCGCCATCGCGGCGAACCTGGTCTGCCATCGCCCCGCCACTTGTTAGAACGATTGATCGCCATCCCGCCTCAATCAGTGCACGGTTAATTTCCAGCGTCGTGCGCTCGGCCCCGCCAGCCTCAAGGCGCGGAATAATCTGTAAAACGGTCCTGACGGTCGATGAGTCCATGTTTACGGCCATAGATAAGGAATGAATGAGACGATGAGGGATGGCAAGAGCAATGCTGTCGCTGGCCCGCCTAATGGCGTCAAATCACCACTCACAAAATCAAAACTGCGAAAATCTTGTCCTACCGGTGCAATGCTGGCAAGACAGAACCGATCAGCATTTTATAACCGACAAGCAAACTGCGAATGAATGCCATGACCGATAGCTCTACTGAAAAGCCCGAATTCCATAACGGTCCCCATGGAAAAATTGCCTACCGCAAGAGCGAGGGCGATGGGCCGGGGATGATTTGGTTGGGCGGATTTCGATCTGATATGGAAGGATCGAAAGCAGAAACCTTGCATCAGCATGCCATGGAAACAGGCCAGGCATTTTTGCGCTTTGACTATTCTGGTCACGGAATGTCAGAGGGTAAATTTGAAGAAGGCACCATTTCCACATGGCTCGCCGATACCCTCGCCGTTCTTGATGATTTAACAGATGGGCCGCAAATATTGGTCGGCTCATCCATGGGCGGGTGGATTGCATTGCTGGTGGCGCTTGCCCGGCCAGCGCGCATTGCCGGGATGATCTTGATTGCGCCCGCACCAGATTTCACAGAGACATTAATGTGGGCGGGCTTTGATCAAGCCGCGCGCCATACCCTCATCACACAAGGTATATTGAAGACGCCGTCCGACTATAGTGATGAGCCCGATATCATCACCCACGCGCTCATAGAGGATGGCCGTAATAATCTGGTGCTGGACAAAAAAATCCCGGTGACTGGCCCTGTGCGCATTTTGCAAGGCGTTCAAGACCCGGACGTCCCCTTTCAGCATGCAATTCGCGTCATCGATGCAGTTGAAAGCGAGGATGTGCATATGCTACTGGTAAAGGCAGGCGATCACCGACTATCAACCGATGACGATCTCGCCCGCCTGACCAATGTCGCAAGCGAGGTCACCAAAACAATCCGAAGCTCTGGTCTATAGCCCGCCGAACAAACTCGTTGTCAGGCATGAGCGTCCAGCATTTAAGACAGCGCTAACCGCTGCTGGATTCTCAATATTGGAAAGCGCCTGGATAACACCCAACGGCGAATCGGCAGCAGACAGCGTGTAAGTATAGCGTGTCAGATCAATAAAATCGTCTTGGGAAAGGTTATTGCCCAGATCATCAGCGACGCATACGGCCATATCATCCGGTAATCCAAGGGTGGACAATCGGCTTTTCAGGGTTTGCGTGGCAACTGTTGCACAAGAACTCGCGAACAGTGCTAGCAAACTGACCCCTAATACGAGTTTTGCTCGTTTTACCGTTAGCACCATCAAATCGTCTCCTTAAAATAATCTTGGCCCCTGCCAGACCACTACCCTACACCGAGTTATCGGTTTTTTACAAAAAACATTTCTTCAGATTTTTCAGCAGTAGGAACCTTGCTTCAATGTCCACAGCGCCGCCAACAACACCGGCCCAAGAAAAAAAGCCATCGCCAGCAATGCTGCGGTTTTTGCTGGTTATTTTGTTTCTCGATTCCGCAGGCGTTGGGCTGATATTACCGGTTCTTCCCAAACTGATTGAAGATTTGAGCGGTCTGGGCAATGCCGATGTCACCGCGATTGGCGGCTGGATCTATTTTGCTTATGCGGTGATGCAGTTTTTTAGCGCGCCATTGCTCGGCGGTATTAGCGATCAATTTGGTCGCCGGCCTGTGCTTATTGTTGCATTGTTTGGCCTTAGCCTGGATTATTTACTCATGGCGTTCGCGCCAACGCTCGCCTTTTTATTCCTTGCACGCCTTATTGCCGGAATCTTTGGCGCGACATATACAGCCGTTAATGCCGCAATTGTTGATACAACCGATGAACAAAGCCGGGCAAAATATTTTGGCTGGGGCGGCGCGGTAAGCGGTATCGGACTGATTTTTGGCCCCGTTCTGGGTGGCTTATTGGGCGCGGAATCGTTGCGCCTTCCCTTTATCATTGCGGGCATGGCCGCCTTTGCTGCGGCAGTCTACGGGTGGTTTATGTTTACCGAAACATTAGCGCCAGAAAATAAACGCCCCTTCTCTCTCAAAAGGGCCAATCCCATTGGGAGTTTGATCAGTATTGCCCGCAACCCGTCGGGCGGGCGTCAGGTTTCGGTTTTACTATTGTCATTTTTCATTATCTATCTTGCCAATATGTCCTACATCACCATGTGGCCATTCTTTACCATTGAGGTTTTCAATTGGGGGACCTTCATGATTGGCATTTCCGTTGCCTTTTACGGGATTTGTATGGCACTAGTGCAAGGGGTGTTAACTGGCCCGGTTGTCAAACGCATCGGCGAAGCGCGCGCCGTTGCCTTTGGGTTTTTTATGGCGGTGATCAGCTATATCCTAATCGGGTTTGTATCCTTTAGTCCCTTTCCGCAAACCAGTCTCTTTATCATTGTTGTACTTGGCGCATTTGGCGGATTTTTGTTTCCCGCCATGCAAGCGCTTATGTCAAAGGCAACACCGGCCAATGCACAAGGCGAGTTACAGGGTGCAATCTCGTGTTGCTATTCGATATCATCGATTATTGGCCCGGTGATTATGGCAACCGCCTTATCAACGTTTAGTGATGATATTGGCCTGTACCTACCTGGGGCACCATTTTTACTAGGGGCGATATTGTCGCTCACGGCATTGTTGGTTTTTAAAACGGTCGAAAAACAATTTTCAAAAAACCGAACCGATTAGACCTTCTTGCGATCATCGATAATATTCATGCCAGCGGTGCCGCTAAACCCTAGCTCTACACTGGCAAATGGGCCGCCGACACAGCGTACCGCCGGGTCTTGTGGGTTTTCGGCCGGTGCGTTTTCCTCAATTTGCGGTGCATATTTTTCTGCATTGTCGCGCGGGCGATATCCCAGATGGCGCGCCGCTGAATTATCAACAGGACACCGATCATTGTCGGACACTCCATAGACAACGGAAAAACCGGTCGCGCGGGCCTTTATGGATTTTGTGACAAGCTGAATTAAATCATCATAGGATAGCCAAGTTCCAAGGGCTCGGACATTTGTCACTTGCGCGCACGACAAAATTCTCATGCAAACGGACTCAACCTGTTTTTTATCCCAGTACAAGCTCGCAAGATCCTCCGCAAAGCATTTTGCCAATCCATAATATGTATCGGGACGGTGGGGCGCATCAATGCCAATTTGCGCCCGCGTTTCATGCATCCCGACCGCATGAATGGAGCTGGCATAAACCACACGGCGCACCCCATTTCGCGCGGCCGCCTCCCAAACATTATAGGCGCCAATTATATTTGACTGTAAGATATCATCAAACGGGGCTTCATCCCCAATCGCCCCGAAATGAACGATGCAATCGGCATCTTTTGTTACCGCTTCCATGGCACTCAGATCGGAAAGATCCGCAGGCTGAAATTTTTCACCGGAATAAAGCGTGCCGACCGTGTCAACGATATCAGTTGAAACCAATTCCTCGCACAGCCCTGTCAGGGGCTCTCTTAAATAAGAACCAAGTCGGCCCGCAGCGCCGGTTAACACAATTTTCTTGAGCATATGCCTATCCCAACTTAACTTTCTTTGCGTTTGGTCAACGAGGTGTGGAGCAAGGTTTCGATGTCTTTTTTATCAAGTCCATATTCATTTTGAACATGTTGGGCCGAGACATAGCCAAACTGTAAATCGCGCGCGATGGCATGGCGCTCTCGTAAGGCAGGATCGCCATATCCAGCGCCCCCCGGAAAAGATAGGCTGAGGCGGACATTTTCGGGAACAAATTGTTTGCCCTTGCCTTTGAGTGCCGCGCCGTCACTGCGCGTGAGCACCGTCGGTGCCCCTTCCCCGCCGCCATCGCGCCCGCGGGCTGGAAAGTTAACCCGGTCAAACATTGCTGAAAAATCAAACTCAACGCCCTCGCGCGCGCCAATTTCCATAACCTGCCCAAGACCGCCGCGATATTGCCCGCGCCCCCCGCTATCGGTGCGAAGTTCCTTGCGCCAGATTACCACAGGTCCGGTATGCTCAGTTGCCTCGATAGGCATTGTCATCACGCCGGACGGAAATGCCGTTGCATTTAGTCCATCAAATTGTGGCCGGGCACCGGCTCCCCCGGAGTTAAAGGTCAACACCTCAGAGCGTTTGCGCGCCCCATCATTGCCCACTGAGCGTAAAGAGAGCTGGAAGTTACAAATTGTTCCCGCACCTTCCGCCGGTACAAGCGCGGGCAGCAATTTATCCAATGCGCCATAAACCGTATCGGGTATCATATGCCCAATCACATGGCGCAATGCGACGGGCGCGGGATGAATAGCATTAAGGATGCAATTTTCCGGCGCGCTCACCTGAAACGGCGCCAAGGATGCTGCATTATTGGGAATGTCAGGCGCGATCGCGCATTTAAGCGCATAGCACGCATAGGCTTTGGTATAGACCAATGGCACATTTATACCGTTGCGATCGATCGGCGAGGTACCCTCAAAGTCACAAAGAATATAGTCATCCTCAATATTGACCTGAACGCATAATGTGATCGGATCTGAATATCCATCAATGGTCATCTCGCCGCTCGCGGACCCATTTTTCAATTTCGAAATTGCAAGCTGCGTGGCATGGCGCGAGCGCTCTAAAATATACCGGCTAACCTCGTCAATATCGCGCAAGGAAAATTCATCCAGCATATCGCATAGCCGCCGGTGACCAATTTCATTGCATGTTGCAAGGGCGTGAACATCGCCAATGAGCTGATCGGGCTCGCGCGTATTGGCCTGTAAAAGCGATAGGAGTGTGGCGTCAATCTCACCGCGATCGGCAAACTTCATAATGGGAATGCGAATTCCCTCTTCATATACAGAGTGCGCATCGGCCCCAAAACCGCGCCCGCCAATATCAACCACATGGGCGGTACACGCAAAATATCCAATATGGATATTATTGTAGAAAGACGGGCTTACCACCGTAATATCATGGAGATGGCCGGTGCCTTTCCACGGATCATTGGTGATATAGACATCACCGTCATGAATATTTTCAGGCCCGATGTCGCGGATAAAATGCGCCACCGCGTCTGCCATTGCATTGACGTGACCGGGCGTACCGGTAACGGCCTGCGCCAACATCTGTCCTTCACGATCATAAACCCCAGCGGATAAATCACCGGCCTCGCGAACCGATGTTGAAAAAGCGGTGCGTATCAATGCTTGCGCTTGTTCCTCAACGATTGAGATCAATCGTTCCCACATAATCTGATGAGAAATTGACGTGGATGCATCCTGTTTCATGACACCCCCGCTCTTTCGGTCAATTGAATATCCAGGCATCCGTCAGACATTACAAAGGCGCGCCATTCGCGCGGTACAATGACAGTTGTTTCAGGCTCAACGATAACGACAGGGCCGTTGAGCGATGCTCCCGGTTGCAATGAACCCCGCTGAACAATTCCCGCCTGTTCCATGTTACCGCTTTTTGGATTCATCACCGCGCGATAGTGATCAGGGGTAATCGCTTTACTTGTTTTCACATCTTCAATGCTATCAACGGCCACGGGCGGGGTAAAGGCGTTTACCGCCCACAGGGTAATCTCAATATCCATTCCCGATACGGTGCGCGAAAATAATGTTTGATAGTTTCGTTCAAAATTTTCCTTTAATCGTTCCGTACTCAGATTTTTTACATCTGCTGCCGACAAGCTGACCAAAATTTCCGAGCCCTGCCCGCTATAGCGCATATAGACACTGGCCTGGGTGCGGTAATCAGATTTTGGCTTAGCTTGGCGAACAAACCCGGCGGCTTGCTCTTCGAGCGCGCCCATGATTTGCGCTGCGCGAGTTGGATCAAAATCAGACAAAGACATCACAATGCTTTGGGTTGCCTCAAAACTAAACGGCGCCCTAAGAAATCCGATGGCAGAGCCCACACCGGCACCGACCGGGATTAAAAGCCGCTCAATGCCAAGCTTTTGGCACAAACGCCCTGCATGCAGGGGCGCAGCGCCGCCAAACGCAATCATTGTATAGCGCGATAAATCTTCGCCATTTTCCACCGCATGCATGCGCGCTGCATTGGCCATGGTTTCATCAACAACTTCTGAAACGCCCAGTGCAGCTTCACCGGGTTCCATCGATAGAGGCTCGCCAACATCAGTTTGCACCGCTAGTGAGGCTTGGCGTTGATCAAGGGTCAGCGTGCCGCCGGCAAAATTATTTGCATCCAGACGGCCTAATAATAAATCTGCATCGCTAACCGTCGGATGCACCCCGCCGCGATTATAACAGGCAGGCCCTGGCTGCGACCCGGCCGACGCTGGGCCCACCCGAATTTGCTGCATCCCGTCCACATGGGCAATGGAACCACCGCCCGCGCCAATCTCGACCATATCAATGACCGGGATCGAAATTGGCATGCCCGAGCCTTTTTTAAATCGATAGGTACGCGCAACCTCAAACACACGGGCAGTTTTCGGGGTTTTATCTGCGATCATGCAAATCTTTGCCGTGGTCCCGCCCATATCAAAAGAAAGCGCTCTATCAAGCTGATGGCGCGCGGCCAAATTGGCAGCAAAAACCGCGCCCCCAGCAGGACCAGACTCTACCAATCGAACGGGAAATTCCGCCGCGCTCTCCAACGCCATGATACCGCCGCCAGAATGCATCATAAAAACCGGAGATTGAATACCAATATTCTGTATACGTTCCTTAAGGCGTAACAGATAGGATTTCATCAATGGTTTTATATAGGCATTGGCGGCCACGGTATTAAAGCGCTCATATTCACGCATTTGCGGCGAGACTTCGCTGGACAGGGAAAACATCACATCCGGCATGATCTCAGACAGGATAGCGCGCACTCTTTGTTCATGAGCCGGGTTCGCATAGGCGTGGATCAAGCCAATAGCAATTGACGAATAGCCCTCACGCTTGAGGGTTTGACCCAGCGTTTGAACCTGTTTTTCATCAAGCGATAATAAAACATCGCCATTGCTTGCGATGCGTTCTTGCACGCAATATCGGTGCGGGCGCAAGAGCAACGGTTCTGGCAGGACGAGGTTTAAATCATATTGCTCAAACCGCGATTCCGTGCGCATCTCGATAACATCGCGGTACCCTTCGGTCGTGACGAGCGCCGTCGGTGCCCCGCGCCGCTCAATCAGAGCATTCGTTGCCAAAGTCGTTCCGTGAACGACTTCACCGATTTTACCCGGTTCAATCCCGGCAAGCTCGCACACTTGCGCAATACCAGTAAGGATGCCTTCTTCGGGCGCATCATGGGTCGTCAGAACTTTGGTCGAAACCCGCGTTCCCAAATGCTCAAGCACCAGGTCGGTAAATGTACCGCCTATATCGACACCCAATCGTGTGGATTGACTATCCATCCTACCTCAATTGAAACTGAAACGACCCAGCCCATTGCCAAAGCGCGAACCTGCTCTCTAGGCTATCGCCGGGAACACGTCAATTTATGGCCAAGCCCAAAAGGGACTAAGACGGCTATGCGCGTTCCGACCAAATCACTTTAACAGGGACGCAAAATTTCCGGAGCCCGTCGCCATGAATACAACTCCTCAAAACACTGTCCACAGCGCCGATGATCCATGGTGGCGCGGGGCCGTCATTTATCAGATTTATCCGCGCAGCTTTTACGATTCAAATGCGGACGGGATTGGCGATCTGAACGGAATAACCAAAAAGCTCGATTATGTCGCCAGTCTCGGCGTTGATGGGGTCTGGCTATCGCCGTTTTTCAAATCACCGATGGAGGATTTTGGCTATGATGTCTCAGACTATTGTGATGTTGATCCAATATTTGGAACCTTAAAAGATTTTGATCGACTGATTGAAAAAGCCCATGGCCTCAATCTCAAGGTTATCATTGACCAAGTATATTCTCATACATCAAACCAACATAGCTGGTTTAAACAAAGCCGCGCTGATCGATCCAATCCGAAAGCGGATTGGTATGTGTGGGCCGATCCGCGCGATGATGGCTCTCCGCCAAATAATTGGCAATCTGTTTTTGGCGGCGGTGCATGGGAATGGGATAGTCGGCGCAAACAATATTATTTGCATAATTTCCTCACCAGCCAACCCGATCTCAATGTTCATAACCCGGACGTTCAAGCCGCGCTCCTTGATACGGCAAGATTTTGGCTGGACCGGGGTGTCGATGGATTTCGACTGGATGCGCTGAATTTTTCAATGCACGATCAAGCCTTGGGCGATAACCCCCCTGCCCCTAAAGATGGCCGGCCTTTAACGCGGCCCTTTGATTATCAATTGCACACAAAAAGCATGTCGCATCCCGATATGCCGACATTCCTTGAGAAAATTCGTGCCGTCACAGATGGATATGAGGATATATTTACCGTCGCCGAAATTGTTGGCCCAACACCGCTGGCGGAAATGAAAGGCTATACCGCCGATAACAACCGGCTAAATTCCGCCTATAATTTCGATTTTCTCTATGCTGATAAGATCAGCAGTGACTTTATCAAAAACAGTTTAAGTGCGTGGAATGAAAACCCGTCGCAAGGATGGCCGTCATGGGCGTTTTCCAATCATGATGCTCCGCGCGTGATTAGCCGCTGGGCAGATCGCAGTAATTATAAAAATGCGGCAAAACTCTATCTGATGCTCTTATGTTGCCTGCGCGGAAATATATTCATCTATCAAGGAGAAGAGTTAGGACTACCGCAGGCAGATATCCCGTTCGATGCGTTGCAAGACCCCGAAGCCATTGCAAATTGGCCCGAAACATTGGGCCGCGATGGCGCGCGAACCCCGATACCGTGGAGCGATGAAGGCCCTCATTGCGGCTTTACCCAAGCCGTCCCCTGGTTGCCAATTGATCGTGAGTACTTGCATCGTCATATTCAAGGGCAAGAAAATGACGATAGCTCTGTTTTGAATTTCCTAAAACGCATGATTGAAATTCGAACATCCACGCACGCTCTTCGGACGGGTTCGCTATCTTTTGAGGAAGCCGCCTCGGATATTTTGATCTTTCGGCGATCACAACAGGGGCAGGAAATTTTGTGCGTCTTTAACCTTACTCAACGCGCACAAAAACTAGATTTACCAGATAACCATCGCTATCGCCCGCTTTTGCAAGCCTTTCTTAACCAAACTGATGGAAACATCCCAGATCAACTTCCCGCACTGTCGGGATTTATCGCCCTTAAGTTGCATGACACTCAGTAGGTTACGCGTAGCGGGTATCTCAGACGACATACGCCATCCCGCATCAAATGTGATTGAAAAACCAGGGTGAAAGCATTGAAATTTTTGAGAAAAATGGCATTATCCCGTCACGATGGCGAGACTGGCTGCGCGTTGCATCAGGTCAATATCTTGATAAAGAAGCGGCAAGCCTCATTGGCCTCACCGAAATCGGACGATGAGTGAAAACATAGAACTATCTGGCAAAACGTTGAACGTGCACCTTTCAGAAGGTGCATATGATTCCGCTTTGCTGATCAAGGCCGCAAAAAAGCATTATGCGGACGAAAAAATCGAGACTGTTCATTATACCCTAAACGACCAAAATAGCTGGGATAGCCGAACCCTTGCAACAATTCGGTCTTTAGACGCGTTGGCAAAAAAAAATGGGGCGACCTCGGATTATTCGCACATTCCGGCCGGTGCGACGAAGATTTTAGCCATTGCTCAAGACAGTATTGCCGACGAACCAAAACCATCAGAGGCTAGTCCCTTTGATCCGTTTTTGAAAATTGGCACCGTTACCGTATCAACCTTGGCGTCAGCGCGCGAAACTGGCGACTTCATTGTGGAGTCGCTTGGGTCTTTTAAACGTTTCTTTCTCGGCAAGGCACAGTTTCAGCGCTCCGATTTAATGAACTTCATCGCTGCTGTTGGCCCGCAAGCCTTACCGATTGTTGGCCTGGTCAATATTCTCCTCGGCATCATTCTGGCTTTTATGGGCGCGGTGCAATTACAACAATTTGGCGCAGAAATTTATGTTGCCGATCTTGTTGCCCTTGGCCTCACCAGAGAAATCGCGCCGATGATGACAGCGATCATTCTCGCAGGACGCACCGGCGCCGCTTATGCCGCCCAATTGGGCACCATGCAGGTAAACGAAGAAATTGATGCGCTGAAAACATTTGGGTTTTCGCCAATGGATTTTCTGGTGTTCCCGCGCATGGCAGCCCTTGCGATCATGACGCCGCTACTGGTGCTCTACGCAGATGCGATCGGCATTCTTGGCGGATATCTCATCGGAATGTCTTTATTGAATCTCGGCGCAGTTGAATATGTGGTTCAAACGCAAAATGCCATCGACATTACCGATATCGCCTTGGGCGTGTTTAAGGGAAGCATTTTTGGCATTCTTGTTGCCATTACCGGCTGCATGCAAGGCATGCGTAGTGGGCGCAGCGCCTCAGCGGTAGGCGATGCAGCGACCAGCGCTGTTGTAAATGGCATTGTCGCCATCATTATTGCGACGGCATTTTTTGCCGTTGTTACCAATATGATTGGAATATAATGATGAGCGAGCAAAACGCCGAAATCACAATACGCAATTTGACCATGGCCTATGGTGACTTCATCATTCAGCGCGATCTCGATTTTACCATCAAAAAAGGTGAAATCTTCATCATTATGGGCGATAGCGGCAGCGGGAAAAGTACGCTTCTAAAGCATTTAATTGGCCTTATGCGCCCTGCAAAAGGGTCCATACTTTACGGCGCTCAGGATTTTTGGGGCTCAAGCGATAAGATCCGTGAAGAAACATCGCGCCGCTTCGGTGTTCTCTATCAAAGCGGGGCGCTGTGGAGTTCCATGACGCTTGCAGAAAATATTCGCCTGCCACTTGCCACTTATACAGATTACTCCGAGCGCGATATTGCTGACATTGTTTCGTTCAAGCTCTCTTTGGTCGGCCTTGCTGGCTTCGAAGAGTTTTATCCATCAGAAATTAGCGGCGGGATGAAAAAGCGGGCGGGCCTTGCGCGCGCAATGGCGCTTGATCCGGAGATCTTGTTCTTCGATGAGCCCTCTGCAGGGTTGGACCCGATTAGCTCGAAACGCCTTGATGATTTGATCATTGAATTGCGCGATGCCTTGGAGACAACGGTCGTGATCGTTACCCATGAACTTGCCAGTATTTTCGCGATCGGTGATCGCGGCGTTTTTGTTGATGCTGATGCGCGCACCATGACCGCGCTCGGATCAATTTCAGATCTACGACAAACACCACCTAATGATAAAATAGCTGAGTTTTTAAATCGCGGTAGTGAAACAAACGAAGGAATGGCGCTATGACAACCAATAATACGCGCATTATAGGAGCATTTGTTCTCGGTGCGATTCTGCTTGTGGCCGGAGCAATCTTTTTGTTTGGCAGCCGCGATCTGTTTCAGAAAAAACGATATTTTGTCGCTTATTTCGAGCAATCGGTAAACGGATTGAATGTCGGCGCGCCGGTAAAGTTTCGTGGCATTGAAATTGGTCAGGTCAAGGAAATTGAAGGGGTATTTCTCCCCGATACTGCAACCGTCAGACCGCGCCTTATACTTGAGTTTTACCCCGAAACGCTCCGAAATGCCCATGTTAACCGGGGCGAATATACCCTATTCCAGCCACTTGTAGACCGAGGCATGCGCGCATCGCTGAAATCGCAAAGCCTGTTAACTGGACAGCTTTATGTATCGTTAGACTTCCATGAAAACAAACCGCCGCGCACTCTTAGCGATGGAAATGACCCATTCCCTGAAATGCCGACATTTGATTCCGGCTTAGGTGAAATATTTGCCGCTATTGAAGATCTTCCTCTAGATGCATTGGTTGGACAATTGACATCCACCCTGTCTTCTCTCGAAGGTGTTCTGTCGAATGCTGGCATTAAGGAATCTGCAGACTTCTTACCGACACTGCTTAAAGATTTGGACGCAACAATCGGCGCGATTGGTGTTTTTATTGGCGATGATCTTCCGCTAACCTCAGAGCAGTTGCGCTCGTTCCTGATAACCGGAGAAAGCTCAGTCACAACGCTTACAGACAAGCTCACAAATCAGTCGCTGGTTGATCTTGGAAATACGCTGGAGCAACTAGAACAAACCCTTGCCGTCGCGGAAGCCCGGCTCGATAGAAATGACCCAGTTTCCTATGAGTTAGTTAATACGCTAAGAGAAGTCTCCGGGGCAGCGACCTCGCTGCGCAAACTCGCTAACTATCTTGAAACGCATCCCGAAGCTTTGTTGAGAGGCCGCAACCAATGAGAACAATGATCAAATCAAAGCCACGGACCATCCTGCTCGCTGGCTTGCTCACCATACTTTCCGCTTGCGCATCATCGCCCGATGCACGGCTTTACATTCTCGAAAGTGCAGACGCTGGCGCGGCCGCGGCCAATAGCGAGACCAAAACCGTATTCGTCAGCCCCGTTGTCTTGCCCGACTATCTAAAGCGCGACGAAATCGTTTACCGCTCCGGCGCCCACCGCATTGAAGTTGCTCAATATGATCGATGGGCCGAACCATTGGACCGCAATATAACCAGCGTCATTGCGGCAAACCTTACATCGCGCTTTGGTGCTGAAAACGTCATCGATTATTATTCAAATTTTTCGGCGCAATCAGATATGACATTACGCGTTCGAATTCTCGAATTTGTGCCCACCGAAGATAACAACGTTATTTTGAAAGCTGTATGGGAACTTGCGCAACGCGGGCAAGGAGAAGCTTTGTTTTCTCGCGAAATCGATATTCCGGTAAGATCGGGTGTCTTAGGTCAAAACATAGACTCAACGGTGCGGGCAATGTCCGAAGCGTTAAATCAACTGAGCCAGGAAATCGCCAATAGCATTGAGCAAAATAATAATAGCTAAGACCTAAATGCTATCGCGACGACACAGGTTCCTTTAAAAGCCTTGTGCCTTCAAGGACAAATCGAATCCTTTTTCGAGAAAATTCCTGACGGACTGTTTAGGATTAGGCGTCGCTAAAACTTCGCTTGCCGTTGCAATCTGCCCTACGAACCCTTCCGTATGCCAATGACCAGGCGCAGTCGCCGCCGGCAATGTCTGCGCATCTAAATATGGCCAGGGGTTAATGTAGAAATAAGGCTCATCATAGGTTTCATCGCCAGGGGACATACCAACACCAACACCGCGCGCCGTCTCCGCATCACCGCTCTCCAACGCGATATAACTGGCAATGTCAAAATGGTGCGGCCAACACCGCACGGGGCTAGGGCCAGGCGTTAGGTACGTATTGGCGTTGATTAACTCAGTAAGATTTTGGTGGGCGAGCTCAAACCAGGCGGCAAGAGCGAGATAGTTTTCACTATCGCGCGCTGGCGGATACACACTCACCGCCGCCACATCGGCTGGGAGCGCATAGGGCAATTCAACAGATGCGGCTGATTTTAATCCCAACTTACCCAGTTCCTGATCAAGCCACGCTTCAACATCGTCATAGGATTGTTCCGCCAATAGCAGTTCAGAGTATGAATCTTTTTCGTCAACAACCAATAGTGCAAACGGGGAAAGGGTAAGACCGATACGCTTGCCGTTCATCGGTTGGGTCGTAAATCCATTGAGCGTCCCCTCCCATACAACACTTGAATGACTATCGTCACCTTGCGCCAGCAGATTTGCCCGGGCGGCTTTAGTCAGGTGCTGAACCGCGCGGTGAACAATGCTCCGCGTTAGGCTCAAATTTTCGGATGACTCAAATTTTAATTTTTCATCGCTCACATCCGTCTCCCTTTTCGCGCAAACCAACCAACTTAATCAAAATTGGATCCTGTATTGATTTTTATAATCTCAGATTCAGAAAAAATTGCACCTACATTCTTGGACAGAAACCGAGAATATAACGATGGCGGCACACTAATATCAGCACAAAATAACTCGCCAATTTGTTTCGCAACATCGCGCTCAAAAAGACCCGTTTTAGGCAAGGCGAGCGTTAAGGTTGCGTCCGCTTCTATTGCTGGCTGATACACCGTCCCTTTTCCTGCATCAACACCAGAGGGCGTATCCAGCGAAATTACAGGGGTCAAACTGCGATTAGCCATGTCGATTAACTCGCCAGCAGGCCCTTTTGGTGCACCGCGCAAACTGTAACCAATCAGGCCATCAACGATAATGTCAGATGATTTAAAGCTATCTTTTTGTCCTGACCAATCGTGCGGCGTTGCAATCGCCACCCCCATTTCCTTGAGGATACCCAGTTGATCTGCGGGGACTGTCGTCATTTTATCAGTATATTGAGCAAGAAAAATTGTGACATCCGCGCCCCAATTGGATAAATGCCGCGCCGCGACGAGTGCTCCGCCCCCATTGCCGCCGGACCCTGCCATAACGGAAACAATATAGTCTTTTGCAGCGCCACCGAGAAAATGGCTTCGGACTAACGAGGCAAGCGAACGCCCTGCATTTTCCATCATGCGTGGCAGGTCAATTTTGTAATCCTCCATCATAGCGCGATCAACCTCAATCATTTCATCGGTTGAAACCGATGAAATATCGCGTGAAGAAATTTCAGGAATCTGCCGCATGTTTTACCCTGTTACATTTTTGAGATACCATTCCGCTCATTGTCACAAGCTACTATTGGAATGAACTATCCTAGAATTTACTCCCCTTGCGATTAATTCAACACAATTGCCAAAAGAAGTTTCTTTCAGTCTAAATTATAGTGTTGAGCTATATAGCGTCCATTAGATAAAATGAATATCGATTAGTGCGAGTTGCACCAAGACATGATCTCGATCATAATAGACAACCTATAATCCCCCTCCAGATTTATATTTTCACGATTTTTGATGGTCAATTCGTGTGCTTTGTGAGCAACAATTTTCCTGACTGGCAACCGAGGACTTTTCATCGATTGCTCCGGCGAGAATGTCCGAGCCATTATTGTGTTCATGGCAAGTGGCATGCTATAAGCGCGCCATTAATTTCACATATCAGGGTGTGGCGAATAATGCGTAACAATCGTTTAGGATCCTCAAAATCTCATAGACAATTCTCCCGGCGAATTTGTGCCATTGTGATGGCTTTGAGTGTGATGACCGGAATTGAGTTCTCTGCCCTTTCTAGTGTTTATGCCTCCTCAGAGTCCCAGGAGCACCACGCGGAAAAGCCTGAGAAACATAAGAAAAACCACGTATCCCTCCTGTTAGCCGGCACCACTGTGCCCGATGCAAATCACACAGGATTTACCCTTGGAATCGACCTGGAGCATGAAATTACGCACCGGTTTGGCGTAGGGTTGGTCGTTGAACATGCATTTGACCCCGTCGACGCAACATCCGTATTTGGGGTAATTGACGTGCATTTGGGGCAGGGATTTGTCTTGCAGGTCGGCCCCGGGGTTGAATGGGTCGATGACGAGACCCTGTTTGTTGGTCGAATTGGGCTATTTTACGAGATTGAGTTGGGCGAAATTGTCATCGCCCCTTCGATAAGCTATGATTTATCAGAAGCTGAGGACTCCATTGTCTTTGGCACGGCGATCGGTACGAAATTTTAGGCAAAGGATTTGCCAGCTCCTTTGATTTTTCAATAATCAATGAGTTGGTAAAATTGGGGCACTTATGACATTCAAAATTCCTACAACCGTTGTTGGCTTTGTACTTTTCAATGTCTTTGTTTTAGTCATGAACTTGTTTGATCGTGACGTATATATCGCGCTCAAAGATATAGCATTTGCCATTCCTTTACCTTCTGGGGCCATTTGGTCCATGGCGTTTGGGGATATTTTCGTATGCTATGTGATGCTATCGGTTTTTATGGAGATTATCCGGCAAGCCTCAGGTGATATCTCACAACCTGGGACACATATGATTGCCCTTGCGGTTTTTGTAATTTCATTAAACGAATTTTTGCTAATCAAGTCTTTTGGGCATTCCTATTTTTTCATATTCCTCCTTGCCGCGCTGATCGATTTTGTCGTTACCTGGTTGTCTACAATTATTCGTGCACGCCGCGATGTCCGCCTAACCGGCGGCGGCGGGATGAATTAATAAACGCCATCATCAACTAAACAATAGAACTATTCGGGTCCGGTCATCTAAAAAAGATGACCGTATCCCCTCTATTGATAGTGCTACTCAGAGATGGATTGACTTCAAAGGATCCATCAATACGGCGCAGCGCCAATAATTTTCCTTCGCCATCAGCGTGAATAATGGATGGAATTGATGTCTCATCATCACCTTCATAAATAACCTCAACCACCTCATGGCCGCCCTCAAATTGAACGAGCGTATGAGCCTCAACCGCGGGGGTAAGATTGAAGCGCTCCAATAAGCCCGCAATATGCCCGCAAAGAAATCCATCAACGGATTTATTTGTCATGAGCACAAATGTTAATATGCCTGCGGCGGTAAACAAAAGTAGCTGCTCGATAATCGCAAGCAAGGAGGTTTCAACAGCGACAAACGACACCACAAATGTCGCCATAAAAGAGACGAGCCCAAGATTGCCAAAAATCATCAGCCCAACAAGAATATTTCGGCGCAGCGGATAATTGACGATCGTCTCAGACTCGCCCGTTGTAAATCCCGTCCCGGTTAAGGCAGAAATACTTTGGAACCGCGCCACATGGTCGGGCAAACCGGTCAGACGCATCGCAACAGAGGCAATACGAACAATGACGAATGACAGTGTAAAGATGAAAACAACAGTAAGTGCAGCAATCACAATAATATCCTAAATTTAGTGGGCGTTTTAATATCCGGAACCTAACTAAAGCAATTTACCTGAAACAAACAGCGTAAAATTTGAGCCTGTACCGCAGGCCATTTTGTTTGTTCAGAACCGAAAACTTACCAGCCCCTACTCCGCCAATACCGTCAATATCGCAGAATCTTTTACTTCTTCCATCACCGGAAACGTCGCGGTTTGTGCAACGCTTGGCAATTGCGCAATCACGCCGCCAAGCAATTCGCGATAACTCGCCATATCCCGTGTACGGATTTTTAACAGATAGTCATACCCACCTGACAGCATATGACAGGACGCAATTTCCGGCACCGCCTTCACGCTCGCATTAAACCGGTTGAGGCATTCTGTTTTGGTGCTTTCCAGTTTCACCTGAACAAATACCAGATAGCCGCAATTGACTTTTTCCGGATCAATATCGGCTCGGTAGCCGCGAATGACGCCCAGCTCTTCAAGTCGGCGCAACCGCTTTTGGCAAGGCGTCTTTGATAAACCTATGCACTCGGCCAAATCGATTATCGAGATGCGCCCACGGCGCTGAATCTCAGAAATGAGACGGCGATCTATAGCGTCCATGAAAGCTCCAAATTCTCTACAATTGCTGTGCTTAATAGGCGATATGGCGCTAAACCTTAAGTACAGCAGCGCGATTGGATGTCATTACTCTAAGATCTAGGCCTTTATCAATAGCCGGTGCAAATTGGCAGGGCGGATAGTTAGAGCGGACTCTATCGAGAACTCAGAAGACGGCGCTGATTTCAACCCCGTTATAGTGACCCGCGATCGCTATCACTAAGCGTACGTCGATAGCGTCGATAATTGTCCGTCGTCAGGTTCTTGAGACACACTATGGCCCGTTGGTTACGGGAGCAAAGCGTTCCGGCTTGGGAGGTAGCCGAACAATTAGGGCATCGCGGGAGTCGGTATCGCGTTACTGAAATATACACGAGCCATTCACCAGATTATTTGGAGCAAGCAGTTAAAGCTATTGATGCTTATTTTGTACGTTTAACGTGTGAATTACGTGTGAATTCGCTCGATAGCTTTTTGGGGTTAAAGCCCTAAGATGTTGTTTTTGCTGTATTAAACTGGCAGGGGCGGAGGGACTCGAACCCCCGGCCCTCGGTTTTGGAGACCGATGCTC
>CAYQXV010000017.1:0-8556 GCA_964421675.1 uncultured Caulobacterales bacterium
GTGATGGGGAATTTGAGGCAGCGCTGAAGGCGCGATATGAGCGGCTGTCTTTGCTCACCTTAGATCTGGCTGAACAGGCGGGCGAGGCTGCGCGCGACATTTCTAACAGTGACGGCAACAAAACATCGCGCCGCTTTGATCGCCCGGTTGCGGCCATGACCAAAGCGATCTGGGCGCATACCGTCATTGAGCGTTTGCGCGGGGGAGAGTGCCCGAAAATCGCAATGCCAACAATGCTTGCTGGGCCTGCGGGGCTTGTTCGATCTAACCGCCAATCAAATGACTTATCTGATGAAGCGGTGCCCGATTTATCGCGTGGCCTGTTCCCAATCCCGGCCAATAGACCGTGTCAGGAGGAAAAAGTACAGCGCGCCAACAATCGAGGCAATACCAACGGTGCTAAGGGAAATCCGCAGAGCGGTCTCTTCGTTCATGGAGGCCGTATCGATCAAAATATCACTCAAATACCCAATATAGGTGGGGCCAAGGCCGAGCGCGATCAGGTTCAAAATGAAAAAGAAGATTGCCGTCGACAAAGCTCGGATAGAAATGGGCGCGAGGGTTTGCGCCAGGGCAAAACAGGGCCCCAGATAAAAACCGATCAGAATATGCACGGGGATGAAAAACAGCAGCGCCATGGGCGCGCTATCGGCCCACAATGCCGAGAGGAAAAACGGGATCATGATAAGCAGTGCCAAGGCCGGGATCAGGCCATAGGCCCGGGGATCTTTAAGGGCCATTTTGTCAACGATCTGGCCGCCGACAAATACGCCAAAGGCATAGGCCGTTCCATTGATGACACCGAGTGCGAAATAGACATTGGTAATTGGATAGTCGGCATGGGTGCGGCTGAAAAAATCCACAATCCACCCTGACATTGCATAGGATGCAAATGAAGCTGCGGTGATGCCGCCTAATACATATCGATAGGACGGGATCGATAACAGATGCGATGCAGCTTTTAACAATAAAGAAATTTCATGGGCTATTCCTTTTCCACCGGATTGATCCGGGGCAAAGCTATCACCTGTTGTTGCTGCGTCATCTGATGCGCCGCGTTTTGGTTCGCGTACGGTCAGTTTTAAAAGCAATGCCAAAACAATGCCCGGTAATCCGACAATAAGAAGGGTTTGGCGCCAGCCATAGGTTGTCGTGACATATCCCCCTGCGAGATAGGCAAAGGCAATTCCAACCGGAATGCCAAGGGCAAAAACCGCCAAGGCCCCGGCGCGTTTTTCTTTCGGATATAGATCTGAAATGATCGAGTGAGATGGCGGGGAGCCCCCGGCCTCGCCAACACCCACGCCAATGCGCGCAATGGCAAGCTGCGCGAAATTTTGCGCAAAGCCCGATATTGCCGTGAAGCCCGACCATAGGGCCAGCGATACGGAAATGATGGTGACGCGGTTTGCGCGGTCGGCAAGGCGGGCAATCGGTATACCAAGAGCTGTATAAAAAATCGCGAAGGCGAACCCTTTGAGCAAGCCTAGCTGAGAATCGGACAGGCCAAGATCTGCCTTTAATGCGGGGGAAATAATGCCGATGATCTGACGGTCAATGAAATTAAAGGTGTAGACCGCCGTCAGCAAAAACAGAATGTAGTTTCGATAGGTTTTCGACATTTGTGAGGAGACACCAGAAGCGGGTGAATGTTGTGCGCCTCCTGCCGGCTCGCCATTTTGTTGGTTCACGTGCTCGCCGCCGGTCCCATCATCGATGTTTTGGGCGCTTGAAACAATTTCATGACCATCGGCTCAAACGCTTCGAGGGGCATGGTGTCGTAAGAGGCATCAAAGGCGGCTTGGTCATATTTTTCACAAAATTCAGCCGTCTGCTGATAATGCTCATGACCGCGAAATTTATCGCGCTGGTTACGGTCCATGCCGAGATAATGAAAGTAATAATGGCCCTGGAAAATTCCGTGATTGGCAACCATCCAATGGTTCGCCTCGGACACAAACGGCTTGACGATGGCCGCGGCAATATCGGGATGGTGATAGGCCCCTAACAGATCGCCAATATCGTGGAGGAGGGCACATACGACATATTCATCATCGCGACCATCACGAAAAGCGCGCGTTGCGGTTTGCAAGCTATGTTCGAACCGATCCACCGGGAAGCCGCCATGGTCGCCCTTTAACAGGCTTAGATGTTTTAAAATGCGTTCGCCGCCGCGCGCCGCAAAGGGAAGATATTCCCCGGCAATGGTTTGCCAATCTTGCTGGGTTCCTTCCGTCATCGCGGAAAAAGTTGCGCGGTTTTGCGATGGGGCCTCATCGGAATTTTCAGTATCAGTCAGCGGGGGCATAAGCGGCTTTTATCCCTTATCGTTCAGCTTGGCCTTTGGGGGGCGATCGGCCATAATTTTTACAGATGGGCGGCTTTTATAGCTTGCCGCTCCGATGAGTTTGGTGAGGTTTTACATTATCTACTTTTCCACTAGGGTCAAACGCCTGAGGACAGCTATTGCTGTGTTCACGTCTTTCGGTGTCATTCCATTTGCTGTCCCTATTGCTGTCCCTCCTTATGAATACGCATTTTTTACCGCGCACTTTGCCTCGCCATTGGCCCCTGGTTCTCGCCGGATTGTGCGCATTGTTGATTGTGCTTGTGGTCGCGGCCCCGTCTGATGAGGCGAATGACCAACGCCAACATTTGCGGGTTGGCGTCCAGCTTGAGCCGCCAAACCTCGACCCCACCAGCGGCGCTGCCGGGGCAATCGATCAGATCGTCTACGCCAATATTTTCGAAGGGCTGACGCGCATGGCCGAAGACGGGACGGTTGTTCCCGGCCTTGCAGAGCGCTGGACGGTCTCAGACGATGGATTGCGGTGGCGGTTTTTCTTACGCCGCAATGTTCGGTTTCATGATGGAACACACTTTGATGCGGACGATGTTGTTTTCACACTAGAACGCGCGCGCGGACCCGGCTCGTCAAATGCGCAACAATTGCAATTGCGCCGGATCAAGCAGGTGATCAAAATTGATCCCTTCACGGCGGAACTCAGGCTCGATGCACCGTTCCCGGTTCTCGCCACAGTTCTGGCCTGGGGCGATAGCGTCATCGTTGCCCCGGAGAGCGCGGACCAAAATGCGGTGAGCCCGGTCGGAACCGGCGCGTTCCGGTTTGATCACTGGCAACGCTCATCGGCAATTCATCTTGTCAATAATCCAGAATATTGGGGCGAGCGCGCAAAGCTGGACGGCGTGACGTTTAGAATCATTCCCGATCCCGCCGTCGCCTATGCCGCATTGATCGCCGGTGATATCGATGTGTTTCCCGGCTATCCAGCGCCTGAAAACTTTGCACAGCTTGTCAACAATGCCCGCTTTGGTACCGCCGCCGGCCTTACGCAAGGCGAGACAATTCTTGCCCTAAATCATCGCAACCCCGCGCTATCCGACCTTACCGTACGCCGTGCACTGACAATGGCGATAGATCGCGGTGAACTTATCGAAGGCGCCATGTTTGGTCTGGGCGCAAAGATTGGCAGCCATTATCCACCAACCGGCCCGGATTATGTGGATTTAACGCAGCATTATGCGTATGACCGTGAGCAAGCAAAATCCATGCTTGAGGGCGCTGGGTTCGGGCCCGATACTCCATTGCGCTTACGGCTGCTCTTACCGCCGCCAACCTATGCGCGGCGCAGCGGAGAAATTGTTGCTGCACAATTGCGTGCTCTTAATATCGATGTGCGTGTTGAAAATATCGAGTGGGCGCAATGGATCAACCGGGTGTTTATTCGCCATGATTTTGATCTCACAATCGTTGCCCATACCGAACCCGATGATCTCGATATTTATGCACGGCCCGGTTATTATTTTGGCTATGAAAGCCCGACATACCAAGCGTTGGCGGAACGGTTGCACGCGGAGGCCGATATTGGTGTGCGATCTGAGATAGTCAAACAAATGCAACGCCAGCTCGCCGATGATGCTGTGAATGTATTTCTGTTTCAGCTTCCTCAGTTAAGTGTATTCGATCAATCGATTAAAGGCTTGTGGAAAGAAGCGCCCTTACAGGCAATTGATGTTACGTCTGTGTATAAGGATGTGCACAGATGATCATCAGGCAATTGTTGCAGCGTTTTTTCTATATTTTCTTGACTCTGCTTTTGGCGAGCGTGGTTGTGTTCTTAATCACCAATGTGGTGCCCGGCGATCCAGCCAGTTTCATGATGGGATTGAATGCAAGCCCTGAAGCAATCGCCGCGGTTCGCGAAGATCTTGGGATCGATCAACCGCTCTTGGTCCGTTATGTGGATTGGGTCCTTTCCATGCTTCGCGGTGATTTTGGGGTAAGCTATACATACCGCGTGCCCGTTGGCGCGCTGTTGGGCGAGCGTTTGACCGTATCGCTACCGCTGGCACTTTATGCGTTCGTTTTATCGTCGGCGCTCGGAATGACATTGGGCATTGCCGCTGCATATTTCCACCGGAAAAATATTGATACATTCATTTTAACAACATCTCAGTTGGGTCTTGCGATCCCTAATTTCTGGCTAGCGCTCATGTTGGTTTTTGTTTTTGCCATGGGGTTGCAATGGGTGCCCGCTGGCGGTTTCCCTGGATGGAACGCTGGGTTTTTGACGGCGCTTAGTGCACTAACCTTGCCGGCTTTGGCGCTTGGTCTGCCTCAGGCTGCGATTTTGGCGCGCATCACCCGCACAAGCTTACTGGATGTGCTGTCATCAGATTATATTCGAACGGCACGCGCCAAAGGTTTGTCGCGGTTTTCCGTTCTGCTTCGCCATGGATTGCGCAATGCGATGATTCCGATTTTGACCATTTTGGGCATGCAATTTTCGTTTCTTCTTGCGGGCGCCGTGATTGTTGAAAAAGTATTTTTTCTTCCCGGTCTGGGGCAATTGCTCGTGCAGGCGATTGCCCAGCGCGATTTAATCGTCGTGCAAAGCACCATTATGGTTTTCATTGCCGCCGTTTTGATCATCTCATTTCTGGTGGAAGCTCTCTATCTGTGGATTGATCCACGGTTGCGATCTCGCGGGGGCGATCGATGAAAAAAAATCTTTCATCTTCAATGTCACCGTCCTTGCTGATTGGCCTGTTGTTAAGCGGCATGTTTGTCATCATGACGTTTCTGGCTTTTTTGTGGACGCCGCATAATGTACTGGAAATCTCAGTCGCAGACCGTCTGCAAGCTCCCAGTTTTCGCCATCTGTTTGGTACGGATCATTTTGGGCGCGATGTTTTCTCAATGATCATGGTTGGTGGGCGCGTCTCGTTGGCGGTTGCGTTATTGTCTGTCGGTATTGGCGCGGCCATTGGTATTCCCTTAGGTCTATTGGCGGCGGCGCGCGGCGGTTGGATAAGTGACATTATTTTGCGCGGCAATGATGTGATCTTCGCATTTCCTTCCATTTTAATGGCGTTATTGTTGGCCGCTGTTATGGGCCCCGGTGTTTCCAATGCAATTCTTGCGGTTGGCTTGTTTAACATTCCAGTTTTTGCCCGGCTGGTGAACGGGGCGGCCTCAAGCTTGTGGACCCGCGAATTTGTTCTTGCGGCAAGGGCGATGGGAAAATCAAGCGCGCGAATATCTATCGATCACATTCTGCCCAATCTGATTTCCTTGATTATCATTCAAATGACGATTCAATTTTCCGTCGGCATCATTGCAGAGGCCGGGCTTTCTTATATTGGCGTCGGGGCGCAGCCACCGACTCCAAGTTGGGGGCGCATGTTGAATGACGCGCAAACGATGCTGTCCTTTGCCCCATGGCTGGCCATCTTTCCCGGCCTTGCTGTTGTTATAACCGTAATGGGGCTAAACCTTCTTGGCGATGGTTTGCGCGATATTTTAGATCCCGATTATGAGGCACACGCGCCCGGCGGCGGATTGTCTTTGCGCGATGGGTTAAAGGGACACGGGGTTTGAAGATGGATAGCACTGCGCCTGCCGCCCTCTTATTATCAATTCGTGATTTGTCGATTTCGATCGGTTCAAATTCGATTTTAAATTCACTCGACCTTGAAGCTCATGGCGGAGAGGTGATCGGCGTGTGCGGTGCTTCCGGCTCCGGCAAGTCGATGCTGGCTTTAGCGATTATGGGGTTATTGCCCACCAAAGCGCATGCAACCGGTCACATCATGATAAACGAGCAAAATGCTCTTTTGCTCAGCGAGAAAAACCGCGATGGGTTGCGCGGACAAAAAATTGGCCTTGTTTTTCAAGAGCCCATGAAGGCGCTCAATCCGTTGCAAACGATTGGCAAGCAGATTGCCGAAGCGGCGCATTTTCCCGCACGCATGTCGCGCAATGACCGTGAGGCGCGTGTTCTTTCCTTGATGGAGAAAGTCGAACTATTACCGGATCAAATTTCGCCAAAATCATATCCCCATCAACTTTCCGGTGGTCAGCGCCAACGGGTTTGCATTGCCATGGCGATTGCCGCCGGGCCAACCATTCTGCTTGCTGATGAACCCACCACGGCGCTCGATATGATTACGCAAGCTGAAATTCTTAGATTGCTTGTGCGTCTGGCGAAAGAACAATCCGCCACCTTAATATTGATCACCCATGATATGATGGTTCTTGCCGACCATGCTGACCGAGTTTTGCAGCTATCAAATGGTGCCCTTAAGGCTGTTGCAGCAAGTCAGTTACGCGATGATCATCAAAAACCAACGCTTCAAACTCCAAATGTTCACCAATCTGAGAAGCCAGCCGATGAAGCGCTACGGGCAGACAATATCATTGCAGGTTATGGCCGGGCTCAGCGCCCGCGTTCTTTTCAACCGGTTGTAAAAAATGTTTCCCTGAACGTTCGCCGCGGTGAGATTTTAGGCATTGCCGGCCCGTCCGGGTGCGGCAAGTCAACCTTGTTGCGAACCCTTGCTGGCTTGCATCCGCTTTATGCGGGCGAGATCCATGTTGAAGCATCGGATCAGCCAGACGGTAATAGCGATGTCGCTTTGACCGCAATGCAGCGCGCACCATCACGCGAATTTTTCAAACATGTACAAATTGTTTTTCAAGATCCGTTTGGAAGCTTTAATCCGCGCCATAAACTCATCGATATTCTATCTGAACCAAAAGCGCTGCTCGCAAAAACAGTCACAGAAGATCAGTTACATAAGAGGATCGAGCGTCTATTGGATCTCATTAATATGCCGGTGAGTTCATTGGGGCGATATCCTCATGCATTTTCCGGTGGGCAGCGACAAAGATTGGCGATTGCGCGCGCTCTTGTCGCATCACCAAGGGTTATATTACTGGATGAAGCTGTGTCCGCGCTTGATCCACAAAACCGCGCGCTCATTTTAGATCTTATCCGCACGCTGGCACGCGAAGAAGATGTCGGCGTTATATTTGTTTCGCATGATTTATCCGTATTGCGACAAAGCTGTGATAGATTAATGATTATGGAAAATGGCAGCTTTGTTGAGCAGGGAGCGCCGGAAGATATTTTCGCAAACCCGCAAGCCGCCATTACAAAAGCACTGATAAAGGCAATTCCTGGACGCGCATTTGTTGAGCAAAGCCAATGAAATTTTCACGATTTACCCACGGCGATGTTGACTATCATGTAAGTGAAGCCGGTGAGTGCGACGGGCCAGCAATTTTATTGCTTGCTGGTCTGGCCAGTGATGGGCGCAGTTGGCAACCGATTCAAAGTGAACTTGGCAAAAAGTTTCGCCTTATTATGCCTGATAATTGCGGCACCGGCCGAACCTTGCCTCATGATGCGCCAATCAACTTTTCGGCGATGGTCGACGACTATGCAGCTTTATTGGATTACTATGAGTTAGGCCCCTCCATTGTTTTGGGTCACTCTATGGGCGCATCAATGGCGCTTGATCTTGCGGCGCGATACCCCGCTCTTGTCAGTCGCCTCATTCTCGCAGCAGGCTCGCCCACTATGCCTGATCATATGAAACATCTCATGGGCGATCTGGCCAGCTTGCGCCGGGACGATAAAAATATTGAACGCTGGTATAGATTATTATTTCAATGGCTGTTTGCCCCGTCCTTTTTTGCCGATGAGCGCACCGTTATGGCGGCGGCGCAAATGTCTGTTGCCATGCCCGATGGACAAAGCGCCGAACAGTTTTCTGCGCAGGTTGATGCCTTGACGAAAGCTGATCTCACCAGCGCTATCGCGAAAATTAACTGCCCAACACTCGTGTTAAATGGCGAGTTTGACCGTTTTTTTCATGGCTTCCATGAAGTAAAATCATTTTCTGATATCGCACACTCACAAATAAAAATACTCACCAATGCTGGGCATTCCCTGCATTGGGATCAACCAGAAGCGTTTGTAAATGCCGTCATGGCGTTTCTACGTGATGAGAGTGGATGAGAATCGCGAAAATACCCCCATTGTGGCATCCCTGCACCTTGCGCTTGGGCTTCAAAATACTTACATAAACCCCGTTATCCTGGGCGCTATGCCCACCGTAGAGTTATAGCCCTTGAAGGCACAAACGAACGGTTTGGTAACATTAGAAGCCGTGCAAGGCGTCTTCCCTTTCCGATATCGCCGAACAGGCGATGAAACTGATCCAAGCCCCGCTGATCTAAAAACCTTT
>CAYQXV010000017.1:8656-57533 GCA_964421675.1 uncultured Caulobacterales bacterium
TTTGTCCAAATGGATCGGGACGTTTGATTATCGTTATTGTCCAAGGTTTCCCCATGAAGTTTTTTTCCTACCGCCTTAAAAATTCGCAGCGCTTTGTGCGCATCGGTCATTTGCCGACAATCGCAGGCGCGCTTGCTGCGACCGGCTCAATGCTGGCGATTAGTCAGACGCTGCCCGCAAATGCGCAAACAACTGGTATTAGCGCTGACATTACCGATGAGCTTATCGTCACCGCACGTCGGCGCGAAGAATCTGCGCAAGATGTCGGAATCGCGTTGACGACATATAGCGGCGAGGATTTGCTCGCGCTGGGCGTTAATTCAATTAATAACCTTGAGAATGTTGTTCCCGGCGTTGAAATTGAAAGTCAGTTTGGTTCCGGTCAACCGTCTTTCAGTATACGCGGTATCGGCTTTAGAGATTATGCGACACTGAACGCGCCAACCGTTGGTATTTATATTGATGATGTCGCCTACCCGGTGCCAGTTGTGACGCAAGGGGCATTGTTTGATGTTGAACGTGTGGAGGTGCTTCGCGGCCCGCAAGGCACGCTTTATGGCCGCAACACAACGGGCGGTGCAATTAAACTACTTTCCAATCGTCCAACCGAGGAACTGGCAGCAGGCCTCAGCGTTGAAGCTGGCCGGTTTGGCCGTGTTGATGCGGAGGGCTTTGTTTCTGGTCCAATATCTGACCGCGTTCGTGTGCGCCTTGCGGCCACAACAACACAGGGCGGTGACTGGCAAATAAATCGCGAGACCGGACAAACATTGGGCGATGCGGAAACTTCTGCTGCGCGGCTATTGGTAGAGGTTGATCTTAACGAAAAGACCGAGCTGCTGATTAATGTGCATGGCGGATATGACAATTCAGATGGTCTGGGTCTGCAATTGTTTGAAGATAGCGCCTTTGGCGGGGCGCTTGCCCATGAGGGACAACGCTCAACGAGTTTTGGGGTGTCGCAAGAATTTGCCGATGTGACAGGACTTAGCGTTACCCAAACACCGTTCCGGGATAATTCAGGCGTTGGCGGTAGTGCAACGCTGACAACCGATCTTGGAAGTGCCGATCTGATTTACATTGGTAGTTATGAGCATTTTGATCGCCGTGAATTTAACGATTTTGACGCAAACCCGTTAGGAGCATCAGATGTTTTCTTTGAAAGCAACATCGATGTGACAACCCACGAATTGCGGATTGCTTCTAACGATGACGGTGCATTGATATGGACGGCGGGGCTTTATGGATCGCTCGAATATCTTGATGAGGTTTATCAATCAGATTTTGTGAATAGTTTTGGCCCCGGCTTTGCGGTGCGCACACCCTATTCTCAATCGGTTAGAACGTTTGGGGTCTTTGGTCAGGCAGAATATCTGCTATCGGATCAATGGCGGTTAATTGGCGGGCTCCGGTTTGAAGATGAAAATCGCGAGCTTACGGGGCTCGGCACATTTGCGAATGGTTTTGGCACATTCAACTTTGCCAATGGGACGACAGATGGAACGCTTGAAGATCGATCACAATCTTTGAGTGCCGTGACGGGCCGTGCGGGTGTTGAATATACCCCGTCGTCTGATTTGCTGATTTATGCTTCCTATAATCGCGGTGTGAAGTCGGGCGGATTTACAGCCTATAACACACTGAATCCGCAAGCGATTGATCCGTTTGAGGAAGAAAAATTGAATGCCTATGAAGTTGGCTTGAAAAGTGATTTAGCCGCCGGCCGCCTGCAATTGAATGCCTCAGCATTTTATTATGATTATCAGGATCAGCAGGTTCAATCAGCGATCTTTGATCCCGGCACCGGGGCAATTGTTGGGCGGATTGTCAACGCACCTGAGAGTGAGATTTACGGGATTGATGCCGAAGCAGTTCTCGCGCTAACGGATAGTTTGCGCATCAGCCAAAGTGTGGGTTGGAAAGAAGGCACATTCCAGGAGTTTAACGATCTTGATATTGCGGGCACAACGGCGGCAGGTTCGGCTGTCTTTGTTGATCGGGCCGGGCAGGATCTTGGGTTTCCAACCTTATCCTATCAGGGTGCGGTAAGTCATACGATGACGGTCAATAAATTTACATTGATTAGTCGTTTTGATTATGCCTATCGCAGCGATTTGGAATTACCGCTTCTTGGTCCGGTTTTCGAGGTTGATGGCTATTGGCTCGCCAATGCGTCGCTAGAGATTGCGCCAAGTGATGGTCCTTGGTCATTGACCCTTTGGGGGCGCAATATCACCAATACAGATTATGATGAGACGCGAAACTTCTTTACCCCCGGCGCTAATGTGGCGGCACCCGGTCTGGTGGCTACCTATGGCGCGCGCCTAAATCTCAGTTATTAATCTCTATGCCAATAAATGGGCCGTCACGCTGTTTAAGAGCTGGCGGCCCTTTTTTGTTGTTGCTAGCCGCGCGTTGTCAAACGTCAAATATCCCTCGCTTACCATCTCTTGCATTGCTTTTGTGCGGTCGGGATTGTCAAAAAAATAATCGCCTTCGCGAAGCGTGATTCCTTCCGATAAGCGCAAGCCCATCATTATGCGTTCGGTTAATTGGTCATCAGGGGTCAGGCTGTAATAATCAGCATGCCCGTTGTTTTGAGAAACAGCGTTGGTCAGATAGGATTCTGGTTTTAAGTGCGTCTGCGTTGCTATGCGTTCCAGACCATTTTGAGTTTGCACGCTAACTCTGCCGTGAGCGCCGGGGCCAATGCCAATATAGTCATGTCCTTGCCAATAAAGGCTATTGTGGATGGCGCGTTTGTTGTGGCGTGAAAAATTTGAAACTTCATAATGATCATATCCAGCCCCTTCCATAAGGCTGACTGTGCGTTCATAAAATTGCGCGCTTTGATGTTCGTCTGCAATGTGCAGGCGCCCCTGCGCAACCTGCCGGGCAAAGGCCGTCCCCGGCTCAATGGTTAGTTGATAAGCCGACATATGGGGCGCTTGATAGTCGAATGCCTGCCGCAGCGTTGTCTCCCAATGGGCAAGGGATTGTTCTGGCAAGGCGTAAATCAGATCGAAGGTAAAATTGCTAAAGTGCGCCGCAACCTGTTCGATTGCTTTTCGCGCCTTTGCGCCATCATGATTGCGGCCTAATTGTTTTAGCGCATCATCATCGAATGATTGCACGCCAAGGGAAATTCGGTTGACGCCAAGTGCAGCCAGACTGTCTAAGCGCGCTTCATCAATATCATCGGGGTTTGCCTCTAGCGTAATCTCTGCACCGGGTGCGAGGCCAAAAAGTTCATGGGCTGTCTCAATGATAAAACCAAGCAAGTGCGGGGGCATTAAAGACGGGGTGCCGCCGCCAAAATAAAGGCTAACCAGTTGGCGTTCTTCTAATTGTTCGCGCCAATATTTTAGAGTGTGCAAAAATGCATTTTCCCACGCTCCCTCATCAAGAGAAGGGCGGTTTTTATAGACATTGAAATCACAATAGGGACAGATGCGCGTGCAATACGGCCAATGTACATAAAGTCCAGTTGTGGGTCCGGCCGCGGCCCGGCTTGGGCTACCCTCTTTTATCTGCGACGGGCTATTCATGCGTTAAAGCATGTTGCAACCAGCTGTTTAAAAGCATCGGCGCGGTGCGACATGGCGTGCTTTTTTACTGGGTCCATTTCCCCGAAGGTTTGCGTTTCGTTTTTGGCTAGAAAAATCGCATCATAACCAAACCCTTTTTCACCTCTTGGGGGAAAAGTCAGCTGGCCGTGAATATTGCCTTCAAAGACGTAATCGGTTCCACCGGGAAGCGCCAAACACAATGCGCAGGTAAACCACGCCCCATAATCTTGTGCATCTTTCTCGGTAAGGGCATCGGCTAGCCGTTGCATGCCATATACGAAGTCACGATTGCCGGTTTCATCTTCAGCCCATCTCGCGGAATATATTCCTGGCGCGCCGTCCAACGCTGTTACGCACAAACCGCTATCATCGGAGATTGCCGGTAGGCCCGTCGCATTCATTGCCGCATGGGCTTTTAGACGGGCATTTTCGATAAAGGTCGTGCCAGTTTCTTCAACATCTTCTAACCCCAAATCATAGGCAGAAACGACCTCCATGCCGAACGGCGTTAGCAGATCATCAATCTCGCGAATTTTACCAGTATTGTGGCTGGCAATCACAAGCTTTCCGGGTGGCAAAATTGGCGGCATCTCATATCCATAGGTCGCTACGTAGTGAATAGCTTTCTTTCACGGGTGCGCATCCATGGCAAGGATAGGCGGGGCAAGGATAGGCGGGGCAAGGATCTGGATGGCAAGACGAGAAGTGAAAACCGAGAGTTGCCGCTGACCAGGCGGTAGGATAGAACCCGCCTCGTGAGTGTTGAACTAGATATATCCCATGGCGGGCAAACCGCCCCTGACGCAGCCAAGCCATTGCTTGATGTGATTGGCATGTCGCGCGCGCAATTGGCGCAAGAAATCGCGGCGGCATTTGGTCTCGATGAGAAAAAGGCCCGCATGCGCGCCAGCCAGATTTGGCGATGGGTCTATCATTTTGGCGTGACAGATTTTGCCAACATGACCGATCTTGCCAAAGATATGCGTTCTATGTTGCCGGAGGTGTTTTGTATTTCCCGGCCACAAACAGTAGAGCATCAGGTTTCCGTGGACGGAACACGAAAATATCTCTTACGGTTTGGCCCGGCCATTGAGGCCGAATGTGTCTTTATTCCCGATGTTGGGCGTGCCGGTGCCTTATGTGTGTCGTCGCAAGTTGGCTGTACCTTAAACTGCACCTTCTGTCATACCGGTACACAAAATCTCGTCCGCAATTTGACTGCGGCAGAAATTGTCGGGCAAGTGATGGCTGTCAAAGACGACCTTGGTGAATGGCCTTCAGATAGCGATACCCGAAAACTTTCAAACATTGTGTTTATGGGGATGGGAGAGCCGCTTTATAATCTTGATAATGTTTCCGCCGCCATCGATATTATCAGCGATGGCAATGGAATCTCCCTCTCGCGGCGACGCATAACGGTATCAACTTCGGGCGTTGTTTCCAAAATGCATGCCCTTGGCGAAATGACATCATCAATGTTGGCAATCTCGCTTCATGCTGTGCGCGATGAGCTTCGCGATGTTTTGGTGCCCATCAATCGCAAGCACAATATTAGTGAATTATTAGAGGCATGCCGCAACTATCCGGGTCTTTCCAATTCAAGACGTATTACCTTTGAATATGTGATGCTTGATGGTGTGAATGATACGCTGGCAGAAGCACGCGAGTTGGTGCGCTTGTTAAAGGGGATTCCGGCGAAGATTAACTTAATCCCGTTTAATCCATGGCCTGGTGCGCCTTATACTTGCTCATCATGGGAGCGGATTGAAAAATTTGCTGACCTTGTCAATCGTGCGGGTTATGCCTCGCCGATACGAACACCGCGCGGGCGAGACATTGCCGCTGCATGTGGTCAGTTAAAAAGCGAGAGCGTTAAAACACGTGCAAGTGCCAGGCTCAATGAGATCGCACCGCGCGTATAAGCTAAGTATAACTTTAATTTGTGAACGGAGTTAGGTGAGCATGTCATCAGTGAAAAAAGTTGTTTTGGCCTATTCTGGTGGTCTTGACACCTCGGTTATCTTGAAATGGCTTCAGGTGGAATATGGCTGCGAGGTGGTGACGTTTACCGCTGACCTTGGTCAAGGTGAGGAGCTTGAACCTGCGCGCCGCAAAGCGGAGAGAGCGGGCATCAAGCAGATTTTTATTGAAGATTTGCGCGAGGAGTTTGTTCGCGATTTTGTATTTCCGATGTTTCGGGCAAATACCGTTTATGAAGGGCAATATTTACTGGGCACATCAATCGCACGTCCATTGATTGCCAAACGGTTGGTTGAGATTGCCAAGGAGACCGGCGCCGATGCGGTTGCTCATGGCGCGACCGGCAAGGGAAATGATCAGGTCCGCTTTGAGCTGAATGCCTATGCGCTAAATCCGGATATTAAAGTCATTGCGCCCTGGCGCGATTGGGATTTGTCATCACGTGAAAAGCTTATTGCCTTTGCTGAAGACCATCAGATTGAAATTCCGAAAGATAAGCGCGGCGAAGCACCGTTTTCAGTGGATGCCAATCTGCTGCATACCTCATCGGAAGGTAAAGTGTTGGAAGACCCCGGTGAACCAGCGCCTGATTATGTTTATCAAAGAACGGTTGATCCGCGCTCAGCGCCAGATGAACCGGAAGATATTGTGGTCAGCTTTCACAAGGGTGATGCGTGCGCCATTAATGGTCAGGACATGAGCCCGGCAACCATACTGACGACATTAAACGGCATGGGAAATCGTCACGGCATTGGCCGATTGGATCTTGTTGAAAACCGGTTTGTAGGAATGAAATCTCGCGGCATTTATGAAACGCCGGGCGGGACAATTTTGCTTGCGGCCCATCGCGGTATCGAACAGATCACGCTCGATCGCGAGGTTGCGCACCTTAAAGATGCGTTGATGCCGCGCTATGCGAATTTGATTTATAATGGTTTCTGGTTCGCCCCTGAACGTGAAATGTTGCAAGCAGCGATTGATGAAAGTCAGCGCCACGTTATGGGGGATGTGACACTGCGCCTTTACAAAGGCAGCGCCAATGTCATTGCCAGAACCTCTGAGCGTTCGCTTTACTCAATGGCGCATGTGACGTTTGAAGAGGATAATGTCTATGATCAAAAAGACGCCGAAGGGTTCATTAAACTCAATGCCCTTCGGTTAAAGCTCGGCGCGCGGCGCTAACCCTCGGTCTAAACCGCTTCCATGCTTTTTGTAGCGGGGTTCCATACCCGCAAGCGTGCAGTTCGAAAGCTTTCGCGAATGCTCATTTTCGGAAATGTCATTAGATCCGCACATTTTTCGTGGCACTCGCGCAATCTGTAATTGGGAATCATCGCAGATAAGTGATGGATATGGTGAAATCCAATATTGCCTGTAAACCAATGCAAGATACCGGGTAGGTCATAGTGCGATGATCCGTGCAGGGCGGCTGCGCGGAAATCCCAATTCTCTGAATGCTCCCAATATGCTCCTTCATATTGATGCTGAACATAAAACAGCCATCCGCCAATTGCCGCGGAGATCCACCAAATTGGTAAAAAGACCATGGCGACAACTTGCCATCCCAAGAATGCGATCATGGTGCCATAAAACAAAACAATCGCCAGATTGAGTGCCATGATGCTGCGCCACAAATGGCTGCCGGAAATGGTTTGATAGTTTTCCATGAATGGCATCGGGCCCTTATTAGTCATCCGTTGGAAGATCATAATATGGAGGAACGGGCCGATTAAAATCATAATCATCGGATGCCGATATAATTTGTAAAGTTTTTGGCGCGCGGGCGGTAATGCCTTAAATTCATCAACCGTTAGCGTATCAATTGCGCCCAATCCGCGTGCATCAAGATCGCCGGAGCTGGCGTGGTGGCGATTATGGGCATCGCGCCAATATGCATAAGGCGTTAATGTCAGTATGCTGATTACCCAGCCGAGTAGCATGTTGAAGGTGCGTGAGCGAAAAAACGACCCATGTCCGCAATCATGTTGAATGATGAAAAGTTTAACCAGCATGCCTGCAGCAGGCAGGGCGATTAACGCGACAAGCCAGGGCATTCCATTTCGAGCGCTTAAAATCATGGCGCCCGCAAGCGCGAGATAAATCGACAAGGCTACAAAGAGCTGACCTATACTGCGGTGCAAAATTGGATTGCGAAAATTTAAACAATGCTCATGAACGCGTTTTAGAATTGCTGATTGCCCGGCCCCGATTTCCGGGGATTTCAAACCTTCCGACGACACTGCTTCTGGCATTGTGATTCCTTTTTGACGCAAAAATCTAAACAGGACTTAGCGAACTATTCGCAACTTTCCAATGGGCTGTTTTAAAAGTGATGCTGATTTTGCGCTGGTGTCCATGTGTATTGTGCTCTGGGCGGTACCGTTTTTTAGGGAGTAACGCTCGATGAGGGGGGTGCGATGCCATCGGCGCCGGTATTGCTCTCCGCGCGCTCAAGCTTGTTGATCAGGCGCATTATAAAAAACACCCCTAATAAGGCGAACGGAAATGCGCCCGCATATTGGCCTATGAGAATGCCCGGTGCGCCGCCCCACGCGCCGCCAAGCATGATGAAAGGCATGATGCCGAGCGTATTCCTGCTCCAATTAAGCCAGGTCGACCAGAGCGGGCGATCGAGATTGTTGAGGGCCGCATTAGCGATGAACAACACCCCGCTGAAAAACAAAAGAGGGGCAACGGCCAGCCCAAACCACATTACAAGCGTGCGGCCCTCTCCGGTCAGGTTGAACTGATCAGCGACAAAAGACCGCCCGAAAAACACGAGCAACCACATGCCGATAACGTAAATCCCCGTGAATAAGACCGATTTTAAAATGGTCTCGCGCACGCGGTCGTACGATTTCGCCCCATAATTTTGCCCAATGATCGGGCCGATTGCCCCGGAAAGCGCAAAAACCACGACAAAAGCGAGCGGCAATAGCCGAGCGATGACCGCATAGCCAGCCACAGCTGCATCGCCATAAGGCGCGATAGCGCGGGTCACCAGAACGGTTCCTGTGGGCGTTGCTAAATTTGTCAGAATGGCAGGCCCTGCAATCGCGATAATCGGGCGCAAATGGCTGACGAATAAGTCCCGGTTGAACGGCGCAAACCCGCCATAGCGCCGCAAAATCGGCAAGAGTGCAGTGACCACCATGGCGATGCGCGCGAGGACCGATGCATAGGCGGCGCCGTCCAGCCCCAACCCGAAGCCGAAGATAAAAAGCGGGTCAAAAATCGCATTTACAATGCCCGCAGACAAAGTGGCATTCATGGCTCTGCGCGCATCGCCGTGCGCCCGCAGCAGGCCTGAGGCTACCATGCCCACCGATAAAAGCGGCACAAAGGGAACCGTGATGCGAATATAGCGGGTTGCATAATGCTTTGCGTCGCCAGTCGCCCCGACCATATCGAGTATTGCCGGGGCGAAAATCCAAAATAGGATCGAAAAAACAACCGAGGTTCCCACACCAATGGTCAGCACGCTGGTGGCGATCTCCCGGGCCCCCTTTTCATCTCCTGCACCGATCCGCCGTGCGGCGAGCGCGCTCATCGCAATCATCAGCCCAATGGTGAGCGACATTGAGAAAAATAACAGTGTTGTGGCAAAGCCAACGGCCGCGGCCAGCGCGGTCTCTTCCAGGAGCGAGATGAAATAGAGATCTAAAAAGTCGACAATAAATAGCGACACCAGACCGACGCTCGCGCTAAGCGACATGACTGTGATGTGGCGCATTGGATCGCCCGTGAGGAATTTTGCATTGTTTTTAGGGGGTGGTACGGGGATATCGGCGGGAGGCAATTGTGCATTTGCCCCCGGTGATGGGTCTAGCCCGGCCGCACTAGCTCCATCACCAAGCAAGTCGGCGCGTGCACGCGTGGGTGTTTGCCCCCCATCGGTTGAGCTTACCTTACCCGTTTCTTCGCCAGGTTGATTGCCAGTCTTGTTGCGATCACTCAACCCAGAATGCTCCTTCGCGCCGTTGAGGCTGTTTGCGTGCCCCTGAGACTATCTGCACGCCTTTGAGGCGAATTGACGGAAATAGCGGTCGAAACATCGATTGTTATGCCGATGGGTCCCCGCTTGAATTACGATATATAGGGGGCGTTTACGCTATTACGATCCCCTTGGTTAGGGTTAACAGGCGACTTTCGCGCGATTTTTGCATCACTTCTCTGACATTTTACCGCTTTCTGCCCGGATTGGCCGAAGGCTCTTTGCCCATCAGCGCTTTTGGACTATTATGGTCCGGGATTTGGATGCGAGGAAATCATGAGCGACTCACCGAGAAATAACCAGATTGAAGCGTATTTTCTGGGCGCATTAGCGTTTATCGTATTTGGCGTGGTCGTCTTTGCGGCTATGTCGACGCGATTTGGAGATTCGGCGGGGGCATCGACGGGCACAACCGTCACCAAGTCCACGTCTAGCGGTGGTTACATCCAGACAATCGCAGAGGGGGGCAATGACATTGTTTGCCAATGCTATAATGCCGGGTTCGAGCTCGCCAGCAAAACATCTGATGTGCAATCAACGGCCTATCGGACCGGCTTTTCGCAATGCCGCCGCAGCGGATCGGTTGAAGGCGGTGATGCGTGGACGGCTGGGTGGGATGCTCGCCATAGCGGGCGCACCTATGAAGCAACATGCAAGGCGTATAAAAGACGCGCGCAATAAGGGTGTTTTTATCGGGCTTGCTTTTGTCGGCGTTGAGAGCCGCCGGTTAGCATAATCAAAGCCCTTCTGATCGCACCGGACGGGACAATAGCGCCAACACTGCATCCGCAACCGATGCGTTACCCTCAACGATTTTTGCAACTGTCGAACAAATCGGCATCTCGATGTCGTAATGGTCAGCAAGCTTGACGACAGCGCTGGCGGTCGCCACTCCCTCGCTAATACCCATGCCGGCATCAAGTCCTTGTGTGAGGCTCTCCCCCCGGCCCAGCCTTTGTCCAAGGGCCATATTGCGAGATTTGTTTGAGCTTGCCGTGAGCACCAGATCGCCCAGCCCGGAGAGCCCGGCCATGGTTTCGGCCCGCGCGCCCATCACCAAACCAAGTCTCTGAAATTCAGCAAAGCCTCGCGCAATAAGAGCGGCACGCGCGCTTTCCCCCAACGCCATGCCGTCAACAATACCGGCGGCAATGGCGAGAACATTTTTCACAGCACCGCCAAGCGCAACCCCGGTAACATCATCACTGAGATAGGGTCGAAAATGCGTAGCCCCTAACGCGGCCTGCCAGTTTTTGCCGTCATCGTGAAATGACGATGCAATTGTCACAGCGGTCGGTTTTCCGTGCGCCACATCAGCGGCAAAGCTTGGACCCGATAATATCGCCCCGCGAGCGCTTGGCCAAACATCGCGAAGGACATCGGGCATGAGGATCAGATTTTTTTGTTCTATCCCTTTTGCGCATATGACCAGCGGGGTTTGTTCATCGCAGTCTTCGCGCAACATTGTCAGTGTAGTTCGCGCTTGTTGCGCCGGAACAGCAAACACGATTGCATCGCATGATTTTAAATCAGCAATGGTCTGTGTCGCCCGCAAATTCTCAGGTAATGTGATGCCGGGAAGGCGCTTGGTATTTTCCTGGTCATTATTAATAGAATGAACCGTGTTTTTATCGCGCGCCCATAGGGTCACCGGAATATTGTTATTGGCAGCAAGAATGCCAAGCGCCGTGCCCCAGGCACCGCCGCCACATATGCCGATTGATGAAAAGACACCTGCGTTCATTATCAAAACCTGATATTGGATAGAGATTAAAGGTGTCAACAGACTACAAGAAAGCCCGCGCTCATGGAACCACTTAGTCAAAACGATATTGAAGCCGCTGCGCAGATTGTCTATCGCGCAATGTCCCCGACGCCGCAATATTCATGGCCTTTATTATCACAAGAGGTGGGCTGTGATGTGTGGGTTAAGCATGAAAATCATACGCCGACCGGGGCCTTCAAAATTCGCGGCGGCTTAACCTTTATTGATTGGTTGCACCGGACACATCCTGATTGCAAAGGCATCATTACCGCAACCCGGGGAAATCATGGTCAATCGCAAGCATTTGCCGCGCGCCAATATGGGCTGCGTGCGGTCATTGTCGTTCCGCGAGGCAATTCAACGGAGAAAAATGCCGCCATGAAAGGCTTTGGCGGTGAGCTGATCATTCACGGTCAGGATTTCGATGAGGCAAGGCTTGAGGCCGAGCGGCTGGCCGCGGAAATGGATTTGTTTTTAGTGCCCTCCTTCCATGAACAGCTGGTTCGCGGCGTTGCGACTTATGGGTTGGAATTATTTCAAGCGGTTCGCGATCTTGATGTCGTGTTTGTTCCCATTGGCTGTGGTTCGGGAATTTGCGCGACAATAATGGCGCGCGATGCGTTGGGTTTATCGACGAAAATTATCGGTGTTGTTTCTGAAAATGCGCAAGCGTGCCTATTGTCAAAGAAAGCCGGAAAGCTTGTTGAGACAGATACGGCGAAAACATTTGCGGACGGCGTTGCTGTGCGGGTGCCGGTTGCGGAGGCTTTTGAGATTTATGGCCCCGGCACCCATGATATTGTGAGTGTTAGCGACCGCGATGTCGCCGATGCAATTCGTCTCTATTATCGTACCACGCATAACTTAGTGGAAGGCGCGGGTGCTGCGCCTTTGGCGGCCCTTATGAACACCGCCGATCAATGGCGCGACAAAAAGGTCGGCATTATCCTATGCGGACAGAACATAGACGCGGCATGGTTTCAGACGGTTATGTCTGGCGACATACCGTCTGTGTAAAGAATGTTTCTTACATTGCGCCGTGACAATGTTTGAACTTTTGACCCGATCCACAAGGGCAGGGCGCATTTCTTGAAACGCGGCCCCAAGACTCTGGGTCGTTTGGATCAACTTCCTCAGCGCTGCGCCGGGCCCGTAATGTTCCGATTCCTGCTGACCCGGTTGATCTTGGCCGGGTGCGCGGCGCTGCCAATTCATTTTCGCCGGTTACCGGGTCATTGTGAACCTCGGTCATTGGAATTTCGCGGGGTTCGGGAATCATATCTTCGGGACGCTTGAACTCAATATGCATCAGCGTTTTCGTCACATCCCGGCGTAATGAGTCAAGTAAGTGTTCAAACAAAGCGAACGCTTCTGTTTTAAATTCGTTAATCGGATCTCGCTGTCCGTAGCCCCGCAGTCCAACGACAGATTGTAGGTGATCGAGTTGTTGTAAATGTTCGCGCCAATTTGTGTCCAGGACATGCAATAAAATTGCTTTTTCCGCCTGTCGCATGGTGTCCGCGCCCACATCGGCAACGCGCGTTGCGCTCAATTTTTTGGTTTCATCTTTCAATCGTTCGATGATTTCAGTGTCGCCCACACCCTCTTCATTGGCCCATTTTTCGACCATGAAGGGCTTTCCGAAGACTTGATCCAGTTCGCGCGACAGCTCACCTACATTCCACTGCTCGACATAGGATTTTGGCGGAATGTGGGTCTCGACAATATCTTCAACCAGATTGTCGCGCATCTCATCAATGATGTCATCGACAGTTTCTGTCGACATAAATTCAATGCGTTGGTCGAAAATAGCTTTACGCTGATCATTTTTAACATCGTCAAATTTCAATACGTTTTTACGAATATCGAAATTGCGTTGCTCTACTTTTTTCTGCGCGGTTTCTACGGCCTTGGTAAACCATGGATGTTCAATGGATTCATCAGGCTGGATGCCGAAGCGTTTGAGCATCTTCTCCATCCCTGCACCGAAGATGCGCATAAGGTCATCTTCCAGAGAAAGGAAAAATTTCGTTGTGCCCGGATCGCCCTGTCGTCCCGAACGCCCGCGCAGCTGATTGTCGATCCGCCGACTTTCATGGCGCTCTGTCGCCAGAACAAAAAGCCCGCCAGAATCGAGAGCTTTTTGTTTTAGGTCCGCAACAGTTTTTTCAATTTCGGCGCGCTTGCGTGCGATGGTTTCTTCGTCGTCGCCATCTTCAAGCGTTTTCATGACTTCAAGATCAACCGATCCGCCAAGCTGAATGTCGGTACCACGTCCAGCCATATTTGTTGCGATTGTCACCGCGCCGGGCACACCGGCCTGCGAAATGATTTCCGCTTCTTGTTCATGGAAGCGCGCATTCAAAACTTTATGGGGAATGGGGTCTTTGCTCTTAGCAAACCCCTCAAGGGTCTCGGCCATTTCCACCAACTCGGCTTTGAGGTCGGCTTCTTTGTCTTTCAGAGTATCGGCGCGGGCACGCAGATCGCTCGACACCGTTTTGAAGAGTTTTTTATCGCCGAGCAATTGCGACAATAGCTCTGAATTTTCAATGGAGACCGTACCTACCAAGACAGGTTGGCCGCGTTTTACGCAGTCAGCAATCTGAATAACGATGGCTTTATATTTTTCCTGAGCAGTCATGTAGAGTTCGTCATCCATATCGTCGCGCGCAATTTCACGATTGGTTGGAATCTCCATCACATTCAGTTTGTAGATATCTGCAAATTCGGCTTCTTCGGTTAGCGCGGTACCGGTCATGCCAGCCAGCTTTTTGTAGAGCCGGAAGTAATTCTGGAATGTAATCGATGCGAGCGTTTGGTTTTCTGGCTGGATGCTAACGCGCTCTTTGGCTTCAACCGCTTGATGCAATCCATCCGACCACCGCCGACCATCCATCATCCGGCCAGTAAACTCGTCGATAATCATCACCTTGTCATCGCGAACGATGTAATCTTTGTCGCGCTGAAATATTTTATGGGCGCGCAATGCCTGATTGACGTGATGCACGATTGAGACATTGGACGCATCATAAAGGCTATCGCCTTGCAAAAGCCCGGCTGCGGATAGCAGCTCCTCCATTTTTTCATGCCCTTCTTCGGAAAGCGCAATGGAGCGAGCCTTTTCGTCTATTTCATAATCGTCTTCGGTTAATTGCGGCATGAAGCCATCAATTGAGATGTATAATTCGGACTTATCGTCGGTCGGACCGGAAATGATGAGCGGTGTACGCGCTTCATCAATAAGGATGGAGTCCACCTCATCAACAATTGCGAAGTGATGACCGCGCTGAACCATCTGGTCCATGGAAGATTTCATATTGTCGCGCAGATAGTCGAACCCAAACTCATTATTGGTTCCATAGGTAATATCGCAGCCATAGGCGTCGCGGCGTTGATTTTCATCCAGACCATTAACGATGCACCCGGTTGTCATGCCAAGGCGTTCATAGACACGCCCCATCCATTCAGCATCGCGGCTGGCCAAATAGTCATTGACCGTAATGACATGAACGCCGTCACCAGAGAGCGCATTTAGATAAACGGCCAATGTTGCAACGAGGGTTTTACCCTCACCGGTTTTCATTTCGGCAATGTCGCCCTCATGTAAAACCATGCCGCCGAGCATCTGGACATCATAGTGACGTTGGCCAAGGGCGCGCTTTGCGGCCTCGCGCACGGTTGCAAACGCCTCTTCCAGCAACTGGTCCAGGGTTTCACCTGCTTCAAGCCGCGCGCGGAATTTTGCTGTCTGGGCAATAAGGTCCTCATCGCTAAGGGCGATCATTTCCTCTTCCAGCGCGTTTATTTTCTCAGACCGCCGCCACATAGGCTTCAATCGGCGGTCATTGGCAGACCCGAAAATCTTTTTGGCAATGCCGGCAAGCGCCATGACATTTTTTCCTTCAATCGCTAAGGCCGGGCTGGACCAGTCAGTCTGGTCATTTGCTTGGCATTTGGCTCAGTGGCGATACCCACCGGTTGGTGCCGACAATAACCCGGGCTATGCGGCGTTGTTCGTTGACAGATCAGATAAGACCGTGGCCATGGACTGTCAACGAACGCCATTGTGAAGTCGCGCGCCAAGGGCGACTTTTCTCGTGTCGCCCGTGGAGGTTGCCCTCCTTCTGTCCAATGTCGGATTAGTGATGCAAGGGCGCCCAGCCGAGCATTATCTAGTTGAATGCGATGAGTAAGTTGCAATATATAGCAATTTATGGCTTCCGATGAAAAATCCTCAGGCGATCTGCCAGCTTCTGAGACCTCAAGGCAGCCTCGTACGCGCAAGCAGTCCTCAAAGAGACTGTTTATTGGCCGGGTTGATTCTTTGCCGCGACCTCAAACTGGGCCTCGCCCTCAAACCGATGGCCCGCCGGAGGCACTAGAAGAATCCTCTCCAGAGCCAGAAGCGCGTAGCCATAAAAAAGCGGGTGGTACCCCCAAAGTACCGGCTCGCCGGGAAACAAGGGCAGTCCGGCGGGCCCGACTTAAACGCGCGGCACAAAAACCGAAGGGCACACGATCATCAGGTGCCAAAACCAATGCTGGCCAGATCACTCAGCTGGCGGGGGCGGTTAAATCCGGCTTTGTGGCTTTTGTCGATTTCATCCGCAGCGTCTGGCGGTTTGCAGAGCGTGTTGATGGCAGAATTTGGCGATTTTTGAAGGCGACTTTCGGGGTTTTTGCCCTCGGCGTGACGGTAATCACGGACTGGATATTTGACGCATCAAAAAGCTTCTTGGCGTGGCTACCAACGCCCGCGGGTCAGGGATATTGCGCCTTTTTCGGTATGATTGTGATCGTGGCGAGCCTTGGCATTACTGACCGTGTACGAGGTGCGGCGCTGACATTGCAATCGGCGCAGGCTGGCAATGCCAATTCGATACAGCGCGATCAGCAAGACCCTGTAATGGCGCGAATTGGGGGCGCTTATATTCGCCTTTCAGAGGTTGAGGCCGCCGCGCGCAGCGCGGGAACGCTGCAAGACGGTGAAAGCTTGAGTATCGATTCAGAGTTCACCAGGGAGCTTGTTTCGACCTTTGTCGATCAGCGCATCCTTGCGGAAGCGGCCCAACAAATTGATCTTGATACCGAAACAATGATGCAGGGGCGATTGCGGGCTGCGCGCGATAGAATCCTGGCCGCGGCGTATATTGATACCATTTTGAATGACCGGGTGAGCGATGAGCGTGTTCGCGCCCTGTTTGAGGCGCAATCAGATATCACCAGCTTGGGCGAGGAAATCAGGATCCGCCATATTTTGGTCAGCAGCCGGGCAGAGGCCGCCAGTATTTTGAAGGCGGTTGAAAATGGCGCTGATTTTACCGCATTGGCGCGCGGACGCTCGCTTGACCGCGGGACCGCTCCGCATGGCGGAGACACTGGCTATATCACCCGTGACATGGTTTCCAATGAATTTGGCCGTATCGCCTTCGCCATCGATCAAGACGCCATTTCACCGCCCTTCCGTACCAGTGAAGGCTGGAACGTTATTAAGGTTCTGGAAAAAAGAGAAATTGAAGGTATTTCTTATGCCGCGGTGGAAGACGATTTGCGGCGATTTTTAACGCTACGGGCGATTGATGAAACCTTGGAGACGTTGAAAGACAATTTTGACGTGGTCATTTACGACCAGGAGAGTGAGCCATCCAGCAGCACATCCAGCCTTGCAAAGGGCTGAGAAAACGATGGCAAAAATCACTTTCAAATTAACCAATCATTTTAATCCTCCCTTAGTACGCGTGGCGTAAAAAAGGCAGAAACATGGCAAAGCGCCTTTTCGTAGTTGCAGCCGCACTGATTGACCGTGATGGCCGTGTGTTGATGGCAAAACGCCCTGAAGAAAAGGTCCATGGCGGCCTTTGGGAGTTTCCTGGCGGAAAAATAGCGCCCGGAGAAACGCCGCAGGAGGCCTTGGTTCGCGAGCTACGGGAGGAGCTTGCGATAAACACCCAGGAGAGTTGTCTGTCACCGTTAGGGTTCGCAGCGCAGCAGGAGATTAGTGACGGTTCTTTAGAAGAAGTTCATCTTTTGATGTTACTTTTTGTTTGCCGTAAATGGCGCGGAGTTCCGCGCGGTGCCGAAGGTCAGGCCCTGAAGTGGGTGAGTTCTAAGGCATTATTACAGCAGGATATGCCACCGGCTGATCGGCCGCTGGCAGCACAATTGAGGGAAGTATTATGGTAACCCCATTTCGATCAACAGTTCGCGAATTTTTAAGCGATGAGAACGGCGCGACAGCGATTGAATATAGCTTGATCGCAGGCCTTATATTTCTTGTTATTGTCGGTAGTGTTCAGGCAGTGATGAGCGGCCAGGACGCGCAATATACTAAAATTAGCAACGCCGTAAATGGCGCTGTAAATCCATAATTTTGCGGTTCATCCCGCTTAAAATTACATTGTTTTGGCACGTTTCAGGCCTTCAGCAAGGCTCATTTTTGCGCTGCCAGGCTTTAACGGCTTGGGTTGATCGCGGTGCGGTGCCCAGCCTGTCAGATAAATCAAGTCAAATTCAACCGGCCCGTCATGCATTGAGAGCAATGATAAAAACTGGCCAGCGCTGCGGCGCGCCAGCGGCGGCGGGCGGTCGTGCAGCATCCCCGTTTCCCCCATTTTGCGTAAATCATTGATGACCTTAATTGGGTCTTTGTAGGCAACACGGACTTTGTCGACATCGGTAACCGGGAGCGTGAATCCTGCCCGTGACAATGCATTGCCCAAATCTTTGACATCGGCGAAGGGATGAAATCTCACCGCGGCCCCGCCAACAGTTTCTAATTCAGCCTGGGTCATCAAGGTGCGAATAGTTGCCAGCGATTGGCCGCCCAACATGACCCCTAAAAACACACCATCAGGTTTCAAGGCCTGGCGATATTGAACCATCGCGCCAATTAAATCATTGACCGTATGCAAAGAGAGTATGCTGATGATCAAATCATAATGCTGCGCGCGTAGGTCTTGGTTCTCTTCATCCAAAACAATGTCTGATGTTGGGCTTTCAAGGGGCTCTGCCCAATGAATTTTCTGAATCCGCTCAATTGCCGAAAAACAATCGCGGTACCCCCTTGCCCCGTAAATTAGCGCATTTGAGAATGTTCGATTGATTGCCTCGACCCGGTCCGCAAGGTCTTCAATGGCCCGCTTGTGTAAAAAGTCATGGGCAGAAAAATCTTGCCGCCCGGTTCGCGCGCGCCGTGTTTTCCATAGGTCACGATTAAAAAGAGGCGGCGGGCTTTGGGTCATAGCACAGGGTTATGCAGAGTTTTTTCGCCTTTTTCCAGATGGGCAAATATTTTGTTAGTGCTTGTTGTATTTGGCTTTTAGTTACTGGCCTTGCGGTTGTGTGTTTGGGATAAATTCATTGGATATTCAGATGCTACTAATGGTAGATTTCAGGGGATGTATTTCTTAAACGCACTATATCGACCGATATTGTCTTTAATATTATTCATTGTCGCGAGTGGCATTGCCAGTTTCGCGGCACTATCCGCCCCATCCTCCCAAGCTCAATTTAGCCACCTATTACGAACGGCATTAAACTCGTTCGCTACAGCGCCAGGAGAGGCGTTAGACTTCATCTTTTATTGGGGAGCGAGTTGGTTTTTCACCTATTGGTATTTTGCGTTTCCAATTGCCCTTTTGTCCTTAGGCTTTTTATCTTCAAAGCCCGCCATGCGTTTCGCGGGGATTTTGGCTATACTGCTGTTCGGGGGTGCAATGCTTCAAATTGCAATTTTGAACGCAACTTATGGACGATCCATTAGGAACCTTGATGGCATTGAGGTAATTTCAATTGTGGCTTTCACACTGATATTCACTGGTGTTTATGCTTTCGCTATCACGCGCTTTCGCCCGCGATCATTATTGGAGTAGCTTTTCAATTTTGGCGCTCTGCTGATCAGAAGGATCCAATGGTTTCCGATCATTTCTTTCCGCTATTGAAGACGCAGCTTGCTGAAGGGCGCAAGATGGTATCGGCTGTCGCGCGCCATGCGCTTGATGGTCTGCTACCGGCATATTGTCCGATCAGCGGTGATATTGTTCGCGAGCCCGGCCTTCTAAGCGGGAAGGGGTGGTCCGATGTGCACTTTGTTGATCCACCCTTTTGTCATGGGTGTTCGTTGCCTTTTGCGGTGGACCATGGGGAGGGGGTCATGTGCGCATGGTGTGCGAGCGATGAACATTCTTTTGATGGTGCCCGCAGCGCGGTGATTTATGATGATATTGTTCGCCCACTGATTGTATCGTTCAAGCACGGTGATCATACTGAGTTGGGGCCGTTATTTGTGCGATGGCTTGGCCGCGTTGCAAAAGATTTGGTGCAGCCGGGTACGATTCTAATACCGATCCCCCTTCATCGGGACCGTTTAATATCGCGCCGCTTTAATCAATCTGCGATTTTGGCCACGGGTGTTGCCGGTCTTTATCCTGAATGTGTCTTATTGCTCGATGGTCTTGAACGCAGCCGCGCGACGCTGCCGCAAAAGGACCTGTCCGTTGCAGGCAGGCAGCGCAATGTTGCAGGGGCCTTTCGGATAAAGGCTGACTATTTAGAGGTCTTGAGGGGAAAACGCATCGTTTTGATTGATGATGTTTTGACCACCGGGGCCACATTGTCGGCTTGTGCTCGTGTTTTAAAGGCCGCTCATGTCCAGCGTGTGGATGCGCTTGTATTGGCACGGGTTGTCTCGGGGGGTAAGCAGGCCATATAATCGTGTAAATAGAGTCTAGCCATTCCAAGGATATTCGATAGATGCAATCTGCAACCGTGTATACAAAACCCCTATGCCCTTATTGTTTTCGGGCGCTTAGCCTGCTGAAAAAGAAGGGTGTTGAAATCCATGAAATTTCCGCAGCCTTCGATAAAGAAAAACGCGCTGAAATGCTGGCGAAAAGCAATGGCAAGACAACTTATCCGCAGATTTTTATCGGCGAGACCCATGTTGGCGGGAATGACGACCTTCAGGCACTCGAACGTGCCGGGAAGCTGGATGCGCTGATCGCCGGGAATGCGTAGGGACCCGAATGTCGAGCGATGATCGTTCCCAGGCTAAGCACACAGTTGCCTGTGTACAAATGCGATCAGGTCTTGATCGCAAGCGCAATGTTGACGATGCAATCGCACTGATCAGGCAGGCCGCGAGCCAGGGTGCGCAATTTATAGCCACCCCGGAGATGACAAATATTGTTGATCGCAAGGCCGCCCGCTTATTGGCGGATTTGCCCGAAGAAGCGCAACTCGAAGAGATTGACCAATTTGCAGCCTGCGCAAAAGAATTGAATATCTGGCTTCTGATTGGTTCCATGGCGGTATGCTCGCCTAAGAGTGATGGCGTCAAAAACCGGGCCTTTAATCGTGGCTATCTGTTCTCCCCAACGACGGACACCGACAGAAACATTGCCGCGCGCTATGATAAAATTCATATGTTCGATGTCTCCTTGCCGAAGGGCGAAACCTGGAAAGAATCCTCGGTTTACGTGCCAGGGGAAAAAAGTGTCGTTGCGCAAACTGACTATGCCAAATTAGGCCTGACAATCTGCTACGATGTGCGCTTCCCTCATTTGTATCGCAAGCTTGCCCAAGAGGGTGCGGAACTTTTATGCATCCCTGCGGCCTTTACCAAACAAACCGGAAAAGCCCATTGGGAGACGTTGCTGCGCGCACGCGCCATTGAATGTGGGTCATTCGTCATCGCACCAGCTCAAGGCGGGGTCCATGAAGATGGCCGCGAGACATGGGGTCATTCCATGATTATCGATCCATGGGGGAATATAGTGGCCCATGCTGGCCATGATAATCCCGGCATTATTATTGCTGATCTAGATCTTTCATTGGTTGCATCGACACGTCAGCGCATACCGAATTTATCTGCCGGGCGAGCTGTATCGTAACTGGACAGTTTGGGTCGCAGTCTTGACCTTGATATCCTTATGGAAGTACTCACATAGCCCTTATGATCCGATACCAGTTAAAATGCCCGCGCCATCACGAGTTTGAAGGATGGTTTCGCAATAGCGATGATTATGATGAACAGTCGAAAGCGGGCTTGCTTGCCTGCCCGACCTGTGGGTCCGAAGATGTATCAAAGGCGATCATGGCCCCGGCCATCCCTAAGCGCGCTAACAGTAAATCTGAAGCAGCGCCCGCCGCTGGTGCTAAATCTATAGCCAGTGGAAGCGATAATGCGCGAATAGACGCGATGCGAAATGACATTATTGCCGCGGCCAAGCGCGCGCGCGATTATGTCGAGAAAAATTTCGATTATGTCGGAGAAGAGTTTCCCGAAGAGGCGCGCAAAATCCATTATGGGGAAGTGGAAGAGCGCGGTATTTTTGGCGAGGCCACTGGCGATGAAGTACGTGAGCTCATCGATGAGGGCGTCGATATCGCCCCTTTGCCCGAGACACGGAAAAAACCAGAAGTTGTTCGCCGCTCTGAGAAAAAGAAATTAAACTAGCGGTTTTCCAGATTTCGGCCTGGTTTGTGTTGCGTGAATGTTCGCGCAATTTTGATGGTTGTCGGCGCAGATAACCGACAACAATTCTTGCAATGCCCGCCATGTGACGATAGCACTGCACCATGCAGGCGGTATTAGAACGCTTCGACACTCTTGATTTTTTTGCTGATATCGGCCCGGATGCCCGAATGGCGATGGCCGATGCGGGATGCTGGTTCTCGCTTGCGGGCGGGGCGATGCTGTATGAGCAAGGCACGCCCTCAGATCAGATATATTTTGTACTTTCTGGTCGGCTGATCGTTTCGCGAACGAACGATGAAACCAGTAACATTATCGGCTATATTGGCGCCGGTGAGCCCGTTGGCGAGATGTCACTCCTGCTTGATGAGCCCCATACCGCCACAGTGTTTGCGCTGCGCGATACTGAATTGCTGGCCATCCCCCATAGTGAATTTGACCGACTGCTTGAGCAATATGGTGATGTTGCTGCCGTGCTATCGCGCACTATGCTGCGGCGCGCACGCAAACCGAGTGTGACCTTCCGCAAATCATCGCCGCGCGTCTTTGTTTTGATTGGGTCATCTCGCTCAATCGATATTGACCGGCAAGCAGAACGGTTGGGTGAGGCCGCCAGAAATCTTGGCGTGAAAGTTCTCGTCATGACCGACCGGGAAGAGGCCCCCGATAGCGTTGCTTTTGATAGGGAAGAAGAACGCCACGATCTGGTTATCTTGAGTGCACGGATTGCAGATAATGCATGGTACAGATTTGTTTTGCGCCATGCAGACAGATTTTTGGTGTTTGCAAGGCGTGATGCGTTGCCGCCCAAACCGTTTCCGCTTTCGCTCGGGGATAATACTCCAGCGGGTCACTTCCGGCTTGTTGATCTGGTTATGCTTGAGGAAGGGGTTCAAGCATGCCCGCTGCTTGATTGGAAAGAGGCGGTGGGTGCACAGCGCGCTTTTCGCTGGAATTCCAAAGATGATTTTGCGCGCTTGGCCCGGGTCATTGCCGGACAATCCGTCGGGGTTGTGATGTCTGGCGGTGGCGCACGGGCTTATGCGCATATTGGCGCAATGCGCGCCCTGCGTGAACGCAATATTCCGATCGACTTTGTTGGCGGGACCTCGATGGGCGGGATCGTTGCGGCTTGCGTTGCGATGGGCTGGACGGATGCGGAGGTCGACTACCGTGTCCAGAATGCTTTTGTTGATAGCAATCCGCTTTCTGATTTTCGCCTGCCCGTTGTTTCACTCACGGAAGGGTGTGTGGTCGAGAGGCGGTTAAAAGAACATTTTGGCGATGCATTGATCGAGGAGACACAGGTTCCCTATTTTTGTGTCTCTGCGGACTTAGCCAGCGGGCGGGCCCATGTGCATTGGCACGGTCTGTTGTGGGAAGCCTTGCGCGCCTCAATATCATTGCCGGGGATTTTACCGCCGGTGGTCGAGGGCGATCAATTGCTTGTTGATGGGGCGCTTATCAATAATTTCCCGGTTGATGTTATGGCCGGCAGCCATCGCGGTATGAATATCGGGATTGATGTTGCGCGCCGCTCGACCATTGATCCTGAACTCTATCGCGATCCGCCCGGATTTTTTGGTTGGGTACGCAATCACGGAATCCGCACAACGCCGCCCATTGTCGGCTTGCTGATGCGATCGGCGACCACCCGCCGGGAAAGCACAATGATTTATCATCCCGCCGATATCACCATCACACCGGACGTTAATGGGGTCGATCTGCGAGACTGGAAAGAATATGATCGCGCAGTAGACGAGGGCTATTCGGCCACGATTGAGGCGATTGACGCCCATCCAGCCCTTGCAACGTTCCAGTCAGGCGTAACCTTGTTATAGGCAGCAGATTGCTTGGGGTTGGTGCAATTTCAGGCGGTGATTTCCGATATTCAATAGACTTTTGGGTGCCATTGTGGCTGAATGCGTCAGCGGGGAATGAACCTTCTTGGGTTCGTGGCGATTGTGAGGGGTTGCGCTGCAATGTGGCACGACTCTGTTTTTGGGGCCGGTTCGTGGCTGGCCTGAATTCATTGGACGATTAGATCAGGTCCATTCTTTCGGGGCACATTATGAGCAACCAAACAGACGGTAATAGATTTTACATCACGCTGACACCGGAAGATCAGGAGCGTGTACGGGCGTGTCTTGATGGCGGGCATTTCGAGAGTGCGGGCGATCTTATCCGTGAGGGCATTTCCGTCACTCATGCGAGAACACAAAAGTTCACGCGCATGAATGAAGAATTGCGCGTGGGCATGACATCGATTGGCTCGCGCCTTGAGCGATATCAAAAATAAGTAACGATTGTGTGGCGCTGCATGCGGTTGAAATCAGAGTGTAGCGCAAAATTTTTGGATCGACTGCGTTAGCAAATCCAAATTTATCAGTACATCAATGAGGGGTTCATTGTGGATTTTATAGCAAATAATATTATCGAAATTCTTGGCGGAACCGCAATCGGGGCATTCCTTGGCGGTTTATTGGCGATGATTTTTAATCGGGGAAATGACAGGCTGCAAATTGATGAGGCGCTCTCAAGTGAAGCGCGAACACTGGTTGGGTCCTTGGGAAGATTTAGAACGGGCATTGGTCAAACAGAAGGGGGCTTTCGCACCGTTCTTGGGCTTTTGGCCGGTGCCGGCGGCGTGGGCGCACTGGTTGAAGATGTCGTTGATGATGTGGTCGAAGAGGCTGCAGATTTTTTACCCGACGGGATGCAGCCTGGCCGCGATGAGCATTCCGATGAAGGACATGCGGGCGATCAGCCGAGCGAAGATGATGGCCCCTCTAACCAAGGTGATATTGGGCAGTTGGCACAAAAATTACTCGCCGCTGTAGTTGCAATTCCAGCGCTTCCTTCGGTTCCAGATTTAAGCGGAAACTTTGAAATGTTACGCGCGAACCCGGTTTTCTCAAGCGTGATCGATCAATTGGAAAACCTTGATACAGACGGCGTCAATGCCATGATTGATGACTTTAAAGGGCTTGTTGAAAGCACAATTGGATCAGCGCTTCAGGACATGACCGATGGTGATGGATTGGCATCGCCGTTGGAGCCAGAGACGCTGGAGACGTTGGCGCGCGGCGTCGAGCAGTTTTTGAATGCAATTGGCGGTATTGATGGCGCGGTTGGCGGCGTCATCGATATGGTCAGCAAAATCCTTGCGGAGAATGGTTAATCGGCTTTTTAGCGCATTGATTTGGTCGAACTGTACTCAACGCTCCCGCTCCGTATAAATTTCTGCTAGCACAATGACATGGCGGTGCTCCTGATAGGCGCGCCCCTTCTCTTTTTTTAACGGTGCGCGATCAAAAGCTGATTGTCGAAAATCCATCATCCGGAGTCTGTCCATGCCCATTACTGCGAAAGCCGTGTTTCTAAAAGCCTATCCAGAAGGTTCACCGTCGCCAGATTTATTTGAAGTGCGCGACGTTGTCGTTCCTGATCCCCAAGACGGCCAGGTTTTGCTGCGCACGGTTTGGATGTCGGTCGACCCGTATATGCGCGGCCGGATGAACCCTCATATAAAAAGTTATATTCCGCCTTTTGCTCTTGATGAGCCATTGAATGGCGGTGCGGTCAGCCAAGTCGTCGACTCGCGCCATTCTGGATTTTCCAAAGGTGAATATGTCGTCGCCTTCTCAGGCGGGTGGCAGGAATATCATCTTGCCAAGGCCGATGATTTGCAAAAAGTTGATCCAAATATTGCGCCTCTATCTACCTATCTTGGGATTTTGGGAATGCCCGGTCTCACCGCCTGGTCAGGGTTGACGCAGATCATTGCGCCGGAAAAAGGCGAGACACTTTTTGTCTCTGGTGCTGCGGGCGCGGTGGGTTCTCTCGTTTGTCAGCTCGGCAAACAAAAGGGAATGCGCGTGATCGGTTCTGCAGGTTCCGCAGAGAAATGCGCATGGCTAGAGGCTGAAGGCGGGTGCGATGTTGCGCTCAACTATAAAGACTATCCAAATAGCGGTGCACTGACGAAAGCACTTGGCGCTGCAGCGCCGAAGGGTGTTGACGGATACTTTGAAAATGTCGGGGGCGACCATTTAGAAGCGGCCTTAAATTGCATCGGCTTTGGCGGGCGCATCGCCTTATGCGGCATGATCGCGGTTTACAATAATACCAAACCAGCGCCAGGACCCTCCAATCTGACAAACATGATTGGCCGCGGTGTAAAGGCGCAAGGCTTTATTGTGTCGAATTATTCTCACCTTGCCCCTCAATTTATTAGCGAGGTCGCGCCTTTGGTTGCGAACGGCACCGTTAAATTCCGCGAGTCGGTCTATGAGGGGCTGGACGTTGCTCCTGAAGCCTTTATCGGCCTGTTTAAGGGAGAGAATTTCGGTAAAGCGGTTGTCCGCATTGGCCCCGATAGCGCATAGACAACCCACTTGCAGTGCGCGCCCGCGATTGGCTGGCATGCGAAGCCTTCAATGAAACTTACTTAGCCAAACCCCTTACTTAGTGCTGATGGGCCAGTGAGGGTGGCCTCGGTGCCTAAATTTACCTTGATATCAAGATATATACCTCTAAGGTATAATTATTATCGATGCACAAGACATCGAGATCAAAACAGTTTTGTTTTGTAAAATGGGCACTGCTTTAGCGGCGTGAAATGGATGCGCTGAAGCCAATGCTGACAATCTGGCGAGGGTTTGAATGTCAAAAACAAAAGTTGCAATTATCGGTTCGGGAAATATCGGAACTGATTTGATGATAAAGATCCAGCGAACCTCAGATTCTCTTGAGGTTGGGGCATTGGTCGGGATTGATCCTGAGTCGGATGGTTTGGCGCGTGCGAAGCGGCTGGGGATTGCAACAACCCATGAAGGCATTGATGGGCTGACCAAGCTGCCAGTATGGTCCGATATTGGGATCGTATTTGATGCAACCTCCGCCAAGGCGCATGCCCATCACAATAAGATATGTGCTGATGCAGGCAAACGCATGGTTGATCTTACGCCTGCCGCTGTTGGGCCTTACTGTATTCCTGTGGTCAATGCGGACGAGCATCTTGATAAGCAAAATGTGAATATGGTGACTTGCGGGGGGCAAGCGACCATTCCGATGGTTTATGCAGTGTCACGCGTTAGTTCGCGTACCCCCTATGCGGAAATTGTTGCTTCAATTGCCTCTAAATCAGCGGGGCCGGGCACAAGAGCAAATATTGACGAATTTACCGAAACCACTTCCCACGGCATTGAAAGTGTTGGTGGGGCGGAAAAAGGCAAGGCGATTATCGTCTTGAACCCGGCAGAGCCGCCCTTAATTATGCGCGATACCGTCTATGTTCTCTCGCAAGGGGGCGAAGAAAAAGATATCGAAAAATCCGTAAACGATATGGTCGCTGAAGTGCAAAAATATGTGCCCGGATATCGGTTAAAACAGAAAGTTCAGTTTGAGCGTTTCGGCGGAAACAAGCCCGTGAAAATTCCAGGAGTCGGTGAGTTCGAAGGGTTGAAAACAACTGTGTTTTTGGAAGTGGAAGGGGCTGCCCATTACCTTCCTGCTTATGCGGGTAATCTCGATATAATGACATCGGCCGGGTTAAAAACTGCAGAGCGAATGGCAGCACGCATTAGCGGAGGCGCATCATGAGCGGTAAATTAAATGACCCCACCAAAGAAAAATTATACATTCAAGATGTGACATTGCGCGATGGGATGCATGCGATCAGGCATCAATATAGTGTTGATCATGCACGCTCGATCGCAAAAGCGCTTGATGATGCAGGCGTTGATGCCATCGAAGTTGCTCATGGTGACGGCCTCAATGGGTCGAGCTTTAACTATGGATTTGGCGCATGCACAGATTGGGAATGGATTGAGGCTGTTGCAGATGCAGTTGAAAATGCTGTGATCACAACATTATTATTGCCCGGCATTGGCACGATTGAAGAGCTAAAGCGTGCCTATGATATTGGGGTGCGCTCTGTGCGGATTGCGACCCATTGCACAGAAGCCGACATCTCTAAACAACATATCGAAAAAGCCCGTGAGCTGGGAATGGATACGGTTGGTTTTCTTATGATGAGCCATATGGTTGAACCGTCTATTTTGGCGGAACAAGCAAAGCTCATGGAAACATATGGTGCGCAATGCGTTTATGTAACCGATTCAGGCGGCGCAATGGATATGGACGCATATGCGGACCGGGTTCGCGCGTATGACGGCGTTTTAAACGCCGAAACTGAGCGCGGTGTTCATGCGCATCATAATTTGTCTCTCGGTGTTGCAAACTCAATCGTGGCTGTTCAACAGGGGGCTCGCCGGGTTGATGCCTCGCTTGCGGGTATGGGCGCCGGTGCTGGAAATGCACCCCTTGAAGTCTTTATTGCAACCGCCGACCGCAAGGGATGGAAGCATGGATGCGATCTTTTCAAGTTAATGGATGCCGCTGAAGAATTGGTACGGCCTTTACAGGACAGGCCCGTTCGTGTTGACCGGGAAACCTTATCGCTTGGTTATGCCGGTGTTTATTCAAGCTTTCTGCGTCACTCTGAAAAAGCTGCCGAGGAATATGGTGTTGATGTGCGCGATATTCTTGTCGAGCTCGGTGCTCGGCGCATGGTTGGCGGTCAGGAAGATATGATTGTTGATGTTGCTTTGGATATTAAGGGTCAATAATCCAAAACATTCAGGGTCGCACACCATTTTGATAAGTTGCAATATGTCTAAGAGGGTATAGTGGGAACGATTGCTCAGTATAAAGCGAAAAAAACTGATAAGAAGGATCGGTTGGATTCTCTTATCGAGGAATGGCAATTTGAAGTTCCAAATATTGGCGCTGAAGTTTTGGATGTTGTTGGCCGCATTCAATATCTTGGCAATCGATATGAAGCAGATGCGAACAAAGCCCTAAAACAATATGGGATCAAATTTACCGATTTTGATGTATTGGGAACGCTTCGGCGCAGTGGTGACAGTTTTTGTCTATCGCCTACCCAGTTATGTGAGGCGGTGCTGATTACATCGGGCGCCATGACCGCAGCGTTAGATCGATTGGAGGCTGCAGGGTTGATTAACCGTGTGCCTGACGATGCTGACCGCCGCGTGAAGGCCGCGGCCCTTACACAAAAAGGCATCGCGCTTACTGAAGCCGCAGCAAAAGCGCGCTTTAGCGCGGCCGCTAATGCCATGTCATCGCTTAGCAATACAGAAAAACAAGATCTGGCGAGACTATTGAGAAAGCTTGTTATCGAAGCTTGAATTTTGGGAAGAAACCAGTGCGTCCAAAGATAAAATCGACAAAAACCTATACGCACAGAACGAAAATTAAACAGGTGTCAAATGCAGAAATCTATTAAGCGGCTCGCTGAAATTATTCACGTGCTCTCTGCATGTTGGGTGCTGGTTATTGCGGCCATCATTCTTATCGATGTTTTGGGACGATATTTTTTCAATGCGCCTTTTTTGGGTGCGGTCGAAATTATTAAAAACTCTGTTGTTTCCATCACATTTTTGCAGTTGCCGCTCGCCATTTATACGGGCGGTATGTTGCGCACAACTCTTCTTTACGGCGCTGTTGGTCCAACATGGCAGCGTGTGCTCCGAACATTGACTGGCATTTTGGGATTTCTGTTCTTTTTGGGTGTTGCCTATAGTTCCTGGTCCCCATTTTTGGAAGCGGTTGCGATTAATGAATATGAGGGGGAGGGGGCTTTGCGGGTTCCCACCTATCCGGTTCGCCTGCTTGTCATTCTTACATCGATTTTCGCGGGCTTCATCTATTTTTATTTGATGGTGCTAGATTGGACCGGCAGGCTGGATGAGCCGGGCGAAGGCGAAACATCAACTTCGACACAGGGAGCATAAGTCATGGGTCCTGAAGTTGTCATTTATACCTTTATTTTGTTGGTCGTTTTGGTTGTGCTTGGCGTGCACATTGGCATATCGCTCGGGGTTGCCAGTGTTATCGGTGTGTGGCTCGCCTATGGCGATTTAGAAATTGCGCTATCGATCCTTGGCTCGACGGCATATGATTCCATTAGGTCAGATGCGCTTGCGGTAATACCGCTCTTTGTACTGATGGGCGAGGTTCTCAGTAGGGCTGGCGCGGCGTCAGATCTTTATCGATTGTGTGATGCGGCGTTGCGCAAATTGCCGGGCAGGTTAGCGGCGGCAACTGTTGTCGGGAATGCTGCCTTTGCGGCGGTTTCGGGCGTTTCTATCGCGTCGGCGGCGACCTTTAGCCGAATAGCGTACCCTGAAATGCGCAAGCTTGGCTATGATCGCTCTTATGCCCTCGGCGTGGTTGCGGGCAGTGCGTGTCTGGGCATGTTGATACCGCCAAGTGTGTTGCTGATTATATGGGCGATATTAACTGAGGGCTCTGTTGGGGCCTTGTTTATCGCGGGCATTGTGCCGGGGCTTTTATTGGCTCTTGCTTTTATTGGCTACAATGTCATTGCCGCTATCCGAAACCCTGCGCTCGCGCCAAGCGTGCGAGAGGCCAGCAAAGATGCTGAGCCTGAAGGATTGTCAGCCCGGTCACTGGTGGGTGGTTTCGGCGTTATCGCACTTATTTTGCTGGTACTGGGCGGGATCTGGCAAGGCTTTTTTACGCCAACGGAAGCAGCTGGATTTGGTGCTGCGGGCGGCATTATCATTGGCTTTATTAAGGGCATGTCACCGCGAAACTTTGTAACGGCTGTTATTGATGCGGGGCGCACCGCTGCGCCGATTATGTTTTTGCTGATCGCCGGGTCAATGTATGCGCGCTTGCTCGCCGTGAGTGGCGGCACGGGCATGATCACAGAATTTTTCGATAGCTCAGGCATGTCGCCACTTGTTGTTATTTTGGTGATGACGATCATTTGGTTGCTCATGGGAATGATTATCGATTCCATCTCGATCATCCTATTGACCGTGCCAATCTTTGTGCCCTTAGCGGTTGCCGCCGGGATTCCGGAATTAGCATTTGCGATTTACGGGATCATGATTATTGAAGCCGGCTTGCTGACGCCGCCCGTTGGGCTGTTGGTCTATACCGTAAAATCAACAGTGCCCGATCCATCGGTTACGTTGGGCGATGCATTTAAGGGGTCCATTCCTTATTGGATATTGATTTTAGTCGTCGCGGTTCTCATTCTCATGTTTCCGTCTATTGCGACCTGGCTGCCATCGAAAACTTTCTAAGGGGCGCCATTTAACCCCTTAGGATAAGTCATTGCGCTTTTGGTTTGGGTTATGCCGAAATTTGCGCAAACGTTTGCATTTCAATTCTGACAAACCTATGATAAGGCCGTGTTCTTATGGTTTGCGCTGGCTTTCACCAATGGTGCGGTCAGCTATTGGAGATGTATAGAAAATGAAGGCAGCTGTTCTCGGTTTAGGTTGGTGGGGTCGTCATATTGTAACGACGCTAAAGGACAGTAAGCGAATAAATGTCACCACCGTCGCTGCAAGAAGTCGCGAAAAACACCAACAGTTTGCAGATGAAGCGAACGTAAAGCTCTATTCAACCTATGATGAAATTCTGAACGATGATGACATCGATGCGGTTATTTTGTGCACCCCGCATTCTCAGCATGAAGATCAAGCCTTGGCGGCAATTGCAGCAGGTAAGCAATTATTTTGTGAAAAGCCCCTAGCGCTGAACAAAGCCAGTGTTGAAAAAATTGTAAGCGCTGCAAAGTCGAAAAACATCATCATTGGCATTGGTCATGAGCGCCGGTTTGAATCCTCTATGGAGGAAATCGCCAAGCGGGTCGCAGCTGGTGAGCTTGGTGTGCATATGCACACCGAAGCCAATTTTTCGCACAATCTATTAGCGTCAGCAGATGCTGATAATTGGCGAGGGTCGCAAGAGGAAGCGCCCGCGGCTGGAATGACGGGCATGGGAATCCATTTAACCGATCTGTTTTTATGGATGTTTGGCCCCGTTGAAAAATTATGTGCCCAGACCGCAAAGCGGGTGCTTGACTTGCCAACGGGCGATCTTGTTGCTGTGCAATTTCAATTTAAAAGCGGGGCGACCGCCTTTGTAACCGGTATATCGGCGACCCCCTATTATGGACGGTTTAGCGTTTTTGGCGATCAAAAATGGATTGAAGCGCGTGATACCGCCCATCCCCAACATGGCGGCGAGGTTCATCTTGTGTCATGCGATCTTTCCGGTGAACAGCGCACGGAAACACTCGCGCCGCGTGATCCTGTAAAAGCCAACCTAGAGGAATGGGCGGCTTCCGTCGCTGGGCAGGCCACATATCGTTTCACGAATGAACAATTGGTCGAGAATGTTGCAATTTTAGAGGCAATCGGCCAGTCCGTTAAAAATAATGAGTGGGTCAGCGTATAAATTCAGCGCCATGTTCAGGCGATCTTTGCGGACATGCGATTGATCAAGCACAAAGAGGTAAGCTATGTGTTTGATGAAATATGAGATTACTCTCATGGGGAGTTATGGCGGAGCAACGAAATAAAAAGTCGACGACAGGGCGGACTGGTAGGTCCGTGACCTTAAAGGATATCGCCAAACGTGCGGATGTCCACTTGTCGACTGTTTCGCGCGTTTTAAACCCCGCCCATAGAAAAATGGTGTCCGATGATGTTGCGGACCGGGTTAAGGCCATTGCCGATGAAATGGGATATCGTGCAAATCCATTTGGATATGGATTGCGAACCAATAAATCTAACATTATCGGCGTTGTTATTCCTGATCTGACCAACCCGGTTTTCCCGCCCATCATACGCGGTATGGAGCATGCCTTGCGCGAGGCTGGATATACAGCGATCCTTGCCGACTCAAATGAAAGCGTTGAAGATGAGCGTACCATTGTCGAGCAGATGCAGGCACGGCAAATAGAGGGACTTGTTTTGGCGTCCGCGCACCGTGCTGATAATTTAGTAGAGAGTGCCATGGATCAGGGTTTGCCTGTCGTCCTGATTAATCGGATGACGGACGATAAGCGCGTACCCTCTGTGACAAATGATGACCATCGCGGTGCCATGCTTGCGGTCGATCATCTTATTGATTTAGGCCACCGCAATATCGCGCATTTGGCCGGGCCTAAATATATATCAACGGGGCATAATCGGCGTAAGGGATATTTATCGGCACTGAGGCGTCGTAATATTGATATCAACAGAAAACTGACCGTGACGTGCGATGCGTTCGGTGTTGATGACGGTATAAAAGGGTTTGAGAAGTTGATGAGCCGCGACGTTGAATTTTCAGCAATTTTCGCAGGCAATGATGCGATTGCCCTTGGCTGTTATCAAGCAATGAAAAATTGTGGTTTAAAATGCCCCGACGATATTTCTATCATTGGCTATAGCGATATGCCATTTGTGAATATGGTTCAGCCAAGACTTTCCACCGTTCGGATTGATCTATACGCCATGGGGAGTATGGCTGCACAAGCATTGTTGCGCATTATTGACAATGAAGATGAACGACCAGTTCCGACAATCTTAGAGCCGGAACTGATCGTACGCGATTCAACGGCAAAGATTGATTAGTCTTGCGCATTCTCTAACGTTAGAATGGCGTTGCAATCTGTTGGCTGATCGGCCGGGGCGGAAAAAGACAATTCGCCATTTTCAACTCTGATTTTCATCAAATCCACGCCTAAATGCGCCGTTCCCTGATAACCCGCATCACGGAGTACCTGACAAAAGTCTGACGATCTAAGAGGCCCCTTCTTGCGCCCCGGCGTTATCTTCCCAAGATAGGGAGCCAAGGGCACGCCTTGAAACCCACCCGCGCCAACACCGGGTGTAAGATGTGTCATCACAAGCGCCGAAACGCTTTCATCAAATGCAGGCAATGCTTTAACATCCGTATGGCTATCATAGACCGCTTGCGCGATAGAGACGAATTTCGGATCAGCGCCATCTGGCGGAGACGCTGCAATTGCGCCAATGACAGGATGTGTTGCTTCATGAATCATGACATCAGCGCCCTGACACATGGTTTTGAGATTTTCAGACAGGGCCGTGTCGCCGCTAATGCAAACGCTCCCCGCCGGAGTGTTTACCCTATAGCCAACGGACCCTTCAATATGGGCAACGCTAACAGCTGAAACCGAAACATCGCCTTGCTGCCAAACGGTTTTCTTCTCATCGCTCAGCTTAAATTTTCTCATATCCGCTTTTGGCTTGGTCAACCGGAAGTCATTTTTCTTACGATGAGGAATCTCATATCGATCCCACATGCGCGTCGCATTTTTTACCGTCTGGCAGGTGATGCCAAAACAAATGGTGGGAAGCGGCGTGTAGCGCCCAGGAGGGGGCGGGGCGTTGTCAAACTGCCCATCATTTTTCGAAAGAACCCAGCGGGTACTGAATATATCAGGCAATGAGGATGTGTGATCGGAGTGCCCATGGGTGATGAATAAAGCATCCAGAGATTGAGCGGTAACAAAGGCGGGCCGACCTTTTGCAGAAATTTGCGACAAGCGCATTAAAACACCGCGCCCGGCATCAAATTGTAATTTAACATCATTACAGCCGCTTTCAACTGAACCGTAACGCACGAATACACCGCTCTGCGCTTTGCCGGGTTGGGGCGGCGGACCGCCAACGCCAGTAAGATGGGCCTCAAGACATGTCTGCGCGGATGCTTCAATACCAATGCTCGCACTGGCAAGTAAGCAAAAGAGTAAAGGCAATTTGGCACGCTGATTATAGAGCATTGGTTTGTCCAATCTAAATAGAGGCAAGCTGAATGGTGTTGGTCGAAAATCGTACCATGTCACAGACATGATGACAAAAAAATACCCGCATCATGAGTCGTTCATGATGCGGGTTTTATTAAAGAAGCGCTATGTTCTTAGAAGTTTGCGCTTACGGTTACACCCCACTGGCGCTTGCCAGAAAAACCGAGCGGTAACTGCAAGGTATTTGGTTGGAATGGACCAATATTGTCGATGTCGAAATCTTCATTGAGGTTTTTGCCCCAAGCTGAAATTCGATATTGCAGGTTGTCACCGAAGTCATATGAGATCCGGGCGCCCGCATTTGTAAGGGTTGGACGTGTACGCACGGTTGTTGCGCGATCTTCATTGCCATCAAAGATGCCATCACGACCGGTAAAGTCACCGCGGAATGTAAGAATCGAACCGTTTGACATTTCGATATCATATTCAGCGTAGAACGTACCCGTCCATTCTGGTGCAACTTCAGGGCGTTGGCCGCTTAAGTCCTGCAAGATTTCGGTTCCATCGTCAGCAATGCCGATGGTCAAGATCGTATCTTCCAGTTCTGAATCAAGCAGAGAGAAAGTACCGCCGAGACGGAAATTGCGGGAAACCAAATATGTGAAATCACCCTCAAGACCAAGCGAGCGCACAGCACCGACATTCGATGTTACGGACTGGAAGCCATCGCCGACGGGAACCAATGTCACAGTTTGGATATTCTCTGCGCGTTGTCTGAACGCCGTTAGAGAGAAACGGGCCTGATCAGCGATTTGGCCTTTCCAGCCAACTTCAAAGTTGTTGGTGTTTTCAGACTCGAAGGGAACCGCAGCAGCGGCGGCGGTTCTGGCTGAGTTTTGGAAACCACCTGATTTAAAGCCTTGTGACCATAGGAAATACACTGAGTGATTGTCGGTCAGTGCATAGTTTACCGAGACCTTGGCAGTAAAATCAGAAAAATCTTCGGCAACATCAACAGGTCCAAAGCCAGCAGGATCATCTAGAGAGGCACAGACAGGAGGACCCGGGACGTTGGGAACACACCCTTCCAATCCGGCAAGAACCGGTGCGAAGGAGGCGCCTGCAGCACTCAATGTTGCTTCTTTTTCATCGCGTGACCAACGACCACCAACAGCCAGTTCCAAACGATCGGTGAAGTCGTATATCACTTCGCCGAATATCGCATAACTGTCTGTGGTATTATCAGCCGTATCCGCAAGGAAAGTCGGATTACGCGGGAACGATGCTGGATTTAGACCGGTATCAAGATCGGTCTGGAAGAATTGATTTTCCTGGAAGCGGAATTCTTCATCATGAAGATAGTATAGCCCGGCGAGCCATCTAAAGCGATTTCCGCTGGCATGATTGTCAATCCGAATTTCTTCACTAAAGACCGAGGCATCATTGATAACTTGCTGGAACACAATGTTTTCTGGCGTACCCAGAACATCAGCAAGACCTTGACCTTCACCATCCTGATAACCCGTGATTGATGTAACAGTGATACTATCAGTCAACGCAAAGGTTAGCTCAGCTGTGGTTGTCCAGATTTGACGATCCAGGAAAAAGTCGCGGTCATCGGAAATCTCAGTTTCGAAGACATCCGGACTATCAAAGAATGTCGTTGCAAAATCCGGGTGGCCAAGAGCGAACGGTCCGACAAACGGGAAGTCCGTAACACGCGGACCATCAATAAATGGTATCGTGCTGTCGAGACCACGGCGAACCGCGCCTTCATCATTGTCTTCGCTATACTCAACTTTTACGTACGCTTTAAACCGATCTGTTGGTTCCCAAATTGCTGAACCACGAACCGCAAAATTTTTCTCGCCATCAAGACCTTCGCCCGTTGAGATAGACTCGGTAAAACCATCCAGCGTGTCAAAATTACCGGCCAAGCGTACCGCTAACGTATCTGTCAACGGGCCACTAATATAGCCATCAATTTCGTAACGCTCATCGCTACCAGCGGTGATGTTAAATCCAGCTTCTGGTTCAAAGGTTGGTTTTTTCGTTACCAGATGGATCAGACCAATCGAGGCGTTACGTCCAAATGTTGTTCCCTGGGGACCACGCAAAACCTCAACACGTTCAAGGTCAAACACAGGCGGGCTTTTAATCGCATCTTTTGTGAGGGAAAACCCATCGACCACAGTCACGATAGATTGCTCACTCGAGGCGTTACCAGTTGATGGCGCAACAAAACCACGAAGTGATTTTTCAGGTTGAGCCTTTGAGAATGTCAGAAATGTCGCGCCGGGTGTGTGGACCAATACATCTTCAACAGATTCAATACCCTGCTTGTCGATAAAGTCATCGTCGAGAACACCGATAGAAACCGGCGTATCAAGAACATTTTCTTCGACCCGCCGCGCTTCCACGACGATCGTATCCAATTTACCCCGGTCATTACCGGCGTTTTGCCCGTCGACCTCTTGGGCGTTGGCACCTGGCATTACGCCTGTGCCTACGATCAATGCTAATGTAGAGATACCAAACTTACTTGTAGGATTTTTCATTCGTTTTGACCCTCCCTGTGGGGTATTTGTTGCCCTTGAAGTTATTGAAACCGTTGACGATATTTTGCGCAAACGTTTGCATAGACATTTACCGCATTTTCGCTTAAAAATCAAATTTCGCTGAGACCGTATGTCGCAATGCAACAAAGTAGGAGGATGCTCGTGGAGCATGAAGCGCGTTTATTAACAGGCCTATCGAGAAGTATAGGTTTTCTGGGGTTTTTTCTGATTTTGTCGTTAACGAGTTGCGTTGATGATGGTGGTGAAACCGCGCAAGACACCCAAATTTCTTCCAATATTGATCATCAACCAATGTCAATTTCTCAAGGAAGAGCGTCGAAAATTGATCCGGTGTTGCTTGAATGTGACGTACCAGGATGGCGCGTGACCGCATTGGGCGAGATAAATGATGCAAACGGAAAAACTTGGCGGACACCGGCAGATGTCAATTACTCTGACGGTCCGAAGGCAACGGACCTGTTTAATGAATGCAACGATGTCACGTTGCCAAATGCACAAGCCCTTGATCTGAGCTCAGTGCCTATCACGCAAATCGATCAGGATGGCGAAGTTTTTACCGTCTATTTCTTTGGCGATAATTATTCAGAAATCTACGTTAACGGCAAACTGCTCGGCGTTGATCCGGTTCCCTATTGGCCATTCAACACTGCTGTCGTGCAGTTCCAAGCCAAGCGCCCCTTTGTCTTTGGAGCAAAACTGGTTGATTGGGAAGAAAATCTCGGATTGGGTTCAGAATTGATGCGCGGTGTTCCGTTTCACAATGGGGATGGCGGGTTTGTCGCGGTTATCAAGGATACAGCTGGGGAAATCGTCGATATCACTGATGATAGCTGGCGAGTTCAGTTTTATTATGCCTCGCCATTGCTAGACCCGGCATGCATTGAACAAGAAGGCTCGGTTCGCTCTACGCTAAATTGTTCATCGCCGGAGAAAGTGAACGCAGAGCAAGGATATGGTGCGCGCTGGGCGGTGCCTGATCACTGGGCAGAGCCGTCATTCGACGATAGCGACTGGGTATTTGCCACAACCTATACCAATGCAGATATTGGTGGCTCACTGCAGCGGCCTGCCTATTCAAATTTTACAGGCTTGTTTGATGATGCAGAACGTGACGCGCAGTTTATCTGGTCGTCAAATTTGTTACTCGATAACCTTGTCCTTGCTCGAAAGACAATCGAGTAAGAACGCTCTGAACTTAAGATATTTTTGATGCCATCTTACGAAAACGGTCAGAAGGAAAGTTCCTTCTGACCGAGTTTAGGCAAAGCTTAATTGAGCAAGTCTAAACGTTACGGCGTGTCGAAGTTTGAGAGTGTCGTTCTCACGCCATCTGCATCAACGATTTGAATGCCGTTTACATCTCCAATGTGAGAGATTGCGAACGCGCCATCTTCCATATCGCGTAATGTGAAAATTGGACCGCCTGGTGAGACTAAAGTCCGGTCGCCAGTTACCCGGTCGACTTTGATAACGCCCGGTCCGTCACCAACGAAAACTTCATCGCCCATCACACGAATGCCCCAAGGGGAGCCGAATTTTACGCCTTCTCCTTTTCCTTCATTGGAGGAGATGATGGTGCGGTTTCCATCAAGATCAATGGCGAATACTGCGCGAAGCCCAATATCGGATACATAGATGGTCCCGTCAGAGGCAACATCCATCCCGAAGGGATTGTTGAGCGATGGCCCGCTGCCGCGCGGCGTATCGCTAAGGGTACTTGAGTAAATTTGACGGTCGCCAGATTCAATATCCACAGTGAAGACCGCATCAAGCGCAAAATCCGTGGCAAACAATCGCGATGGATCATTAGGATCAACCGTCAGCCCTCTGGTTCCCAATGTTGGGCCATTACCGCGTCCACCGGGCGCGGTGCTGGTTAGGTAAGATCTGTTTCCAGTTTTTCTGTCTACGAATAAAATTGACTGGCTGGAAAACTCGGAAATGATTAAAGTGTCATCATCAAGCTCATCAACCGAAACCGGGCCGTTAAGTTTGGGCCCTGTGCCATTGCCGCGCCCGGAAAGGGTGCGGCGTTCACCGGTTTTGCCATCAACAATAATCAATCGTTCGCCGCCAAAATCAGCAACGGCGAAATTCCCATTGGCTAGGCGATCAATCCCTCTAATCTGATTAAAGCCATTGACGGGTGTGACGGAAAAGCGTTTTCGCGTGCCCTGATTGTCAACATGAATAACGCCGGGCGCACCAAAGTCGGTGACCATGTAGCCGCCATTATTGGTGGCAACGATACCGTGCGGATTTAACATATCAAAACCGGCGCCAACGGATCCAAAATGGCTTTGCGTTAACGGCGTGCGGTTGCCGGTATTCAGATCAACGGCCACGACAGCTTCTTGGGCAAGGTCCAAAACCATAATGTCTTGTTGGTCTTTGGAAATTGCGATGTCGGTAATACTGATAAAGTTTAGCCCCGTACCAACTTCATCTTCGCCGCTTTTCGAAAGCATGGTGCGCTGTCCGGTGCTCGGGTCAACGGTGACGACAGTGCCTGCGCCGAAATTCCCCATAATGATATAGCTTTCGCCATTTGGTGCATTGGGGGTTTCTAGTACCTGGACTGAGCGTGGGTCATTATACTCAATCACTGTATCGGCCGGGCGCGGAACGGGAATAACTTCTCTGGTTTCCACATCGACCAATACCGGACCAACAACGGAGCCCCCTTCATCACTGCCGGTATCGGCAACCGCAAGCATCATGCGTCCATTAACAATGCCAGATGATAATCCAAAGGGTTGTTTAATGGCGGACTCATCGCCCAGCGAGAAGCTGGTTCTTTGGCCGGTGACTTTATCAACTTCATAAATCCGGTTCAGGGCCAGGTCCGCGATAAAAATCCGGCCGTCAGGTAAGATTGCAATCCCTGCGGGTTGAACAAATACCGGGCCCAGACTGGTATCGCGATTGTCGGAAAGCAGTTGGCGATCCCCGGTTTGCCGATCAATGCGGACAATATGTCCAGAGCTGAAGTCTGCTACCAAAAGATTGCCGTTTGGTTCTTCGCCAATCGCGCGGGGATTGTTGAAAAATACTTCGCCTTGGCCTGTTGCGCTTTCGGGTTGTTCAGATGGCGCGGCTGTTTGTGTTGCGACAGTTGGCGACGGTTCTTGTTGTTGTGTTGGTGCCTCGTCTTGTGCGCAAGATGCAACAAGCAGCGCAGATGCGGAAATGAGGGCCCAATTCGTTGCCGTATTTTTTGTGAAAGCTTTTTTATTCATGTCATTTTACTCCCAATGATTGTCGAAACATCGATGTAATTTTTTATCTGCCTATGGCGCAAATTTGTAATTTGCGAATTTGTGTCGCCTCATTTGTCAGAATTCTGACGGTTATTGCCGTTTTTGTCGGCTGGTTGCTGTGGCATCAAAAACGCTGCCCAATGGTTTTGTTATTCGCATTAAGCCACTGATAAATATGATAAAAAATCAAATTATCGACTGCCATTATGAAAGTTGCGCGAACGTTTGCATAAACCATTATCATGAGTTACCATTGAAGCTTCAAATTGAGCAAGAAAAAACGGTGACGTGGATGAACTACAACTACGCGCGCTTCAAAGTATCCAATTATGATTATGAAAAATTTCCGGGCCCAAAGGCGGGCGAGGAGATGATTGATTTCACATTGCATACATTGAACGGGGAAGAAGTTAAGCTGAGTGATTATAAGGGGCGCTGGGTTGTTCTCGAAACAGGCAGTTTGACGTGCCCGATGTATGTCAAAAATATCAAACCCATTGATCAACTCACTGCAAAATATCCCGACGTGTCTTTTCTCGTTGTCTATGTGCGTGAGGCTCATCCTGGCTCGCGCCGCGGGGCGCATGCGAATTTGGCAGAGAAAACCGAGTTGGCAAAAGAAATGATGTCAGACTTTGGCGAGACCCGCGAAGTCCTCATCGATAATGTCGATGGGGATATGCATCGCGCCTACGGTTCTTTTCCAAATATGGTTTATATCATTAATCCAGAGGGCACTGTTGTTTATCGCTGCGATTGGTCATTTGCGAAAAAGATCGAAAATGTTTTGGATAATCGTCCGGAAATTAACGATAAAGAACGTGTGCAAATTATCACCGCTGCTCCGTGGATCATGATTCCTGTTACCCTAAAGGGGGGATGGGATGCTTTATGGGATCTGGTGATTGAATTGCCTGGCGTGATCATTGGTCACTTAAAGGCAGATATTCCGCGCTGGCTTGGGTTGGACGCGAAAAAAGCCGATGCAGATGACGCACCGGTAAGCGCTAAGTAGCCATATTTGCTAAGAAAAATGCAAGCATCTTCAATTGTCTTGCACGATGAGGGCAGATGCGGCCTATCTATAGGCACGCGCATTGGTTTTTCCGCTTTTAAGCCGTGAGAAAAAGTGGCGCGCTGATGCACGGTTAAAGTTTTTACGCACTATTTTTATCAACGCGCTTGATTTTTTCGTAAGTCCAGTCATAAAGTCATGCAAACGTTTGCGCTTATTTTGTAGAAGCGCTGCCATTGGAGGGTTACATGGAATATAAAGGTTACGAACTCGATACGAGTTTCATTCAAGAGCAACATCATACTAACCCGCGTCGCCTGTACAGCACCACGGGCGCAGACTGGCAGATGCGAGTTGATCATGAGCGGTTGCGCGGCGAACGTTTGGCACGCGCAAGAGCGGAAATGGAAGCCGATGATCTCGGTGCACTAGTGTTGTTTGCTGGTGCGAATATTCGCTACCTGACCGGTTCTTACCAAGGGAATTGGAAATATAATATCAACATCCGTTATGCGGTCTTGCCGCGCGGCGGCGAGCCATTCCTTTTCGAAACGGCTGGCTCTGACATGCGAAATGCAATGCTCGATCTGCCGTGGATGAAAGATAGAATTGGGCCGGCCATGACATGGCAGTGGGCCGAGGGCGCGGTTAGTGAGATGGCCGACAAAATGGTTGCGACCGTTTTGGATGTTTTGAAACAGCACGGTGTCGAAAAAGAAAAAATCGGCATTGATAATATGGATATGCCTGCGCTCCATGCGTTTGAAAAAGCCGGCATTAAGATTGTTAACGGTTGGCCTGCAATGTCGCGGGCACGTGTGATTAAAACACCGGATGAAATTGAGCTGTTAAAAATGTCAGCCAGTATTGGTGATGCCGCAATGTGGCACATTAAACATGAATGGCTGCGCCCCGGCATTACAGAACGCCAGATTGAAGCACATGTGCATAAGTTCATGCTCGATCGCGGATGCGAGATTATCTACGATATTATTGTCGCCTCGGGCGGTAACACCAGCCCCTATCGGCGTTGGGCAACGGATAAATTGATACAGCAAGGGGATTTGCTGATTGTCGATATTAATGCGGTCGGACCTGGTGGTTATTATATTGATTTCGTGCGGACAATGAAATGTGCTGCGAAGATGACACAGCAGGAAATTGATCTGTACCGTGAAACTTATGACTCGCTATATGCTGGGTTGGAAAATTTGCGTCCGGGCATGACGACTGCTGACGTTGTTTCAAAATTCCCGGTCTATGATGATGACAAATATGGAACGGTGACGTTGCAGCAATTTGCGCACTCTATCGGCATTACCTTGTATGAGGGGATGTGGATGAGCCGGGCTTACTCACTGAAATATCCTGCGGAAATTAAAGAGAATATGTATTTTGCGATTGAAACCTTTGCGGGCCATCCTGGCTTGCCGCAAACGTGTCGATTGGAAGAAAATGTTCTTGTTAGTAAAGATGGTCCTGTCATCTTTACAAAAATGGAACATATGGAAGAAGCTGTTGGGAATTATCGCTCAGGTGATTTCCACCACCCAAGTCTTCGTGGATATCCGGATTCTGTGTGATCCATTTCGGATTAAAGTCGTATTATTTTATGAGCGCCAGATTCTCTGGCGATCATGGGAAAAGAGTAAATGGAACGTAATCCACTTATAGTCGTTGGTTCACCGCATGCTGGTGAAGGTGATGAAAATACGCTTTATGAAAATTGGGTAAGAGCAAAAGAAACAGGTATTGGTAGCATCATTGTCGACTCGCAAGGTGATGATGCTGCGTTTACCGATAAAATTGCCAAGTCGGGCGGTTATATATACGTCAATCCTGAAAAGCCTGATTATCTGTTTCCAAACTATCAAACGGAATCAGGCGCAGAGCGCGTTGCTGCGAGTGTAAATCGGTTTGACCGGTTTTATAATCATGATGTTATTATCAACGTCTATGCAAAGCTCCCTCCAATTGCGGGCGATCTGATCAAAGCGCTTCTTTATCCGCTCGCAAATCTTGATGTTGATGTTGCCACGCTGGTGGCACCGGTAACAAAGCAAGAAGCGGCCTCAGAAGATATTGTTAAAGTGGACGTTGAATGGTTCGAGCGTCGCCGTGTTCATGTTTTAACCAACAGCAAAGTTGGACGCGCAAATGGTTTTACCCGCCAGCTTGCTGACCTGCCGTCCGGTTCTGAATTGTTCCGCCACATTCCAATATATGCCTACAAGAGAGCATCCCTTGATCGCTTCGTGCGCATGGAGCCGACTGTGCGTGAAATGGAAGAGCGATTAGAACCAGAACGCGCGCTCGCCAATAATATGCGCGTTGATGCCGTTATGGTAAGCGATCAATTGGATTGATAGCGTAATCTGCGAGCAAGATGCCACGCAGGTTAACTTAGCGAACCAGGCCTATCACTCATTTTCAATTGTATATTCAGTAAGCCAATTATGATTGGCCTGCGTGATTTCATCGATATATGAGCTCATAATCGTTGATCCAGGCATGCCGCGACTATTGGCTTCTTGCGCCATAGCGTTTGGGAAATCCTTCAATGACTGCGCCCAGATTGCCCGTGTTTCCACGGAAAGCTCGCGAACATCGGCGCCGGAAGCGCGCAGATCCGATAACCCTTTAACCTGTCTGTCATTGAGAGATTGCGCCGCAACGCTTTCGTAATCGCGGGCGACCTGCTGAATGATGGTTTGCACCTCGGGAGGTAGTTTGTTGAAACGCTTATTGTTCATGGTCACGACAATCGCCCCGCCCATAGAGCCAAACCCAATCAGCGTATAATGAGGCGCAGGCTCATGAAACTTAAAGCTGAAATAGGCTGAAGGAAACATCAACCACCCATCATAAACCCCGGTCTCAAGGGACAAATATCCATCGGGCAGCGTTGATTGAACGGGGATGACACCCGCATATTCAAGCCATGGCAAGTTCGGACCCGCACCGCCAATTTTGACGCCGCGCAAATCTGCAATTGTCGTCCATGGGTCAACAGTTCCAAGGTGATAATTGTCCCACCCATTCAGTGCGAGCAGGCGTTGTTTGTAATCATGGTTCAATTGCTCTTCGAGCCATGGGTGTTTTGTGTAAATTTTACGCGCAGTTTCGACAGATTGAACAGAATCTTCCGGTCCAAAAGGGGTGAAATACATGAAATTATGCAGGAACAGTTTCGACGGTTCAAAGCAAACGCAATATCCACCAATATCAAGGATGCCGCTTTGTACTGCCTCCAAAGTTTCGGCAGCAGAGGCAATAGATCCGCCATATCCTTCAACAAAGCGAACCTTATAATCAGTCTCTGCGGCAACGCGGCGCTCTACTTCTGGCACGAAATAGTCGCGCAACTGCGTGGCATAGACCGCCGGCCCCGCCGGATGTCCGGCCCCAATGCGCAGTGTATAGGTTTTTTCTTGTTGGGCCGAACAGCCTAACAAGGCGAACCAGATAGCAAATAGCGTAAGCGCTAGCGGTTTATTCAAATACTGCATGGGACTGCCTTCATTGAGCCGTTGCACAAATTAAATATCAACCCACTCATCACCGATTTTAAGGCGATGGGTGATTTCATTTGTCCGCTCAAGGGTTGTCTCCACAAAACATCCCTTTCTAGCTGCCGAAATAACACGCATAACATCCTCTGTGCTTGCCTCGCTATCGACTTCAATGTCCAGGTGAAAGCCCACCGGTGCGCCAACATATGGCTCACGACCAACCTGTTCTGCTTCCCAGTGTAACCGAGCCCGAATTTCGACGCCTTCCATTGGGACGCGTAATCGCTTGGCAAATGCCCGCATTTGCGTCATCAGGCAGCCTGCGAGTGCGCCTGTAAACAGGGCGAGGGGCGGCGGGGCCGTATTGGCACCCCCGTGAATAGAGCCCTCATCTGTGGCGAGTTTAAAGCTTTCCCCGGTAGTGACGAAATCAACATCGAGATCGCAGCGCATCTTTCCTGAAGATCGGCCAACGCCTTCGAAAATAATATCAAACTTTTTAACTGCGCTGGAATCGCTCATAGATCAGGGCTCCGGTGTAAAGGTCAAACTGTCCGTCAATTTTGTGCGTAGAGCGTTCATTGACATAGACTTTTAAAACAATTGAGTACTCAGGCTACTTGAATGCGCAAACGTTTGCAACTAATAGTAAGAAATCACAAAATCAGGGAAATTTGATCGAAATTAAACCTGACGGTAAGCTAAATAAATGAGAGGGACGTACGTCGGCCACCCGGTTTTGGTCAGTGCGTTGTGGGAATGTTGCGCGATGAAGCAAGAAGGAACTGAGGATTTTTTCCAATCGCTTCGCGACATCGTGGGCAATTCAAACGTTATTACCGCGCAACATCGTAAAAAATACTTCCAAACTGGATATCGCATTGGAGAGGGCGAGGCGTGCGTTGTGGTTGTGCCGCAATCTCTTGTTCATTTGTGGAAAATTCTACAAGTCTGCGTCGCTCACGATAAAATTATCATCATGCAGGCGGCCAATACTGGCTTGAATGGCGGTTCAACCCCCGATGGTAATGACTATGACCGTGATGTTGTTATTATCAGCACCCTAAAGATTGACGATATTATTTTGCTGAATGACGGTCATCAAGTTCTGGGGTTTGCGGGTTCAACATTATACAAATTAGAAGATGCGTTGGAGGGGATCGACAGAGCGCCGCATTCCGTAATCGGATCTTCGTGTATCGGCGCTTCCATCGTTGGCGGTGTGTGTAATAATTCCGGCGGTGCTCTGGTTAATAGAGGGCCGGCCTACACAGAGTTATCGCTCTTTGCCCAACTCAATGATGAGGGTGAGCTGGAGTTGATCAATCATCTGGATATTGATTTGGGCGAAACTCCAGAAGAAATTCTGAACAATCTTGATAGCAAAAATTTTAACAAGGTTGTTGGTTCAAGCAATAAGCTCGCCTCGGATACCGAATATGAGGCGCGGGTGCGCGATGTAAGCGCGCAGACTCCTGCTCGGTTTAATGCAGATAAAAGACGATTGTTTGAGGCGAGCGGGTGCGCGGGAAAAATTGCCGTTTTTGCTGTGCGCTTGGATACCTTTGAGGCGCCAAAACGCGAGCAATTATTTTACATTGGAACCAATGATCCACAGCGTTTTACAGTGCTGCGCAACAGGGTGCTTTCTGAATTTAAAGAACTACCTGAGCTTGGTGAATATATGCATCGCAGTTATTTTGATGCTGCAGATCGCTATTGTAAAGACACCTATTTATTTATCAAAACTTTTGGCACGGCTTTTCTTCCCAAGCTATTTTCTTTTAAAAGCGCTGCGGACGGGTATTTACAACGAATTCCCTTTTTGCCGGACAAGGTGATTGATAGGGTACTTCAGTTTACTGCAAAATTTTTGCCTGATCATTTACCCAAACGCATCCGCGACTTTAGTAAAAAATATGAACATCAGCTGATGATCAAAGCCAATGATGCTACGATTGACGCGCTTGCAGCATTATTGGACGAGATTTTTACTGATCCTGACCATGGCGCATATTTTTCGTGCACAAAAAAAGAGAGCGATGCGGCGCTATTGCATCGCTTTGTTGCCGGCGGTGCTTCGGTTCGGTTTGCAATTATTCATAAAAACAGCGTTGAAGGTTTAATGCCCTTTGATATTGCGCTTCCGCGAAATGATGAGCATTGGCATGAACCATTGCCCAAAGAACTCCGGGACCAACTAGCGGCTCCTCTAACGCTTAGCCATTTCTTTTGCCATGTTTTCCATCATGATTTCGTGGTCAAGAAAGGTGCGGACATGGCGTCTTTGAAGGCACAGTTGACTGAGAGTTTTGAAAAGCGCGGTGCGAAATACCCAGCAGAACATAATGTTGGGCATTTTTATAAAGCTGATCCGGATTTGCGTGATTTCTACCAATCATTGGACCCAACAAATTCTTTTAATCCGGGCATCGGAAAAACATCTAAGCGAAAACGTTACGCTTAAGTTGCATATATAATTGGAGTTGAAAAAATGACCCTTAATGACAAAACTACCGCGTTAGTAACCGGCGCTTCTAGCGGAATTGGCGAGGCAACTGTGCGTGCCTTGTGTGCAAAAGGGGTCACTGTTCACGCGGCGGCGCGAAGATTAGACCGGTTAGAGGCGTTGCAGAAAGAAACAGGGTGTATTCCTCATGCGCTTGATGTGCGCGACCGCGAAGGGGTTCAGCGAATTGGCGCGGAAATTCCGGTTGATATCCTTGTAAATAATGCGGGCTTGGGGCGTTCACTTGGCGCGGTTTGGAAAGCCAGCATTGAAGATATCGAAATGACAATTGATACCAATGTCACCTCAGCACTGCATATGATTACATCCGTCGTGCCAGGAATGATTGAGCGGGGGCGTGGTCATATTGTGAATATGAGTTCTGTTCTGGCATTATATCCAGCGCCTGCTGTTTTATATGGTGCAACGAAGGGGGCCATCCATAAGGTTTGCCGCGATTTACGCCAGGAGCTACAGGGGACGGGCGTGCGGGTCACAGAAATAAATCCGGGCCGGGTGATTAGTGAATTTTATAATGTCGCAATTGATGATCCCGAAATGTTGAATAAGGTCACAGATACCAAGGCAGAAGAATTAACCGCCGCTGATATTGCTGATGCAATTGTATATTGTGTCGGGGCACCATGGCGCGTGAATATTAGCCAAATGGAAATTATGCCTACCGAGCAGACCTATGGCGGCACCCAATTTGTGCCTTTTGCGGGCCGGAAATAACCACCATTAAGCCTTTGAGTATTTCCTTACAAAGACTAATGCTTTGCGAGTTATCCCCTTATGGATTTTACCCTCTACTGGTTTATGTTGCCGATCGCAACAATGGTGGCAACAACCGCAATGTTGAGCGGTATTGGCGGTGCGGCTTTGTTCACGCCAATATTTATCGTCATTTTTCCGCTACTTGGCCCCCAATATCCATTAGGGAGCACGGTGGCTGCAATTGGGACCGCACTGCTAACGGAAACATTTGGTTTCACATCGGGCTTTGTCGGCTATTATCGAAAAGGATTAATCGATTTTCGATTGGCGTTGAGGTTTTTAAAAATCTCCGTGCCGGTCGCCATATTAGGGGCGCTGGTCGCGCATTTAATTGATGATGCGGTGTTGATGATCGGTTATGCGCTCCTGGTTTTTATACTCGCGCTGGTTTTGATTTTCTTTCATCACAATGTGACATCTGATGACAATCAAAAAAACCTCCAAGGAGAAAAGATTACGCGCACAGACAGATCGGGACGTGTGTTTGAATATGCATCGCCCCAGCTTGGTGTGGTTAGCGGGGTGATTACAAGTCTGGGTGCATTTCTTACGGGTCTTTTGTCAGTCGGTATTGGTGAGGTTGTCGTGCCGCAATTGACAAAGCGCGGCGTTCCTGTCGCCGTGGCTGCGGCGACATCGGTTGCAGTTGTGATTGTTACCGTCGCGGCTGCGTCATTCACTTTGATCGGTCAGCTTATTCGCGCCGGCGGTTTATCGGCGGTGCCATGGCATTTGGTCGCATACACCATTCCCGGTGTGATCATTGGCGGACAAATTGGCCCAAGATTACAGGGGCGGGTCTCTCAGCGAACAATGGAACGGGCAATCGGCGT
>CAYQXV010000018.1:0-2342 GCA_964421675.1 uncultured Caulobacterales bacterium
TGGCGAAAATCTGCCTTCAATTTTAAACGGATTCACGACTTGCACCCCTCATCTGATGAAACTGCAATTGCGATGAAACGGACATGGCTGGCTCGTCTATAGCGCAATTTTTCATGGGTCAGACCTCTTTTTCCGCCCGCAAAGCCTCCGGCCTCTTCATTTTTCCAATCGAGGCGCTTATGACATGGCGATGGCTAAACGACCTTCCTCCCGAACAAACCGCACCGGCACAAGCGGAAAAGGCCCTTCGCAACGTCAATTGCGCGCGGGGGAGTTGATTCGTCACGCACTGGTGGAAATGTTCCAGCGCGATGATCTGCGCGATCCAGCGCTTGACGGCGTCTCGGTGACAATTAGCGAAGTCCGCCCGACGCCGGATCTGCGCCAAGCGACCGTCTATTGCATGCCCTTAGGGGCGAGCCAGCGCGGCCATACTGATGAAGATGAAGCCATTATTGCCAGTCTCAATGAGAATGCGCCGCGCTTGCGCGGTCTATTGGGCAAAAAAATTGCCATGAAATATACCCCGGCGCTGATTTTTCGCAAAGATGAGAGCTTTGACGAAGCCGGGCGCATTGACGCTTTATTGGCCAGTCCTGAGGTTGCCCGCGATCTGTCATCGGCAGATCATGACGACGATCTTTAGCCCTGCTGCGAACCTCCACCTCGAACCAACATACCGGTCCATTTCAATATAAGCTTGTGCTCGCCACAATCTTGCCTTGATTGATCGAGCTTCGCTTCGATTGACCTGTGCCTTACGTGAGACGCGCGGCCCTTAATTGATACGGGCCACACGGACATTCAGAATAATGACCAACCTTACGAATCATCTATAATGAATTTAAATGGTCATATTTCCGACGTAAGTCGGTTTTAAAATCGCCGAGAGAAGTCGGTTATAATATAACTAATTTGTCTAACTGGTATTCCGGTCACCTGACTGATCATTGGTGCGCCGATCATTGGAATACTCACTAATCGCAGAAACTTGAAAGATGGCACCGCCAAAACGAACACCGCAACAAACTTCAATGTTCGGATTCGCTAACTCGCTCACGCTCAATAAGGGGACTACCCATGGATGCAATTATAAAGCCGATTGAATCGGCTCTAACAAACTACGGACCGCAAGTCTTATCGGCAATTATCATTCTGGTCGTTGGCTGGATTATTGCGATTATTGCCAAAAACATTCTAGGCGGTGCAATTGATAAAATTCCATTCGTCAAAAACGCTAATGGCAATGCGAAAGGTAATGATAAAATTGGGCAAAGCCTGGGTGTTGCTGCCTATTGGGTTGTGATTTTGGGTGCCCTCGTACTCGCCTTAGAGAAGTTGGGGATGACATCCATTGCCTCATCAATTCGCTCAACGCTTGATCAGATCTTTGCCTATTTGCCACAGCTGATTGGCGCGGCACTGACCTTCTTTGTATTCTTCATCGTCGCCAAAGTGGCACGCCAGGCCGTTGTTGCAACGCTTAATGCGGTTCAAGCCAATGAAGCCCCGCAGCGGTTTGGATTAACCGATAAGAGCGTCAATCTGTCAAATCCATTGGGCGCTATTGTTTTTGCCCTGTTGATTATTCCAGGTTCAATTGCCGCGCTTCAGGTTCTCGATATTAGTGCGATTACCGATCCTGCTGTTGCCATGCTCAATGATGTGATGACATCAATTCCAAATATTATTGTGTCTATTTTCATCATCGGAATTTTTGCATTGATCGCAAATTTTGTCCGGAACCTGATCAGCAATACACTGCCAAATACTGGCATTGATAATACGGTTGCTAAAATGGGCCTTATGGATGGCGCTGATGGCATGCGTGTTTCCAAGCTGGTGGCCAGCATTGCCGGTTTCCTGATCTTGTTGCTTGGCTTAATTCAGGGCATGAAAACGCTCGGCTTTGAGCCGCTGACCCAGGCGCTTGATACTGTTCTGGCAATGGCCTCACAGATCATCTTTGGTTCAGTTATCATTTTTGCAGGCGTGCTCATTTCTGGCTTCGTTGCAAAAGCCATCGCAGCAGCCGGTACAGGCATGGGTGATTTCGCCGCCAAAGCGGTAAGAGGGATCATCATTACCCTGGCGTCAATTCTCGGCATCTCGCGCATGGGCCTAGACCCATCAGGCGTGTTCGTTACCAATGCAGCGCAAATCATCTTGATCGGCACGGCGCTGGCTGGCGGTATTGCCTTTGGCCTTGGCGGCAAAGAGTGGGCAGCACGTCAACTCGACAAATTAGGAAAATAAATCGGCGGCACATCGCCTCTGGTTTATTCCAAACAAATAAAGAAAGCCCCGCACCTCTTGCGGGGCTTTTTTGTGTCTCAACGCAC
>CAYQXV010000018.1:2442-3711 GCA_964421675.1 uncultured Caulobacterales bacterium
GCACTCCTATTGCGCCCCTAAAGTCCGGCCCTTAGCACCGCGACGGCCTAAAAATTTTTCCGTGTGCATTGACGAACAGATCAAGCTGTTACATTTAACGCACAATTGCCTTGTCGCTGCGTCCAAACCGCCGGCATCAGGCACGCCGTACCACATAGATATAAGGAACGTGCCCAATGGGTCGACGCCGCAAAAAAGGCCGCGCAATTTCCGGCTGGATTGTTCTTGATAAAAACTATGATGTTGGGTCAACCGAATGTGTCTCGAAGGTTCGCTGGCTGTTTGATGCAAAAAAATGCGGCCATGCCGGAACCCTCGATCCCCTCGCCACTGGCATATTGCCTGTTGCGTTGGGGGAAGCGACCAAAACCGTTCCCTTTGTTATGGAAGCGCGCAAAACCTATCGCTTTACCGCCAAGTGGGGGCAATCCACGCGCACCGATGACATAGAGGGTGACGTGATCGCAACCAGCGATGTGCGCCCCGATAAAAGCCAAATACTCGCCTGCCTCGATCAGTTCACCGGCGACATCGAACAGGTTCCCCCGCAATTTTCTGCGGTCAAAATCAATGGAGAACGCGCCTACGATATTGCCCGCGGCGGCGATGAAGTTGAGATTGCGCCGCGCACAATCTCTATTTATTCGCTAACACTTATTGATCAACCAAGCATTGATGAAGCTGTTTTTGAAGCTGAAACTGGCAAAGGCACCTATGTGCGTGCCCTTGTCAGGGACATGGCAAAAGCGCTGGGCACGGAAGGTCATATTACGCAGTTGCGGCGCACCGCCGTTGGCCCCTTCCATGAAGATGATGCGGTGACAATCGATGAGATTGAAAATACACCGCCCGGCGAGGCCCGCGATGAATTTCTCGCTGGGCTTGATCTGGCCTTGCGCGATTTACCCTCAATTGGTTTGGATGGACCGCAAACATCCAGGTTGCGGCATGGACAGCCAGCTCTGCTCTCACCGGCCCAAGCAAAGGGGCTACGCGGCGATAGCGTCGGTGCAATAGAGAGCGTACTCGCAGTATGTCATGATGACCCTGTCGCGATTTGCTCTTTGGACGGACTAAAGCTGCAACCGAGCCGGTTGTTTATGCCCGATGATGGTTAAACCATCGGGCATTTGAGCAATGTGGAGTTTAGGCCTTGCGCGCAGCGCGGCGGCGTCCAAACAAGACCATTGCCAATAATCCAGCCAATAAGACAGCCAAGGATGCCGGTTCAGGCACATCCGTAGGAGGCGGTCCATCCGGTGGTGGTCC
>CAYQXV010000018.1:3811-10385 GCA_964421675.1 uncultured Caulobacterales bacterium
GGCGGTGGCCCATTGGGCGGTCCGCCTGGAACTCCACCTGGCGGAGGTCCTGCAGGCGGAGGCAAGTCTGATGTCGGTCCATCTGGGGGTGGCCCATCGGTCGGCCCATCGGGCGGCCCACCTGGAACTCCACCTGGCGGAGGCCCCGTTGGGGGCGCAAAACCAGGCGGCACAACATTAGTAGGCGGCACTGTTGGCCCGCCTATCGGAGGAACGAAAATTGTTGGCGTCGTCGGCGGAAACACCGGATTGACCGGCGGCGCCGGGTCAATGGGCGTTAACACGTTGGAATCACTATTACTGGAAAGCGGTTGAGGAGCCCGCCGCGTCGCCGGAAAATCGCCAGGACTATAGGGTGCGATTCGCCGAGGGACGGGGCGGGCCCTTAAAAAGACCGGGTCGGCGTCCTAAGCGCCTGGCGTCCTGCGCCTTCACCCTCGCCGCAACATCCGCAATTGACCACAATATCATTGCGAATATCGCCCACAGCCCGCGCGATCCATTGATCGACCTCATCTTGAGAGCTGGGTAACGCAGAACTTTGCGGTTTCTCGTTTCGGTCCAGCACCTCAGTGCCAACCAGCGCCCCGGCAATAATCAATGCCGCTATAATATTAGCTACACCATTTCCCATACCCTAAACCCTCATCTTTCGAGGCCAATCTGCCAAATCGGCGATACCTCATTACTGGGAATATTCGTTTTCAGTATAAGGGATACCAAATCTCATGCCAGTCGCACGTTCATGAACTTTTCGATCAAAATTCTCCTAAAAGGGGAAAAACAAGGGATTTTCCAACCCAAAAAGCGTCATTTATCCCAGAATGTGCTGAAACGACACAATTTCAACTGAACCGCAAACTTCGACATAAGCGGGCTACCAAAACGGGACATAGCGTGATAATTTAACCCCTATAGCAGGTATGTGGGAGTTTTAGTCAGGCCATGAAAACTGGTGATACCGGTCTAAACCTGATCAAGGGATATGAGGGATTGCGCATGGCGGCGCATTACGCGCCTAGTGAGCAATGGTCCGTTGGCTATGGCCATACGGGAACAGCTCGCCATGGCATGAGCGTCACCGAAGGCGATGCCGACCGGTTATTGCGCGATGATGTTGAACCGATTGAACAAGTTCTCGCCGCAAGCGTTCGCGCCCCTCTTAACCAAAATGAACATGACGCCCTGGTCTCGCTGATCTTCAACATTGGCGAAGCAAACTGGAAACGCTCAACGGTCCTGCGAAAATTAAATGAAGGCGATAAGCTTGGCGCAGCGGCGGCCTTTGATATGTGGACCCGCGCGAAAGTTAATGGCGAACTGGTAACGCTTGATGGCCTTGTGCGCCGGCGCGCTGCCGAAAAGTCGCTGTTTTTAATGCCAACCGATGCGTCATTGGTTGTGCCCACCGCAGATGTCGCGCCAGCCAGCGAATGTGAACTTATTCTCGCCACGGATGAAGATGTGGCAGTTATCCCGCTGGTTGATGTTGACGAAGTGCGCGACCAGAAAAAACAATCTCTCTCCCCCGAAGAGCGGGCCGCACGCGCGCGCGCCTTATACGCGGCAACGCGCTCGCTTTCTGGCGATCCAACAAAAATGATTATCTCCAAGTCGGAAGAATATGCCGATATGGGCGTTACCATTGGCGCGGCGCTGGCAGGTCTGCTGGCCTTTGCCATGACAGCGCTCGGCGCTTGTCTTTTAGTTGGGCAACAATTCCCCGCTTTTGCCAACAGAATTGGCCTTAGCTATGAGCGCATGGCGATTATTTTTGAAAACCTGCCAATGTGGCTTGCCGCTATTGGTGCCGCGACCTGCTATTTCATTTTCTATATTCTGGTCAAACGGTCCGTGCGCCACGACCTGAAACGCCGTCGCCACCGCGAAGTTGCCAAGCTGCGCGTTGCTGAATAGCGCATCTTCTGTACACATACGATTTTGGCACTTGTGCCTTTATCCTCCATCGACCTCCAATTCCTTTTCCACAAACAGCCCCCATGCGCTTGGACGACCCATCGTAAGGGGCTATCTTTATCCCATGGCACTCAATCTCATTAAACTTAGCGTTGGCACACAATCGGTCGAGGGACTTGAAGATTGGATTGGTCGGCGCGCAAAACAAAAACGCCCGCGCGGCTTTGGCCCCTACCATGATCATATCACCCGCATGCACCCAAAACGGGCAGACGAATTGCTTGATGGCGGGTCCATCTATTGGGTGATCAAGGGCGTAATTTTGTGCCGGCAGACCATTGCCCAGATCAAAAAAGTCACTGGCGAAGACGGGATTGAGCGCTCGGCCCTGCTGATGGACCCTCCCCTGATCCGCACCCAACCCCAAATGCGCCGTGCCTTTCAAGGCTGGCGATATTTGCGCGCAGAAGACGCTCCGGCCGATCTTGGCACACGCCAAACGGGCGAAACCCCGCCAGATCTGCACCTCAAACTGGCCGAACTTGGGCTTCTATAAGGCTTTTGACCCGGTTCGCAGGTCCAGAGATAGCCAGCCGCCCAACAACGCGGTATAATGGGCGGGGTTTGAAGAAGGGGTCTTAGGCAATGAGACTTGATACGAAATTATCAGGATTGATCGGGGGCGCGATTGGCCTCATTGGCGCAGTTGGGCTGGCTGCAACGGGCAGCCTTAACGGTCCTGCCAGCGAGGGTGCCAGCAAGAGTGAACGTTCAGCGCCCACTTCAGGGCCCAGCTCAGGGCCCAGCTCGGGCCCTGCTTCAACCATTTCATTGGCACCGGCACAAAGCGATGACCCAGATGCGGTGTGCCTGTTAAGCGATGCCCCGTTTTTCAATGGCCTCACCCAAGGATGTTATACCCGCGCGAGCCTAACCGAGCTATTATCGCGCGATCTGGTGAACGATCGCGGCGCTAATGTTGAGGTCACCTTGTCCTCACCGCCCGAAGCGCCCGCCGCGACCGACAAGTGCCGCACCTGCGATGAATATAATCGCCTGGAGCGACTGGGTTGGTTTGCCCTGACCGGGCGCGACCAACGCCGCGAGGAATATTTCCGCCGCGCCTGTGGCATGCTTAATTTTCTGATTGCCTCAGGCACGCCCGAGCGCACCAACTTTGAGGATGGCTTACTGTCCTTCGGCGACATTGCCGCCCTGCCCGATGAGGCATTACTGCGCTTTGCCCCCGCACCAGACGCCGCGGCGCGCGAAAATGCCCGCGAGGCAGACAGTTTTGGAAACTGGACAGTGGATATGTCCGAAGAGACAATCACCATCCAACCGCTTGCCCATGCGGACTTTGATGGCGATGCCCGCGGCGATATGCTGGTTTATATGCGCACGCGCAAAAAAGGCGCCACCGCCTTTGCTGGCACCGTTGCCTATTTAGCCAAAACTGATGACGGCATTGTAAGCGTGCACACCAAATAATTGGCACCCAGAGTTTTAGGGTTATCCCGCTTTTAAGGCCGCGCGCACGCGTCTTTTAAGTTCGGGAAGTGTTTCGCGCTCAAACCACGGATTTTTCTTGAGCCACACATTATTGCGCCATGAGGGGTGCGGGGTCGGAATAAATTTCGGACCATAATCGCGCCAATGCTCAACCGTTTGCGTGAGTGTTTTTTTAGGCTTGTTATCCGGTTTATCCAAATGCCATTTTTGTGCATAGGCCCCGACCAGCAATATAAGCTCCAGCTGATCAAGCTCTTCCATCAACCGCGCGCGCCAAGTTTGCGCGCACTGTTTTAACGGCGGCAAATCACCGCCTTTGGCATCGTTACCGGGAAAACAAAACCCCATTGGGACAATGGCAATGCGCGTTTCATCGTAAAACACGTCCGCCTCAATCCCCATCCATTCGCGCAATCGGTCCCCTGATGGGTCCGTGAAGGGACGCCCACTGGCATGCACGCGCGCGCCGGGGGCCTGGCCAAAAATGCCAATGCGCGCCGATGCGCTCGCCTGCAATACTGGTCGTGGATCGTGAGGCATATCGTCTGCACAAAGAGTACAAGAACGAATATCACTTAAAAGGGCAGTCAGATCATTGCCCATATCAGCCTATGAATGTTGCCCCAGCGGCATTTTTAGCCGCGAATATTGACCACATCCGCAGTGATACCGAGGGTCTGGCGCACAGTTTCGACAATTTGCGGGGCATTCAACCGCGCCGCATCATACATTTTCACTGGCGAGTCTTGATCCTGGAAGATATCAGGCAATGTCAGTGTGCGGATTTTTAGGCCGCTATCCATCGCACCGACACTGGCCAAATGATGCATAACAATCGCACCAAAGCCGCAAATCGAGCCTTCTTCAATGGTGATGAACACTTCATGCTCGCGTGCAAGACGCTCAACCAGATCCGTGTCGAGGGGCTTGGCAAAGCGTGCATCGGCAACTGTTGTCGATAGACCTTGCGTTTCGAGAATGTCCGCTGCTTTCAACGCTTCTGCCAGACGCCCGCCATAAGCAAGCAGCGCGACTTTTGTGCCTTCGCGCACAATCCGGCCTTTGCCAATTTCCAGATGCTTGCCAATTTCTGGCATATCAACGCCGACGCCCTCGCCGCGCGGATAGCGAAATGCAATCGGGCCTTCATCATAGGCAACCGCCGTTGAGGTCATATGCACCAATTCGGCTTCATCACCGGCGGCCATCAATACCATGTTCGGCAAACACCCAAGATAGGCAATATCAAACGCCCCGGCATGGGTTTGCCCATCAGCGCCCACAAGGCCCGCCCGGTCCATCGGAATACGCACGGGCAAATTCTGAATGGCAATGTCATGGACAACAGAATCATAAGCACGCTGCAAGAATGTCGAATAGATCGCCGCAAAGGGGCGCATCCCATCAGCTGCCAAACCGGCAGCAAATGTTACCGCATGTTGTTCAGCAATCCCCACATCGTAGCATCTGTCGGGATAAGCATCGGCAAACATATCAAGGCTCGTGCCTGAGGGCATGGCAGCCGTAATGCCGATAATTTTATTGTCGGTTTCCGCTTCCTTGACCAAGGTCTTGCCGAAAACTTTTTGGTAAGACGGGGCATTCGGTGTGCCCTTACTTTGCTTGCCGGAGACCACATCAAATTTGGCAACGCCGTGATATTTATCATAGGCCTCTTCGGCAGGGGCATATCCCTTACCTTTTTTGGTCACCACATGAACCAGAACCGGGCCGTCTTTCATGTCCCGAACATTTTCGAGAACCGGGATCAGATGATCCAAATTATGGCCATCGATTGGACCCACATAGTAAAACCCTAATTCTTCAAACAAGGTTCCGCCGGTCACCATGCCGCGGCCATATTCTTCGGCCTTGCGCAATTGTTTATAAATTGCGTGGGGCAATCGTTTGCCCAGCTGTTTGGAGAAAGACCGGAAGCCTTGATAGACCCCCGAAGAGGAGGCCCGCGCCAGATAGGCACTCATCGCGCCAACGGGGGGCGCAATCGACATATCATTATCGTTCAAAATAACCACCAGCTTGGAACCAAGATGGCCAGCATTATTCATCGCCTCATAGGCCATACCCGCAGACATGGAGCCATCACCAATCACGGCAATTGCATGATTATCTTTACCAAGATGATCGCGCGCACGGGCAAAGCCGAGAGCGGCGGAAATTGATGTCGCCGCATGGGCAGCGCCAAAGGGATCATATTCACTTTCAGCGCGTTTGGTAAAACCGGATAATCCGCCGCCCTTGCGCAAGGTTCTGATGCGATCGCGCCGGCCAGTTAGAATTTTATGGGGGTAACATTGGTGGCCCACATCCCAAACCAACCGGTCATCAGGCGTGTTAAACACATAATGGATGGCCGCGGTCAGTTCGACAACGCCGAGCCCAGACCCCAAATGACCACCGGTTTCCGACACCGCGTCAATCATCTCCTGGCGCAACTCATCGGCCAGCTGACGAAGATCGGACTTTGGCAATTTGCGCAAATCTGCAGGCCATTTGACCTGATCAAGAAGCGGAGTTTTGGAAGATGACGATGTATCAGTCATGTAGTGTTACCATTCTAAAAGTACGCAGTTTAGGTGCATGCGATGAGCATGCGAAGACCTGATAGATATAGGTGAGCCAGATAGCCCCAGATGAGCATATGCCTTCTGCCCTAACGCTGCGCCCGTAGACGAGGTTTCTCGCATAAATGCAATGCCCAATAGCGTAGATTTAAAGATTTTCGTCGCACTTTGAAAGCATCTTTTGGGGCCGATAGCAGCAATATCTGATCACAGTTTCGCAATAATTGCTCTTAAAGCGGCTTTGGGCAGCTAAATGGCAATATCGTCACACCGAATAAGCGTATCGGTTGTTTTGACTAGTCAAAACTTGCGGGCTGCGTGCTAACGGTCCCGGCGTCATCAATGACGATTTTCTCAATTTTCTCTTGGGCGGTTTTCAGCTTGGCCGCGCAATGGGCCTTCAGGGCCGCGCCGCGCTCATACAGGGTGATGGACTCTTCAAGCTCTGCGCGCCCGCTCTCCAGCTTTTGGACAATATCCTCAAGCTCGGCGAGGGCGGCTTCAAATGTCATTTTCTTGATGTCTGCAGGTGTTGGCATTTGCTAAATCCCCTTTGGCCC
>CAYQXV010000018.1:10485-33039 GCA_964421675.1 uncultured Caulobacterales bacterium
TTTGGCCCTTTTGGCTTTACGGCTGTATGAATTATTGCCCGGTGGTTGGTCAACCATATGATGGGTAAATCAGGGGGCGATTAGGGACGCGTATAGACCCGGTGCGACCAATGTTTGTTACCGCTGCGCCGCTTTTCCAGCGCCCAGCCATGGCGTTTCATGCGCCGCGACATCATCCAATTTATATAGCCATGGGCGCATAAAATAACGTCGCCCTCGCCTGCATGTTCGCTCAGCACATTAATGATGCGGTCAATGCGCACCCATGTTTGGGGCCGGGTTTCCATATCACCGGGCGCATATCCAAACGTCCACCAGCTTCGCGACAAGACGCCCCAGACGCGCGGCGAAAATTTAACCCAATCGGGCAATGGCGGCGGCGGCAGCGGTGCTTCAACAAAGAGCACATCCGATTGCACCGATAGTCCAGCCGGGGCAATCAATTGCGCAGTTTCAATCGCGCGCGGCATGGGCGAGGCAAGCAAGGTTTTTGCACTTTGCGCCAAATCCCTCAGGGCTTGCGGGGGCACATCGCCTTGCTGCAAGCCGCCTTCATCATAAAGTTTCCACCACTCACCAAACTCTTTGGCCGAATGGATCACCTTGCGCGACAAGGCTGGTCGGCCATGGCGTACCGTGATGATGCGTCCTGTCATAAGTGATGATAGCCCCGTTGCCGAAACGCTTCCCAATTACCGCTAATGATGCGTAAGCGCACCCACATGAGCTGCGACACTCGAACCCAATGCATCGAGGTCATAACCGCCTTCGAGCACCGATACAATCCGCCCATTGCAGCATCCATTTGCAACCTGCATGAGCTGCTCAGTCAACCAAGCGTAATCCGATTCCACAAGGGCAAAACCTCCAAGCGGGTCGGCGGCATGGCCATCAAAGCCAGCAGAAATAATAATAATCTCTGGATTAAAATCTGACAAAGCGGGCAGCAATTTTTCTCCCCAGGCGCGCGTAAACTGTTTGCCGTCCGTACCGGTGGGAAGGGGCGCGTTGCAAATATTATCAAAACCGCCGCGATCGCTCTCACGCCCGGTTCCAGGATATTGCGGCCATTCATGGCTGGAGGCAAAGAACGCCTCTTCATCCTGCCAAAAGATGGCCTCGGTTCCGTTCCCATGATGGACATCAAAATCAACAACCCCGACCCGGCGCACGCCGTGGCGCTGGCGCGCATGATGGGCGGCAATGGCCACATGATTGAAAAGGCAAAACCCCATTGCGCGGTCTGGCTCGGCATGATGACCGGGCGGGCGGGCTGCAACAAATGCATTGCGGGCCTGCCCTGAAAAGACAGCATCTACGCCCGCCGCCGCGCCGCCTGCTGCCCGCAATGTCGCATCAAGGCTTGAGGGGCCCATAAAGGTATCGGCATCCAATTGCGCCATTGAAGGGGCCCGCGCGCTAGTATTTTCTTGCGCAACCGCACTGGTCTCTTGCGCTACCGCGCTGGCAATCTTATCGGCGTAAATTTCTGGATGGACCAGCCCGGCAAGCGCCAAGTCCGCGCGCGGGGCCTCCTGCCAGGATAAGTCCGCAAACTGTTCCGCGCGCAAGGCGTTTTCAACGGCCAGATAACGCCCCCCATGCTCAACATGGCCGGGCGGCACCTCATGGGTATGAAAAGACTTATGGGTATACAAATTCGTCGTCATCGTCGGGGCATTCTTCTTGTCATCTGGCTTCTTATGAAAAGGCGGGGACGCACTGTGGTTGAGGAAGACGCCAAGCGCAATGGGGGGCGGCCAGCACTTTATCGATTTAGGTAAAAGTGCCCAGATTATATTGCATCGCAGCATAAAGACTGGCATAGGCGTCCTTTGCATTTGTATTGGTACCCTCTCATGACACAAACCCCTTCAAGCTCGCGCCCTCGTATGTTGGCGGCGCGCTCGCTTTCAAGCCTCAAAGCCTTGGGCGGTCAGGTCTCTTTTGACGACCTTACGGGGGCTCGAAAAATTTCTGATTTTACCCCCGCCCTCATCAAGACAGAAATTCTGGCGGGACTAACAGTGGCATTGGCGCTGGTTCCAGAAGCGGTTGCGTTCGCATTTGTTGCGGGCGTCGAGCCGCTGGTTGGTCTGTATGCTGCCTTTATTGTCGGGCTTGTGACCGCATTGATTGGCGGGCGACCGGGCATGATTTCTGGTGCGACGGGGGCGTTGGCGGTGGTGATGGTCGCGCTCGTGGCCGATCACGGTGTTGAATATCTCTTCGCGACCGTTGTGTTGATGGGGATCCTTCAATTGCTTGCAGGCATTTTCAGGCTTGGGAAATTTATTCGCTTGGTGCCAACGCCGGTTATGTTGGGTTTTGTCAATGGATTGGCGATCGTTATTTTTCTCGCCCAGCTTGGCCAGTTTCAAGTTCCCGGCTCTGCGCAGGCACACGGATCATCTGGCGGCGGGCACGGCATGGCAGCTGGCGAATGGTTGAGCGGCATGCCGTTATTGTTGATGCTTGCTTTGACGGGGCTAACCATGCTGGTGATTTGGCTATTGCCAAAGCTGACCCGCGCCATCCCCGCGCCGCTTGCTGGCATTGGTGTTGTCTCGCTGGTTGTGCTCGGGTTAAATCTTGATGTGCCCCGTGTTGGCGATCTTGCAAATATTCAAGGCGCACTTCCCCCATTCCATCTGCCGAACGTTCCCCTATCGTTGGAAACGCTCAACATTATTTTTCCCTATGCCTTTATTCTTGCCGCGATTGGGTTGATTGAAAGCCTGTTAACGGTGAACCTTGTCGGGGAGATTACCGGCAAGCGCGGCGGCGCGTCTCAAGAATGTGTTGCGCAAGGCACGGCAAATCTGATTACCGGGTTTTTTGGCGGCATGGGCGGGTGCGCGATGATCGGCCAGTCCATGATCAATGTGAACTCAGGGGGCAGGACGCGCTTATCGGCATTGAGTGCGGCGCTTTTGCTCCTCGCCTTTATTTTGTTTGCATCGAGCTTAATCGAAATGATCCCGCTTGCCGCATTGGTCGGCGTGATGTTTATGGTGGTGATTGGCACCTTCGCATGGCGCAGCTTGATGATCATGCGAAAAATTCCGTTAACCGATGCCTTTGTGATTGTTCTCGTGACCGCTGTCACAGTTCGCTACGATCTGGCGACCGCGGTTGTGGTTGGCGTGATTGTCTCTGCGCTTGCCTATGCGTGGAATAATTCCAAACAGATCCGTATTCAATCGCGCGACAGTAAAACCGTACCGGGCGCAAAAACCTATGTGCTTGAAGGGTCGTTATTCTTTGGCTCAACGGAAGGGTTTGCCGAGCTGTTTTCGCCCGAAGACGACCCCGATCTGGTGATTATCGACTTTTTAAATTCGCGGGTTGTCGACCAGTCCGCATTGCAAGCGATTGAGGATCTGGCGGCGAAATATGCCGCTCTTGGAAAAACCCTCCGCTTGCGTCATTTATCGCGAGATTGCCACCAGCTGCTAACCCGTGCCGGGCAATTAATGATCGAAACTGATGATGATCCGGAATATCAAATCGCCGCCGATTATTCGGTGCGAACCGGCATATTTGGCGGCGCTCATTAGTAGTGGGCGATTTAGCGCTTAGCCGCTTTCTGCAAGCAAGGAGAGCTGCGTAATCATTGAGCTGCGGCTTTCTTCATCCCGGTCAACAAGGCGCGTTGGGTAATCACCGGTAAAACAATGATCGGTAAAGGCAGGAGCCGCATCATCGCGCGGGCCTTTGCCCATGGCCTTATATAATCCGTCCACCGACAGAAATGCCAAACTGTCCGCACCAATAATCGCACACATTTCTTCCACACTGCGCTCATGAGCCAGCAGTTCTTCATAGGACGGTGTGTTAATGCCATAAAAATCTGGATGCTGGATCGCCGGACAGGCAATGCGCATATGGACAGACTTCGCACCGGCAGCGCGCACCATCTCAACAATTTTGCGAGACGTGGTACCGCGCACGATTGAATCATCTACAAGCACCACATTTTTGCCGTTCAGGATGGCGCGGTTGGGAGAATGTTTGCGGGCAACACCGGCTTCGCGAATTTTTTGCTGGGGTTCAATAAAGGTGCGCCCAACAAAGTGGCTTCGAATTAGCCCCATCTCATAGGGAAGATCGCTGGTGCGTGAATAACCGATCGCCGCCGGGGTGCCGCTATCGGGAATTGACGCCACCAAGTCAGCCTCGCATGGGGCTTCAAGGGCCAATTGTTCGCCCAATTGTTTGCGCACCTGATAGACACTTTTGCCATCAATCACACTGTCGGGACGGGCAAAGTAAATAAGTTCAAAGATGCAAGGCCGTGCATTGCCCGCTGCCAAAGAAAATTCCCGGCTCTCGACCTCACCATTGGGATGGCAAATAACCACCTCGCCCGGCCGCACATCGCGCACAAATTTCGCGCCAATCAAATCAAGCGCGCACGTCTCGGATGCTAAAATCGCAGCCCCATTAAGCTCGCCCAAAACCAGCGGGCGAATGCCTGCCGGATCGCGCGCACCGATCATTCCCTCAGTCGTCAGAACCGTCAGCGCGTAAGCGCCCTCAATCTGTTTCAACGCATCAATCAATTTATCGACAATTGCCATATGTTGCGAGCGCGCGGTCAATTGCAAAAACAACTCGCTGTCGGATGTTGATTGAAAAATACAGCCGCGCCGCACCAGATTGGCGCGCAAGGTGCGCGCATTGGTCAGATTTCCATTGTGGGCAATCGCAATGCCGCCGCGCTCCAGATCGGCATAAAGCGGTTGCACATTACGCATCACCGTTTCGCCCTGGGTTGAGTAGCGCGTATGGCCAATGATCGCGCGGCCCTTTAGGCGGCCCAGCGTGGGCGCATCGGAAAACTGATCGGCAACCAAACCCATTTGGCGTTCAGAATGAAACCGCTCGCCATCAAAACTTGTCAGGCCCGCAGCCTCTTGCCCGCGATGTTGCAAGGCATGAATACCAAGGGCTGCAATGGCAGCCGCATCATCCCCGCCGATAAGGCCAAAAACCCCGCATTCCTCATGGAGGCGCTCGCTTTCAATCAGTGCACTGAGGGCATCCCTCTCTTGCGGCCCGTCTTTTGGGGAGCGATGGGACTGCAAAAAGTCAGTAACATCGCAGACGCGATGGGAGGCAGGTTTATTCATGGGTACGCTTACTGGTGAGTTCATTACGGTGTATCGCCTTCGCTCGAATTCGTCTCACTATTATCTTCATCGCTCTGCGATGTTGTGACCGTTGTAATCACCTCTGACAGGCCCGCGCGGTCACTGCGCCCATAGCCTTCACTGGCTGCATCTTTCTTCAGGTCGCTCGATGCTTGCTCATCGGTTATGGTATTTTCAGCGGGGATAAGACGTTCAAAAATACCGGCCGCCGATTGCGCGAGCGGCAAGGTAAACGCCTTGCGCACACTATCATGTTGATGGGCTTCATCGAGGTGATAGCCATAGGCGAGAAACCCAAGGCCGATAATCACATAGCCGCGTAAAAATCCAAATATACCGCCAGCAATCCGATTGATCCGCTGGCCATTGGCAGACAGACGATAGCGCGCGAGCAATATGTGGGTGATGGTATAAAGAACGATGAAAAACCCGGCGATCAGCCCGGCATAAACAAATAGGGTAACAATCAGCGAACCTTCGCGCCCCAGCATGGAAACAAACGGGCCAGACAGCTGAATGGAAAGCAAGATCGCAAGGCCGAGCGCAATCAGCGTGGCAAGTTCCAAAATGCCGCCGCGCACCACCGCAAGGCCGGTAGAGGCCAGCAACACAATGATCACGATCAGATCGAACACAGTCATATGCGATTCCTATCGGACCTTATCGAAACGTGGTTGCACGCATCACGACTCAACTTTAGGTCCAGACTTAGCACGGTTCTACATGGCTTAATCGATTGTCTCAACAGATCAATTGCGATGATTTTGACCAGATCCGTGATCTTCTTATCCGGGCGGTGCAAACCCGCGAACCCAATTAACCAGATCGTGCAGGGATTGCGGGGTGCGTAGCTGTAAATTGCCCGGCTCGGTGCCGCTTGTTGCCGCCGGCAAAACCACCCCGCCAAAGCCAAGCTTTTCAGCTTCTTTCATGCGCGCTTCTGTCTGATTTACCGGACGAATCTGTCCTGATAGCGCGACTTCACCAAACACCACATGATCATGGGGCAGGCTCGCCTCAAACAGGGAACTGGTCAGGGCCGCTGCCGCAGCAAGGTCGGCGGCAGGCTCGCCAATGCGCAAGCCCCCCGCAACATTTAAAAACACATCGTGACGGCTAAAGCCCAAACCGCACCGCGCATCGAGCACCGCCAACAACATGGAAAGGCGCGGTGCATCCCAGCCAACCACCGCGCGGCGCGGCGCGGCAAGCGTCGACGGGGAAACCAGCGCCTGAATCTCAACAAGCAGCGGCCTTGTGCCTTCTATGCCTGCAAAAATCGCTGTGCCGGTTGCCGCCTCCCCGCGTCCAGCCAGAAACAATTCAGACGGGTTGGCCACTTCGCGCAGCCCTAACCCGGTCATTTCAAACACGCCAATTTCATGGGCCGCCCCAAAGCGGTTTTTTACCGCGCGCAAGAGGCGAAAGTCCCGGCCGGTCTCGCTTTCAAAATACATTACCGCATCGACCATATGTTCCACGACGCGCGGGCCTGCAATCTGGCCGTCCTTGGTGACATGGCCAACAAGGATCAATACCGCGCCTGAGGTCTTTGCAAACCGAATCAGATCCTGCGAACAGGCGCGCATCTGGGTGACCGAACCGGGCGTGCCGGGCAGCGCATCGGACCAGATAGTCTGGATCGAATCAATGATCACAACATCAGGCTTTTCCGACTTCAGAGTCGCCAGAATATCGCGCAGGGCCGTGGCTGAGGCGAGGCCAACGGGCTTGTCATTGAGTTGCAGGCGCGCGGCACGCAGGCGAATTTGCGCAGGCGCTTCCTCCCCGGAAATATAGGCAACCTTATTGCCTCCCTCCCCCAGGCCCGCTGCGATCTGTAACAGCAGGGTCGATTTCCCAACGCCCGGATCCCCGCCAATCAGCAGCACAGAGCCCGGCACCAAGCCGCCGCCGCAGGCCCGGTCAAACTCGCTATTGCCAGTATGCAAGCGGTTTACCGCGCCCTCACCCTCGCCCGCACTGAGCGAGCTAAGCGTCACCGCCGATCCCTTTTTGCCAGCCGCAGACTTTCCTGCATTCAGCGAGCCGGGCGGGCCCACCTCCATTTTTTCCGCTTGGAGTGAATTCCACTCACCGCAACTGTCGCAGCGCCCGGCCCATTTTGCTGTGACCGCGCCGCATGACTGGCAGACATAATGTTCGCTGGCTTTAGCCATATGTATTCCCTGTTTGGCAGACAGATCATGTTTGTCTACGGTGCGGCCAAATTGTCAATTGCTGCCCATTGGGCACACCATCCCCGGAGGTTTCTCATGAGTCTTGCAGGCAAAACCCTTTTTATTTCTGGCGCAAGCCGGGGCATCGGTCTGGAAATCGCCAAACGGGCTGCACAAGACGGCGCCAATATTGCTGTTGCGGCCAAAACCGCCGAGCCGCACAAACATCTTCCGGGTACGATCTATACTGCCGCCGAAGAGATTGAGGCCGCGGGCGGTAAAGCCTTGCCGCTTATTGTGGATATACGCGACGAAGCACAAGTGCAAAGCGCGGTTGCAAAAACTGTAGAGACGTTTGGCGGTATTGATATCTGCGTCAATAATGCCTCCGCTATCAGCCTGACCGGAACCGAAGCGACGGAAATGAAACGCTGGGATCTGATGCACCAAATCAATGCACGGGGAACCTTTCTGGTTTCAAAAACCTGTATCCCCCATCTTAAAAAGGCAGAAAACCCCCATGTGCTAATGCTATCGCCGCCGCTCGATATGCAACCAAAATGGTTTCAAAGCCATGTTGCCTATTCCATGGCAAAATATGGCATGTCGCTGAGCGTGCTTGGCATGGCAGAAGAATTTCGCAAGGACGGGGTTGCGTTTAATGCGCTATGGCCGCGCACCGCCATCGCCACCGCAGCGGTTAAATTTGCCCTTGGGGGCGATGCAATGATTCAAGCCTCACGCACACCGCAAATTCTCGCCGATGCGGCCCATCTGATTTTTCAAAAACCATCGCGCGATTTAACCGGGCAGTTTTTGATCGATGACAATTTTCTCTATGAGAACGGGGTTACCGATTTTGAACAATACCGCGTTGACCCGTCGCACAAGCTGGTTGTTGATTTCTTCGTCCCCGATCAGCCTGCGCCCCCGCCCGGCGTTGCCGATACGCTGGTCACCATGTAACCCGTTCGCTAAAGACGGGCTTCGCGCCGATCGGTATTAGTGAACGCGAATGGTAGAAAAAAAGCTGCGGTTTTTACGCACGCGCTTTGGCGATCCATAACTTGTCAAATCGCCAATGCCGCTCACATGGGCATCAAGGCTTTCGCTTGCATAAACGGTCGCATCACCAACGCCCGATACACGCACCTCTGCATGGTTGCACACCAGCTTGCGTGCACTCAAATCGCCGACCCCGGATAAGCGGGCAATCAGACGATCACAACGTCCCTCGATTTTAAGATCGCCAACGCCTGAAACATTGACCCGAAAATCATCCGCCATCACGTCTGAGATCGTGCCATCGACGACGCCGGACACATCAATTTGATGCAAGCGCGGCATTAAGATTACGACATTAAGAGACTTCTTCACGCCGCGGACACCCTTTTTCTTTTCATGGCCAAGAATGAGGGTGTTATTTTCAACCTTGATATTCGCGCGTTCAAGGGCAGATCTCCTACCCTCAACCTGGATTCCATAGTCGCGCCCGGCGCGCACTGTGATGTCATAAACACCAGAAACCCGGATTTTCTCAAAATCGCGCAGATCGATTGTCTCAGTTGCGTTTTTTGAGGATTTGTCACCAGCAAAGGCGGCATTGTCCACCGCGCCGCTGGCAGCAGCGCATAAGCAGAAAACAGCAAAAAAAGAGCTCAGCAATCTCGACATATCGATGATTAACACTCCGGTTCAACGAAACACTAGGCAATCACCGTACAAAATGCCAATCCCAAAGCCTAGACCATTCAGCGCGTTCTCTCCGCAGCTGATCGCAAAAACACTCGATTTGGCCCGAAAACCCGCCTCTTGCGCCAGTCTAGTGGCCAATCCGGGGGTGGCAGTCCGGGGCCCAATCAGCCATTAGTCATCAATTTTCTTGGCCCAACTTTCGGCCCATAAATGTAGCGTTGTAAATTGTTGCGCGAGTTCATTTCCCATTTCGGTTAGCCCATAGCCTTGCTCGTTTAGATCAACGAGGTGAAGGTCCCTCAACTCCTTGAGACGTTTGTTGAGTATTGTTGGAGACGCATCATCGCATCGTTTGCGTAAGGTACGGAAGTTGGCTCGGCTGGAGCTCAGCTCCCATAAAATCCGCAGCACCCAGCGCTGACCCAATAGATCGAGAAGGACCATGATTGGGCGACCTGTAGATGACCCTCTTACAGAATGTCCGCCAATTTTACTCATTTTCTTCTCTCACTGGTTTTGAAATCTATTGACGCTACATAATATGTAGCGTATATTCGCTACAATTAATGTAGCGCAAGGTTTCCCTATGTCCAACTCTCTTCACCCCATCAAAGAGCCATTCCCCGAAGAAATTGCATCATTGCTCGCACAATATCCGACCGTGGATGGATACCTCCTTGCTCTGTTTAGAACCTTTGCCAATAGTCAGCGATTTTTGGAAAAAGGCGTGCCCAATCTTCTGGATGAGGAAAGCCCATTGCCATTGCGCGTTCGGGAAATTGTTATTCTACGCGTAACCGCAAATAAAAATTGCGAATATGAATGGGGGGTCCATGTGGCGGTTTTTGGCCATGCCGCACAGTTGTGCGAGACCCAAATAGGGGCAACACGAGCCACAGAAATCGAAGCGGACTTATGGCCCAGTGAAGAGTATTTCTTAATGGTGGCTATTGATGAATTATGTGCGGCGGGAAGCATTTCAGATGAAACGCTCGCGCGTTTCCAAAAGGACTGGACCGTAGAGCAGCAATTGGAAATTTTGGCCCTGTGCGGCACCTATCATACGGTTAGCTTTGTCGCCAATACAGCAAGACTTCCAAACGAGGCGTTCGCAGCAACCTTTCCCGGCTAATGGAATCGTCGCTGCCTAAAGCAGCGTTAATCGACCAAATTCGCTTTTATTCAGCGGCGATCTTTTGGTTACCATCCATAACCGCGGCGCATTCCGCCATGGTGCTGCTGGCTCTTGTGATGGGATTGGTGAACCAGAAATTGGTGATCGCCGAGCTAAATGCCGTCTTGGAAGGTGCTTGCGCACCGTCAATGGTACCAAAGACGCTCTGCTCGCCAGCAGCGCTGTCTATATCTGCACCCTCTTCAGCGCCCTCCGATGGAGTAGCTTCTATATGGGCATTAGGCGTATCGAGTTGGCCAAAGCTTGGAGTATCAGCAATCAATTGCTGACGCAGCGCCATCAAATCATCATAGGGCAAGGTCTTGCCTGCGCGCTCAGAAAGTGCACGTAAGATTGACCAATCTTCCCGCGCCTCTCCGGGGGGAAATGTTGCGCGCATCGCCATTTGCGCGCGGCCTTCCATATTTACATAAAGGCCCGGCTGTTCAGTATAGGCAGCGCCGGGGAGAATAATGTCTGCGGTGCGCGCGCCTGCATCCCCGTGATGGCCCTGATAAATCACAAATGCTTTTTGCAACTTGGTTGTGTCGCATTCATCTGCACCCAGATTATAGACAAGCTCTATGTCGCCGCTTTGGGCACCATCAAGGATGGCGTTAAAATCAAGTCCGCCTTCGCCAGGGACAAACCCAAGATCGAGTGCGCCAACACGCGCCGCTGCGGTCTGGATGACATTATACCCATTCCAGTCCGCGGTAATAACGCCCGCCTTATCAGCGAGCTTTTCAATGAGATCCAAAACGCTGCGCGCATCATCGCGCGTAAACAATTGGCTACCCACCAAAATAGCGGGACGGTTCGCATTCAAGAAACGGTTTGCAAAACCATCGCCTGCGCCCTCAAGCAAACTCGAGATAGCAGAAGCATCCGTACCAAGATGGTCATACTCAAATTTTGTATCAACCTTCTCGCCGATCAACCCAAACGCAACATCGAGATCATTGAGCCAAATCTTGCGCAACCTTGCATTCAAGATTGCCGCTTCAGTGCGCGGGTTTGTGCCAATCAATAAGATTGCATCAGCATCTTCCAATCCCTCAAAGGTGGAATTGCAAATATAAGAAGAGCGCGGGCCCGTGTGCTTTGAGCCGTCCTGGCGGCAATCAAGATGGGGCGTGCCCAATCCATCCATGAGATCTTTCAGCGCTTTAATCGGCTCAGCGGCGACAAGATCGCCAACAATTGCAGCGATTTTATCTTTAGACGTTGTTTTTAATTTTTCTCCGGCGAGCGTTAGCGCTTCGTCCCAACTTGCCGGAACCAATTTGCCTGCTTTGCGAATAAAGGGTTGATCAAGACGCTGGCGTTTGAGCCCATCCCAGATGAACCGGCTTTTGTCGGAGATCCATTCCTCATTCACTTCTTCATGCAAGCGCGGCAAAATACGCAGCACTTCGCGCCCGCGCGCATCCACACGAATATTGGAACCAACCGCATCCATCACATCAATGGTTTCGGTTTTGCGCAGCTCCCATGGCCGCGCGGTAAAAGCATAAGGCTTGGAGGTGAGCGCACCCACCGGACACACATCAATCAGATTGCCGGTAAGTTCAGACTCCACCGCCTTTTCAAGATAGGTGGTAATTTCCGCATTCTCGCCGCGATTGACCAGACCAAGATCGTCAACACCGGCAACTTCCGTAGCAAAGCGCACACAGCGTGTGCATTGAATGCAGCGGGTCATGATCGTTTTGATCAACGGGCCCATATGTTTTTCTTCGACGGCGCGTTTGTTTTCCTCAAAGCGCGTTCCATCGCGGCCATAGGCGACGGCTTGGTCTTGTAGATCGCATTCCCCGCCTTGATCGCAAATCGGGCAATCGAGCGGGTGGTTGATCAACAAAAATTCCATGACCCCTTCGCGGGCTTTTTTGACCATCGGTGTATTGGTGAACAATTCCGGCGGGGCCCCTTCCGGGCCGGGGCGCAAATCACGGACATTTTGCGCACACGACGCGACCGGCTTTGGCGGCCCGCCTTTGACCTCAATCAGGCACATGCGGCAGTTACCGGCGACCGAAAGGCGCTCATGGTAACAAAAACGGGGAATCTCTTCACCGGCCGCCTCACACGCTTGCAACAATGTCAGGCTGGGATCGACTTCAATTTCACGGTCATTGACCTTAATCAGGCGCGGATCGGACATGGAAATATGGGTCTTTCTTACAGGGCGCGGATATCGCGTTTCAATATCAATTGGTGCCCTGTCTAGCGCCAACTGGCGCCTATGAAAAGGGCCTGAAATGCCTCATCGGGCCCGAATTGTCCCATAAAGGTTGGCGGGAGGGATGCGGGCAGTTGCGTGCTTACTTGATACGGGCCTTCTTGACAAAAGCCGCCCATGGCGCAACCGTCTGCACCGCACCATGAAGGGACATTAGAAGGCAATTGGCGATCTGGCTTTAGGCAGATATCTCCGGCTTAGAATTTCGGTCTCACAACATCAAATTTTTCGATATCAGATAAGGGCTTTCGATAATGGCATCCAAAATACTATCTAGGCGTTTAACCGGCTTAGCCGTAGCAATGACGGCATGTCTATCGTCACCGATTTTCGCCCCAACGATTGCCAGCGCCGATGACCTCACCGTTGCCCGGCTCCATGCCCAACCCGGCCTGACCGGCCCGTCGGTACGCGCAGCGCGCTTTTCGCCTGATGGCTCGATGATTACGATTTTGCGCGGGCGCGAAGACAATGCCCGCCAGCTCGATCTTTGGTCCTATGATATTGAGACCGGCGAGGCTTCCATGCTTGTTTCCTCTACCGATCTGGTGGGCGAGGTTGAGCTCTCAGAAGAAGAAAAAAATCGCCGTGAGCGCCAGCGCATTTATGATGCTGGCATCATTTCCTATGCTTGGGATCGTCAGGGCGAAAAAATCATGTTCCCGCTGGGCGGCGATATTTTTATTTATGATCTGGCGAGCAAAACCCCGACCCAGATTACCCAAACCGATAGCTTTGAGACCGATCCGAAATTTTCCCCCAATGGTCGCTATATATCCTTCGTGCGCGATGATGAATTATATGTCCACGATATCCAGACCAGCACAGAGCACGTTTTAACATCCGGCGCGGACGGTACGGTACGCAACGCAGTTTCAGAATTTGTTGCGCAGGAAGAACTGGACCGCAATACCGGCTATTGGTGGTCGCCCATGAGCGATCGGCTGGTATTCACACAGATTGATGAAACCCCAGTGCCGATCGCCGAGCGCACCGATATCAATGCCGATGGGGTTGTAACCATCCGCCAACGCTATCCATTTGCCGGTGCCAACAATGTGGCGATCAAACTCGGCATTGTCGCACCCACTAAAGACGCCCCCATCTGGATCGATCTTGGCGATAATCCAGACATTTATGTTGCCGATGTTTATTGGGGCACGGGCGGTAAGACAATCTATGTGGCGCGCCTGACCCGCGATCAAAAGCGCCTTGATCTGCTCAGTGTTGACCCGAAGACCGGCGACAGCAGCATCGTTCTCAGTGAGACGTCTGATGTGTGGGTCAATCTCGGCCTTGGCTTGCGGCGCTTAAAAGATGGCGGATTTTTGTGGAGCTCAGAACGTTCCGGCTACCAACATATATATCGCTATGATGCAGACGGTAACGTGTTGGGATCAATTACCGGTGATAAAGGTATTGTGACCGACATAGATTGTGTCGATCAGGAAAATGAAGTGATCTATTATACTGGCTGGGATGACAGCGCCCTTGAGCGCCATGTCTTTGCCAAACCATTTGCCGGTCCCGCAAAACGCCTAACGAGCGTTGAAGGCTGGCACGGAGCTAGCTTTAGTTCCGGGTGCAAGCGTTATATCCAAACCTCATCAACCGATACTCAACCGCGCCAAACCAGCGTGCATAGTAATGATGGTGCGTTTAAATTCTGGCTAAGCGAAAATGATGTCAGCGATAAATCCCATCCCTATCACCAATTTTTGGCCTCCCACCAAGCTTGGGAATATGGCCAGCTAAAAGCTGATGATGGTCAAATGCTGGACTATAAAATCCTAAAACCAAAAGGATTGAAGCGCCGCCAAAAAGCACCGGCAATCATTTTTGTTTATGGCGGACCGCACGCCCAGCGCGTGCGCAAAGGATTCGGCAATCTGTTTGAACAAATGCTGGTCGATAAAGGCTATGTCGTCATGCGCCTGGACAATCGGGGCGCAGGAAACCGCGGCACCGCCTTTGAATTTCCGCTCTATAAAAATATGGGCGGGCCGGAAACACGCGACCAGGCATTGGGTGCACGCTGGCTTGGCGAACAATCCTTTGTCGATAAAGACAGAATAGGCGTTTATGGCTGGTCTTATGGCGGCTACATGACGCTGCATATGCTGCTGCAAAACCCAGAGCTTTATGCAGGCGGGGTTTCCGGAGCGCCTGTTACCGATTGGAAACTTTATGATACAGCGTATACGGAACGTTATATGGGCGACCCTGAGCGCGACGCGGACGCTTATGAAAAAAGTGCGCCCCTCACCCATGTTGAAAATCTCGAAGATCCGCTCTTAATCATTCATGGCATGGCCGATGATAATGTTGTCTTTCAAAACACGGTCAAACTGATTGATGCCTTACAAAAAGGCGGCAAAACATTTGATCTGATGACCTATCCCGGTGAAAAACATGGATTCAGAAAACGCACATCGCGCGCCCATCGCGATCAGCTTATCGTTGATTTCTTTGATCGCACCCTTGCAGAAAAAGACTAAGGGGTGCGATTAACGGCGCGCAGTTAGGAATAATCCAGCAAGAATAATCTGAACATTGTGCGCGCCGCCAAAAGGCGCGCACACAACCATAAAACAACAAATCCTTGCCGAAACGGGGCAGCCTGTCCTAAAGCCAGCGCATGCAGAATTTTAAAAAGGACCGGATTGATGACCAACACATTGCATTTGGGTGACTTGCCTGACGGGTTGGACCTCGGCCCGGTCGTTGCGATTGATAGCGAGACAATGGGCTTAAACCCGTTGCGCGACCGATTATGTGTGGTGCAGCTATCATCGGGGGACGGCAATGCCCATCTGGTCAAGTTTGACGGCGATAATTATGATGCGCCCAACCTGAAGGCCTTGCTGACAGACCCGAAAATATTGAAGATTTTCCACTTTGCCCGCTTCGATGTAGCCGCCTTTATGCTCTATCTTGAGGTGGAAACCAGCCCCGTCTATTGCACCAAAATCGCCTCAAAACTGGTCCGCACCTATACGGACCGCCACGGCTTGAAGGATCTATGCCGTGAGATGCTGGGGCAAGAAATCTCCAAGAAAGAACAATCCTCAGATTGGGGCGCGCCCGAATTGAGCAAGGCGCAAATTGATTATGCCGCATCGGATGTTTTATATTTGCATGCCCTTAAAGAGGCGCTCGATGCGATGCTTGCGCGCGAGGGGCGAAACGGCTTTGCAGGCGCCTGTTTTGACTTTTTGCCGACCCGCGCGGCGCTGGATCTTGCGGGCTGGCCCGATATTGATGTTTTTGCCCACTCCTAAACGCAACGACACAGCAGCGAATACCCAGTAAATTCTAGCAAACCCATGCACTACACAGCGTAATAGGCGATGGGATGAGGTCTCCCCCTCATCATTGAGGCCTTTTTTCCGACCCACTCCTGTGCCACAGTGTTATTTCGTTGCAACTGCGAAGATTCTTTTCAATGCCAAGCGCTTATGCCGACTGACAGCATAAAAACGCCAGATAAAGGCGCTACCGAACCGACCCTTAATGGCCGGGGAAATGCTGGTGGGCAAAACTCAACGCAGGCCGAACTGCGCGCAATCAAGCCAACAATGGGAACCTTATCGGACGATCAAGGCGAGCTGACCGCGGCCGCCCCAGAGGCCGCAGAACGCAAGGTTCTCGAAAGCCTGCCCAACCGGGTCCGATTGACGGGCGAGGATGCGCAAGCGCGCTCGCGGACCGTGCGCCGCCTTCGCATCATCCTGCCGCTCATTGCTCTTGGATTGGTCACGATCTTCTTTTTTACCAGTCAGGATGTCGTCGACGATCCTTTGCTGGAAGATCTTGCCCTGGAAAATGTCACCGCCAAGGAAGCATCCGTCACCAGACCCACATTTGCGGGCCTGGACAGAGATGGCCAACCCTTTGAGGTCACCGCCGATAGCGGCACACAAGACCCCGACCTTGATAATACGGTCCGCTTAACCGAGCCGAAGGCGGTGATGAGAGATGGCGAGACCGTCACCCATGCAACCGCAAATAACGGCACTTTCCAGTCAGATCAAAGCCTGTTGCACCTGAAAGACAATGTCACCCTGGAACGGGAAATCAGCGGAAACACCTATATATTAAAGGCCCCGGAGGCGACGGTCGCCGTTGACCAAGAAACCGTTACCTCGCAAAGCGGCGTTACCGGCGTTACCGATAAAGGGCGCCTTCGCGCAGATACGATGGAAGTCGACAATAATAGCGGGGTTATCGTTTTTCGCGGCCGCGTATTGATGAAGTTTGACCCCAAATCTGACAATCTGCCCGATCAAACGACTATAACAGGCGCCACTTCCCCCGAAAGCGCGTCCCCTGATAGCACGCAACCATAACAGGGAAGCAACTAAGCCCCAGATAAACGGGTCGCCAATACGCCTCGCCAAATGCGGCGCGGGATGCTAAGTCAGGGTGAACAATGGGTGATTGATGCCTCGTTAGGATGTGAGCGCCATTCAACCAACCGACTATGCGTGACAGGAAAACTCATGAAGACTGTTCAGATATATCCAATCCGGCTTCTTATGGCTTGCTGTATTGCACTCATTATCGCGCCACTCGCAGCGCTTTCCTCTGCAAGCGCGCAGAATATTGGTGAAGGCGATCTGCCTATCTATATCTCCAGCGATGTCTTTGAGGGCACCGAGAAAATCATCACATGGACCGGCAATGTGCGCATTGTTCAGGGAAAAGCGATTTTGGTCGCTGATAAAGTCGTCGGCCTGCTCGATGACAATGGTGATATCACCCAAATCACCGCCACCCAGAATGTAAAATATTCTGACGGCGAACAGGCAATTAGCGGTGACAAAGGGGTCTACAAAGAAAAAGAACGGACCCTGACAATGACTGAAAATGTAATTGTGACCCAGGGGCGCAATGTGTTTACCGCTGGAAGCGCTGTTTACTGGCTCGATAGCGGTAAAGTCAGGTTTAATCCGGTTCCTGGCGAACGTGTGCGCGGTATTTTTTATCGCGACTCGAAAATTGACCTGGACGGATAATCTATCCATATCCGATTAAAGACCGACTTGATTTCCAAATTAAGCTGATAATTTAAGCTGCCAAAAAAATCTATAAGAGTGAGCCTTGCCTCAATGACCACTGACAAGCCTGATAATCACCCGCTCTCTGCAGCATCGTCAAAAACGGCTGATGCGGACACGCTCAATAAAGAGCTGGGCGAGGTGACACAAAAGTCCGTCGCAGCAAAAAAAGACACGGCCCCAAGCGTGCGCGAGACGCCCACCGTTATCGAAGGCGATGGCGGGTTAAGTGCGGAAAATATCGGGAAATCCTTTAAACGGCGCCCGGTTGTGCGCGGTGTGTCCATGCGTGTTAATCGCGGCGAAGCAGTTGGCCTGCTTGGGCCCAATGGCGCAGGCAAGACCACCTGCTTTTATATGATCACCGGTCTGATCCCTGCCGATAAAGGCTCAATCGTTATTGATGGGACCGATGTGACGCGCCTGCCTATGTATCAACGCGCCCGGCTCGGTGTTGGCTATCTGCCCCAGGAGGCGTCTATTTTTCGCGGCCTGACGGTTGAGCAAAATTTGCGCGCCGTGATTGAGCTGGTGGAAAAAGACCGGGACCGCCAGCAATCGCTCATTAACGAACTATTATCAGAATTTTCCATCACCCATATACGCGATGCTTCGGCCCTTGCCCTATCGGGCGGGGAGCGCCGCCGGGTTGAAATTGCCCGCGCTTTGGCCACCGGCCCCTCTTATATGCTGCTGGACGAGCCCTTTGCCGGTATTGATCCCCTCGCCATTGCCGATATCCGTGATTTGGTCGGGCACCTGAAAAATCGCGGGATTGGCGTATTAATTACCGATCATAATGTCCGAGAGACTTTAGATATTATCGATCGTGCATACATTATTCACGAAGGTGAGGTATTAATTGAGGGTACGCCGTCGGAAATCGTTGGAGACAAGGATGTTCGCCGGGTATATCTGGGAGACGGCTTCCAGATGTAAACAGTTAGTTAACATGTGTAAGGTGGCCCAGTGGCGTTAGGTCCAAGACTAGAATTCCGTCAAAGCCAACAATTGGTGATGACGCCGCAATTGCAGCAGGCAATCAAGCTGTTGCAACTGTCTAATCTCGAACTCGCAGAATATGTTGAGGAACAGCTGGAAGAAAACCCCTTCCTGGAGAGATTGACTGATTCCAATGATCCAAATGCCGATCGGCGCGATACAGCGCAAGGCGATGATGGTGCGCAAAGCGCCGATGGGACCTCATCAAAAGATGAAGGCGAAATCGCCCCCCTTGATATGACGGCCTCTGATCAAAATGCCGCCAGCCAGAGCATGGACGCTGAATATGAGGATATTGATCCCAATTCATCGGGCTCAGATAAAGCAACCGCGCAAGCTGAAGTTGATCCATATGCCACCAATGACTGGGCCAATGCCAGTGCCTCAGGCCCATCGGGCGGCGGTGATGATCGCCAGTTTGATGCAACATTGTCGCGCGAAATATCGCTCGGTGATCACCTAACCGAACAATTGCAAATTGCCAGCCGCGATGCGGAGACCTTATTGATAGGCTCTGAATTGATCGATCTAATTGACGAAGCTGGATATTTTCGCGGATGCACCCAGGATATTGCTGAACGTCTTGGTACCGATGAAAGCGAAATCATCAAAGTTTTGGAAACCATTCACGCGTTTGAACCCGCAGGTATTGGCGCGCGCGATCTAAAAGAATGCCTATGCCTACAGCTGCGCGAGATGGACCGTCTCGACCCGGCAATGGCGGCCTTTGTTGCCAATATTGAATTGCTCGCCAAGGGTGATTTAAAAGGGCTGATGCGCGTCACCGAAGCCAGCCAAGAAGATGTGCGCGATATGATCGATGAGGTTCGCGCGCTCAATCCAAAACCCGGCTACGCTTATGGCGGCGGCACCGTGCAAGCGGTTGTGCCGGATATCTATGTGCGCCAAGGCCCAGATGGCATGTGGAAAGTTGAGCTAAATTCCGGGAATTTACCGCGCGTGCTGGTTAACCAGCATTATTATGCGGAGATAAGCGTTGATGCGACGCGAGAGGAAGATAAATTATTTCTCAGTGAACAGATGACCAATGCGAATTGGTTGATCAAAAGTCTCGATCAGCGCGCACGAACCATTTTAAAAGTCGCCAGTGAAATTGTGCGCCAACAAGATGGCTTTTTTGCCTATGGCATTCGCCATTTGCGCCCGCTTAATCTTAAAGCGGTTGCCGACGCCATTGAAATGCATGAATCAACCGTAAGCCGCGCCACCGCCAATAAATATATGGCAACGCCGCGCGGGCTTTTTGAATTGAAATATTTCTTCACCGCGTCAATTGCCTCATCATCGGGCGGGGAAGCCCATTCCGCTGAATCTGTTCGCCACCGCATCAAAGAATTGATTGATGAGGAAACAGCGAAAACAGTTTTATCTGATGACCGGATCGTTGAGATTTTAAAAGGGGAAGGCATCGAGATTGCGCGCCGCACGGTCGCAAAATATCGCGAGACCTTAGGCCTCCCCTCTTCGGTTCAGCGCCGACGCAACTTTGCAAAATTGGCAATGTAACCACGCACAGCTATGACCGGCAGTATGAGCAATCATCCGGCCCGGTCACTCGGCTCCTCGTGAGCTTGCTCATTGGCGGCTGTTTCACAAAAGCCGAACCAATTGACTCCCCGTTCATCGGTATATTCGTAGCAATAAATCCGCACCCTTGCATTGACCGTATCGACCGCCAGCAAGCGCCTGCCATCGCGGTCCTGCACGTAAAGCAGGTCAGCGCTGGCATCAGATAATTGGTCTGAGCGTACCAGCACGCGTTCATCGCCGCCCTCTATTAAACCGGCGCGATTTTGGGGATGGGTCAACCGCAACCCCTCACCGCTTAAGCTGCTCGCACAACCCGTGCTCAAAAGCGCGCCAAGGACCGCACACACAATAATTCGGTTCATCATTCTACCTTTCCGGCAACACGCCCTGCGACAGGCATAACTATACGCCGGTACCATACCCCCAAATTTGGGTTGGTAACAGGGGGGGGCTCGCCAACACCGCCCCTCTTCTCCTCAGAACAAGCTAGATGTGCGCAATTCACGGCTGGCCCGATAGCCTATCTCCATGGTAAACAGGGGCACACCGTCACCATATTAAAGGGCATATCTCCATGAAAAATCGCCAATTTGCAGGCCGCGCGCACGCACGCACCGCCGCTTTGTTCCTGACCACCGCTCTTTTAACGACAGCCTGCTCAACGCTTTCAGCAGAATTGCCCAATCTCAATAGACCGGCCCTTGAAGCAGCGACCGCCAATACGACAGACGGTGCGACCGCGCCCAGCGGGTGGACCGCCAAGAGCCTGCCGGAAATCGCGGCCGCCCTTCAGACCGGAGAGATTTCTTCCGAAGATCTCGTTCAGGCCTATCTTGACCGCATAGAAGCGATCGATCGCAGCGGGCCGACCCTGCAAAGTGTGCTGACAATTAACCCCGATGCTCTGGCGCAAGCGCGCGCCCTCGATGCTCAGCGCGCAAACGGCGACATTGCCGGGCCTTTGCACGGCGTTCCGGTTTTATTGAAAGACAATATCGAATCTCGCGATACAATGGCCACAACCGCCGGTGCGCTCGCGCTAAAAGACAATGTGACGGGCCGCGACTCGCCGCTCGCTGCCGGATTGCGCGCGCAAGGGGCGATCATTCTTGGCAAGACCAATCTTAGTCAGTGGGCGAATTTTCGCTCAAACGATTCCATTAGCGGCTGGACAGCCTTAGGCGGGCAAGTTCGCAACCCGCATATGCTGGACCGCTCCCCGTGTGGGTCAAGCTCCGGCTCAGGCGCAGCCGCAGCGGCCTCGCTCGCAGCAGGAACCGTTGGTACAGAAACCAATGGCTCCATCACCTGCCCGTCTCATGTTAACGGCGTTGTCGGGTTCAAACCAACCGTTGGCCTTGTTTCACAGCAATATATTGTCCCGATTTCTTCAACCCAGGATACAGCAGGCCCGATGACGAAAACCGTTAAAGGGGCCGCCATGATGCTAACGGCGATGACCAATGATGCTGACAGCATTGATTATGCCGCCGGTCTGGATGCCAATGAACTGGCGGGCAAGACCATCGGCGTGATGCGCTTTGCGGAAGGATCAAACAAGGATGTTATCGCCGCTTTTAATGCCAGCCTTGAAGTGTTACGCGCGGCGGGCGCGGTTCTCGTCGAGATTGATGAATTTTCTCCTGATACGGAAAATTTCGGCCAAAAATCCCGCGATGTTTTACGCTATGAGTTCAAAGCAACCTTGAACGACTATCTCGCCGATGCCGCGCCAGCGGTAACAACGCGCACATTGCGCGATCTCATTGCGTTTAACGAGGCCAATAAAGACGTTGAACTTGCACTTTTTGATCAAAGTATTTTTGAAGAGTCTGTCGATCTGGGCCCGCTTACCGATGAGGCCTATCTGACCGGCAAGGCGGACATTCAAGCAGCGACAGGCAAAGGCGGCATCGACAAAATGCTAAGCGACTATAATGTTGATATGCTTGTCTCCCCATCCGGCCCGGTTGCCTCGCGCATTGACCCGGTCAATGGGGACGTTTGGCCAGATTGGGCAGGCGGGGGATGGATAGCCGCCATTTCAGGCTATCCCCATATTACCGTGCCCATGGGTACCGTTCACGGGGTTCCCATCGGATTTTCCTTCATTGGCACCAAAGACGCGGATGCGCGCGTCTTGTCCTATGGATATGCATTCGAGCAACGCACAAAGGCGCGGGTCGACCCCACCTATTTGCAAACCGCCGAAGAGCGCAGCGAAATTCAAAACGCCATGACGCGGCCCTAATTTTCTTTTACGGGGGAGATTCCTTCCCTCATAAACAGCGTCTCAAAGATCGAAGATGAAAGACCAATGCGTGCCATGTTGAGTACATATCAAAAGCCAATCGCGTCAGCGTGTTTTGCATTCTCATTGATGATTTTCCCTGCGCATGAGGCCACAGCGCAGCAAGGTGCGCAGATCCTGCCCCTGCCCCCGTCTTTGGCCGTGCCTATTATAGAATTTACCCTTGAGCCCGAAGAGCAA
>CAYQXV010000018.1:33139-49179 GCA_964421675.1 uncultured Caulobacterales bacterium
CAAACTGAAATCACGCAAAGCGATCTTGATCAGGGGCCGGATGATGTCACCGCCGCCCATCAAGCCTGTCTCGATGGGATTGATGCGGATGTCACCGCTGGCCGCGAGGCGGCAACCCAATGGGTGCATGATGGCGGCGGCATCTTGGCCGAACATTGTCTGGCCATTGCTGACGGCGCTGCGGGCTTTCCCCGTCTTGCCGGGATCAGAATATTCAACCTTGCTGAATCCGGGCGCTCTGGCGACACCATCACCCGCGCCCGGCTTTATGCACAAGCGGCGGAATTCTTTTTAATCGGCGATGAGACTGAGCAGGCAAGCAATGCCGTCGGCGCGGGCTTTGCCCTCGTCCCCGAAGCTGCAGAGCTTTATCTTCTGTCGGCGGAAATCAACAAACGACAAGAACGATGGCAAGCCGCAATCGATGCCGTTAATGGCGCCGAGGATGCAGGCTTTACCAATGTCGATGCACTAGTCATTCGCGCGCGCGGATATAAGGAATTAAACCGCATAGACGACGCCGCCAATGATCTCGCAAGCGCCTTGCGCATTGACCCGTTCCACCTCGATGCGCTGGTCCTGCGCGGCGAATTAGCCCAACGCGGCGTTCATATAAAAACCCAATTCCGCCGCACCACCCCCGAGCCACAATCGGAATCAGAGCCTCGCATAAAGCCCGAAAAAGATGGGAACTAAAGCCGGGTGGAATTTTGATGGCTGAGGCGGTATTATAATACCGCATTTATATCTCCATGTTTTTATTACCATATTCTAAAAGCTGTTGACGTGCTCGTGATTCCGGCCTATTCCCTGCGCTCCTTGGGTTATGGCGGTTAATCGCTGGGGCCCGTTCAAGAATTCTTTGACTAAAGATCTACGGATAAAACAGATGAAAACCTATTCAGCCAAACCCTCCGAGGTGGAGAAGAAATGGTTGCTGATTGATGCAGAAGGGCTCGTTGTCGGGCGCGTCGCCTCAATCATCGCCACTCGCCTTCGCGGCAAGCATAAGCCAATGTTCACGCCCCATGTGGACTGCGGAGACAATGTGATCGTGATCAATGCCGAGAAAGTTGTCTTCACGGGCAATAAAATGGCCAATAAAAAATTCTATTGGCACACCGGCTATCCCGGCGGCATTAAAGAACGCACCATGGAAAAATTGCTTACGGGCAGGTTTCCGGAGCGCGTTTTGACCAAAGCCGTTGAGCGCATGATGCCAAAAGAAAGCCCGCTCGCGCGTGGCCAAATGACCAACCTGCGCGTTTACGCCGGTAGCGAGCATCCACACGAAGCACAATCTCCGGAAGTTCTGGATGTTGCCGCTATGAACCCGAAAAACAAACGAGAAGACTAAGCCCCATGAGCACCACATCTCTTGAAGACCTCAAAGACGTTGTTGCCGAAGCCGGCGCAGACGTAACCGCAGAGGGCACTATTGAAGCGCCTTTGCCTGAACCAAAAATCGACTCGCTTGGTCGCTCTTACGCAACCGGCAAACGTAAAACCGCAATTGCCCGCGTCTGGATCAAACCCGGCAGCGGCAAAATTATCGTCAACAAAAAAGACCATGCGGAATATTTTGGTCGCCCGGTTTTGCAGATGATTATCAAGCAACCTCTTGTTGCTGCGGAACGCAATGACCAGTTTGACGTATTTTGCACCGTCACAGGCTCTGGCCCATCAGGGCAAGCGGGCGCTGTGCGTCACGGTATTTCAAAAGCCCTTACCTATTATGAGCCGACTTTGCGTCCGGTTTTGAAAAAAGGTGGCTTCCTGACCCGTGATGCGCGTGTTGTTGAACGGAAAAAATATGGCCGCGCGAAAGCCCGTCGGTCTTTCCAGTTCTCAAAACGCTAAACCCCTTTTTACGATCTTTCAAAACGCCCCGCAATTTGCGGGGCGTTTTTTGTTTGCAATTCCAGTTTCGTCGCATAGAATTTTAGCGGGATTAACAATGGGGAATTGAAATGGCTCGTCGCATAACGTCCAAAACCTTGGTTTTTTGTGGTTTCGCCCTGTTAGGCTTTTTCCTCCCGGCGCGCGCTCAAGATGATAACGAAGTGCGCCTTAAACAATTACACATTGATGCTCAGTGTCACGCCTATGACCGCGCATACACATTTTCCGGCCTCAAGGACGCAACAAAACCATATGCTCCCCCTGCTGCGACACGCTCTGACGACACGGATATACAAATCCGCGCAATTCGGCAGGAAAGATCAAACCGTTCCAAATGTGATGGCACCCGGCGTGTCCTACCGCCCGTCGTTCCTGCTGATCAAAAACTTGCGCGCCTTGCACCATCAGCATGCGTTATCGTCAATTTTGATATTGATGAAGACGGAAACACAGAAAATGTCAGCATAGCAAAGCGCTTTCCAGCCGACTCAAATAGGCGTCTCAGAAAATTGGATCGTGCCGCCATTGATTCCGTTAAGGCCAATTGCTACGCGCCGAAAATTGAAAATAATGACGCTGTTTCCCAGACAGACATTACATCAAAAATAAACTTCTTTTTTCCCGCGAAAAAACAACCATGGGAAAAGCCGTCTACCCTTGACCAAATCGACGTGCGGGCAAAACATTTTGAGCAGATTTCACGGGCAAGCTGCGATCTTTTTGAAACCAGCTATAATGAGATGGTGAGCTTGGACAATACACCGGGCGTGCCCATACCGTCCTCTAAAAACGTTCCAGATTTTGTCGACGCCGTCCCGGTTAAACGCTCAGCGCCAAGATGGCCGGGGAATATATCGGCGTTGGAAATATCGCATAGTTGTGTAGTCACAACGTTCGATATCAATGAATCCGGGCGCACGGAAAATATCAAAGTTATCTATCGTGCACCGCAGACGTCAGCATATCAGGCGTTTGAAGAGGTCACCATAAATGCGATAAAAGAGTGGGAATATAAGCCTGCGACATTGCAAGGCGCCCCGGTACGACAATCGCATGTGCGAACCAAACTTACCTTTAGTTCGAGTGAAGACTAATTGTAAGCTACCACTCTAAAATCACCTTGCCGGACTGGCCCGCGCGCATTATGTCGAACCCTTTTTGGAAATCTGAGACGGGAAATTGATGGGTCAGGATTGGCGACAGATCAAGACCGGCCTGTAAAAGCGTACCCATCTTATACCATGTCTCAAACATGCGCCGTCCATAAATGCCTTTAATTTCCAGCCCCTTAAAAATAACCTGATCCCAGTCAATGCCCGTGCCCGTTGGCATAATGCCCAACATGGCAATCCGCCCGCCATGGTTCATTGTCTCCAACATGGAACCAAAAGCCGAAGGGACACCAGACATTTCAAGACCAACATCAAAACCCTCCGTCATGCCGAGGTCCGACATGATATCGCGCAGATCGGTATTGGTTACATTCACCGCGACCGATGCGCCCATCTTGGAGGCCAGGTCAAGGCGGTATTCATTCACATCGGTGATCACCACATGGCGCGCGCCAACAAACCGCGCCACCGCTGCGGCCATTATCCCGATTGGCCCCGCACCGGTGATCAATACATCTTCGCCCACAAGATCATAAGCAAGCGCTGTATGAACCGCATTACCAAAGGGATCGAAAATCGCGCCCAGCTCATCAGAAATATCATCGGGTAAGCGATACACATTGAAGGCAGGGGCAGAAATATATTCCGCAAAAGCGCCGGGCCGGTTGACCCCTATTCCCACCGTATTGCGGCACAAGTGGCGCTCGCCCGCCCGGCAATTTCGGCAATAGCCGCACGTTACATGTCCTTCGACGGAAACCCGGTCGCCAACTTTTAACTTGGAATGTTCGGGGTGAACCTCTGATCCGATTTCGACAATTTCCCCGGAGAACTCATGACCAACAGTCATGGGAACGGGCACTGTCTTTTGCGCCCAGTCATCCCAGTTATAGATATGCACATCCGTCCCGCAAATTGCCGTGCGCCGCACACGAATTAAAACATCGTTCGGCCCAATGTCCGGGCGCTTTACATCTGCAAGCCAAATACCCTCTTGCGATTTTGCTTTGATCAGGGCTTTCATATTCAAATCCTAAAATTCACCGAATGTCACAACGCGGCATTCAATCAGTCAAATGGTCAATACTCTAAAAAATCCGGGCGCTACTGCCATCGCTTGGTTGTCTTTTGCGCGATTGTATCGGGCTGTTGTTTTTGCGCGCCTTGATACCCCGTGACATGATCGGCAACGAAGGGATTGCTTTTTCGCTCATTACCAAATGTCGACATTGATCCATGACCGGGTACAAATTGCATGTCATCCCCCAGAGGCCATAATTTCTCGGTAATTGAGGCGATTAACGTATCATGGTCGCCGCGCGGAAAATCCGTGCGCCCTATCGAACCAGCAAACAACACATCGCCAACAAATGCCAGTCGCACGCCTTTATGATAGATCACCACATGACCGGGCGTGTGGCCGGGCGTGTAGACAACATCAAAATGAATACCATCAAGCTCAAGCCGGTCGCCATCCTCTAGCCATTGATCGGGCTGGCAATCTTCGCCCATGCCGGGCGAGCCATATTTGGCCCAATGATCGGCAATATCATCCAGCCAGAATTTATCTTCCTTGTGCGGCCCGATAATTTTGGCGCCGGTCTTGCGCTTTATTGCCTCCGCGCCGCCAGCATGATCGAGATGTCCATGGGTGAGCCACACCTGCTCCAGATGCGCGCCCATTTTGTCGGCGGTTTCAAAAATCTTGTCGGGCTCACCGCCCGGATCAATCACAGCCGCTTTACCGGATGGGGCTTTGATGATGGAGCAATTTTGCTGAAAAGGGGTCACAGGCACAATCGCGACCGCGAACGGGCTTTGATTATTGTCGGCCTGCCCGCCCTGAGAAGAACTCATATTTTCCATTAAAAACCGCCTTTTACAGATTTACTAGCGCCAATACTCCCATCCCCCGCCCTCAATAACTTGCCCGGTCCTAACTTACAAAGCGAAAATTCGTGATCAAGCCGGAGGATTAGTGAGATGCATCGTGATCGATCATCGTCTATGGTGCCCGAGAATTCAACAACCTTGGAAGGGAGTTTTGATATGAAAATTCGCACCAGCTTAGCGCTGAGTGTCGCTGCATTCACACTCACCATTACTAATCCTACATTTGCCCTGCAAGAGGGGGCGACACCGACCAGTGAAAAAATCAAAGCCGCCGACGATCTTCTGGAAGATCTGAAGTCGGCACCGCTGCTCCCGGAGAACTCCCATAATGAGGACGCCCAGCCCGTCAGCTATGATGGGATTGATCTAGAGCCGACCCGAGCGTCTATTGTGTTACCCGTCGCGGCCCTGCAGATCCCATCAATCGCCGCCGGCTTTTCCCCGGTCGCTATCGACCCAGAGAGCGGCGTTGCTCTTGGCGGCTATGATCCAGTTGGATATTTCACCCAAGGTGAAGCGATCCAAGGTAATCAGGAAATAACAGCGACCTATAATGGCGCCATCTACTATTTTGACTCTGATGAAAATCGTGAATTGTTCCTGGCCGACTCTGAACGATATACACCCGCATATGGTGGCTATTGTACAGAAACCCTGGCGCACGGCGCGCTGACACCAGCAAGCCCGAACCACTGGACCATTCACGGTGACAGATTATATCTAACCCGTTCGGCGCAATCGACAAAAGTGCTGCGTGAAAAAAGAGCGCAATCTTTCGCGAACGCCAATGAGTTTTGGAACTCTGTTGATGAATCTCTCAACATCCCGAACGCATCGAGCAAACTCTAAAATTTCTCCCAATATGCCTAATGGGCATTACGGATTAAAAATCGCGCCTAATAGAAAACGGCGACCTGATAAAGGTCGCCGTTTTTATTGTCGTAATTTATCCCGCTTTACAATAAGCGCTCATTTAGTTCTGAGAGCTGACGGCTTAGCAACGATAATTTTGCAACCGATGGCGTTTGCGAGGCCAAATCAACATCCGCGATAAATTTATTATATCGCTCAAACGTGTCGCGATGGCCTTTAACCCACGCTTTCATCGCCGCATTGACGGCCTCGCTCGATACATCTTTTTCCAGACAACCCTTTTGCGCAATCATGGTTTCAGTGATCTGGCGTTGTTGGCGCGTTACCTCTTCCATGAGACGCCGGCTCGCGCGCATTTCAAAATTCTTACGCAGCGGATTTTTACGCATTTGGTCGCGCAAAACGTCCAGCTTTAATTGACGGCCAATTGCAAAAAACAAAGCACCCGCTTTATTGGTATCGCAATTTTTTGTTCGGCTAATATCGACAACATCAAAAGCGCGCTCCAGCGAGGCAAACAACGCCGCTTGACGCGCCAAACCCAGCGGCGCACCGCGCTTCTTCCATTCGGCTAATCGCTTCTCAACGGCAACCGCCGCATCGGGAGGAGCGATCGTTTGATAGGCAGCCATAATCGCGCTTACCGGTTCTTTATAGTCAGAGACTAGCGCGCTTAGCCCATCTTTTTTCAACAAAGACATGGCCCGAATGTCTGTAACTAGACGATAAGTTTGTTCTTTCAACAATTCCGCTGCTTCAAAATAGAGAGCATTTTGCACCAGCGCAGAAACTTCATTATCGAGCGCGTTCACAGCACTTGCGAAATTTTGCAAATCATAAATTTGACGCGCAGCTTCATAAGCAAAGACAACCTCGCTTACACTCGCCCCGGTAACCAGCATCGCTTCATGCACAAAGGCAACGCCGCATGTATCAACAATTTCATTGGCCATCCGTGTTGCGATGATTTCTCGGCGCAATCGGTGATTGTCAATCGCCTCGCCATAGCGATGGAGCGCTGCGGGAAAATACTCAACCAGCTCTTTATGAAGCAACGGATCGTCAGGCACATCGCTTTCAACAATCTCATCAAACAACCATAATTTCGCATAGGCCATCAGAACCGATAGTTCTGGCCGCGTCAGGCCGCGCCCTTGATCGACCATCGCCGATAAAGCCTCGCGGCTTGGCAAATCTTCCACTTCGCGATCAAGACGGCCCATTTCTTCCAGCGCTGCCATCACACGGCTTTGAGATTCTAGCTGATCAATGGCGGTTTCTTGTAATTGGCTCAACGCGCGCGTTTGATCATAATTATGGCGCAACACATACTCAGCAACATCATCGGTCATCGATGCCAACAAGGCATTGCGATCTTCCGCCTTCATAAGACCGCGCTCTATCGCCTCGCCCAGCAAAATTTTGATATTGACTTCGTGATCCGATGAATCAACACCCGCCGAATTATCAATCGCATCGGTATTGATGGCCCCGCCCCGGCTCGCAAATTCGATACGAGCTTTTTGCGTGAGACCCAGATTAGCCCCCTCGCCAATCACCTTCATCGTCATCTCATGGGAATCAATGCGAATATTATCATTCGCACGGTCGCCAACCCGCCAATTTTCTTCATCGTTGGTTTTAAAATAGGTGCCAATACCGCCTAGCCAAAACAGCTCCACAGATGCCTTCAAAATATATTGGATCAACACATTGGGCGCGACTTTATCCTCTTTGATTTTCAGAACAGCTTTAATTTCCGGAGATAGGGATATGGATTTTGCACTTCGTGAAAATATACCGCCGCCTTTCGAAAGCAGGCTGGTATCATAATCTTGCCAGGATGAGCGCCCTATCTCAAAAAGTCGTTTTCGCTCCTGAAAAGAACGGGCATGATCGGGCGACGGATCGATAAAAATATCCCGGTGATCAAATGCAGCAACCAATTGAATCTGGTTCGACAGCAACATTCCATTGCCAAACACATCGCCTGACATGTCGCCAACACCAGCAACAGTAAATGGTTCCGACTGAATGTCCTTTCCCATTTCGCGAAAATGGCGCTTCACCGCTTCCCATGCGCCGCGCGCTGTGATGCCCATGGCCTTATGGTCATATCCGGCCGATCCACCTGAGGCAAACGCGTCCCCTAGCCAAAAATTTCGGGCTTCCGAAATTGCATTGGCGGTATCTGAGAATTGTGCGGTCCCTTTATCAGCTGCCACAACAAGATATGGATCCTCGCCATCGTGGGAGACAACATTTTCGGGATGGACCACCTGCCCATCAACAATATTGTCCGTGACATCAAGCAGAGTCCCGATGAAAATTTTATAAGCCTCGCGGCCCGCTTCATAAATTTGCGCGCGGTCATCTGTATCGGGCAAGTGTTTTGGGAAAAAACCGCCCTTTGATCCTGTTGGCACAATCACTGCGTTTTTAACGCGCTGCGCCTTTACCAATCCCAGCACTTCTGTGCGGAAATCTTCTTTTCTATCTGACCAGCGCAATCCTCCGCGTGCAAACGGGCCAAACCGCAAATGCACACCATCTACCATGGGGCCGGAAACAAAAATTTCGCGGTACGGTTTAGGTTCAGGGATTTCTTCAAGTTTGCCGCTCTCTATTTTTAGAGCAATGCACGCCCGAACCGCGCCATCGACTCGTTGGTAAAAATTTGTCCGACTTGTTGCATCAAACAGATTGATAAACCGCCGGATGATCCGGTCTTGATCCAGACTGGAAACATCGTGCAGCTTTTCTAAAACATCCTCACAAGCCTCGTGCCACTTACTATCGCGGTTTTTGCTATCGCCAACCGTTGGGTCAAATTTCACCTGGAATGCACTAATAATCCCTTGCGAAATATGCGGCCAGCGCCTCAATGTTTCTTCAATGTAACTTTGTGAATAAGAGATGCCCGTTTGCAAATGATGCTTGGCCGCCGCGCGCAACAACCATGCCTCATGCCATGTCAGCCCTGCAGCAACAACCAATGCGTTAAAACCATCATCTTCACATACACCGTTCAAGATAGCGGTTAGCGCATCTTCTATTTTTGGTTTAATATCAGCAAAATCGATCGCACGTTCATTGGATTCCTCTGTGAGGAAGTCATGGATCCAAACCGGACCCTCTCCATTATCGGGACGCACCTCATAGTCAATTTCCCGAATGACACTCAGGCCAAAATTCTCCAAAGTGGGAATAATTGCCGATAAGCGAACAGGCTCATTGCGCTGATATAGCTTCAAGTGCAATCGATGCGGCGCGTCAGAATTCTCTCTATAGGCGCGAACATCAAAATGCCGGTCGGCCATTTTTTCAAGGACATCAATATCCTCAAGAGCTTCACGCGCACTCACATGCTCTCTATACCCCGCATCAAAAGCCCGGCGATAGGTTTCAAAAATCCCTGTTGGTAAGGCCCCTTGATGTAAGGTGCGCAAGCTTTCAAGCAAATCCGCATCCCAATCACGGCACAAGGCCCGAATCTCGTCCGTTAAATGTTTAATCCCTGGCCCTTCTGGCGCGCCCGAATCCAGACCGATAACAAAGTGAACGCGAACGAGAGAGGCATCGCCAAAAAATGGGTAAAACGCAAAAACACGGCCATAAAATGTAGACGCCAGTAAATTACCAATCGCCTCGCGGCGGTCAGAATTAAATTGATCACGGGGAATAAAAACAAAGGCCGAGATATATCGATCAAAACGGTCCCGTCGCAAAATCAATTTAACGCGCGGGCGTTTATAAAGCCGCAAAATTTCGAGGCTGGTCTCGCCGATGGTTTCTACATCAACCTGAAAAAGCTCATCGCGCGGATAGGTTTCAAGAATATTGAGGAGCGCTTTTTCATTATGACCGCCGGCTGAAAAAGGCGAGTCGTCGAGAACTTTCTGCACTTTTCTACGCAGTAACGGAATATCGGATGCGGGTCGATTATAGGCATCAGCAGTATATAAGCCGATGAAACGATCCTCGCCGATCATCTTGCCGTCATCATCATATCGCTTAATCCCGATATAATCTTGATAGACGTAACGATGCACCAAGGACTTGCTATTCGATTTAGCAATGAGCAATGGCTCATCAGAGGCCAAAAAGGCTTCGACAGCCGCTGATAATTCGCCGGCCTTGGAGAATGTATTTTTCAAAATTCGGCGCTTTGGGTTTTTCAAAACTCCAAGATCGCCCGACGGGTCATGTTCGAACTCAAGGCCTGTTGGTGTTGTCCGGCAATTATAGCGCCGCACACCCAAAAAGGAGAAATGGTCATTCAATAACCAATTGAGAAACGCGATATTTTCTTGCAAATCTTCATCGCTATAATTGTCTAGCCGCAATTGGCCAAGCTGCGTGATGGCGTCGCCAAGGCACTGGCGCATCTTTTCCCAATCCGTAACCGCTGCCGCCACATCGGCCAATGCCTCATGAAGTTGGGCGTTGAGATATTCAATCTCTGCATTGTCAATGGGCGGATCTAGCTGAGCATATATTGTCGACTCGCGCATGGATGGCCCAGAGTGCTGGCGCTCACCATCTTTTCCGCGCGCATTATCCGTCAGTATATTGACGAAAAACCGGATTGATTTGCCTGCCTCCGTCAATACCGATGTGATGCTGTCGACCAAAAATGGCTTATCATCTGTGGTGATCGTCAAGACCAGATCTTTCTCCAGGCTCTTAGCGCTTTCATTGCGGGCCTTCACGTCCAGATCAATCACGGCCTCGCCGGGGCGCCGGTTCGCACTCGCACGCCAGGCATGGTGGGCCATTGCAAAAAGTTTATCGGGAGAATCCCATAGACGGTCATCACCGGTTCCAAATCGCGCAAACTGTTCGAGCATCTGGATAAATGCCGGCGGCGGGCCCTTAGGCCACTCATCGTGAGCATGGGCCAGATCGAGCAAAGCTCGGACGGCAGTTTCGTCTTCGCTGATCAACATTGACTCAGCCATAGCGATGATCTCCCTGAAGGATCGCAGCGACATTGGGGTGCGATCTACAGTGATATGGAATTGGTGTGAATACGTCGTTAAACGATCTTATCTTGATTGCGGTTTGAACCTCTAAACCGCAATCGTCAACCATGATGTTGACGCGGTTCGGTTCTTTTGAATCGACAGACTCAAACTCGGTATATTGCGCCTGAAAATAGAAATCCCGGCCCATTTATAGCGGTAAATGTGGTGATCTCCACTACATGCTTATCGCGATGCAACACCAGCTTCGGCAAAGTCTTCGGGACCATGCCCGGTAGACAGGCCCGCTTGCGCGGAAAGGGGCGCAAGGACTTTGCGCCGAAAAGGCGTGCGCGACAGGTTTTTCCCCTTAGCCTCAAGGATCGTACGAGGATAGCGAGATTTTGCTTTTTTCATTTGCCAGACCACAAAGGCGATAACCGCGCTAGTCGCAATCGCTCCATAAGCGATCAGCACAAAGAGGGTTATCCCGCCAATATCCACCATAGACCCGACATAAAGGAAGCTGGCGATAACCGGGATCAGGACCGCACTTGCGCTTCGTCCATGGCTGGCCTGAGACAGCGCGGCAAGGCTTGCGCCAACACAGCTCACACTCAGCATCTGTATGATAAGAGAGGGCGACAGACCCACCGCACCATAACGCGCAACCATCAATGCGGGACCGGCGGCAAAGGCGCTCGCCAAAACCAGCATGCCAGCTGTGTGACCAGCGCGCCAGCGAAATGGCCGCGACGACAATGTTGCATCGCCGGCAATAAACCGCCGCGCCCGTAAGGCAAGATGGGCAGCCACTGGTAAAACAAGTGCCAGCCATAGGCTGACCCGCAGCGGATCAACCGCCCATAAACGGATGGCCAGATAAAGGCTCGCCAAGACGATTGTGGCCGCTGCTAAGGGTGTGGTTCGCGCAAGGCGATGGATGAGATGCAATAGGGCGGCCCGTGAGGGGCGCGAGCTATTCGCCGTAATGGCCGGAGTGGGGCTCTGCTCGTAGCGAAAATTGACTTCCAATGCGCGGTGCATGGAGCCGACCGGGTTCCCGGCCTCCCCGCGCGGGCGCCTCAGATCCTCAAGAGTTTTAGGCCCGCCAACATCATTGCCAGGCTGCTTGCGACTTAAAATTGGCTCTACACGCTCACTCATCACACTTACCTATAAAGTGAGTCTCCCAATTGAGACCCTATAAGGTAGGGGAAGATTTCATTAATGATTAGTTAACAAAGCTGAAGAAACCGTTAATTTTCTTAACCAATTCCCTGCTCAACCGTGATTATGAGTCCCAGATTATGATCCATCAGGCGGCGGCAAGAATCCGCGCGCCTCTTCGAGCATCCCGATCACTGAGGCCGGTGCGCCTTGCTCTTCCATGAAGCCGGTAAACGAGGTGAGCAACAAATCCGGGTCATTACAGGTCTCGCCCAAGGTCTGAATATCGACGAGCGCCTGACTATTTTGCATGCGTTTGGCCATCTTTTGAACCGCATCCAAGAGCCTCAAGGCCTGTAGCCCTTGCAGATTTCCCGCCTCAAGACTGCTGCCCGCCCGCCTAAAGGTGCGCATCATCGGGCGAACATCGCGTTCAAATTCTGCCATGGCTTTGTCGGTTCGAGCGCTAATCCATTGGCTGGAGCAAATCTCTTCTGGTGTCGGCGTTACGCATGCCGAGAGTGATATCACGCCGATCAGCGCCGCCAATGCCTTCAGTGCCCCTAAAGATGATTTCATCATAATCCATGTTCCCTTCTCGGCTCAATTTGGCTCGCCCTAGCTTAGCCAAGGTCAGTATTTCAGACCGCCGCCGAACAAACTAGCCTATCGGACTGGGGCCGGGAACAATTTTTACGCGAATATGCCGCTTTACCGTCAATTCTCATGATGTAAACGCGCGAAAAGCTTGGCATCCCGTCCAACCATGGCAGATCAATTCTTGACTGATTTTCATCCAACCCCCACCTTTACGATTGGCTTGCGCCTGCTTTAGCCCTGCTCCCCCTCTTGTGCCTGAAAGGTAGCCCATGAAGTCCCTCTCCCAAACGTCTCCCTTAATGATCGCAGGGTTTTTATTGCTATTGCTTGTCACAGCATGCGGGCGCTCAGAGGAAGAGACGACCACCGCGCCGGGCTCCGCGCCAAGTGCAACCGATGAGCAAAGCACGCCAGCGCCCACTCAAACCGCCGTCGCAACCACCGATGAGCCGATTAGATTGCCATCGTCTGCGACCGGTCTTGCTTTTTGGTCTCATCCGACCCTGCCATTTGAAAGCCTGATTATCGCCGCAACGGGCACTGGATTATATTCCCACACACTTGAGGGACAATCACCGGCGACAATAATCGATGGGTTTACCGCATACGGATTAAGCATTGCCTATCGCGCAAGCGCCGATGATAGCGGCTATATGGAAGGCATTCTCGCAACCTATGATCAAGATAATCAGGCGTTCAGGTTTTTTCGCATACAAAATGACAATCAGGAATTTGTTGAGGATATTGTCTCACTGCCTTGGCGTACAGGTACAAATTCAGAAACAAATCCAGCGCCAACAGCCTTTTGCCTGATTAACACCGGCGACAATGGATTGTCCCTTGTGATTTATGCCGAGCAAGGCCGGGCGACCTATACCCTGCCAACCAATACGCCTACCCTCTCTCGCGACCAGCTACAAACCAGCGCAATGGACACAACTATAACTCAGTGTGTTGGCGACCATGAGACTGGCGAGATATTTTCACTCGATCAATCCGGCGCTCTTTATTTAAACAATCTTGATCAATCGCCAAAAATATTGCGGCCAGCGGGTACCGCATCCATTGACGGCAAAGCGCGCGATATTGCCTTGGGACATTTCCTCGTCAATGAAGAGCGCACACGCTCGGTCTATATGCTCAATGCAGAAAACGGCGTTGTTACCATTGTTAACGCTGCTAATGGTGAGACGCAGGGCGCGATCAATCTTGGTGAGTTTTCTGATTTATCCGGGGTCGCTGGCGCAACGCGGTTAGCGGTTGGCTCGGATAATTTTGGCGGCATTTACCGGGCGGGCGCGGTCGCCTTGGCCAGTCTCGACGCGGAAAAAGCTGCCGTGCGCCTTACATCATTATTGGCCGTGGCCCGCGCATTGGGCATTTCAATTGAGGGCCCTTCTGGCATTCGCGCAATGGAGCGCCTTCAAGCCCAACAAGACAATGCACGCGGCCCCGTTTTTGAAAGCCCAAAGACGCCTGAACTCAATTTTTCACCGCAGCGTTAAGCGTTGCGGGCGCAAACGCGCTGTGGGCATTTTTAAGGGCCATCAACAAAACAATCATCGCGCCTGCCTGATGGGCAAGGCCCAATGATAAGGGTGTATGGCTAATAAGGGTGATGATGCCGAGCAACCCTTGGGCAAAGATTGCCGCGCCAAGCCAGATAGCCGGTTTTTGCAACAGCGTTCCGCGCGCTTTCCAAACATAAATACCAGCGCCAATCAAAACGATATAGGCGCCCATGCGGTGATTAAACTGCACTGCTTCAATGGAATCAAAAATTCGCTGTAACCCCGTCCCCTCGCCCAAATATCCGGACGGAAAAAACCGTCCATCCATTAACGGCCAGCTATTATAGGTCCAGCCCGCGCGAAGCCCGGCAACGAAGGCCCCTAAAATAATTTGGACAAAAACCAATCCGACCAAACTTAAAGACAGCCACTTTAGCGTGCCACTTTTCTGGGGACTGACTTGAGAGCCCATTTGCGAAACGGCGTTCGCACTCGCAGCCGGACCATGGGAACGCGCCCATAACCCAAAGGCAAACCAGGCCATCAGTGCAAAGAGCAATACCGCAAGCCCTAAATGCGCAGCAAGGCGATATTGACTAACATCAACCCGGTCCGCCAACCCGCTCTTGACCATATACCAGCCTAAAAATCCTTGCGCCCCGCCAAGGATCAACAAGCCAAATAATTTTATGCCGAGCGCCCGTGTCACATGCCCCGTCAGCGCAAAAACCATGAGCGGCACAGCAAATGCCAATCCGATAAAACGCCCTAAAAAGCGATGGCCCCACTCCCACCAATAAATTTCTTTAAATGCCGCAAGGCTCATCCCGTAATTGATCTGCTGATATTCCGGGATCAACTTATATTTCTCAAACTCCGCCAGCCATGCCGCTTCTGAGAGGGGCGGTATCGCGCCAACAACCGGCTTCCATTCGGTTATGGAAAGACCGGAATCGGTAAGACGGGTGGCCCCGCCCACAATCACCATTAAAAATACAAGCGCGCACATGCCAAACAGCCATAGCGCTATACGCCGCGCGGAAGTCGGCGTGACATCTGCGTAGGGAATTAAACGAGCATTATCCAAGGAGGGCACCATTATTGATCTCTTGGTCATCATCTGTGAACCGGCTTGCAGGCCGGGCATTTAGGCGTTCTATAGCCAAGCCACACGCGATCGCGAAGGCGTCTTTGCGTCGCGCCTCCACACACCCGGCTGGACACTGATTTTGGGGCAAAGACTATCCCTTGAATTTCATGCGCATTTATCCCACACCTGCGGATAGCAGATCGAACTGCTCGCGCGCGATAATGAGAAGAGCCCCAGCAAATGTCACCCCGCATTAAAAAATTACTGGGTATTTTCATCCTCTTGCCCGCCATGTTCATTTACTTTGTTGGCGTGATCACGCTGGCAGATCTGATCCCTGCCCATAAGGTTTTACAAATTGTATATTTCGCCGTTGCCGGGATCATTTGGGTGTTTCCGCTCAAACCCTTGTTTTTATGGATGAATTCCCCTCCGCGCGATTCCCGGGACTAAGCCCTGGCGCGGCAATTTCCTTACGATTGAGCCCAAAACGAAACCGGTTCTTAACAGCTTTCCCCTATCGTGAGCCACTGAATGTGCATGCCATATGCTGGCTTCGAGCCAGAATTTGGGGAAGTAGGACGTAGGGACCGATGTTTCAGAAATCAGGCGCCAAGTACAAGGTTGAAGAGTTTGTCGAGATCACACTCGCCGGACAAAAGCCCTTTGAGGCGGTCTTGTTTTTATCGATTGGCGACAGGCTGATCGACCTGCTCAATGATACAAGGCTCTTCATTCCCGTAAAGCGAATGGACAATTCCACCATCATCATGGCGAAATCCAACATCGTATCGATCGTTGAAAAAGATCCCTTTGCCCAGGCCGCCAGCCATGACGATAGCGTCGTTGGTCAAGATCTCGCCCGTCAATATGAGGATGACGAGTTCGAAACTGATGCAAATGGCGACAGCGAAAACGCTGGCGA
>CAYQXV010000018.1:49279-54068 GCA_964421675.1 uncultured Caulobacterales bacterium
GCTGGCGAACAGGCTGATAAATCCGCCAATGCCGGTGAAGAAGACGCACAAGCCGATGGCCAACAGAAAAAACGCCGTCGCCGTCGCCGCAAAAAACCAAATGAATTTGATGCCTATGCGGTCCTAAAAGTTTCTCCCGATGCGAGCATTGAAGAAATTCGAAAAGCCTACAAAAGCCGCGTCAAAGCCGTGCACCCAGATTCCGTCGCCGCGCTCGACCTTGATGACGATTTGGTCAAAGCCGCAATCCAAACGACACAGCGCGTTAATTTTGCCTATCATCGCATCTTAAAAGAACGCCGCTCCGCCAGCGGCGAAGATGGTGCTGCAGAAAAACCGCCACAGTCACCGGGCCACGATGAAGCTGCATAAAAGCAGCCTAAGTTAAAACCAATTTGATCTGTAAGCATTCCGAGCCTTGTTGCGCGGAAAATCCCTTGATTGTCCCTAACGCCCAACCTCACCAGCGACCTCTTCTGTCCTTGCGTAATGCAACAATGAGCAGCTTAAGCCGCCTAAAGTAAGACGTTGGACAGTTCCTTGAACGGTTGGTAGTGTCGGTCTTATATTTTCTCGGGGGTACACAAATGACATGGCACAAAATTCTCGCAGCCGTTACAGTGATGTTCGGACTTGCAGCGTGTAACGCGGTTCCAAAAAGCAAAAGCGACGTTGTCGCTGACGTTATGGTGGGTGACCTTAGCGTGAGCTGCGCTGAAGATCCGGCATGCGTAAACCGCATCCATCCTGACACCCCAATGGTTGCCGAAGCTGATCTCGGCGAGCGCATCGTGTTTTTCGGTCGCGACGCTTTCGACCTAACACTTGATCCCGATGAGTTTTCAAGCGCGAAATTAAACCCCAGAGAGGGCGTCGGCGTTGTCCATGCGCTGACCGGGCCAGTCCATATTAATGGTGCCAAGGCAGGCGACGTATTAGCCGTCACCATCGAGGCAATCGAACCTGCCAAAGTCGGTTGGACCGAAGCGGGAGGCTTCGGTTTCGCTGCTGACCAATTTGGAACCGATGGGCGGTTTATCGTCTGGCGTTTAAATGACGACTATGCACAAAGCGATGCATTACCGGGGGTGCGTATTCCGAATGCTAGTTTCCCTGGCGTCGTAACAACTTTACCGGACAAAGATTTGCATGCTGAAATACTCGAACGAGAGATGCAGCTGCTCAAGGCAGGGGGCGCCGCTTTGCCCCCCGATCCGGAGGAAGCAAAGCCAGCAGAGCTTTGCGGGGCAGATGGATTGAAACTGACGGAGTGCACCCGAACCGTACCACCACGTGAACATGGTGGTAACTTGGACATCCGTTATATCACAACAGGAACAACTTTGTATTTGCCGTGTTTAATTGATGGTTGCGGCTTGTCGGTTGGTGATTTTCATTACGCGCAGGGCGACGGAGAAGTGGCAGGTACCGCGATCGAGATGGGCGGTGAACTGACAGTTACCACGCATATTGTCAAAAACCCGCCTGACCTGTCTCACGGACCGCACTATGAAGGGCCAGCGTCGGTGCTTGCGATACCATCTAAGCGTTTTTACGCAGTGACCGGATTTCCATTGAAGGAGAAAGGTAGTATTCCCGCGAACTTAGCCTACTTGGACTCCCCAAAAATTGCAGGTCTCAGCAACCTTTCAGGCGATGTTAATCTTGCAGCTCGCAATGCGCTGGCCGCAATGATCGATTACATCATGACAGAGTATGGATATGACCAGACGCAAGCCTATATGATCGCCAGTGTTGCGGTCGATCTACGGATTGGGCAACTCGTTGACGTACCGAATGTAGGGGTAACGGCGATTCTACCATTAGATATTTTTATCGAACGCCAGTAGCCTTACTGCGGAAAAATCGCACGTACGCTAAATGCGTTTTCTGCAACGATCCGGCTATTCGCCATCATCATATCGATGCCTAAGACCAAACTCTAAAGCACGCGCCCTCACCTCGCATTATTGTCCCCGCAGTAGCGCCGCGGCCTTCTGGTCAAAATGAAGCGGCGTAAAAGCAGCCCGACACATCGCTTAGAACGATCGTGAGCATACATTTTTGACCGATACCGAGGTCATAAAAGGGATTTGCAAGCGGTGAGGAAAGTTCTCGTAGAGTTAAAAAGCGGGGCTTAAAATCCGAGACGAATCTTCTTATAAGTCCTTGAAAATATCCTCGACATATAAATCAAAAAGTCTGGCAATCTTTAACGCCAGTGCCAAGCTTGGATCATATTTTTCTTTTTCGATCGCGATAATATTCTGACGGGAAACACCGAGCAGCTCTCCAAGCCTAGCTTGGCTCCATCCGCGTTCGGTTCGCAATTCACGAAGATGATTTTTCATCGATATTTTAACGTGAACGCGCCGCGAATGATCGCATAGACAGATGTGGTGAGCGGCGCCACCATTACGAGGGGCATTTCCGGAACGTTCATATAGAGTGCCATAAAGCCATACGCGGTAGTGAGCCACAAAGTGGCAGCGCAGGCAATTGCAATCGAGCGAATAGCGATTGTTTGGTAGAATTCTTCAAGCCTCATAATGTGAACGCTATAAAAGCACCACCATAATGTCAAAACAATAACTGGAAGCAGGGCAGCCAAGCCTCGCAGATAGTTAGGCGAATTGCCATCCACTAGCTTGACGCCAAAAAAGACGGCAGCGACAAAAGCGCTTGCTAAAATAAATTCGGCAGAAAACTGCCGTAAGAATCGCGCTCGCCGTTTTGCAACTGATGCTGATGATTCGGATTCCATCTAATTCTTTACCCTCTTTAGTGTTTTCTATCTCACTTTTCCAGACGACAGGAACGCGACAAAAAAACAAACACTTTTTTGCGGCTCTCCCAAACCGACATGCCTAAAAGCCTTGCTGTTATCCAAAATGCAATCTCAGCCAAATTCTCAATGCCGATAACCGCAATCGTCCAATTTTTGATTCTGGGTTCCGTATACTGATAGGTAATCAGTGCCGCTCACGCTAAAATAGTAATGCCTCAGATAACGCCCAAAGCCAGTTTCTTCCATGCCATATAAAATCTCCGTTGTAAAGAGTTATTGACACATAGACGTCTCTCAAATATGTAAATACCTCTTTACACCATCAATAGGCGGAGTATTTCATGATAAAGCTAACTAAAACCGGCGTAATGAGTGGATTGTTAATGGCATTGGCAAGTTGCCAGACACCGCAAACCGGCAACGACGCCGTTCTCTATCACAGCTTCTTGCGCATCGACCCTGATCGCGAGAAGAGTATTGAGAATGCCTGGATTGTTGTTGAGGGCGAAAAAATCGTAGATGTCGGGGCCGGTGCACTGCCCGAACGCCATTTTGCAAAGCAGCGAGACATGAGCGGCCACTACGCATTGCCAGGGTTTATCGATGCGCACGCCCATATAACCGCAGGCCCCCACAATTTCGAAATACGTGATGGCGCGCCCGCCGTTACTATTGAGGGTTCTGACGAGATTACGCAGTTTAACGCGCGCATTGCTCTGGCGTTCGGCATAACGACGGTTCGCAATCCCGGCGGCGACCCTGAAGCAAATGCCCGGTACGACGCCAATATTGCGAGCGGTGCATGGGTTGGCCCGGAGGGCCTTCATGCGGGCGCAGTTATTCAGCCGCCGCCCTTTGTAGGTGACTCATTCGCTTACCCTCAATCTACTGATGAATGGCGCATGGAAGCGTCCCGGCAAGCAGCACTCGGCATGAAATATTTTAAACTATATCTCAGTCTCAGCGAAAATGAGCTTGAGACTGGCATTCAGGCCGCCCATGAAGCCGGACTAAAAGCGATTGCGCATCTCGACAATATCAGTTGGACGCGCGCCGCCGAGCTCGGCATTGACGGGTTGGAACATGCTTTACCGACAAGCCCCGATCTACTGGAGCCTGAGCAACGCGCAATATATCTTGCAGAGCTCGGGCCTCACTCTAAATTCACCTATCGCTGGTTTGAACTGGCTGATTTTGATGGGCCGCTATTCGAGCAAATGGTTGATATTCTTGCAAAGAACAAAATTCAGACCAACTTAACGTTAGTTGTAAATGAGCTTACCTATAATACCGATAAGCTTTCTGATGTATGGCCTATCGCTAACCGCAAGTTTGAGCATCCCGAAAATCTCGAAGCGAGCCTGACTTTTCTTCAACTAGGCGCTACCGGTTGGGACGGGGAAGACTTTGATCGTGCCCGCGCCGTCATGCCAAAAGTTTTGGAATTTGCACGCCGTCTTCACGATGCGGGCGTGCCAATGATGCTTGGCACCGATAGCCGCGGCGGAACCCCGTTTTATGCCCGTGAGCTTGCCTTACATGTTGAAGCCGGGATATCGAAATGGGCCGTTTTACGAATGGCGACATCAAAGAGCGCCGAGCTTTTGGGAATATCAGACCGCACGGGGCGTATATCACGTGGACTGGAAGCAGATATCGTGTTTTTGAAACGCAATCCTATCAACGATATATCGAATGTGCGCGATGTTGCTTTCGTCATCGCCAACGGGAAGGAATTCGCATTTGATGCGCTTATTGATGGCACGCATACAGATGTTGAAGGCGATGTAAACGCGTTGAAGAATGATACCCAATGACGCAAACGACGGTTTAAGGCTGTTTGCGATTGGCAAGGCCTGGGCGTTTCCAGACAAAATACCTGGTTACGCCCTCGCCTTGCATTATTGGCTCCGCAGAAGCACCCGATGTCGGCTCGCCCCCAAAAGACCGCTGCGCCCGTCAGAACCGGTCCGGGGCGCGAGAAAAATCGCCAAACCCGCC
>CAYQXV010000019.1:0-8970 GCA_964421675.1 uncultured Caulobacterales bacterium
GCCCCCCTTTGAGAGCGGCACTTACGCAATGCTGCATGTGCGTTGAGTGTACCATATGAGTCACACCTGTCTAAAGTGATTGTTGTGGCGATTATCCTTTTGGATAAATCTTACATAATTGAAAAAAGTAAATGCCAAAAGGCGATTCAATTGCTGCATTGCACCCAGTCAAGCCTATTGGGGCGAACGAAAACATAGTTTAGGGAGACCACCGTGATTAAATCTAAAGAACCCTTAAAGTTCAAAGCTTTATTAGTTTCGAGCGGACTTATGGGCGCCATGAGCGTATATTGCGCGCCAGCCTATGCTCAGGTTGACGAGGTTGTTGTAACAGCTCGTAAGGTCGAAGAGAATCTGCAAGATGTTCCAATTTCGGTAACCGCGTTACCAGGGGATGCACTCTTGGATGCCGGGTTGACGCGATTTCCTCAAATCGCTCAGGTCACGCCTAACTTTGATATTCGCTCGGACGAAGTCCGGGGGGAATTTGCGGCGGTTATTAATATTCGCGGCCAAAATTCAACGACGTCTGATTTAACCATCGATCAAGCTGTCGGCATCAACGTTAATGGTGCGCCCGTCACACGCGGTACCAACATTTTCGGAAACCTTTTTGATGTCGAACAGGTGGAGATATTAAGAGGTCCACAAGGTACGCTTTTTGGTAAAAACACCACGGGTGGTACGGTTATCGTCACAACGAAAGCACCAGAACTCGGCGAGTTTTCTGGTTATGGCCAAATTACCGTCGGTAATTTTGATCAAATTGACGTTGAAGGTGTTGTAAATCTTCCCCTTGGCGAGATTGCGGCGTTGCGTTTGGGCGCGGCTCTAACCAATCGTGACGGCTTTGGGGAAGGCGTGCGCTCAGATGGTTCATTATCAGGCGTAGATTTAGCCGATGATGACGAACAGTTCTATCGTGGTTCCCTTCTCATCGAACCCAATGAGCGCCTCTCAATCCGGATCAATGCTGATTACCATGAAGTCGATGAACATGGCGCAATCGTTCGGGCATTGCGGACGGCGTTTCCAATTGCTCAAGCTATCGACCCGGAAAACTTTTTCCAGGGGAATGATTTTAATGATGGAATTGTTTTACCGCACTCACCCGAACCAAGTGTAACTGCGGACGAAACGAACATTAACGGGACTATAAATATTGACTTAGGGTTTGCGGACCTTACCTCAGTGACAAGTTTCCGGGATCAAGATTCAGAAACCGATCTTAACTTTAGTCCGTTAGGGGCCATCATTATTGGTCAGGACTCAGAGTTGTTTGCCCAAGAAATTCGCCTTGCAGGTGAAATTAATAACCTGCAATGGCAAGCAGGCGTGTTTTACTCTGATGAAGAGGGGAGCGATAGAAACAATACCGTTGGCCGCGCTCAGATAACCGATGTGGAAAATGAGGCTTGGTCGGTATTTGCCCAAATCACCTATGCCATTACTGATAGGTTTAACATCACAGCGGGCGGACGCTACACAGACGAAGATAGAGGCGTTGAGTTAATCGAGTTAGGTGTTCTTGGTGGATCTGTTGCAGACGCCATTGGTACTTTTGGCACTACAACTTTGGATGATGGTTCGGTTATATTGAACAACGGTGATGACCTAACGATCATCAATGACGCTAACTTCGACGCGTTTTCTTGGACAGTGGCTTTGGATTACGAACTCTCAGAGGACGTCCTTGCTTATGGATCTATATCCAGAGGCTTTAGAAGTGGCGGTATTGATGGCGATGGCGATCTTGCCACCGAAGTTAACCCAGAGTTCGTAACAAACTATGAGCTTGGTTTTAAAGGCGACTTCTTCGATAACACTGTAAGGTTTAATACAGCTGTTTGGTATTCTGACTATTCTGATATTCAAATTCAAAGCTTCTCGCTTGACGAGCAAGTTGCCGGTACGGTCGGTGTTCCTGTTGCAGTGCTAAACAATGCTGCAGAAGCTGAGCTCTATGGCTTTGAAGCAGAATTGCAGTGGTATCCCGTAAGTGATTTCTCCCTCAGTGTTGGTGCAGGCTTTACAAACGGTGACTTCCAGGAATTTGATGAGCCTAGATTGGCAATTCCAGGAGACCCAAGTTCCGTCTTCATCTTCGACCGCTCAGAAGAACCAATCGGCGGGCCAAATTGGCAGTTTAATGCGACACCTCGATACAGTTTTGATGTCAAAAACAACATTCGAGGGAATGTGCAAGTGACCGCTTCATTCCTGGATGAACAAGAATTGGCAGGGCCTGAAGTCATTGCCATCGTTGGTCTGGATCAAGCTACGGTCGATTCGATTTTCCTTGTTAACGGTCAAATTGATTTCGACATTGGAGAGGCATTTAATGTTGCTTTCTGGAGCACGAACATTTTTGATAACGAATATTTCTCAACAGGCTTCGCACTTGAAGTATTCGGCGGCCTAGCGCAACGCAATATCGGCGCACCGCGTCAATATGGTGTTCGCGTAAAGGCGTCGTTCTAAATTCGAATAGATCTGACAATGAAAAGGGTTGCGAGCTATGGTTCGTAGCCCTTTTTTCTTAAGATGACGATGGAACTGCACCCCCCAAAGCATGGAAACTGATGCATATCGGGGTATAGGCTTTGCCAATGACAATGTAAGAGATGTTTTTGAACAGCGGCACGGTAGATCAGGGTTTCATTCATCTGCTATATAGGCGATGCACATCTAAAATATAATAATGAGAAACATATGCTGGATACACTGATTAAAGGCGGGCGCATTATTGATGGTTTAAGCGGTGAGCCTTATCGCGGTGACGTCGGGATAAAAGACGGAGTGATTGCTGAGATTGGCAGCAATATTTCGAGTGCCGCTGATGGTGTAATCGATGCGCAAGGGGCTATTGTTACACCCGGATTTGTCGATATTCATACCCATTTTGATGGTCAGGCAAGTTGGGATGATAAAATCGATCCCTCTTTTAGCCACGGCGTTACAAGTGTTGTGATGGGCAATTGCGGTGTTGGCTTTGCTCCTGTCCCTCCGGGTGGTGAGCGCGAGTTAATCGAAGTTATGGAAGGCGTTGAAGATATTCCCGGTACCGCGCTTTATGAGGGAATACCGTGGGGAACATGGGAAACATTCCCGGAATATCTGGACCATATAGAGACCAACAAATACACCCTTGATATCGGAACGCAAATCGCCCATGGCGCGGTTAGAAATTATGTAATGGGTGAGCGTGGCCGGAAAAATGATCCCGCCACTGATGATGATCTTGCTAAAATGAGCCGCATTGTCGGAGAAGCCTTGGAGGCGGGCGCACTCGGCTTTTCTACATCGCGAACAATCGGCCATAGAGACATTAGAGGACAGATTATTCCCGGCACCCATGCTGCAGATGATGAAGTTATGGCGTTTGCTGATGTTATAAAGAAAGTCGGCAAAGGCGTGTTCGAGTTAATTCCAGCCGGTGCCGTTGGTGACCTTGAATTTATGGGCGGTGAGCAAACCTCTTATGAAGAAGAGGTTGAGCTTATGGCGCGGGTGTCGCGCCATGCAAACTGTCCCGTCACATTTACGTTGATTCAAAACATAGATGATACGCGCCTTTGGAAAAAAGTTTTAGACACCGTAGAGACATATAATAGCAAGGGAACGCGCCTGCATCCGCAAGTTGCATCGCGGCCAATTGGCGTTGTCACAAGCCTTTTAACCTATCACATGTTTCAGCGCCGCGAGACATATTTGAAAATGGCGCATTTGTCATTTGAAGAAATATTAGCTGAGATGCGCAAACCTGAAGTGCGCGCAGCAATATTGTCTGACAAAGATATTCCCCATGAATATCAAGGGTCGATGACAGCGGGCGTGCATCTGCTGTTGCAACACTCATTTGAACGCCTCTATGAAATGGAAGACCCGGTTGATTACGAACCTGTTCAAGAAAAATGTTTTGCCGCACGCGCAAAAGCAGCAGGTCAAACCCATGCCGAGTTTATGTATGAGTTTTTAACCGGGGGAGATGGGCGCCGTTTTGCAATTGTCCTGGGCAGTAATTACTACGATGGCAATCAGGATTGTTTGCATGAAATGATTATGAACCAGCAAACTGTCACCGGTTTGAGTGATGCTGGCGCGCATGTAAATATGATATTTGACGGCGTTGCCGCGACATACCAGATGATGCATTGGGCGCGCGATCGCAAACGCGGCCCGCTTATCCCACTGGAACATCTGGTTCACAAGCAGAGCTATAAAAACGCCAATCTATATGGTTTGACTGATCGTGGTTCGCTGGAAGTGGGCAAACGAGCCGATATAAATGTTATCGATCATGATCGGTTAAATTTGGGACCATTAAGTGTCTATAATGATCTACCTGCGGGTGGTAGCCGAATTTTACAATCTTCAATTGGCTATGTTGCAACCTTTGTAAAAGGAATACAAACCCGGTCCCATGATGAGGACACAGGCGCGAGGCCCGGCCGGTTGATTCGCGGCTGATTGCGCACTGGCATTTGTCTCTAGGCCCGCAATGGCGACGGGCCCCTAACTTTATTGGCTAGCGATTTGCCGTTAGGGTGATAGTCTTGTACTCAAATCAGTAGGGTTTGAGCATGGGGTCGAAATTTGCCCGCGTGTGCAAATGTCATACAAGGTAGGCTAGGTGTGAAAGAAGATTTTAAAGACCTTGAAGATAGATATTTGAAAAATACGACATCCGCAAACTGTGAGTTAGATACGCGGTCCAAGCTTTTAGAGGCGGGCGTGAAAGTCTTCTCCAAATATGGCTATGATGGTGCGTCCTTAAGGCAAATTTCTGAGTTAGCCGGCGTTAAACACGGCTTGATTAAATATCATCACAAAAACAAAAAAACGCTCTGGCGCGGGGTCATTACATTTCTCTATGACATGATGCTGAACTCCCTAAAGTTGGACGATCAGGTTGGTGATACAATCATGGATGCTGATGAGCTGCGGCGCCATATGATTTCGATGACCCGCGAATATATTCGATTTTCAGCGAAAAACCCCGAGCTATTTCGTATCTTAATGTTTGAGTCTTTGTTGGAAAGCGAACGGCTTGACTGGATTGTTGAAAATTTTTCTAAGCCGCTGGCTGAAAAATCAATGCACCGAATTGACCAATGTAAATCAGCGGGCGTCTATTCATCAAATGTCTCTAACATGAACCTGTTCTACATCATGATGACGGCCAACCGTACAATCTTTCTATTAGCCCCTGAAGTGAAGCGCACGTTTGGCATAGATATTTTTTCCGAGGCACAGTTACAACAACATGAAGATGCTATCATCGAGATGATGTATAACTAATGACACCTCCTGCCTGTATCCGTTACAAGATGCTCTACAAATGCTTTTCTTCTTTTCAGGTGTGGACTGTCTCACCTCTCTTCAAGTTTTTTGCGTAGCCTCTGTTATTCTGCTGTTGCTATCATCATCGGACCGTATGTCTTTGCGGCCGCTACCTCCAGCAATCATTTCAGCTGAATCAGATTTGTATACCGGATCGCTAACGACATAGCTATATCGCTTGATTGCGCGCGCGCCCTGCCGCGATTTCATCATGGGATGCCCAGCTTGCATGGGTGCCGCTTGAAATTTGATGGGGCAACAGAATGCGGCAAACCGGTCCGGCGCCGATATCTTTTGCATCGATTACAACGCATTCGGAACGTTTCTCGTTCAGGTCGGTAATGAAGGAGACGAGATAGCCATCATCTTCATCGCCTGAAGGGGCATGTCCATTTCTGGTGCGCGGGGCGAAGGGTGCCTCGCTACCATATCGATTTTCACCAAAAGACAAGCTTGCTGTATCGCCAGTTTCCAGATCAGTTTTCACCAGACCCGTAAACAAGAACCAACCGGGCTCGGTTGTGGTTGAATATAAATAGCGGGATTTTTCGCCCGCATAGGTGGAATTAAAGGTGCCAAACTCCATAGTGCGATTGTCAAGCCGTTCTTCGCGGGTTTCTCCCGTATCGAGATTAAACCGCCAGCGATGTAAGCGTGGTTTGAAGGAATGCTCATCAATGTTGGCCAGTAATTTCCCAAGGCGTTTGTTCATGCCCGGCGTTGGGAGTGGATCGGGATCAGGGTCATCCTGAAAAAATCCATCCAGAACGATTTCATTGCCGTCTTCAAAGGCATTCATCCAATGTAGTACATAGGTTGGAGCTGCGTGGAACCATTTGATTTCTGAAACATTGCCGCGGCGCGGAACGATTGCGAACCGGGTTGGAATGTTTGGAAAATAACGTGTTGCATGAATGTTGTTGGCTAATAGTTCAGGGTCCCAAAAGAGCGGTAGGTCGATAAGAATGGAGTAATTACGAGTAAATGCCATATCATGGGGCAGGCGAGGGCCGGGCAGTTCAATCGGGATCATATGGGCAAGTTTGCCATCCGCGCCGACAACGCCGTAATGCATGTATGGGGCTTGTTTTCCATAATTGAAAAATAGCAATTCGCCCGTATGCGGACAAACCTTTGGATGGGCTGATATCCCCTCGGGCGGCACCCAGTCTGCGGTTCCCTTGGTTTCGAGGGTGTAGGGATCCAACCGATAGCCTTCACCGCACATATAAAAGGTTGAGATAATTTCTCCGCCATGGACAACAACATCTGTGGACGAGGCATCTTTCATGGCGCCGCGCGCGCCCCAACCCTCGCCGCGTTCTGCCTTTGCAGGATTGCACGCAAGCCCAGCCCACAGGCTGCGCCCGGCTTTTTGTTCTTCAATAAATCCATCAGTTCGAACAAATCGATTTGTATAGTGCACTTTCCCATCACGAAAAGATATGGAATGGATCATGCCATCTCCGTCAAAGGGATGGTAAAATCCAATTGAGTCATGGACTGGGTTTTCTGTATTGCGAATGTAAACGCCATTAATGTCGGTGGGCACCTCGCCGATGATTTCAAGGTCGCTGGTCGACAATTCTTCATGCAAGGGCGTCCAGGCGCCATTTAAATAGGGATGCTGACTGGGCTGCAGCGTTGACTTTATAAAATTGACAGGCGAATCCATTGATCACTCTCATTGTCATGCCGCATCGGGAAAACACATTACAGCATTATCTCAGCGTGGCTCCAACCATATGTGGTTTCTTGCCATCGTGCCAGACCTGTGGGCAATCAATTTTGGTGAATTTAAGGATGATTTTCCCGATATTGCTTATAGCAACTTATCGGGTAGCGCGGCTGCACTCTTTGCTATGCATGCTGCCACGAATGCTGTAAATCGTGTGCAAGGATAATGGCCGCCTCCGGCACGGTTAAGAGGCAAACGGATGAATGTTCAGCTGGGGCAGGGTTTCCCCGATGACGATACCATATTAGACGTTTTTGTTATTGGCGCCGGTTTTGCTGGCATTTGCGCTGGCATAAAGTTACGTGCGGCAGGAATTTCAAATTTTCTGATCGTTGACAAAGCCGACGGCCTTGGGGGCACTTGGCATAACAACACCTATCCGGGTGCTGCTTGCGATGTTCCTTCGCATTTATATTGCTTCTCGTTCGAACCAAATCCCGACTGGTCTTGTTTATATTCACCGCAAGCAGAAATAAAAACCTATATCGAAAAATGCGTGGTCAAGTATGAGTTGGCTCCCTTTATTCGATTGAATGTCAAAATTGTCGAGCTGCGATATCTTGATGAAGAGGGCTGTTGGCAAATATCACTGGATAGCGGATCGCAATTGCGCGCTCATCACATTATAAATGGTACTGGTGGATTACATGTTCCATTGACGCCGCACTTTGAAGGGGAGGCCGAGTATAAGGGCACTAGCCTTCATACTGCCAAGTGGGACAGCGAGGTTGATTTTACCGATAAAACGGTTGCGGTCATTGGCAGTGCTGCCAGTGCAATTCAAGTCATCCCGGAACTGGCTAAGAGCGTGCGCCATCTAACGGTTTTTCAAAGAACGCCGAACTATATTGCCCCGCGCAACAATCATCAATATTCAGCGACACAAAAATCATTATTTAAAAAATGGCCATGGCTTTTGCGATTTTATCGTTGGTATATTTTCATCCGAATGGAATTGCTCTTGTTTCCGGCGGTTCGAAAAAATGGCCGATATGGTCGTTTGTTGCGTTGGCAAATTTTGCGAAACCTCAAAGGCCATGTGAAGGATGCCGCCTTGCAAAGGGCGTTGACCCCCGATTACGCGGTGGGGTGCAAGAGGATACTGATCTCGGATGATTTTTATCAAACGCTGAAACGCGATAATGTGACCCTGGAGCCAATCGCGGTGCAACGCTTTTGGGAAGATGGGGTGATTGATGCTAACGGCAAAAAGCACTCAGCAGATATTGTTGTCTATGCAACCGGTTATGATATCGAAAAGCATATGCTGTCGATCGATGTGATTGGCGCGGGCGGGAAAAAACTCAGTGATGTCTGGGGGGATTTTCCTACTGCCTATCATGGCTCTGCGCTGGCCGAGTTTCCGAATTTTTATATGGTGACGGGACCAAATACGGGTGTTGGCACAACGTCTGTGGTGTTTATGATCGAACAACAAATAGATATGATCATGAAGCTGATTAAAGCTGCTGGAGCCACGCATACGATTGCTGTGCGCAAGCACGCACAAGAAGACTATAATGAAGAAATCCATGCCGCCCTTGCAAAAACCGTATGGGCGAGCGGGTGTAAAAGTTGGTATCGACGCGCCGATGGAAAAATTATAACGCTATATCCTTATAATGCCCGGACCTTTAGGAAGCGCCAGGGCGATGTTTCGTTGAAGGATTTTGAATTTCGAAATTTACCTTCTAACACAGATATGAAAAATGACCCCATTTGAATTTCAATCCCCCGTCCGTCTTGTTTTTGGCGAAGATACATCGCAGGATTTATCATGCCATATTAATGCGCTTACAGACAAAAAAACCGGCCTCATCATCACCGATCAGGGTATTATTGACGCGGGTCTGCTAGCGCCAATACACGATCAGCTACAACGCGATGGT
>CAYQXV010000019.1:9070-11617 GCA_964421675.1 uncultured Caulobacterales bacterium
CACCCGAGGCGATTATTTATGAGGCCATTGAGGCCGCGCGTCGCATGAATGCTGGGTTTGTCATTGGCCTTGGCGGCGGGAGCTCCATGGATGTAGCCAAGCTTGTTGCGGTGCTGAAATCTTCGTCGCAAAGCTTAAGCGATATTTATGGGTTAAACGGAGTACAAAAAGCGCCCAAATGTCCATTAATCCTGATACCAACGACATCGGGTACGGGCTCTGAGGTTACCCCGATTTCAGTTGTTACGGTCAGCGCTACAAGTAAGCAGGGCGTTGTTGATCCCGCGCTTTATGCAGACTTCGCCGTCCTAGATCCACTCCTGACGTTAGGGTTGCCCGCAAATGTGAGTGCGGCGACCGGTATTGATGCAATGGTGCACGCTATTGAAGCGTATACATCGCGCGTGAAGAAAAATCCGATTTCAGATGGCTTGGCCATTTCCGCGCTTAATTTGTTGTATAACAATATTCGCCGGGTGATCAGCGATGGAAATGATAAACAAGCCCGCGCGGCGATGTTGCTTGGGTCTATGCAAGCGGGACAAGCATTTTCCAACGCGCCTGTGGCTGCGGTTCATGCGTTGGCCTACCCCCTCGGCAGCCTGTTTCATCTATCCCACGGCTTGTCCAATGCAATGGTCTTGTCGCCAGTGCTAGCGTTTAATATGCCAGTCGCGCACGAGCAGTACGCAGAGCTTGAGCGCTCTCTTGATCGTGGCGCATCACCCGATAATCAGCTTGCCGCAAGCGCCTTTATTGCGCGGATGAAAAAAGTGTGCGCCGATGTTGGCATACCGCCGGGTTTGGGTGCGTTGGATATCAAAAAAGAGGCAATAGATAGTCTTGCAGAAGCGGCGATGTTGCAGGGCCGGTTATTGATGAACAATCCACGCGAAGTGACGTTGGACGACGCCAAAGCGTTATATCAAGAGGCTATGTGAGTTAAGTGAAGCGATGTCGATAAAATCACAACCCAGAGCCACGCCGCAAACGCGTGCGGATTTTCGCCACTTCATGCCTATCGATACCCGGTGGAATGATAATGATACATATGGCCATATTAACAATGCGGTCTATTATTTTTATTTTGATAGTGTTGTTAATTCTTACCTGATCGAGCAAAAGGTATTAGATCCAAAAAATAGCGAGACAATTGGTCTTGTCGCTGAAACTGGTTGCACCTATTTCACACCATTATCTTTCCCGGAAAAGATTAAGGCTGGACTGCGCGTCCGTCATGTCGGAACAAGCAGTGTTGTCTATGAGATAGGACTTTTCTCAGCGCAAGCCAACGAGACGGCAGCCCTTGGAAAATTTGTTCACGTCTATGTCGACGCGAAGACGCGACGGCCGGTAAATTTACCTGAAAATTTACGCCAGGCTGTTGAACGCTTGCAGGTTACCTAAAGCGCTTTTTTCACCGGCTTTAAATTATCATATTTTGGCGGGCGTTTTTGGGTTTTGGCAATGTAGCTTTCTTTGATATCGTCCGCGCGCAACATGGCGGCATTCCACACGCCAATATAATTTAACGTATCTTGCGTTGTGTGATCGCGTGAGTAGGTAATCATTTCCTTGCAGCCGGTAACCGCGAGCGGAGAGTGCCCTGCGATTTTTTTGGCAATCTCCATGACGCCAGCGAGCAAACTATCAGCATCAGGATAAACCTCGTTTACAAGGCCGATTTCTTTGGCTTTATCGGCGGGAATGCGCTCTGCGGTATAGGCCATTTGCCGAGCCCATCCCTCGGGGATGATTTTTGCAAGGCGCGGGAAGGTACCCACATCGGCGGTCATGCCAATTGCGGTTTCTTGAATACAGAAAAATGCATCCGCGCTTGCATAGCGACAATCACACGCCGAAACGAGGTCAACGCCGGCACCAATTGTACCCCCTTGAATTGCGGCAAGAACCGGTTGGCGCGCGCGTTCGAGAGCGGAAAATGTATCCTGAAGGTGCGCGACATGATGACGAAAATTTTCGGCGGCGACTTCCCTATTGTCGGGGGAGGGGTCAAAGCCGCCTTCCATAAAGACGGAAATATCCATACCAGCGGTAAAATGTTTGCCTTGGGCTGAGAGTACGATGACGCGAGCCTCGCCCGCATCTGATAGGGCATTGATGGCTGCGGGTAATTCTTCCCAAAAGTCGGGATTAAAGGAATTAAACTTGTCTGGGCGCGAAAACCGCAAATGGGCAATATGATCGGATATCTCAAGGTCGAAACAGGTATAAGTCATCATCGTCTCCCAAAGGCTCTGTGGATGCGTAGCCTAATTGGCTTACCGAATTTTAGCTATTCATTCATACAGTCCGCTGGTGAGCTTGGGGCTCGGCAGGTGCCTTGAATTTGGCGTGCCCGCGCTAAGATTCACGCTCCCAGCCCCGTTCCCGGCGACGCCTAAACTACCTGTAAACATGGGGCAGATTCGCTAAGCGTTAACCTTGCTGTGGCATAATGGGCCCGTAATTACCCGATAAGGGTGAGGGTGAAGGTAGCTAAGAGCGGGGAGTATGACACCGTGGACCTGATGTCAGATGAAAAAT
>CAYQXV010000019.1:11717-41618 GCA_964421675.1 uncultured Caulobacterales bacterium
AAGGTAGCTAAGAGCGGGGAGTATGACACCGTGGACCTGATGTCAGATGAAAAATTTTTAAATATTGGCAGCGATGGCTATGTCAGCGCTGAAGATGTGTTGTATTTGCGCCAGCTTATCCTTGGGGATGGCGTAATCGAAGAACAAGAGATGCACCATCTTCTGGCACTGGCCGAGCGCGCGCCGGACGGTGATGTTGCCTGGCCAGAGTTTTTTGGCGAGGTCATCGCGGATTTTTATCTGCAACAGGAAATGGGGCGCGATTATATTACTGAGCGCAATTTCACTGAGCTGCGCCACCAAGTGACCCGTTATAGTGAAACGGTGACACCGCTTGTGCTCTCTATGCTGATTAAGCTGGTGCAAAAAGCAACGGCGTCACCGCCCTCTATGTCCACTTTTATCGTCGATCAAATTCGCCGGATCATTACGGAGCGCTCTGAGGACCCAGTGATTTCCGAAAATGATAGCTATCTCATTCGGAACTTTTTGTATGCGCGCGGCGGTGATGGAAATGTTTCTATTACGCGCGATGAGGCGGCCCTGCTTTTTGACCTCAATGATTTGACGATTTGCTCAGCAAATCATCCCAGTTGGTCGGACCTATTTGTAAAAGCTATTGCAAATCATGTGATGGGCCATATTGGTTATGTGGCACCAAGCCGTGAGGCGGCTCTCGCGCAATGGGAGTGGGTGCAAGATCAAAATGTGAATGTTGCAGGTTTCTTCCAGCGGATGGTCTCCGGCGGTCTTGATGCGCTGCGCTCGGTCTATCTGCCTAAGTCTGAAGAAGACGCAGAAGAAGAATCTATGACGACCTATGATGAATTGATCCGCAATCGTGAGGCGGCTGCCCGCGAAGCCGCGACGATTGACGACGATGAGACACAATGGTTGTCAGAACGCATCGGGCGTGATGGCGTGCTCGACGATAATGAACGCGCCGTGCTCGCTTATATGCGCTCGCTCGATGCGGTGTTACCCGAACCGTTACAGGGTCTTTTAGACAGAGCAGCCTAAACGAGGCTGCCTAAAAATTGGGTTAGTCGTCGTTAGACAGACGCTTCTGGCATCGGTGGAAGACGATCATAAATCAGTTCGGCAACTTCATAGATATAGATAGTGCCGCTTATGGTGCAGATACCAACAACCTGATTGAACACGGATTCAGGATCTAAAGTCGTTAGGTCTTTTTGATCTGCTTCATTGGGGCGTTCCAGATTTTTTCCGCTGGAATACCCCTGGACCCAAGAAAATACGCCCCAAACCAACCCTGATTGAGTGTCTTCAGACGCGCTTTGAAATTCATTCGCAAATTCGTCGCAGGTTAGCGCGCCTATTCCTATTATATTCGACTGTGCGTGTAATGGCGCAAGGATGAGTGATGTTGAAAGACATAAGGCGCCAACAATAATTGTTTTTACTGACATTTTATTCCCCTTTTCATATAGGCCAAGCATAGAAACACAAGGCGGGGCGTGTCCAGTCTGAATAAGAATTTCTTTTCGGGATATGCATAAATTGTTAGCCTTATAGACCGCAATTGCGCCATCATGGCCGGACCGCAATGAGGGGTCCGCGATTATGGCCAATAGTCAGCAATTTGAAGTTTTTCGATCAGATATTCATCGCCACAGAACGGGAAATTTGGCGATACCCAAAACCCTTGATCCGGGTCAGATTTTGGTGCGTATTGAACGATTTGCGTTGACCGCCAACAATATCACCTACGGGATTGTTGGAGAAAAATTTGGCTATTGGAATTTTTTCCCGACAGCGGATGGCCAGCAAGATTGGGGCGTTATTCCAGTTTGGGGAATGGGCATCGTTGAGCATAGCGAGCATGAACAGGTACCGGTTGGTGAGCGGTTATATGGGTATTTCCCCATGGGAGAGCGCTTGGTGATGCAAGCTGACCGGGTTAAGCCCCATAGGTTGATCGATGCAAGTGCACACCGTAGCGAGCTGGCGCCGGTATATAATAGCTATGCACGCGTTGGCGCAGAGCCGGGGTATGATCCGAAAATGGACGATGAACGCATTTTGCTTTTTCCCCTCTATGCAACGTCATTTTGTCTCTATGATTTCCTCGAAGATAATGCATGGTTTGACGCTGGCCCGGAAAAAGGCGGGCAGGTGATTATCATCAGTGCATCAAGTAAAACAGCATTAGGCTTGGCGATGGCGTTGCGCGAGGCCGATCCATCGCCGACAATTGTCGGCCTGACGTCGCCGGGCAACAAGCAGGCGGTTGAGCAAAGCGGGCTGTATGATGAGGTTCATCTATATGATAGTCTGACAACGATTAACGCTGATAAACCGAGCGTCATCGTTGATATGTCGGGAAATGGAAAGGTGTTGGGTAGCCTTCACCGTCATCTCAATGACAATATGCGCTATTGTTCCAATGTCGGGGCGACCCATTATGAAGATAATCAAATGGGCCCTGATTTTATAAAAGAGCGCAGCTTTATGTTTTTTGCGCCCGGTCATATACAAAAACGAACGAAACAATGGGGGCCAGGTGAATTTGAGGCGCGTGCTTTAGCGTTTTGGAACCGTGCAGCAATTGCCAGTCGGTCCTGGTTAAACATTGATCTCCATCAAGGTTTTGATGAAATTGAGGATGTATATGCTCATGTTCTCAATGCAAAGGTGCCAGCATCGAGCGGCAAAGTCGTCGTGCTGTGAGGCGCCAAAGCCTAGCCGCTTGCCTCGCAGCATCCATGGGTTCAAGATGCCCGGTAACAAAATAAAAGACGGTTCAATTGTGAAGGAATAGGGTGTGATGCAATCAAGGGTCTTAGCGGTTGTTGGGCTGTGTCTGGCCTTATTTTTCCTGTTTACATTTCGGTCCATGCTGATTGGCCCGCCCGCGATTGATGAGGCACACCCGTTCGATACAGGCCGCGCTTTTGCAAGGCTCGAGCGTATTCTTGGCGATCAATCTCCCCACACGGTGGACAGCGATGCGAACGACCGGGTGCGAGAGCGCCTTCTGACTGAGATTCGCACTCTTGGGTTTGACCCGATTGTCAGAGATGATTTTCATTGCACAGATGAGTTTTTTTCGGTGCGCTGTGCGCGGGTACGCAATGTCATGTTCTGGGTTGGGTCGCCCGGTGATGATGCCGTAATGATTACCTCGCACTATGATTCTGTTGCCGCGGGCCCCGGTGCAGGAGATGATGGTATTGGCATTGCTGCCAGTCTTGAAATTGCGGCAATCCTTCGCGCGCGAGGTGAAGATCATCCCGTCTTAATCCTGATTACCGATGGTGAGGAAATAGGGCTTCAAGGTGCCTCGTCTTTTGTTGAGAAAGACCCGCTCGCGCAAAAAATATCGGCGATTATTAATATGGAAGCGCGCGGTGTTCGCGGTCCTGTTGCGATGTTTGAAACAAGCCAACCTAATGCGCGCGATATTGCGATCTTATCCGCACCGATAAAAACGCCGGTCACCAATTCTTTGGCCGCTGATATTTATGCAGCAATGCCTAATGGAACAGACGTGACAATGTTCCTACCGCTCGACGTTGATGTGGGGAATTATGCAATTGGCGAGGGGGCAAATTTTTATCACACGCCGGGGGATAATCTTGAAAATCTTGATAAACGGTCTTTGTTTCATATGGGCGCGAACGCGCTATACGGCGTTGAAACATTTATTGCGCAAGATCGAACGCAAGCTGAAAGCGCACGCATTTATACCGATATTGTGGGCCTGTTCATTTTATCAATGCCGCAATGGTTGGGGTTTGTGATCATCGGTGTTGGCGCGCTCGCGGCCCTTGGCGTTTATAGTGTTAAAGGCGAAGGCGCAGTGATTATTCCGTTCACTGTTTTCCCGTTAGCAATATCTATTGGTGTGGGCTTTGCGATTGGGGCCACTCTGCTTGTCGGGGCGATGCGTCCGGAAGTGCAGTTTGCCTCTGCCAATCCATGGGCGTTGCGCGCTGCGCAAAACATTACTGCGCTATTGGGCGCGATGAGTATTGTATATTTGCTCGGCACCAAAACAATGCCGAGACGGTTGGCAATGGCAAATTGGACATGGTTTGCTGGATTGGGCGGGCTGTTGAGTGCATTTTTTCCCGGTGCCGCGATTTTGTTCGCACCAGCGCTTGCAATCTTGATCATTGCCGCGATCGCAGATTTTCTGGATCGCGGGTTTTTTGCCCGCGTCATGATTGTCATTGCTGGCATGGTCTTTCTGCTGATTGTTGTACCGTTTACGGCCGTGGGTGAATCCATGCTGTTCGTTGAAAACGCAGCGCCCTTTACGCTGTTCTTAATCATTGGGGTACTGCTTATCCTGCCGGTTTTGGGAGGCGCGCGCGACGGAGCGAAGTCGCATGGCAAATGGGTATTAGCAGGCGGGGCGGTATTGAGTGCCGTTTGTATCCTCGTATCGGTAATCGTACCTGCTTATTCTCCCGGTGCCCCGCGGGGTCTTTCAATTGTCCATGACGGCGGTGATGGCAGTGAACCGGCAATTTGGCGCATATCGGGAGACGAACCGGTTCCCCCGTCAATGAGCGACGTTGCGCCCTTTGCGCGCCCGGAGCGCGACGGCGTTTTACTAAACCGATACACTGCCCCAGCCCCTCAACTTGCAAATGCATTTGAGGATGTAACGATCATCGATCACCAAGTAAGCGGCGGCGAGCATAGCGTCACCCTACAGATTACCGCGCAAAGCCTCGACCGGCTCATTGGACAGGTAAGAGGCGATGGCGTGTCGATGAAGGCAATTTCCGTCAATGGCCGTGAAGTTGAGGGCGATGAGGATGTCTTTGTCTGTTTTGGCCGGGCATGTCGCCAGTCAGAAGTCACCTTGCGCTATGAGACAGATACGAACTCCAGTGGTGGTGTGAACCCTGAGATCGCGCTGGAATTGGAGGCTATCGAATATGGTCTTGGCCCCCAAAGTAATGGGCTTGTTGCCGCCCGCCCGCCATGGGCAACCCCGCGCCATACCGGCGATTATCGCATAACCTCAACATCACTCACTATTGATGGTCCATAACGCGATGGCCCATTCAATGAATTGAAATAGGGAGCATATTCGGGCACAAAGGGACCAAGTTTTTCTAGCTGATGAGGTTCTCCATGGCTGTTTTCCGTTTACCCGTACTCGCTGCTGCATTGGCAGGCATAAGTTTGGTCGCATCGTGTGGGCAGGGGCAGTCCCCCTCAACGCAATCTGCGCCCACCGATCCCGTATCGTCTGACGCGAATGCGGCGGACAGTGATGATGCAGAAAGTGTGTTGGTCGATAGCGTGCCCAGAGGCATAATTGACGAGCAGAATTTGCGATTCCGCATATCGACCCTTTCTTCCGATGAATTTGAAGGTCGCGCACCGGCAACACTGGGCGGGGATATAACCCGCGAATTCCTCGTCAATGAAATGAAGGCGATTGGCCTGCAACCGGCAAATGGCGATTCTTACGAGCAGCCCGTCCCGCTGGTTGAGATTACTGCTGATCCGCAAAGCTCCTATTTACGCATTGGCGAGCGCACATTGGCCTATGGACCCGAAGCTGTTTTCTGGACCAAGAAGGCGGTTGAGGAGATTGCGTTTGATGATAGCGATGTGGTTTTCGTTGGCTACGGCGTTGTCGCACCAGAATATGGCTGGAATGATTATGAGGGCATCGACGTTACGGGAAAAACCGTTGTTATGCTGATTAATGATCCCGGTTTCGCAACCCAGGATGAGAGTGTATTTAACGGCGAGGCCATGACCTATTATGGCCGCTGGACATATAAATATGAAGAGGCCGCCCGACAGGGCGCAGCCGCGGCGATCATCGTTCACCAAACAGCACCCGCAGCCTATGGGTGGGGCGTTGTTGAAGGAAGTTGGAGCGGGGCGCAACTGGATTTGGAGCGCCCGGACGCAGGGGCCTCTCGCATTCCCATGGAAGGCTGGATTCAGGCTGATATTGCAAGGTCTTTGTTTTCTGAGGCCGATCAAGATTTTGATGCGCTGGCTGCAGCCGCTGTAAAAAAGAGCTTCAAACCTGTTACCCTTGGCTCGTTAAAAGCCAGTGGCCGCATCTCCAATTCAATCAGACGCAGCGTGTCAGCGAATGTTGCGGGCATTCTTCCCGGCAGTGTCTATCCTGATGAATATGTTCTTTATATGGGGCATTGGGATCATTTGGGTGTTGGCGTCGGCGTTGATGGGGATACCGTCTCCAATGGGGCGGTTGATAACGCAACCGGAACCGCCGGTATTCTTTCAATTGCCGAGGCGTTTGCGAACAATGGATCAGCGCCAGAACGCTCAATTTTATTCCTTGCCGTAACGGCAGAAGAATCCGGCCTACTTGGTTCTGCTTATTTCGCAGAAGCCCCCTTGGTGCCGTTTAAACAGATTGTTGGCGGTATCAATATTGACGCGATTTTGCCGACACCGCCAACCCGTGACTTGATTGTGGTGGGCTTTGGGTCATCTGAGCTTGAAGATTTATTGAAGATTGCGGCAGATCAGAATGGCCAATATTTGCGCCCTGATGCGGAGCCGGAAAAAGGCTTCTTTTATCGCTCAGACCATATCTCGCTCGCGAAAAAAGGCGTTCCGATGTTGTATGCTGATAGCGGCATTGACTTCGTCGATGGCGGCGAAGCTGCCGGGCGCGCTTTTAGCCTCGATTATAACCAAAACCGATATCACAAACCTGCTGATGAATATTCTGAAGATTGGGACATGCGCGGCATGCTGAATAGTTTACAACTATTCTATCAGACCGGCGCGATGATGGCCTATACGGATATGTGGCCCAATTGGTATGAGGGCAATGAGTTCCGGGCATTGCGCGATCGCCAGCGCAATGGAGAGTAGGGCGCTGTTATAACTCGGTACGATTGCCGATGAGTGAATTTCTCTTAACCCAGGAAGGTGCCCTTCGCGCTGGTATATTTGCCAGCGTGCTGGCGCTTATGATGGTGATCGAGGCATTAGCGCCGCGAAAAAATCGCACGCAAAAACGAACGCGGCGGTGGTTGACCAATGCTGGGATTATCGTCGCAGATACATTGATTGTGCGCCTTGTCATGCCAATCGTGGCTGTAGGCGTTGCCCTCTATGCGGCCGAACATCAAATTGGTGTGCTGAACATTATCCCGCTGCCTTTTTGGGTGAGTTTTCTCTTAGGGTTTATTTTTCTGGATTTCGCCGTCTATGCGCAACATGTGGCAACCCATAAGGTGCCATTACTTTGGGCGTTTCATAAAATGCACCATGCTGACCGCGATATTGACGCGACGACAGGGGTTCGGTTCCATCCGGTCGAAATATTGTTTTCCATGGTTTATAAAATGATTGTGATCATGCTACTTGGACCGGCGGCCGCGGCGGTTATCCTTTTTGAAATTACGCTTAATGCGAGCGCGATTTTTAATCACGCGAATTTTCGATTGCCCGCAATTTTGGACCGCTATATGCGGCTGATTATTGTGACCCCGGATATGCACCGTGTGCATCATTCGATTTATCGCGAAGAACATGACCGCAATTATGGGTTTTTCCTGTCAATTTGGGACCGATTTTTCAAAACCTATACAGCGCAGCCGCGCGAGGGCCATGATCAAATGACCATTGGTCTGGCTGAGCATCAAAATGAAAAACCATCAACGCTCCTATGGAGTCTGTTGATACCGTTCCGCCGTGTTAAATAAGTTTGTGTGTGAGGTATCGCTATGAATCGCCGGCAGATTATAATTGCCACTTCACTCGCTATTGTGGCGGGCGTGATTGCGGCGGGCACCTCTATGGCAGCGCTCAACAGCCGGGCCGGCGCGCGGTTGCATAAAATACATCAAAAACTAATCAAAAACTATCCGGACCTGGGTCATATCGCGCAAAGTGAGCTCAATGAAAAGCCGCTTTCCCATTATGTTATTTTTGACACTCGTAAACCTGAAGAGTTCGCTGTTAGCCACCTTGAGGGAGCAATTCAACTTAACCCCTCCATCAGCGCGGCAGATTTTTTGCAACGCCATGGAGAGCACATTGCGGGCAGGGACGTTGTTTTTTACTGTTCGGTTGGTCGGCGCTCGTCGGGAATTGCCGCGGAAATTGTCGGCGCGCTGAAAGAGAGCACGCAGGCCCCGCCGAACCGCATAGCCAATCTTGAGGGCGGCATCTTTGCGTGGTCAAATGCGGGCTTACCGTTAGTCAATGCAAACGGGCCAACGCAAAATGTGCACCCTTTTAATGCCTATTGGGGCCGCTTACTCGACAATCGGTCTGTCATTGACTATCAGCCAAACTGATAGATTTTTAAGGGGCTGAAAATGACGCAACCGCGTAAAGCAGATAATTGCCAAACCATGGATGAGGTTCGCGCGCAAATCGACCGGGTGGATAAAGAGCTTGTCGATTTACTCGCGGAACGATGGACCTTTGTTGACCGGGCATGGTTTTTCAAGCGCTCACCCGATGAGGCTTCCGTGCCCTGGCGAAACCGTGATGTGATTGAGAAAGTGTCATCACGCGCGAAAGAACAGGGCATGCCGCCGGAAATGGCAGAGGCGCTTTGGCGCATGATTATCGGGTTTGGAATTCAATATGAAGAAGAGCGCCTAAAGGAAAAATAATCCTTCGGCCAACGCGTTTCGCGCGCCGTGATTGTTATTTTTTGGCGGGCACTTTTTCGATAATAATTTGTTTTTCGCGGTCATCGCCGGAGAAAAAGACAGACTCGCGAAAATTGCCCAGCTCCAAATTGACAAGATTGCTTTGATCGGGCCAGACATCGCGCAAAATCGTATTGTCGACTGTTAGAACCTTGATGCGCTTTTTCGGGATCGGCAATTCGTCATAAATCCACACATAAATGCCATCAATTTCCGCGCCAACCTTTTTCGATTCCAATAGGCGCTCGCCATCATATAGAAAAAAGTTTCCGCGCACATAGTGTGTAAGGCGTTCAAGGTTTTCTGGATCTGAGGTTAGATCAGCCTCGCCCCAGCCCTCTTGCACCGCATGTTCTGCATCATGAAGATTTAAACGATGCGCAATTTCTATATTGCCCGTATTCGGATTGAACAGAATTTGCGTGATCGCAACCTTCTGTTCGTGCGCTTTGGCGGGTGACCATAAGCACAGACAAAGGAAAAAGCTCGCAATCAAAATTGCGAAGACTGCTTTAAGGCGGGTCTGCTGTGAGGAAACAAAATTGGTCATATTATATATAGTTTTATGCCTCCATGGTTTGTACCAACCATGGAGGCTTTAAGGGGTTAAGGCTTAGCCAGCATCCTCGTCTTTTTCATCATCATCGCCCTTCTTTTTCAATTTCGTTTTCACATCTTCAATGAGATCACGATTAGGCAAGGAAGGGGTCCGGTTTGATTTAAACGCTTCAATGCGTGAGGGCAGAATACGGCGTGGATAATAATTATTGTTGAGATCAACATCTGCTGTTTCCAGATGCGGGTCGACAACAATATCCGTAATCTCTTTGTCGCGGATCAATAATTTGCTGACCCGGAATGGGTTGCGACGCCAGATTTCGGCCGGAATACGATATTCTTCCGTTGAGTTATCAGCATAGCTAATCTGCAGGATGATCGGCATGACGAGGCCGCCCTTATTGGAAAAGTTGAGAACATAAAATTTCTCATTGTCACGAAGCGCGCGTTCAAAGGCTTCGCGTTCCCAATCTTCCAGACCTTCCAGGAACGAATTATATTTGTTGCGGTCCTTATTGGTAACAAGATAAGGGCTGTTATTGTCATAGAAATCTTTCAGCCATGGCTTATCGCGCAGTCTGATTTTTCTATTTTCCGCGCGGTTGCGTGTATCGGTAAGCGAGGCCGGTGATTTTAATTCTTCTTCTTCAAGAAGTTTATATTCAATATCCGGGTCTTCGCTATCGAGGCGCAGCATGGTGACATTATCAAGACTGATATCAACATGGTCTGTGGTGTAGAACCAGCCATGCCAGAACCAGTCCAGATCAACCCCGGAGGCTTCTTCCATGGTGCGGAAGAAATCTGACGGCGTTGGGCGCTTGAACTTCCAGCGATTTGAGAATGTGGCGAAGGCAAAATCAAACAGCTCGCGGCCCAAAATCGTTTCGCGTAAAATATTAAAGGCTGTTGCGGGTTTGCCGTAGGCGTTTGCGCCAAATTGCAAAATGCTTTCTGAATTTGTCATGATCGGCACTTGATTGGTTGATTTCATATAATCAACCATATTGCGTGGGTCGCCGCGACGTGAGCGATAGTTAGGGTCCCATTCTTGTTCTGCGACAAATTGCAGAAACGAATTCATGCCTTCATCCATCCAAGTCCACTGACGCTCGTCAGAGTTCACAATCATTGGGAAATAATTGTGCCCCACTTCATGGATAACAACACCGATCAGGAACCGTTTTTCCGCCGCAGAATAGGTGCGCTCTCCATCATCTTGCAGCTCAGTGCGCGGGCCATTGAACGTGATCATGGGATATTCCATGCCGCCAACCGGGCCGTTTACCGATTGTGATGTTGGATAGGGATAGTCAAATGTAAGCCGGGAATAAACTTCCATTGTGTGGATGATAGCTTGTGTCGAATATTTCGACCAAAGCGGCTCACCCTCTTTAGGGTAAAACGACATCGCCCAAACGAACGGCATCACATCACCGCCCTGTTCATAGCCTTGGGCATCCCAGATAAATTTACGCGATGAGCCCCATGCAAAGTCGCGCACATTTTCTGCTTTAAATTTCCAGGTTTTCGAATCGGTTGCCTTGGTTTTTTCTTTTTCGAGGGCTTCATCAGCGGTTACGATGAAAACCGGACGCTCAGCATTACGCGCACTTTCAAGGCGTTGTTTTTGCGTATCGGTAAGAACGTCGTCCGGGTTTTGCAAAACACCCGTTGAAGAAACAATATGGTCCGAGGGAACTGTAATCTCGACATCAAAATTACCAAACTCAATGGTAAATTCACCGCGCCCGATAAATTCTTTATTATGCCAGCCTTCATAATCGGAATAGGCCGCCATACGCGGATACCATTGTGCAAGCAGGAAAATATCATTGCCATCGTCAAATGTCTCGTAGCCTGACCGCGCAGAGACAGCATTTTCCTCAACCATATTATAGGCCCAGTCGAGGGTGAAGCTCATGCGTTGCTTGGGGCGCAAAGGACGATCAAGGTCGATGCGTAATAATGTGCCGACAATTGTATAAGAAAGATCGGCGCCATCCGCGTCGACCAGTTTGGTGATTTCAAAGCCAAACTCATTATCTTTTTCGGCTTGGTGCTTGCGCAGCGCCGAAAAGCTAATGCGTGCCGGTGCGTTGCCTGTTGCCGAGCGTGTAGCGGGCGCGCGGTTGCCAATGCCGCCAAAATCTGCCGAGCGTTCGGCGAGGCTATCTGTGCGGAAGCGATTTTGATCGAGCTGCACCCATAAGAAAGACAGCGAGTCTGGCGAATTATTGGTATAGGTAATCGTCTCGGTGCCGGTAATCCGGCGTTTTTCTTCATCGAGCGAAACTGAGATTTTATAATCGGCTTGTTGCTGCCAATAGGCAAAACCCGGCGCACCACTTGCATTGCGATAAATATTCGGTGTGGGGAGTATTTCTTCCAGCTGGCGAAACTTATCTTTAAAATTACCCTTTGTCTGCTCTACCGGCCAGTCCGCCTGAACGCCTGTAAAGGACAGCCCCACACCTGCGGTCAAAATGGCAACCTTGCGAAAGCGCATTTTGGCAATTTGTGTTTTATCGGTGATCGGACACGCGCCCACGGCACGAGTTGAGAATAGACGAGCGATACGGGTAAACGCAGAAATCATATGGCCTCCGACGGACATTTGGTAAGACAGCTAGTTGGGTAACCAGGGTACTCTAAAAAAAGAACGGTTGGGCGCTGCAGCGATGGCCTTTGCAGGAGATTGAAAAGAGCCTCAACATACGCCTGCCCATACCTGAAAGTGACCATAAGGCCATAAGCCTGCAAAGCAAGACCATCGCGCTGCTGTTTGCACGATATCTGATCGCCGCAAAGCCGGAAGATGAGGGAGGGAAATTGCTCTTTATATGACACCCTGCTAAAGACCGGCCTTTAAGGAGCATAGATAGCGCGCTTTTTTGATGAATAAGACCATCATCACCTTTTAATTTAGGCTAAAGTGCTCTCACATCATTTTCCGCTAAGCAAAATATAAGGCACGAAAGCAATGATTATCGGTGTTCCAAGAGAAATAAAAAATAGCGAGTTTCGGGTTGGCCTCACGCCGGGAAGTGTGCGCGAATATGTTTCGCGCGGGCACCGTGTTCTCGTTGAGACCGAAGCGGGCATAGGCATTAAAGTTGGCGATGATGACTATCGCAGTGCGGGCGCGGAGATTGTTGGCGATGCTGCGAGTGTGTTTGCGAGCGCAGATATGATCGTAAAGGTCAAAGAACCGCAGCCAGAAGAATGGAAGCAATTACGAGAAGGGCAAATCCTTTATACCTATTTGCACCTTGCCCCCGATCCCGATCAAACCCGCGGATTGATCGATAGCGGGGTTACGGCGATTGCATATGAAACCGTGACCGATGATGAGGGCGGCCTGCCATTGCTCGCACCGATGAGCGAGGTTGCAGGGCGTTTGGCGGTGCAAGCGGCGGCCTATACTTTGACTGCCCATCGCGGCGGGCGCGGCTTGCTTATGGGCGGTGTGCCGGGGGTAATGCCGGCGCGGGTTGTGATTGTCGGCGGCGGCGTTGTTGGCACCCATGCGGCAAAAATGGCCGCGGGGCTCGGGGCTGACGTTACGGTTCTTGATGTGAATTTGCGCCGGCTTGGTGAACTTGATGATATGTTTTTGGGCCGCGTGAAGACGCGCTATTCAACGTTTGAAGCTTTGGATGAAGAAACCGATACCGCCGATGTTGTTGTCGGCGCGGTTTTGATACCGGGCGCGAATGCACCAAAGCTTGTGACCCGTGAAATGTTGACCGGCATGAAAGAGGGAGCGGTGCTGGTCGATGTTGCGATCGATCAGGGCGGATGTTTTGAAACCTCAAAAGCAACAACCCATGAGAACCCCACTTATGAGGTCGACGGTGTTCTGCATTATTGTGTTGCGAATATGCCCGGCGCTGTGCCCTTAACATCGTCCCATGCCTTGAATAATGCGACATTACGATATGGGCTTCAACTTGCCGATCATGGGTTGGATGCATTGCGCCGCAATCAGCATTTGCGCAATGGGCTGAACGTGCACCGCGGTGCGGTGACCTATGAGGCGGTGGCAAAGGCGATGAATCTTGATTTTGTCCCCGCGCTCGATGCCATTAGCGGGTAACCACGTCACCGCGTGATTTGGCGGTTTTTCGGTTGCTTTCTTCACTTCATAGCTAAATTCCTTCGGTTCGTCGTAAAAACCTTGATGCGGCCACCTGCGCTATCCATTTCACGGTAACGAGGCAAGTTGTCACTTTTCGGCGATTTGGCAGGGTAGCGGGCTTTCCCACCGGAGTTGATCCTTTGCGAGGCCTTGTTTTGGAGGTGAATGGCTGGGCCAGATTACTGGTGTCAGCTGTGCGATCCAAAACGCCGCCATCCCTGCAATTGCATGAAAATAAATAGCCGGGGGAGGAGCCGGCTTGGGGCGCGGAGATTGCCTGGATGGGATATGGCCTGGCGGGGGAAATCGCCGGCATATATGCATGAGGAGAGGGATATGATGATGAGCGAGACGGCGGTGGCTGGAAGGGCGTTACACAAGAGATCACTCGCCATTCTTGGTGACAGAGAGCGAAATTGGCGGGTTTATTGGCGCGCCTTTTTGGGCGTTGCGCTGATTGGATCCCTGTCTTTCTCCACCATCAGTGCGGCGCAGATGCGCAGCCCAATGTCTGGCACGGGCTCAAATGCGCCTTTTAACGGGTCCTTTTCCCCCGACTGGTCTAACCCGGTGCCGACTTTATTGAAGTTTCGTGCGAATAAAGACGGTGACTGCCCGAAAGAGGTGACTTCGGGGATAATAGACTCTGGCTTGGCCGATTTACTGTGGCAACGCCTGATTCTTGTGCGGCGCGTGGTTACCGGCACGCTGGATTTCGAAATTTCCGAAACGAAAGCCCTCGACCTAAAGGCCCCCAAAGATGGCGCGCCTCAGGGCGATCACGGTAAAATCAATACCGAAAACAACGCTGATGACAGCAAGCCTAAGGATGAATCCGTTCGCCGCCGCCTGCTGCACCCAAGATTTTTTGCATTTTAATCTAAAATCAATCGCATAGCGCCATTTTACCATTGCGCATTATCGTAAACACGCGATATTACGCGCTTTTATGGTAGGATTTTGCGATTTATGGCTAATTTATTGAAGATTGATACCATAAACGATGCGGCCGCCCGTATTGAGGGCGGTGTTATGCGCACGCCGCTCGTGCATGCCAAAAAATTATCGCGCCTCACCGGGGCAGATATATGGATGAAATTGGAAAATCTCCAATTTACCGGCTCGTTCAAACAGCGCGGCGCGCTCAATAAGCTTTTAACCCTGGACGAGGCGGCCAAGAAAAAAGGGGTTATTGCCGCATCCGCTGGCAATCACGCTCAGGGCGTTGCTTGGCATGCCAGTCAACTTGGTATTCAAGCGGTGATTGTCATGCCGGTGACAACGCCTGATGTGAAAGTGCGCGAGACCCGTCATGCAGGCGGTGATGTTCGCCTTCACGGCAATAGTTTTGATGAGGCCAATGCCCACGCCCAGGAACTTGAGAAAAGCGAGGGGCTAACCCCAATTCATCCGTTTGATGATCCGCAGGTTATCGCCGGTCAGGGAACCATTGCCATTGAGATGATTGAAGATGGTCCGCGCTTTGATGCGATGATCATCCCGATTGGCGGCGGCGGTTTGATTGGCGGAATGGCAACGACCATCAAAACGATGAAACCGGAAATTGAAGTGATCGGTGTTCAAGCCGCTTTGTTCCCCTCCATGCGCAATGCGGTTCACGGGGAGGATGGCGCGGTTGGCGGGGATACGCTTGCGGAAGGCATTGCGGTTAAACAGGCGGGTAAAATAACCCGCGATCTCGTTCGCGAGCATGTCGATGATATTGTTTTGGTCGAAGAGCGTGCGCTTGAAAAATCACTTAGCCTACTGATGAATGAACAAAAACTTCTTGTTGAAGGCGCGGGGGCGGCTGGGCTTGCGGCAATTTTGAAAGAGCCTGAGCGTTACCGAGATCGCACTATCGGGCTTGTCTTGTGCGGGGGGAACATTGATCAGCGCTTGCTCTCAATGATTTTAATGCGCGATTTAGCACGGTCTGGGCGGTTGGCGCGGCTGCGCGTTAGTTTGCTGGATATGCCCGGCCAACTTGTGCGTGTTGCCAGTATCATCGCCAGTCAGGATGGTAATGTGATTGATGTTGGTCACCATCGTACCTATTCTGATTTACCAGCGAAGATGACTTGCATGGATGTCACCATTGATACACAAGGCCAAGAGCATCTGAACCGCATTATCGAAAACCTCCGTGAGGAGGGATATCGTGTGGAAATTGCTTTCTATTAAAGAGAAATTGGGCCGTTTATTTGTTCTTGCGAATATTTTTCAGCGTGGCAGCGATGTCTTTTTGAAATATCCCGGTTTTTAACCGTAGTACAATCAGAACTAACCCTGAGAGCACAAACAAAAACGCACTCAGCGAAAATGCTTTGACCAATGGATTGTTGAAATTTTCACGTTCATCATAATCCATAATGTGCAACATCCAGAAAAAATCATAGATGCGCCAGATCTTATTACGGCGCGCGAGGATCGTTCCATGATGGGGCGAAATATAAAGGCGTGTTTGCAGGCGGTCTTTATACTGAATTTGCCAAACCGGGGTTGCTCCGCGAAATTCACTCGGCGTTTTGGTTAGCAATCTGGCATGGTCAATGAGTGCCTCGCCTGCATAATCAGTATTGGCAACAATACGGGCTGCATCCTCTTTAAGGGGGCTTAGTTTTTCACCGGTCAACGCATCATAGAGATTTTCGGTATCGTTCCCATAGGTGCGATAGACCGCACGAGTACCAAATCGGCCCAGCTCTATTTTTTCTGTTCCCGGATTTTGTGCAATAATACCGCCCGGTGCGACGAAACTTTGCGCCGTCAATTCAATCGGCAATATCAAGGCCGCATGGGTTTCACCGCGAACAAGAGACAGGTGAAACCAGCTCATAAAAACACCGCTCATCACCCACAATAGTAATTGCGCGCCAACCAATAGGCCGAGCCAACGGTGCAACCGCGTTAGAACGCTTGGTAAGCGCCCATAATTCTTTGTGTGATCAGGCATTTGATTGGCTATTATTGTTAGAGGTCTGAGGCCGCCGTTGGGGTGCGCAGAACATGTTCAAACGCTTGCCAGCGATCTTCACCCGCATCAACTCTGTTTTCGATATATTCGGCAATGAGATCTCTGCCGAGATTATAATTGATCACATAGCCTCTATAGGTATCAACAAAATCGATACTTTGTTCTGCTCGTTCGCGGCTCATCAAATTGAAATTCATGCTTTGAACGATTGCTTGCTCGCGGCTGATATTCCCATCCAGATATTCACGCGCAATATGGTTGCGGGCGTGCGATAAGCGAGCGCGCAATGCATTCAGATCGGCAAGGGTTTGCGCTTTGGCCGGATCAAGCCCGGCAATTGGAAACAGGACATCGCGTTCAAAGGCGATTTTTTCATCGTCAGGAAAGGCCAGCTCAATTCCGTAGTTCGCAGACCCTTCTGCGGTAATCGAAAGCGGGCTGAACAAGGGATAGACCGCATATTCAATCCAGCCTTTCTTTTTCAAAACATCGCGCTCCAGCAATACATTCCATGTATGGTGGCCCGGATATCCTTCGTGACACCCAAGATCAATCGCGCGGTCGATAACAATCGGAAGGTCGGTATTGACCTGAATCAGACTTTCAAATCCGCCTTGATACCAATTATAGCCACTCCACGGTTTGTCGGTCACATATTCGAGCCGAAAACTCTCTCCCTCAGGAAGGTCGTAATGGGCAAGTGTACGGCGGCGACATTCGTTAATCGCGGCTTCAAACACTTTTTCCAATTTGTTTTGCGGAATGGCCAAAGACATACGAAATGCATCAACGCGCGAGGCGACGCTTCCTTCGCCGGGCAGTAATTTTCCAATCGCGCTGACAACTTCCTGGAATTCGCGGACATCATAGTCTGGCGCGATTGCATCATATAATAATCTTGTTTCCTCATTGAACGGATAGGTGTTGCCCTGTGCCATCTCAATGCGGGTTTGTGCAGCTATCAGCTGTTTTTTAAGCATGGAAACCCGCGCTTGGGAATCGGATGTGTCTAAATCATCAAGTTCATTGATCAAGGCGCGCGTCTCGATTGAGAGTTCAATCAAGCCTTTTTGTTCAGCGTTTGCCGCCTCGCGCCATTCTTCGGGGCCTTGATAGGCATCAACGAACGCTTTGTCGTGAACGCCGATGGCGAGTGCAAGCTTTACAAATCGCTCGGCGATGGAGTTTACCGCCGATGTTGCATAGCCCGCATCAGCGGCTACTTGTTCCGGCGTTTTGGCACTATCTTGCGACGGTTTTGCGGTCTCTTTGTTGCCGCAGCTGATGAGCAGGCTCGCGGACGCTGCGAGCATAAGGGGGCGGAAAATATTCATAAACATGGCGTGCATTCCACTTTTGCGATGAGGCATGCCACATTTATCGTGAGGCATCATTGATAATGTTGGCTATGATTACCAGTTTCGGTCTGGGGTTGCACCCCCTTTGGAGAAAAAGACCGCACCTCAGCTCGCCCGGAAGGGGAGAGGTGCGTGTTTATTTCGCCCCGGCGTGATTAGCTATCTTCGTTAAACCCTTGCGGATTTGAAGACTGCCATCGCCAATGATCTGCACACATATCATTAAGCGAGCGCGTTGCACTCCAGCCAAGGGTTTTTTGCGCCTTTGAGGCATCAGCAAAAATTTCCGCAATATCCCCGGCCCGGCGCGCCGTGATTTCATAAGGAATATCGCGGTCTGCGGCCTTGGAAAAGGCTTGAATAACTTCCAGCACCGACAGACCATCGCCAGTCCCAAGGTTAAATGTGCTCAAGGGCGGCGCGCTCTCACCGAGCAAATAGGTCAAGGCTTTGAGGTGACCATCGGCAAGGTCGCACACGTGGATATAATCGCGCACGCCCGTACCATCGCGTGTTTGATAATCATCTCCGTAGACAGATAATTTATCTCTGCGCCCGACCGCAACTTGTGCGATATAGGGGAATAAATTGTTGGGTATATCATTGGGGTCTTCCCCAATGCGCCCGGATTTGTGGGCGCCAACGGGATTAAAATAGCGCAAATTTGCAATGCGCCACTCATGATCTGCCTCCGCCACATCGCTCAATATTTGCTCGATCATATGTTTGGTATGGCCGTAAGGGTTTGTTGGTCCGGTTTTACCGGTTTCATCGACAGGGCTATTGTTAAGATCGCCATAAACGGTTGCCGATGAAGAAAAGACCAATGTCTTTGCGCGGTTGGCGGTTAAAAGCTCAAGCAGACAGAAGGTTGCATTGATATTTGTCTGATAATAGCGCGCGGGCTGCGCAACGGATTCGCCGACCGCTTTAAGGCCCGCTAAATGAATAGCGCCGGTGGGGCGAAAATTTTTTGTCTTTTGTGATAATTGGCGTTGATCTGCTGGCGCTGCCAGATCTGCTTTGATCAATTGCAACCGGTCCGGGTCATTAATGCCAGTGATTTCGCGCACGCGCTCAAGGACGCGTGGATCAGAATTTGAAAAATCGTCGATGACCAATAAGGACGCGCCGTTTTCCAACAGGTCAACACAGATATGGCTGCCAATATAACCCGCGCCGCCAGCGACAATAATTCGTTGCTCATTCATTCGAAATTCCCGACATCCTGTCTTAAAGGTGAATTATTCGACCGTTACAGACTTTGCAAGATTGCGCGGTTGATCAACATCGGTTCCTTTTGTGGTTGCGGTGTAATAAGCAAGCAATTGGATCGGGATGACGGTGACAAGCGGGGAGAGCAACGGATGAGATGTTGGTGCTTCGATTTTGCGCCAGACATCTTTGCCCGCATGGGCAAGGCCTTGTGCGTCTGAAATCATCACAGCCAGTCCCTCGCGGGCCATAACTTCGTGCATATTGGAAATTGTTTTTTCAAAGTGACGATCAAACGGCGCCAACACCACGATTGGCACGCTTTCATCAACAAGAGCAATCGGCCCATGCTTTAATTCGCCAGCCGCATAGCCTTCTGCATGAATGTAAGAAATTTCTTTTAGTTTGAGCGCGCCCTCCATCGCCATGGGAAATTGCACGCCGCGCCCAATATATAAAATGTCCGTGGCTTTTGCGATATCGCGTGCCATTTCCTCAATGGCGGGGGCAAGTTTTAGAGCGTCGCTCATCAAACGCGGTATGGCGAGCAGTGCGCTTACCAGCTCTTTTTCTTCCTCTGCTGAAATTTTTCCGCGCGCGCGCCCAGCAGCAATCGCGATGACCGCAAGGGCGGTTAGCTGGCATGAAAAGGCTTTGGTGGACGCAACGCCAATCTCCGGGCCTGCGGCCATCGGAAAGATAATATCAGCCTCGCGCGCAATCGTAGATTCAGGCACATTGACCACGGTTGCAATCCGCTGGCCTTGTTCTTTTGCCTGGCGAAGAGCCGCAAGTGTGTCTGCGGTTTCACCAGACTGGGAAATAAACAAGGCACCGCCGCCCTCTGCATAGGGAACATTTCTGTAGCGCAATTCTGAGGCAACATCGATTTCTACCGGTAGGCCCGCCCACTCTTCAAACCAATATTTTGCGACAAGTCCCGCATAATAGGCCGTGCCGCATGCGGATATGGTCAATCGGTTTAACTTCGCAAAATCAAACGTCCCGTCGGGAAGCGATATGGAACCGGTGACCGGGTCAACATATTGGGCGAGGGTGTGCGCGACGACTTCTGGCTGTTCGTGAATTTCTTTGGCCATGAAGTGGCGGTGGCCATCTTTATCAACCATTGTGTCGGCGGCCGATGATACGACCATTTCACGGTTTACCGGCTTGCCGTCTTCGCCAAAAATCTCAACACTATTGCGCGTGATAATCGCATGATCGCCGTCTTGCAGATAGGTAATATGATTTGTGAATGGTGCTAGTGCATAGGCATCGGAACCGACAAACATTTGCCCCGCCTCTTTGCCTGAAATGCCGTGCCCAATGGCCAGAGGCGGCCCGCGCCGTGCGCACAACATGACATCTTCATTGCCCGCAATAATCACCGCTAGCGCAAACGCGCCGCGCAATCGTTTTAGAGAGTGGGCAAACGCATCTTCCGCACCAAGATTTTGTGTTTCCATGGTATGGGTGATCAATTGCGCGCAGATCTCAGTATCGGTTTGCGATTGGAAGGTGACCCCTTCGGCGATGAGCTCTTCGCGCAATTCTGCAAAATTTTCGATGATCCCATTATGCACAAGCGCAAGTCGCTCAGTTGTGTGGGGGTGGGCGTTCTCAACGGTGACCCCGCCATGGGTCGCCCAGCGTGTGTGGCCAATGCCAACGGTGCCCGGTAGGGGGGAGGTTGAGAGCACGCTTTGGAGCGCGTTCAGTTTGCCAATTGCGCGCCGACGCACAATCTGCCCCTTCTCCAAGGTCGCAATCCCGGCGCTATCATAGCCGCGATATTCAAGCCGCTTGAGCCCGCTGACAATGTCTTGCGCCACGGGGGTGCCGTCTGCTTTTCCGAGAATGCCAATAATTCCGCACATCAATTTAGGTCCCGATTTGGATCATCTTCAGATAACCCGTTTGCTGTCGTTCTACATTCGCGACTTACAATGATGATGTACCGCGCGTTTTATGGGAACGCCAATAGTTAATCCCTGCCTTTTTAGGGGAAGAGATATTCATAGAAGGGTATGCAGCAGGAATTGGACCAGCTTATGGCCAATGGTGAAAAAAATAGGTTAATGGGCGCGAATTAGGTCGGCGGCCTTTTCAGCGATCATGATGGTCGGTGCATTGGTGTTGCCAGACACAAGATTGGGCATAATCGACGCGTCGACCACGCGTAAGCGGTGAATGCCGTTGACCCGTAAATGGGGGTCGAGAACGGCGTCTTCGTCTGTGCCCATGCGGCAGGTTCCCACCGGGTGGTAGATGGTATCGGCGCGCTGGCGGATATCTTCGATCAAGGCAGCTCGGTCGCCATCCTGGGCCGGATAAACAGGGGCCCCCACAAGCGGGGCGATTGCCGGGGCTTTAAAGATCCGTTTGGCGATCTGTGTGCCTTTGATCAGACGTTCCAAATCGTCCGCCTCAGCCAGGAAATTTGGGTCAATAAGCGGTGGTGTTTGTGGGTTACTATCTTCCAGCGAGACCGAGCCACGCGATTTGGGACGCAAGACGCAGATATGACAGGACACACCGCCGCCAAGATGCTTCTTGCGACCATGATCGTCCACAAGACCGGCGACAAAATGCAATTGCACATCTGGCTCGTCCAATGCGGGATCTGTTTTCAAAAACCCGCCTGCTTCCGCAAGGTTAGAGGTCAGCCGTCCGGTTCCTGATTTGCGATAGTCTGATAAGTCGGCAGGAAACCGGGTCAATGTTGAAAGCGTCAATCCGATCGAATGAGACGATTTGGATTTGTTTAGTAAGCAATAATCCAGATGGTCTTGCAGGTTTTGACCGACCTGCTTGCGATCAGCGACGACATTGATGCCATGGTTGGCGAGATGCTCGCCGGGGCCAATCCCTGAGAGCATGAGCAATTGGGGAGATTGAAAGGCGCCGCCCGATAAAATCACTTCCCGGTTTGCGTGCAGCGTGATGGTCTCACGCTTTTGGCGGATAACAACGCCGACGGCGGTTTGCTCTTCAATCAGAACGCGCTCGGCAAGCGCGCCGGTGAGGACCGTTAAATTCTCCCGTGACCGCACCGGCTCCAAATAGGCCTTATTGGTGGAACATCGCCGCCCGTCTTTTTGGGTGACTTGATAATAGCCCACGCCTTCTTGTTGCGGCCCATTAAAATCATCAGTTTGCGGAAGTTGTAGTTGCGCGGCGGCCTCAAGGAAGCGATCGCAAAGCGGGTTTTTTGATCGCAGATCCGCCACATTGAGCGGGCCCCCCGTTGCATGCCAGTCATTGCGCCCGCGTTCATTATGTTCAGCCTTCAGGAAATATGGTTTCACATCGTCCCAACTCCAGCCGGTCGCGCCTGCTTTTTCCCAGTTATCGTAGTCTTGCTGCGAGCCGCGAATATAAATCATCGCATTAATCGAGCTTGACCCGCCAAGGGTGCGCCCGCGCGGTTGATATCCGCGCCGGCCATTGAGATGGGGCTGGGGGACGGTTTCAAATGACCAGTTCGCTTTGTGGGACGGGGTCAAAAACGCAAAACCCATGGGCGCATGAATGCGAGGGTCTGTGTCGCGATCGCCCGCTTCCAGCAGACACACACGGTGCGTTCCATCTTCACTCAACCGATTGGCGAGCACACATCCAGCAGAGCCCGCGCCGACAATGATATAGTCAAAGGTCAATTCGGGGTTAGAGGAAGAGGATGGATCGGACATGGGCGAACGGCACTCCTGATTTTTGCCAGAAAAATTGCGCCTTTGTGGTCACCCTGTCCAGCATTCCTTGCAGTTTGGATTGGCCGTGACGGTGGGTGCGCCTGTTTTGAGAGCAATTTTCCAACTTGCTATCAGGCCAACCGCGCCGCGACTTGTCAATTACGGCGATGCTGCTTAAGTCAGGTTGGGTGCCTTAACTCAGATTTAGGGCTTTACCATTCAAGATTGCGTTCTAAATTTTTTCATGAGGATCAACACCAGTGCAGGTACTTTATTATATCGCAAATCAGGTCATCGATCTTTATATATTAGTGATCTTTATCTCTGTTATCCTTAGCTGGTTGATCGCCTTCAATGTGGTGAACCGGCATAATCAATTTGTTGATATGGTGTGGCGATTTACCCATGCGGTAACGGAACCTTTATTGCGACCAATCCGAAACATCCTGCCCAATATGGGCGGGATTGATCTATCACCCATCGTCTTGCTGATCGGATTGAATGCATTAAGAATTGGACTGAACACTTATGTTTTCGCGCCCGCTTTGCGCAACGGCCTTTAAGCGCAAAACCCCATCATGTCTTTAGGGGCACGGATTGGGCGCTTGCGCGTGAATAGCATCGACCGCTTTGTCTAATTCCTTGGTCCATTCAATTTCAAGGGACTGCCAGACCGTTTCCAATTGCGCCATTGTGCGTGCACCGAAAATATTTGACGTCACAAAGCTGCGCGTTGTCACAAACTGATTGGCAAGGGCGGATGGGTCGACCCCCAATTCCTTGGCGAGATCGACATAGGCTTTCACGGATTTTTCCGCCGCAGGTGTTTGATAGCGATTTAACCGTCCGTACATTTCGCCGCGTGATCCTTTGGGATTGCCGCCATTGAGATATTTGCCCGATAAAACGCCCTGCGCCATGGGCGAATAGGCAAGTAGGCCAATCTTTTCTTCAATGGCAATTTCGGCAAGCCCTGTCTCAAATGAACGATTAAGCAGATTATAGGCGTTTTGAATTGACTGCATGCGCGGCGTGTCATTGTCTTTGGCACTTTGTAAAAAACGCATGGTTCCATAGGGCGTTTCGTTCGATAACCCGAAGTGGCGCACTTTACCTGCCTTTTGAATATCTTTCAGCGCATCGAGTATTTCTTCATAGCTGGTATAATCATCATCATAGTGACGATAGGCGTTTAACTTCCCGCCGAAAACCGCAATTTTACGGTCGGGCCAGTGAAGCTGGTAAAGGTCGAGATAGTCAGTTTGCAGAATATCGAGGCTACGATCGATTGCAGTAAAAATCTGCGCGCGGGTGAGGCGCGTCTCGTCTTCATTCTCCCGGATCCATAGCATGGGAGAACGCCCGACAACTTTTGAAGCCAGGACAACACGGTCGCGCATGCCGCGCTTTTTTATCCACTCGCCGACAATGCGTTCTGAGTGTCCGCGCGTCTCTGGCTTTGGCGGCACGGTGTACATTTCAGCGGTATCAAAAAAATTGATCCCGCGATCAATGCACGCATCCATCTGCGCAAATGCTTCGGCCTCGTCCATCTGGTCGCCATACATCATTGTGCCCAGACACAAGCAAGACACATCAATATTTGTATGACCCAAGCGACGTTTTTCCATGAAGCAATTCCTTTGTGGCGGTGGAGCGCGGTTTGTTGATCTGAATTTAGGCGAAGGGCTCCCTTGAAAATGGCCCAACCCGTTCCCACATATTACGCAGTGAGGCAGGAGACAATCTATCCCATGACAAATTCTTCATATAGCTCAGCTCGTCAATCAGGTTTCCTATCGATGATGACCAGCCCCTTGGACTCAAATGCGACCAAGTCCATGAAAAGCGCCGCCATTGCCATGGCCGCCCTTGGTATTTTTGGCGCCGGGGCAAATGCTAGTGACGATCTGCAAAATGATGTTTTTGCTCCTGCCTTTGAGCAAATTGCGATTGTTGAAGCAGCTGGCCCAATATCAACATCGGTGCCGCATGTAGAAATGGCCGATTCGGCCCCGCAAAAATCGCCCAATAAGTGGCTGATTGGCGGCGCAATGGCATTGATCTTGGCCGCTCTTGCAAAATTGGTGGGCACCAACCGGGTGATGAATATTGTCGCTGAAGCGGGGCCTGCGCTTACCAAGGCCGCCGAAACCCTCTCCAAAGCACCGGCAGCCGCCGCCCGTGCGGTGGGCGAGGCAGTCATGTCACCGATGCGCAGTTTGATGATCATTGGCAGCCTTGCCTTGATTGGATTTACCGGGATTTCGTTTTTGGATCTGCAATGGGCGACCGGTCTAGCAACCGGGCTAGGGCTCGGCGTTGCCAGCTGGATGAGTACAGCGAAATTAAAGCGCCAATTCGCCAAAGTTAGAGTGCGAAACACCGACCAAACGCGCCGTTAGCGAGAGTAGGGCCGCTTTGCGCGCTCACTTTACAAAAAGCCTTGATATTGCCCAATTGCAGCGAAAAATTAACCTAAAAGGGTTGGTAAATCTGTGATTAACCAATAAAAACACACCTTTAGGGGGATAATTATGCCCCTAATGCCGCCTTTGCGTCTTAATTTTGCCCAATTAGGAAAGCACTTTTAGAACTGTAAGGAAAATCAATGAGCACTCAGATTTCAAAAAGATCATCGTCTCTTCGCCGCGCGACGCTCGCGCTGGCATTATTAGGGGGCGCCAGTCTTGTCACTGGGTGTGTGACCGATGGAAATACCTATTCGCGCTATGAATCCGGGGCCGTCTACGAGACTCTGACCGGGCGGTTAATCGGTGTTGAACCTATAAGCATTAATGGCACCAATAGCGGTGTGGGCGCGGCAAGTGGCGCGGCCCTTGGCGGTGTTCTCGGAAGCCAAATTGGCCGCGATCGCGGATTTCGTCGTGGCTACCGCTCTGGCGGCAGTGTTGCGGGCGCCGTTGGATTTGCAATTTTGGGCGGCCTAGTTGGTGCAGCTATTGAAGATGGCGCAACCGGCGGGAGTGGCTTCCGCTATACAATTGAACTCGAAGATGGACGCGAAATTAGCGTCGTCCAACGTGATAAAAATCCCGTCGCTCCGCTCGGCAGTGATGTGCGGGTCGAATATGGTCGAACGACACGCGTGTTGCCGGCCTGATTATAACCAGATTACTCCTACTCAAGCCTTGCCCCTATCAAGACTTGTTATGAATAAACCCTCGCTAGAATGGCGGGGGTTTTTTCATATTTGGCCGGTGACCCCGTAATACCAATCCGGCGTGAATCCCAGCGAAATCAGCGAGCAATTTAAACCGGCCAATCATAGTGCTTGCACTGGTTCATTCTGCTTGCACCCGTTCATACCCTTGGTTAGGGATAGAGTGTTCGTTGCCCAGTGAGTCGCTCTGTTCCATGACCTCTCCATCCGCTGTACAAATTTCACCATCGATCCTGTCCGCTGATTTTTCTTGTCTCGGCGAAGAAATCGAGGCGGTTACAAAAGCCGGTGCGGACCTTATTCATGTTGATGTTATGGATGGCCATTTCGTGCCAAATATAACGCTCGGGCCGCCGGTGATTAAGGCAGTGCGAAAGTGCACCGATCTGCCGTTTGATGTGCATTTGATGATTGCCCCGGTCGATCCCTTCATCGATGCTTTTGCTGAGGCGGGCGCGGACATTTTAACCGTCCATCCAGAAGCCGGTCCCCATTTGCATCGCACCTTACAGGCCATTCGCGCGGCTGGCATGAAAGCCGGTGTGGCGCTCAATCCGGGAACGCCTGCCGCGCTCATCGATCCGGTTCTTGATCAGATTGATCTTGTCTTGGTGATGAGCGTCAATCCGGGGTTTGGCGGGCAAGCCTTTCTGCCATCCCAATTGCGCAAGATTGAAGAGTTGCGCGCCATGATTGACCGAACCGGCAAAGATATCACTTTGGAGGTTGATGGCGGGGTTAATCCGCAAACCGCACCGGACGTGATTAGTGCGGGAGCAAATATGCTGGTTGCCGGGTCTGCTGTTTTTACCGGTGAACGCGCTCAGTATGCAGATAATATCGCTAAGCTGCGTGGTCGATAGCACGAATGGCAACAGCAATTTCCATAATTCGGTCAAAAAGCAGTTCTATAATCTGCCTACTAAACAGTCTGACAATCTGCCCTGCAATTTGTTTTGCGCTACCAAGCGGGATTGGGGAGTAAGCCATGGCCGATGCGAATGGCGCCAATGCGGCCAATTTATTGTCAAAGATGCAGAAAGTCTGGGGCCCCGGTCCGCTTCACAAAGCCAGACTGAAAGGTCCGGCACCTGACCGGCTTTACCTGCAACCGGACTATCCGCGTACCCCTGATCTTGAATTGGGTGATGCCTTTTTAAGCGGGTCTGTTCAGTATAATGGCCAAAAGGTCAAAGCCTCAGCCGAGCTTGATGATTTCTGGAAGCTGCTCCCCTCAGATGGACCCCTTTACGGGCTTGCCCATGGGTTTTCCTGGCTCGGCGCGCTGGAAGAGGCCGCTGAACAAGCCGCCGATGAAGTTGATGCAGGGGCGGCTGCGCGCCGCTATATTAGCGGCTGGCTTGATGAGTATGAAAAATGGTCTCCCGATGTGTGGTCCCCGCGATTTGTGGCGGAACGGTTGACCCATTGGTGTTGCCATGGAGAGCTTATCTTAAAAGGCGGCGATGCATTGTGGCGAAGCCGGGTTTTGACCTCGATGGCGCGTCAGGCGCGCCATCTTGCGCAAGTTGCCCATAAGGCGCGCCCCGGCAATGATGCATTGATGAGTGCGCTGGGGTTATGTCTCGCTGGACTTTGCTTGCCCGCTTGCGAGGTCGCGATGGAGCGAGGGCAGGAACTTTTGCGCAGGGAGTTGCGTCTTCAGATACGCTCTGACGGCGGGCATATATCGCGCAGCCCGACGACCCAACTTGAATTTGTCATCCGCCTACAGATGGTTGCAAAAGCATATGGCGAGCGCGGCCTACCCGTGCCCGGCTATATGCGTCTGGCGCTGAGCCGGGGCGCGGCGATGGTACAGTTTTACCGCATTGGCGATGGCGGCCTTGCATTGTTTAATGGCGGCTATGAAGAAGACCGGCGGGCCATCATTGCTGCGAGTGAAGCGCTTGAAGAAGATACTACACCGGTTGGGTTTGCGCGCTATACGCAATATCAACGCATGTCGGCAGCGCGCGCCGTCGTAATCGCCGACATTGCCTCTGGCACGGAGAAAGGTCCCGGACAAAAGGGAAAACGCTTTGAGAGCCCTGGCTCGTTCCACTTCTCGACGGGCCGCATCCGCATGGTGACAAATTGCGGCAGCGGGGATCATCTGGGCGGTGATTGGCGCAAAGCCTTGCGACAAGGCGCGGCCCACTCAACCTTGAGTTTTGAAGGTTTGCCAGAACGCACTGCGAGTTTGTTTTCCGGACAAACAATACATCAGCGCGCTGAAGAGGTGAGCGGCATTCTGGTGGAAATTATCCGCCCCTTTGCTGAACAACCGGCAGTTCCTCAAGCTGGAGCCCCCGTTCAAGATGACGCCCATGAGCCGATCATGGACGCGAGCCCTATTGCTGACCAGACTGATAGCCAGATGGGCCCTCAAACCGAGGAGCTGGCCGGTTGGCACAGGCGTTTATATTTGTCGGCGGGCGGGGATGATTTGCGCGGAGAAGACCGCATTATCGCACTGCCCGAGGCATTGCGGGCCCATTGGCGGTTCCGCTTTCACCTCCATCCTGAGGTGAAAGCCTCCCTGGCCCGGGATGAACAATCGGTAATTCTTGTGCTGCCCAATCAGGAAGGGTGGCGGTTTCGCACCAATTTCCGCGGGGTTCGGCTCGAAAACTCCTTATATACTGGGGCTGGCGGGGCGCCGGTCAGCACAAGCCAAATCGTGCTGGGTTTGCCCGATGGGGCGCTGTCAGGGCTGGACAGGGGTGATTCGCACGATATCATCTTGAAGTGGGCGTTCCGGCGTCTCGATGGTATTTAGGCAGTGATGGATTAGCCTGAAAATTGCCAAATTTTATAGGAAAATGCGCCGTTGCGGGGCGGTGGCAATGTAGATTAGTGGTAAGGCGCGAGGCTAAGTCCTTCCCCACAAAGATTCGAGTTAGGGGTAATCATGAAGTTTCTTGATGGCTTGTTTAATCGCAATGCGTCGAATGCGCGATTGGCAAAAAACGGTTCTCTATTGTGTACGGATGATCTTGATCTTTCTGCATTGCTTGCGCGATCCCCGCGAAAAATAGATCAACGTGCCGCGCGGCGACTGATTAGCGGTAAACGTGTGATGATTACTGGTGCCGGCGGCACGATCGGATCTGAGCTTGTGCGCCAGGTCATTGCCTTTGAACCCTCAAGTCTCGTTCTCGTCGATAATGCTGAATTTAATCTCTATCAAATTGATTTGGAAATGCGCGAAAAGGGTCATGGCGACCTGATCATTTCTTCGCTCACCGATGTTTGCAATCAAGAGCATCTGCTGCAACTGTTTGAGGTTCACAAACCGGAAATTGTGCTGCATGCGGCCGCCTTCAAGCATGTGCCGATTGTTGAAGAAAATCGCTGCGCGGGCGCGATGACCAATGTCTTTGGCGCTAAGAATGTTTTCGATGCCGCTATTCAGGCAAAAGCCGAAACCGTTGTTTTTGTTTCCACCGACAAGGCGGTTAACCCCTCCAGCTTTATGGGCGCTACCAAGCGGATCGCAGAACTTTATGCGCAGGCCCTTGATGTTGCGCAAAACGATACGCGCTTCGTCACCGTTCGGTTTGGCAATGTGCTGGGCTCGACCGGTTCGGTTGCCCCGTTATTTTTGCGGCAAATTGCGCGCGGTGGTCCGGTGACGGTGACCCATCCGGAAATTTCCCGATATTTTATGACAACCCGCGAAGCTGTTCAGCTGGTTTTGCAATCTGCAAGTTTGGATAATCGTGAACAGAGCATCTTGACCCACGATGGACGGGTTTTCGTTCTTGATATGGGCGAGCCGGTGCGCATTCTCGATTTTGCCAAGCGCATTATCGAAGCGCACGGTATGGAGCCGGGCAAGGATATTGAAATTAAATTTACCGGCCTTCGACCCGGTGAAAAACTTTACGAAGAAATCTTTCTTGATACGGATAAATTAATCAAAACTGGCGCCGATGGTGTGCTCCTTGCATCCCCCGCCATGATTGATTTGCCGCTGTTAAATCCACGCCTGTCTGATGTGATTACCCACGCCCTTGATGGCGATCAGGCACTTTTGGATGAAGCTGTCCACCATTTGGTGCCGGAATTCTCCCCGCGTGATATTGAGACCAAATCTGATTTGGAGCATCGGCGAAGCTA
>CAYQXV010000019.1:41718-44739 GCA_964421675.1 uncultured Caulobacterales bacterium
TGGCGATCTTGCTTTGCGATCGCCATCCCCGTAAACGAACGCCTTATTATCGATTCCCGATCAGGAGCCATCTTCATGTCTAATGGGCCATCTGCGATCAGCGCGGTGCAAACTGCGTTGCTTTCTGTTTCAGACAAAACCGGTATTGTTGAGTTCGCGACCGCATTGGCCGCGCGCAAGGTTGCACTGATCTCCACCGGGGGAACCGCTAAAATGCTGCGCGATGCGGGGCTGGATGTGCGCGATGTCTCCGAGATAACCGGATTTCCTGAAATGATGGATGGGCGGGTGAAAACCTTGCATCCAAATGTGCATGGTGGACTGCTTGCGCTGCGCGGCAATAGCGACCATGAAAAAGCGATGGCCGACCATGGAATTGCGCCAATCGATTTGTTGGTTGTCAATTTATATCCGTTTGAGGAAACCCTTGCGGGCGGCGCTGATTTTGAAACCTGCGTTGAAAATATTGATATTGGCGGGCCGGCAATGATACGCGCTGCTGCCAAAAATCACGGCAGCGTTGGGGTAGTCACCCATGCTGATGATTATGCGTTAATTCTCGATGATTTGGAGCAGGCGGGCGGCTTGCGCCCGCAAACACGGCGCACCCTTGCAGCGCGCGCTTATTCGCGCACCGCCCATTATGACAGTGCGATTTCGGGGTGGTTATCGGATCAGGCTGGCGAGACGACCCCGCGCCATGTGAGTGTCGGCGGCACGCTTGCGGCAAGCCTTCGATATGGTGAGAACCCGCACCAAGACGCATCGCTTTATCTGTCCGGTGATGATCGCCCCGGTGTTGCCACAGCGCGCCAGCTTCAGGGTAAAGCGCTATCTTACAATAATCTCAATGACACAGATGCCGCGTTTGAATTGGTCGCAGAATTTGATCCGCAAACCCCTGCGGTTGCGATTATCAAGCACGCAAATCCATGCGGCGTTGCTCAAGGCGATAGTCTTGAACAGGCTTATCAGCTGGCGTTGCGCTGTGATCCGGTATCCGCATTTGGCGGTATTATCGCCATGAACCGCCCCCTTGATGCCAAAAGTGCCGCGGCGATGACGGAAATATTTACCGAAGTCATCATTGCCCCGGGCGTTGATGAGGATGCGCTGGAAATTTTGGCGAAGAAAAAAAATCTGCGTTTGTTGATTACGAACGGACTGCCCGACAGTAATGTTAGTGCACAGATTATCAAGCCGATCGCCGGTGGGTTTTTACGCCAGTCACGAGACAATGTGTGTGTTGGCCGGGATGATTTGCAAGTCGTCACCAAAAGAAAGCCAGATGCGCGCGAGCTTGACGATATGTTGTTTGCTTTCAAAGTTGCAAAACATGTGAAGTCGAACGCCATTGTCTATGTGCGTGATGGCGCAACGGTTGGTATTGGTGCGGGCCAAATGAGCCGATTGGATTCAAGTCGCATCGCAGCGCGCAAATCTATTGATGCAGCAGAAGCGGCAAACCTGCCCGAACCAATGGCCAAGGGCTCGGTTGTTGCGTCCGATGCATTCTTCCCATTTGCTGATGGGTTATTGGCTGCAGCCGAGGCCGGGGCCAAGGCGGTTATTCAGCCGGGCGGTTCTGTTCGCGATAAAGATGTCATTGCCGCCGCAGATGAGGCGGGTCTTGCCATGGTGTTCACCGGCATTCGCCATTTTCGCCACTAACATTTAAAAGCTGACGGTCTTTGGTTGGCAAAAGGCTATGGTCGGTAATTTAGCGTGCATCGAAGATGTCGCGTCTTCAGCTTTGTGCTAGCCGACTTTGTGCTACAAGTGGGGCAAGGAGATTCTTCATGCCCCCATTCAAACTATCGATATATTTTTGCAGCGCTATCCTTTTGGCGCTCAGCGTTATTCTTCACGACCCTGCCAATGCGCAAGATGATTGGTTCCCCTCGCCATATGGCGCTGACGATGAAATCGGGGCGTCAAACAATCTGTCAGAGCAAAGCACGCGAAAAGCGGCAAAACTCGTCAAGATTGGCAAAACCTATGCGCTAGGGGTTGTGACCGGCAAACAAACACCGGCTTATCCAGGCCGTTCCTACAAAACCGTCATTGTGCCGATTGATGATGGCGGCGGCGCACCCATTGGCCGCAATCAGGTGACGGGCCATGATGATGTGTTGCTGTCGCATATTGGTATTGGATCGCAAATCGATGGGCTTGCTCATCTTGGGATTAATCGCCGGCATTATAACGGCGTGCATGCTCGCGATTTTTACCGGTCTGACGGCGTGGTTAAGTTTGGAACGGAAAATATTCCCCCAACGGCAACACGCGGTATCTTGCTTGATATGACGCGCCACTATGGAGTGAGCCCTGTGCCGCCGGGCACTGTGTTTGATGTGAAGGCGATCAAAGCGGCGGCAAAGGCGGCCAATGTTAAAATTCGCAAAGGCGATGTGGTTCTGTTTCATACCGGATGGTTAGACATGGCATCAAGCGATCCAGAGGCCTTTATTGCAACCCAGCCAGGACTCGGCGTGAAGGGGGCTGAATATTTGGCATCCAAAGGGGTGGTCATGGTCGGTGCCGATAGCGCCGCGCTAGAGGCAATCCCCTTCGAAGAGGCTGATAAACCGTTTATCGTCCATCAGATATTATTGGCGAAAAACGGCGTATATATCCTTGAAAATATCAATACAGCAGAGCTGGCTGCAGATGGGGCGACGAGCTTCATGTTTGTGCTGGGCCAGCCAAGGTTTGAAGGAACGGTGCAGGCGGTGATCAATCCGATCGCGATACGCTAGATTTCCCGGTTTTCAGGGTGGGGCACATGTCCCTATGAGGCGTGCTTTTCGGGGCAAAATTTGACCTGATAGGCCGACTCTGTGCCTAGTGATCTGTGCTGGGCGCGAAATGCCCATCAATCTGCGTCCACACCTTGGAAACCGTGAGCTATATTGTGACTTCATATAGGCACCTGCACCGAATCGATAAGACCGCTCTATTTATGGGTCTCATGGCGTTTGCCTTTCTATTCGCACAAAGCGGGGCAAGCCTTGCTTCGAC
>CAYQXV010000019.1:44839-53377 GCA_964421675.1 uncultured Caulobacterales bacterium
GGCACCCTTTCTGGGAATAGATTGCAGGATGTTCAGATCGGTGAAAATGGCCAGACGACGCGCATCGCCTTGTTTTGCCGGTCAGGCTGTGATGTGCGCCAGCGTTCAAATGGATTTGTTATTCTCGGAATTGATGAAGACACAACGATCCCGTTAAAGCGCATCTCATCAAATGCCGATGCTTTGACGTTTCGCCCGGTGGGCGAAGGGGCATTATTGAGCATTGATACCGACCGGGTGGTGCTGCGCTCATCTGTGAAGGAGTGCACAGCAGATCAAACGCGCGCGACATGTATTGATCTGGAATTTTCACGCCAGCCTTATGCGCGCAATTCATCGCAGAGCAGTGACGATGAAAATGTTGTGATTGCAAGTGCTGGCGGGAGTGACGAAGCATCGGGTAAAGCTGATCTGGCCACGGAACAAAACCAATCTAGTCAAAACCAATCTGGCCAAAAATTGGCGCAGCAAGCCTCGCCAATATCCCTGGCACCGCCAAGTCAGATTGATGGTCCCCAGCGCCTTGCCCTTCGCAATAGCGACGCGTTAGAGCCCTTGCCGGGCGCTACGTCTTCGCAATCCTTTTCCTTGCGCGAGGATAAACCCGTTCTTGTCAATGCCCCCGCACGCTCTATTCCTTCGGCGAATGCGCCCCGCAGCGGCGGCACAAGCATATTGCGCCCGGTAGAGACGGCAGCGGTTTTAACGCGCATAGATTTTCGCGAAATGTCAGAACAAATTCTCCAGCGCCGCATTGATGCGGAGCAATGTGCCCAAGCGCAATCAACGCTCTCACAGGATGCATGGGCGCTTGATGCCATGGCAACGCTTGGGTTTTGCGCGGGAGGAGATGGGGAATTTGAAAAGGCCGAGGGAATTTTCAAACAGCTTTCATCGCAAGATCCTGAAAATGCCGATGCCTTGATCGGGCGCGCGCTCATTGCCAGAGTGACGCAGGAGCCGACCATTGCGGCAAAATATTTCGCGGATGCACTGGCTGTCTCGGACGATGAACTCTTGCGTACTCGGATCATTCAGGCGAGCGCCAAGACGCCGTAAACAGCGTTCATTTATCGGGCTTGACCACAGGCAGTCTCGCCCCTAGCGTCCGCGCAAATAGTTCGATTTTAAAGAGTTTTTCTTATGGCTGATGCGTTGCCTTCTTCCCTTGATCCGCAAAAATCCTTTCAAGGGCTCATCATGACCTTGCAAACCTATTGGGCAGAGCAAGGATGCGTGATTTTGCAGCCCTATGATATGGAAATGGGCGCAGGGACCTTTCATCCGGCGACCACCTTGCGGGCACTGGGGGAAAATCCCTGGAAAGCGGCCTATGTTCAGCCGTGCAGGCGACCGACCGATGGGCGCCATGGGGCCAACCCGAACCGGTTTCAGCATTACTATCAGTTTCAGGTTGTCCTCAAACCCAGCCCTGAAAATATTCAAGACCTTTACCTTGGCTCTCTTGATGCAATTGGTATTGATCGCAAATTACACGATATTCGCTTTGTTGAGGATGATTGGGAAAGCCCGACGCTTGGCGCGTGGGGGCTTGGCTGGGAAGTTTGGTGCGACGGGATGGAAGTTTCCCAGTTCACTTATTTTCAGCAGGTTGGCGGGTTTGATTGCAAACCGGTCACGGGTGAGCTGACCTATGGTCTGGAGCGTTTGGCCATGTATGTGCAAGGCGTTGATAATGGCTATGACCTCGACTTTAACGGTCAGGGTGTAACTTATGGTGATGTGTTCCACCAACAAGAAGTAGAATTCTCAGCCTATAATTTTGACCTCGCCAATACCGATGATCTGCTCGACCAATTTAAAGAGGCAGAAGCAGGATGCATGGCGATCATTGAAGCGGGGAAGGCGGCTGAGAGATCTTTTGCCCTGCCAGCTTATGATCTGTGCATCAAAGCAAGCCATCTGTTTAACCTGCTGGATGCACGCGGCGTGATTTCTGTTGCTGAACGCCAATCCTATATTTTGCGCATCCGCACGCTGGCCAAAGCATGTTGTGCGATGTGGTTGGACAGCCCCCAAGGGCGCAGCGCGGGCGCAGGCATTGTCGATCATGATGGTGCCTAACGGTTTTAACAAAATTTCACGGCGTTAACCGCAACCCAACGGCTTTCGTCTATGCTTGCCCACAATCCAAGAAGGCGGGCCATGGCAGATAATTCAGAGACCAATAGACGAAGCAGACTGCGGCGCTTTTTAACAGCAGCAGCCCGGCGTTTGCGTGAAAACCCCCACGGGGCAGGGCAGATGCCCGTGTCTGCGCGACTGTCCACATGGGTCGGCATTGTTAGCGCGATCATTGGCGGGTTTTTGGGGCTGGATACCTATCGCTCCGATGTTTCTAAAAAAGTCGATCAAAATGTCGAAAAAACATTTGAGATGATCCACCGGTTCAATGAACCGCAAATGGCAGAACCACGATTGCGCGTATTGTCTTATGTTGATGCAAGGCGTTATTGCGACTCGCGGATTATTTCGCGTGAGCTGATCGATAATGATTTTGTGACGGTTATTGATTATTTTGATTTGGTCAATGTCTGCGTTGAGGCCAATCTTTGCGACCGGGAAACCACAGAGAAGTTTTTTGCACCCTATGCCAATTATCAATGGCCAATTCTTACAAAGATTATTGAGGAACTATCCACGAAAGAGCAATCTTTGCGCAAGGATAGTGGCTTTGGTGATGGCTTGACCGCGCTAGCCATAACGCCGACCCCTGCGCCTCCTTGCGATGGTAATTTTTAGGCCTGCTTAAGTTTCTGGCCCGTTTAAATTTCTGCTACGGGTAACGATTTACGCAAATCCAGATTTTGGCTATACTCACTGATATAAAATCAGGAGGAGGTACCATGCCAAAATTATTAGGTTTAAATCTACTCGGTGTTGTTGCGGCGTCCATCGCATTTTTTTTCGTCGGTTTTATTGTCTATGGGATACTGTTTACCGATATATGGACCACAGCGAACGGCGTCGATCTTTGGTTGAACGCCAACAATATGACCGCTGAAGAATTTGCGAAGACAGAAAGTCCCCTTTGGATGGTTGGCGGATTTTTAATTACCGTGATGCAGGTGATTGGCCTTGGAAAAGTGCTGCAGTGGCGCGGCGTTAATAGTGTTGGTGAGGCCGCTGTGACGGCTGGCATTCTCTGGTTATTTTTTGCCCTGCCATTAATGCATTATGCGTATCTGTATCTGCCAGCACACTCTGCGCCTGCGCTGATAATCGATGGGGCGCATTTGTTTGTTGGCTGGATTGTAAGCGCGGTGATTTTACAGCTGATACGCTGAGCCATTGCCCGGCCTTTACGGTAAACTTGCTTGATTTCAGGGGGTGGGGCGCGATATTTGTGACCGCCCTAATTTCCTCTATTGGTGCGCGCAAACTATTCGTAGGCGTATGAATAGCTGTCAAATTGGCTGGGGCCAATCGCTGCAACTTTTAATTGGGATCATTGGTAAATCCTGTTAGCGTCCGGCGAATGCGTAATAAGGTCACCCCATGAGCAACGATACACAGTCCGCCCCCTCCCATAATCGGCAAACATCATCCCGGCATACAGGCTTGCTGGATGGATACAAATCCGGAAATAGCATTTTCAAAGAATGGGCAGATACTCAAATTGCCTCACTGACCTTGGAGCACTGGGAATGGGGTCATGTGTCGTTGAGTTGGCATATTGATGACCGCTTCATCATGCCTGACGGGGTGATGTTTGGGGGGCACATTGCCTCGGTTGCGGATCATCTTGTGGCCCTTGGGGCGATGACAGTATTGTCGCAAGATGAGGAAAGGTTTCGAACCTCGCGGCTTGAGACAAATTTTTTTCGTCCCTTGATGAAATGTGAAGCGAAAGTTGAAGTGCGGGTTACCAATGTTGCGCGCCGTCTTATCCATGTTGAAGCGGATGTGTTGAATGATGAAGGCAAACTCGCCGTGCGTGTTCATGCGGTTCAGGTGCGCGTTTCCAAAGACAGGGCCAGAGACAGGTCTAAACAAAACCCTGATGGAAGTAATGGGGAGGGAACGCGCTAATCATGACGCATACACTCTTGCTAATTGGCGGCGGTGCGGTCGCAACGCTTATCGTTTTAATGATCGGGCAATTGTCGCGCATCACCAATGATCGGGGCAGCTGGTCGACAAGCTTACTGGCGATTGCATTATTTTACGTTGTGTTCGCGGCAGAGCATGGCGATCAATCTGTGATTTTGTTTAATATTTTGGTCGCGCTTATCTTTACTGCAATGGCGCTGGTTGGGCATCGATTTCATTTAGGGCTAATTGCGGCGGGGTTTGCGCTCCATGCCGGATTTGACGTGCTCTATATGGCCTCACCTCGAAATCCAGCGCCCGATTGGTGGGGGCCTTTATGCCTTGGTGTTGATGGCGTTCTCGCAGTTGCGCTATCCATCCGCTTGATACGCGGCGTGATAGCCGCGCGATCATCCTGACGAAACACAACTATCTTCGGCAGTCTAACCTAAAAGCGTTAGGGGAGACGTTTTGGATCTTTGCGAAAAATGATTTAGCCTTGCCCTATGAACATGAAACGTCTGATTAGAGATATCCATCATTGGGGATCGATTGTTATTGCTGTGCCGCTCCTGATTGTGATCGGGGCAGGCGTATTGTTAATGCTGAAAAAGCAAATCGATTGGATTCAACCGCCTAGCCAGCGCGGCGCGGGCGTTGCGATTTTGGAAAATGGCAGCCCTGATGCACAGCCATTGTCTGTCTTATTCACTGCGGCACAATCGGCAAAACCGGACGCATTTGCCAGTTGGGATAAGGTCAGCCGCGTCGATATTAAACCCGGACGCGATATCGTAAAATTTATCAGTGAAGATAATTGGGAAGTGCAAGTCGATCTTGCCAATGGACAGGTTCTGCAAACGGCCTATCGGCGTTCCGATGTGATTGAAAGCATCCATGATGGGAGCTTTTTCGCCGAAAAGGCGAAACTGTTTCTGTTTCTACCCGCTGCGCTTGTGTTGTTCGTGCTTTGGCTAACTGGGCTCTACATGTTTTTCCTGCCCTATTGGAAACGCTGGCAAAAGGCGCGGCTAAAATCGGGGCAGTAGACCCGCGCCCATGGGCGAGCTTCTCCTTTCGATGATTTTTCGCTTTTGCCGATTTTTGGTCGATTGTGATTGACGTTGTTACCGACCAAGCGCCAAACTGTACCCTAAATTCTTTTCTGTCTTGGGCCCGATTGTGGACCCATCTTTCTGGACGTCTATATCTGTTCGCTTATTGGGAGACTCTGACCATGCGTCATGTCACGGCTAATATCGCTCTTATCTTGAGTTTGCTTTTTTCAATTCTCGCAGGAAGCGCAAATGCGCAATCGCTTGATGGTGATCTGTTTGCAGGGCTCAAAGCCCGATTGGTTGGGCCCGCTGGCATGAGCGGCAGGATAGCGGCGATTGATTCTGTTGCCGATGATCCCAACATCATTGTTGTTGGTGCCTCAACCGGCGGGTTGTGGATGTCCCATAATGGCGGGTTGAATTGGAAGCCGGTTTTTGATGATCAACCCGTAGCCTCGATTGGCGCGGTGGCCATCAACCAGAAGAACCCGGATATCATCTGGGTAGGGACGGGCGAAGGCAATGTGCGCAATTCAACCTCGGTTGGTGCGGGCATGTATAAGTCAATCGATGGCGGAAAAACCTTCACCTATATTGGCCTTGAAAAAACCGAACGCATTCACCGAATTGCATTGCACCCTGATGATCCGAAAATCGCATATGTTGCAGCGCTTGGGCAATTGTGGAGCGAGAACGCCGAACGCGGTGTTTATAAAACCGTCGATGGCGGCAAGACATGGACCAAAATTCTTTATGTTGGCCCCTCAACCGGCGCGACGGATATTCGCATGGTGCCGGGCAATCCTGACAAGCTGTTTGCAGGCATGTGGGAATTTCGCCGTTGGCCGTATTTCTTTAAATCTGGCGGCGAGGGCTCTGGCATTTATGTAAGCCATGATGGCGGCGCGAGTTGGGACCAACGTACCGAGGAAGACGGATTACCCAAGGGCGAGTTGGGGCGCTCAGCCTTTGCAATTGCACCGTCTAATCCAAACCGTGTCTATGCGCTGATCGAGGCGGAAAAAAGCGCCCTTGCGCGCTCTGATGATGGCGGACGTAACTGGACGCTGATTAATGAAGATCCTGATATTAATGACAGACCGTTTTATTATAATGACATTGCGGTTGACCCCAAAGATCAAAACCGCGTTTACCGCATTGGCAGCCGCGTGAAGTTGTCCATTGATGGCGGCAAAAGCTTTGAGTTCATCGAAGCCATTAATTGCTGTGCAACTTCGAACACGGTCCATATTGATACCCATGCCTGGTGGATCAACCCGAATGATCCGCGCCATATGATTGACGGCAATGATGGCGGTATCGCAATCACGCGCGACCATGGGGAAACATGGCGTTTTGTGCGCAATCTCCCCCTTGCGCAATTTTATCATATCGCGGTCGATGATGCCGAGCCATACAATATTTATGGCGGCCTGCAGGATAATGGCTCTTGGCGCGGTCCGTCAGAAGTTTTGGAAAATGGGGGTATTCGGAATTTTCACTGGGAAGAAGTTTCCTTTGGTGATGGATTTGATACGATCCCCGATCCAAAACGCCCAAATCAGGGTTATTCGCAAAGTCAGGGCGGCAGTCTGTTTCGTTGGAATATGGAGACCGGCGAGGTGCGGTTCCTTCAACCGCAACTCCCGACGGACGGCGCGCTTGCCGATACGCCGTTGCGGTTTAACTGGAATGCCGGATTTGCGATTGATCCATTTGATAGTGATACAATTTATATCGGCAGTCAGTTTGTGCACAAATCAACAGATCGCGGTCTGAGCTGGGAAGTTATCAGCGCTGATCTGACAACGAATGATCCAAAGGTTCAAACCTTTACGAAAAGCGGCGGCCTGACACCGGATGTCACAGCGGCGGAAAATTATACGACGATCACCATGATCGCGCCGAGCCCGATAGAGCAGGGCACGATCTGGATTGGCACCGATGATGGGCGCATTCATGTCACCCGTGATGGCGGGCAAAGCTGGCGCTCAATCGAAAATCGTCTCCCCGCCAATGCGCGCGGGGGATGGGTTGCGATGATTGATCCCTCTCCCCACGATGCGGGGTCGGCTTTTATCACCGTTGATGACCATCGCCGGGGCGATATGGCCCCTCATGCGTTCCGGGTTAGCAATTATGGGGCAAACCTGGCGTCGATCACCAATTCGGATGTGCGCGGCTATGCGATATCCATCAAGCAGGACCCGGTTGATCCCAATCTATTATTTCTGGGGACGGAATTTGGTCTTCATGTCAGCCTTGATGGCGGTCGCCGATGGACCAAATGGACCCAAGGCGTGCCGACTGTTTCGGTGAGTGATTTGGCCATTCAGGCGCGCGAAAGCGATTTGGTGGTCGCAACCCATGGACGGGCCGCCTTTGTCATTGATGATTATAGGGCGCTTCGCAGTTTAGGGGCGGCAGATTTTGGCAAACGATTTGCGATCCTGTCTACCGGCAATGGCCAGCAATATACCGCTCGCCAATCCGCGTCGACGCGCTTTCCTGGCAATGGAGAGTTTCGTGCGGATAATGAACCTTATGGCGCGACGATTACGTTGATCGCCAGCGGCGACGATCTTCCCCACCCGGATGATTTAAAAGAACGGACGCGTAAAATTGAACAGCGTGAAGCATCAGATTCCGATACGGGCGATGATGATGAAAAAGAAGGTGATAAACCAAAGCGCGCGACAATAACCGTTAGCAATGGGGCCGGTGAAACGGTGCGCACATTTACCCAGATCATTCATCAGGGCATTAACCGGATTGTTTGGGATATGCGTGCAGATGGACTGCGCCCATTACCGCCCGCAGAACCAGCGGAAGATGGCATGTTGCCTCCAGGCTTGGAAGTGTTGCCCGGGTCATATAGCGCAGTCATAGAGTTTGATGGCAATGAACAAACCGCTGAGCTGAATGTGCTCGGCGATGAGCGCGGTGATTATTCGCTCGAGGCTCATCAGACCAATCATGAAATGCAAGTGCGCCTGCAAGGAATGCGCGCGCGCGCAAATCAGGGGCTGTTGCAAATTATTGAAGCGCGTCGCGATGTCGAAACGGTGAGCGAATTGGCGAGCGCCTTGAAAACAAGCCGCGGCATCCAGCCCGATGATGAAGATAATCCGTTAAACATGCTGACCAAATCAGCTGGTGAACTTAAAGAGAAGTTGAAAGACGCGGAGAAACGGTTCCGGGTGCCCGAAGGCACAAAAGGGATTGTTTATAGTGATGACAAGGTTGGCTCGCTCATTGGCAGCGCACAATTTTACCTTGCCTCAAGCCGGGCAGCGCCAAACCAATCCGCAGAACGAGCGCTAAGCCGGGCCAATGACAAATTGGAAGAAAGCCTGACAGCACTGAATGTGGTGTTAACGGATGATCTCAGTGCGTTCCGGCAAATTGTAGCGAATGCCGGACTGGC
>CAYQXV010000020.1:0-52322 GCA_964421675.1 uncultured Caulobacterales bacterium
TTGCGGCGGGCTTGATAGCGCCAAAGGGTTAGTTCAACCTCTTCTGGACTATCCTCTTTTGAATCACCTTCCCCGGAAGGGGCGGGTGCGCTCGCCGATGGCTCGCCGTCACCGGTGCTTTCTGCGCTGGTAGCGTCAACAGATGGAGGGTTTGCCTGTTCTTGAGGATGTTCTTGAGGATGTTCTTTTTTCGGTTCTTGTATTTGCGGGCTTGCCTCGACAACGGGGGCTGCAGCGCTCTCTTCGGGGACCGGGTCACTAGCTGCCGGTTCCTCATTGGGTTTGTCTTCAGGCGGGGTCGCAGTGCTTGGAGTAGGTGTTTGTTCCAGCGGTGTTTCAGTGCTCGCTTGCGGGAGTGCACCCGGGGTCTCTGAGGTATCCGGTGTTGCAGGTTTTGTTGTTTCTTCTGAAGTTGGTTGTTGTTCAACCTTTCGCTTAACGGTGTTTTTGCGAAAGTTGAGCGACATTAAAATTGACTCAAACTCTTCGCCCGAGCACCCAACCAGCGACATCATTTGCGAGGTGGCTTCAAATCCTTCGCGCCCGCCGAGCTCGCGCGCCTTGCGAATTTCACCAGCGAGCCGTTCCAACATATCAATGCGCACCGCCCGTTTGCCCGATGGACGATAGCCAGATGAATAATAAAAGGCGTGCGGTGTTGCATCATTGATTTCGGTTGAAACCAGCCCCGCTTTTATCGCCGGGAATGAAGCGACGTCTTTGTCATTCCAAAGCGCCCATAATAAAGTCAGCAATTGAGCGGGCGCAGGTTTTAGCAATGCGGGCATAAACAAGGTATATTCGCCAAAGCGCATGCCGAGTTTGCGTAACTTTGCGCGCTCCTCCTGGCCGATTTGTTTAAGCTCATCGCCAAAAATCGTTCTCGAAACCGCCCCAAAATTTTCAACAAGCCGAAAGGCAACGCCCCGCGTCACCCCGGACAGCGCATCATCGCCGGTCGCATCGCAGGCTTGTTGCAGGCTAATCATCGGGCCCAGCAATCCTTCAACGCGTGCGGCGAACCAATCGCCTAGACGTTCATAAATGCGGGCGCGCAAGACGGCGGGAATGGCATCAGCATTTTGCATTAGCAATTCGGGCCGCAGCGGGGCGGGGCCTTTTGCGAGGCGGGCAACAATCGAGTCGCGCCACTTTATCGCGCCGTCCGGCAAAATCGTTAACTCATCGCTTGCAGCATTGGCCAGTTCGCTCGCGCGCGAGGCCAAAATGGGTTGCAGTGCGCGCTCTGCAGCGGCGCGAACCGGTTTTGCATTTGCGCCGGTTGCGCGCGGGTCAAGGATAAATTCAAACCCTTGCAATCGACCAACAAATTGACCTTCCACGATTACTTCTCCGTCCTCATTGACCCCAGCTAATAGGGGAGTTTCATCTTTCAGGCGTTTTAACAGAACCGATGTTCGCCGATCCACAAATCGCTTGGTAAGCAGTTCATGCAAGGCATCGGACAAGCGGTCTTCTATCGCGCGGGCTCGCTCCTGCCAAGTGTTAGCGTTTTCAACCCAGGCGCTGCGATGAGACAAATATGTCCAGCTGCGAATATGCGCAATTCTTGCCGATAATGTATCAATATCGCCGTCGGTGCGGTCCAGCCGTTCCACCCTTGGGGCCAGCCAGTCCTCGCTGACTTTTTCGCGGTGCATAATCTGCGTATAGATCTCGCCAATTAATTGTGTGTGCTGATCAATACTGATTTTGCGGAAGTCGGGTAACTGGCAAACCTCCCACAATAAAGACAAAGCTGCGCCGCCCTTTGCGATATCGGCAATGGCTTCATCGCGAAGCAATATTGATAAAGACCGTTCATCATCATCGGGGCGCGCGCGCACCAATTCTGCGCGCGGTGGTTTACGATCAAGGCTGCGCAGAAGCGCGGGGACTGAGGCAAAATCAAGCGCTTCGGAACGCCAATATAATCCTGCAACCGGATCAAATTGATGGTCCTCAATTGCTTCAATCAACTCTTCTTCAAAGGCAAGGCAATCGCCGGTGGTGCCAAAGGTGCCGTCGCGCATATGTCGTCCTGCGCGCCCGGCAATTTGTCCTGCCTCCGCCGGCATAAGATTGCGCATGGTGCGGCCGTCAAATTTTCGGCGCGCAGCAAAGGCAACATGATCAATGTCCATGTTAAGCCCCATGCCAATCGCATCGGTTGCCACCAGATAGTCAACTTCGCCTTCCTGATAAAGGGCGGCTTGGGCGTTGCGGGTGCGCGGGGAGAGTGCACCAAGAACAACCGCCGCGCCGCCGCGTTGACGGCGAACAAGTTCGGCGATGGAGTAAACTGTGTCTGATGAAAAGGCGACGATGGCGCTGCGCCTTGGCAACCGGGTCACCTTTTTAGGGCCAGCCCAGCTCAATGTTGAAAATCGCTCGCGCCCGAGAAAGCTGATATTGGGAAACATATTTCTGAGCAGCGGCGCCATTGTGTCCGAGCCCAAAAACAAGGTCTCGTGGGTGCCCCGCGCATGCAGAAGACGCGAGGTAAAAACCCGCCCGCGCTCCGGGGTTGCGGCGAGTTGAATCTCGTCAATCGCCATAAACTCAACCGGTTCGGTTAACGGCATCGCCTCAACGGTACACACCCAATAACGCGGCTTGCGCGGAATTATCTTTTCTTCCCCCGTCATCAGGGCGACTTCGGCGGCGGGCCTGCGGGTTAATAAACGGTCATAGATTTCGCGCGCCAGAAGCCGCAATGGCAGGCCGATCATCCCGGAGCGATAGGCCAGCATCCGTTCAATGGCATAATGGGTCTTGCCCGTATTGGTTGGTCCCAATACAGCGACGACCGGCCGTTCGGGACCGATTGCGCGGTGAGGAGCATCTGTAAAGGCAAGGGAATGCGTCACGACAACTATAGTGTCTCATTTAGGGGTTGAGGCGCAAAATCAGTCTAATGAGCCGAATATCCAGCGTGAAACCAAGCTGGGCGTCATGGCGGGGTAGACCGTCTCATACCGGTTTCGATGGACGGCGCATAGGGGCTGGTTATCGTTCAAATGCGCGTGATGGCGTAAATTTCTACGCATTATTGGCCCTCTGGCACTATTATGGTTAAGCAATCCGAAATGCTTGTCTGATACCCATTGCAAAGATGTTTGCAGGAGTATCCATACATGTCTCAATTTGAAACACCGATCGACCCTCAAATGGGGCCCTCTGAGAGTGCTGGCGCGCGGAGCCGTTTTGGTCCCCAACTCGCCTTAATGCCCGGCTTCACCTTTTCGATATTCCTGAGTGCATTGCTGCTTTTCTCGGTTCAACCGATGTTTGCCAAAATGACATTGCCACTGCTTGGCGGTGCGCCGAATGTCTGGAATACGGCCATGGTATTCTTTCAGGCAACATTGCTGGCGGGTTATGTCTATGCGCATTATCTTTCCAAATATGCGTCTTTGCGTACCCAGGTGGTTGTTCATGCTTTGGTACTTCTGTCTGGAATTATTTTTCTTCCCCTCGGTGTTGCGAATGGATGGACCCCGCCTGATCAGGGGGCACCGGCCCTTTGGTTGATTGCGCTTTATGGCGCGTCTATCGGCTTGCCGTTTTTTGCCCTGTCCGCGACTGCCCCTTTATTGCAGCGTTGGTTTTCTTACACGTCCCATGAGAATGCACAGGACCCCTATTTCCTTTATGCAGCGAGTAATCTCGGCAGCTTAATGTCATTGCTGGCTTATCCCGTTTTGATCGAGCCATTGCTGGGCGTCTCGCAGCAATCTGATGTTTGGACGCTCGGATATTTTGCCTTAGCCATCGCTATCATTTGCTCAGGGGCGCTTGCCTTTGTGAACCGTTTGAGTGCGACGTCAGCTACGAGTGAAACAAAAACGGACGCAGCATCTGCTGATCAATCGATGAGCGCGGCTCAGGTGAGCTGGGCGCAAAAAGCGCTTTGGATTGGACTTGCTTTCGTACCGTCCAGCCTAATGCTCGGTGTGACAACGCACTTTGCGACAAATGTTGCCTCTGCGCCTTTTGTTTGGGTTGCACCGCTTGCTTTATATCTTGCGACCTTCGTTTTTGTCTTTGCCTCCAAGCCGTTAATCTCTGAAGATCTAACCGCAAAATTATTGCCGTTTGCCGTTGTTGCGGGCTTGTTATTTGTGCGCACAGAGGGCGCGTCGTTCTTCGTTACGCTCGGCGCGCATCTTATGGTGTTCTTCGTGATTGCGTTGCGCTTTCATGGGCGTCTCGCGGCAACGCGGCCTGCACCTGAATTTTTGACAATTTTTTATATTTGCATGTCGGTTGGCGGTGTGTTGGGCGGCATCTTCAATGCGCTTATCGCCCCGATCATCTTTGACGGCATTGCAGAATATTTCTTGATCTTGACGATTTCCGGTCTTGCTGCGGCAGGGGAGTGGGGAACGCGCAAATCGATGGTTGGTGATTTGCTTTTTGCTGTTGCAACTTTCGCGGTGTTGACGTTGGTTATTGTGGTGTTGCGCAGATTGGTCCCGGATATGAGTTTCTTGGTGAATATTGCATTGCTCGCCGCCTATGTCGTTGCGATGCTTTATAATCGCCGACCTTTGCGCTTCTTCGGCGCCTTGCTTGCGGTTCAAGTCTTTATGATGACCCTTGCACCGTCTTTGTTTCATGACGGGGAACATGAAGTGATTTTCCGCGATCGGTCTTTCTTTGGTGTCACAAAAGTGACCGCCGTTGAGGAAAATGGTGAGATTACCCACCGGTTTATTTCCGGAAACACAATTCACAATACGCAGTTTCGCCGTCCTGATTTGCAAAAAACATTGATTGCCTATTTCTCCGAGTATGGAGCCTATGGTCAGGTAATGGAGGCGGTTCGCAAACGTGCAGATCGTCCGTTGACCACCCATGTTATTGGTCTGGGTGCGGGAGCGCTTGCCTGTTACGCCAAGCCCGGAGATGATTGGGTCTTTTATGAAATTGATCCGGCGATTGCCGCGATGGCGCGGAACCCGAAATATTTCACCTATTTGAGTGAATGTTTGCCGGGTGCGCCGATTGAGCTTGGTGACGCGCGAATCAAAATTCAAAATGTTGCGGGCAATAGCGTTGATCTTTTGATCATCGATGCTTTCTCGTCCGATGCGATTCCGGCCCATCTCGTTACAAGAGAGGCCATGGCGCTTTATCAGTCGGTGCTGAAGGATGACGGTGTTATCTTGTTCCATACATCTAACCGGTTTGCCGATGTCTCCTCTGTGGTCTTGGCACTTGCCGAGGATGCGGGGCTGAGCGCGCGTGAATTGCAATTTGAGCCGACCGAAGAGATGGAATTTCATGAGTTCATCTCCCCGCAGACCGGCGTGGTGGTGGCCAGCCAGGAGATTATGGCGGCCACATTTGACGCCTATCCTGACTGGAAGGCCAACAAGCCCAATCCTGCGGTTGGCGTTTGGACTGATGATTACTCCCATATTATTGGGGCCTTGATGGCAGCGCGCGATGGCGGTCCGATTAAGGTTGAGACCGTTTCACAACAATCAGCACCGGCTTTGGGCTCGTCTGATTCCCCCCAAACGGCTCCTGCGGGCGAATAATTCTGCGCCTGCAGGCAATTTCCCCCTGTTAGGTGGCCAGGGGCCATCTTCAGGGGCTTGACCCAAACTAAAGGCTTGCGTAAGACCCTCGCTCCTATGTGAAAGGCCAGCCGAAAGGGTGGCTTTGGCGCATATATGATTCAATATTTGTGCGCGGCCTTAACGCTGCAGCCCCTAGAAGAATGAGAGAAGGCCCATGGCCCGCCGTTGTGAACTGACCGGAATTGGCCCTGCAACAGGGAACAATGTTTCTCACGCCAAGAACCGTACCCGCCGCCGCTTTCTGCCAAATCTGTGCAATGTGACACTGCATTCTGATGTCTTGAATCGTGGCTTTAAATTGCGCGTGACGGCAAATGCATTGCGCACTGTTGATCATGTGGGCGGGCTTGATGTGTTTTTAGGCAAAGCCAAAGACGAGCAATTGTCGGATTCTGCGCTGAAAATCAAAAAGCAGATTGCCAAAGCTTCCTAAAACCAACGCGGTTTTCTAATAATTTTACCCTTGCTGATCGGTCTTTGCGGCCATGATCACAAGACAGCTATGTCTTGCGACCAATGGCCAATGCCAACATGGTCGGATAATTGTGCGACTCGAACCGCAATTGTTTCCCCAGCGCCGAGCGCGGTTTGATCACTCGCCATCATCTCATTTGTATAAAAGAAACTGGGCTGATCGCTTTGCGTTGTTCGCACGATATTGTCACCATTCCTGAACTCTATTCGGTAGCGCTCAAACGCCTCGCCGAGGGGGACATCTTCGCCAGACCAGTCATCGCCTTGAATGCGGGTTCTGCGCGTCCAGGAAAGATGGGTGCCATTATCACCAGACGCCGCGCGCAGATGTACCGGCGATAAGGGGCTGAGATTTTCGCGGCCCATTACGATTAAACCTTCCGTATAGGTCTCATCTGCCGGATCGCGGTCAATTGGCCCGGCACTGACACTAAGGGGTATATCGAACGGGCCTTGGGCAACACTGAGCGGGGTCGTGCCGCCATAAAAAGTCGCCCCAGACAAAAAGACCATTCGCGCGCCCGCACTTGGCGGTGGGCGGCGGTCTGTGCCTGCTTGGCCTCGTAGCCAGCCGGTTAGTTTCCACTCCCCCGGTGCGATCAGCGTTGCGCTGCGAAACTGCGCAATTTCATAGCCGCCATCTGGCGTTTCAAGGGCAACGCTATTAGCGCCGGCCAACACCGTTTCCTTTTCTCGAGAGGCGGGGCTGTCTGTAAGGATGGCGTCATCAAGGCGGACATGGACAGATGTTTCCACCAAGCGCCCCGGATAGGATACGGGCATGTCCTCTATCAGCCTGCCAATCGCAATTGGCGATTGCGCGGTTGCAAGGCTGGCTGCCTGACCAGAATTTGTTTGAACAAGATGCGCGCCGCCCGGCCAGGGGCGTCCATAGGCGGCAAACCAGGGCGCGCCCTCGCGGTCATTGGTGCCAAGCCACGGCAAATCCATAACAACCCAATCAATCGGTCCGCGCGCCGCCGGAAGGCTTTCCGTGCTATCGAAAACGGTCAGCGCTGTTGGTGCATCATAAACCGAAGGCGTTAGCCTAACCGCATCAATCTCGCGAATATTGCCATCTTCAATATTGGTAATGCGCCACAACCGATCATTGTCATCGACGGTTAGGGTCACAAGATCCCCCGGCTCCAACGCAAGCAGGGACGGGCTTACGGCAAAGCGGATTTGCTCTCGCATAACCCACGCATCTGCAAGAATGGTTCGCGCTCTTGCGTCTGCCTCGGCTTGATTGATAATGATGGGAAGTTCGGTGCCATCCTCGCGCGCCGATGTTAAAGCGGGGTCGCGCGCGGTGGCAATGGCGGGCGTAATATCTTGCGCCTCATCAAGAAAGCCCAACCGAAATGTCGAGGGTAGATCATCTGCCTGCCCCATAATCACCTGAAAAGGGGACCCCCCTTCATCATTATCATCAGATTGAGGAATGGCGACCAGATCATGGGCATCCAGCGGCATGATCTGCGTTGTAAAACGTTCCAAATCAAAACGCGGTTGAAAGCGAATTGTCCCCGCACTTTCAATCGCATCAAACTGAAAAATATCAGCAAGAGGCGAGATCATATCGCGCGCAGACATGGGCCGATCAATTATATAGCCGGTTATAATCCCTTCTAAGCGCGTGGTATCGACCGAAACCGGCCCGGACTCTTGGCTGAGACATTCCACCAATCGATCAAGGGGCGCACGGCCAATCCGGCCATTGAGCCAATGGCCAAGGGTCCAGTTCTCGCCGTCGCTCCAAATATCGGAGCGCGCGGGAAAGGCGGGAAACGGCCGTGCATCAAAGGCATAAATATAATGCCGGTCCGCATCGACCATGGTTCCTTCGTAAAGGTCTGAGCTTGGATTGTTCGCCGGGTTTTGCCAATAGCTTGCATGAGCTTCCAAAAGGGCGCGCTGGGCAAGGTCGTCGCGCGTGCCTCTGGAGTAAAAGGGCTCGGTTGATTCTGAACTTCCCGGATCGACAAATACATTGGGCTGATTAGAGCCGCGATCAATGGCGGGGCATCCCAGTTCCGTAAAGCGGATGGGTTTTGATCGCGGTATCCAGTCTGTTGGCTGTTGCGCACGCACCCCATTAGGGCGGTCGTGATGGGGGTTTGACCACCAGTTCCATAAATCTTTGACCCGAAACACCCAATGCTCATTATGGGCGCTGTCAATAATAGGTGTACGGATTTGTGTATCGCGATCCTGTTGGTTTGCATAAAACCAGTCATAGCCTTCGCCGCCGCGAATATTGTTTTGCAGATAGGCAATATCGTGCGGCGCGTTGCTATCGTTTTCGAGCGCGTCCAGATGGGTTTGGCCATCGCGCCAATCGGCCAGTGGCATATAATAATCAATGCCGATAAAATCGATGGCCGGATCTGCCCATAGGGGGTCAAGATGAAAAGCTCTGGTGCCCGATCCATCGCCGGGTTGATGGCCGGAATATTCACTCCAATCGGCGCCGTAAGAAATCTCAACATCTGCGCCCAGTACTGTTCGCACATCTGCTGCCAACTCTTGCCATTTAACAATTGCGGGATAGCCGCCATGTTGATCGCGAATGGTGGTGATCCCGCGCATTTCCGAGCCTAAAAGGAAACTATCAACGCTACCGGGATGAAGCTGGTTGGCGAGTTTGGCTAACCACGCATGGTGCAAAATAAACCGGCGAAACCCTCTATCATTTTGCTGCCCTGCATACTGGATTGATTGGCCATTAATCGAAAAATCACCCGGTGTTGCCGCGCCAAAAAATGCATCAACTGCATTGCTTGCCGCCGGTGTGCCGTCGGCTGCCTGCGCAGAGATGCGCCCGCGCCAGGGGAAGGGGGCTTGCCCGCTTTCTGGCGGTATATCCATGAGAATAAACGGATGGATCATTACTTTGATACCCCGTTCTGCAAAGTCGGCCAAGGCTTCAAGGACGCAAATATCGCTGGGTGTGCCGCCAAAATTAGCGCTGCCATTGTTCTGGCTGATCAGATAGCCATCCTCGCGCGTAAACCCATTGACAGACCACTCATAAGGGGTGGTTTGTTTATCGCGTGTTTCAACTCCCGGCACCAATTCACAGTTGCTTGCATTGGTAGACGTGCCAAACCAGGAAACCACAAGCGATGCGCACCGCCAATTGTTTAAGGTGCCCTGCGCGGCATCCATTGCGGCGGTAAAATCTGTGCCGCCATTATTGTGATGAATATTTTCATTAATGTGCACGCCGGGGCCCAGCGTGCGCGTTACCGGGCTGGTTCCATAAACAAATTCACCGGTCGCGGGGATAATGGTGAGGCTGGTGATCTGATTTTCCAAGGCCTGTGGGTCATTATCGGTAAGAGGTTTTTCAACCTCGAACGAAAATTGCGGAATGCGATTACCAAACTGCCCAAGGGGGAGATCTTCAAAAACGATATAGGCCAGATCGCGAAAGGCAGGGGCGTTTCCCGGCCCCTCTACCGCTTCGATCACACTATCGGGCAATTGATCATCAGTTCCCTGATAAAGCCGGGCATTGACGGTTGAAAGATCAAATGGTTTTCCGTCGGCCCATACGCGGCCAATCCTTGCAATTTCGCCCTCGCATAGGCCAATCGCCACGGAGATTGAATAAAGATAGGTGGCGGTGGTGGTTTGCGTGCCAAGGCGTGAGCCTTTCGAGCCTTGTGTTTCCTCGCTCAGGGTTTCGCGAAAATTGGCCGCCCATATGATTTGGCCACCAAGGCGCGCCCGGCCATAGACCTTTAAAATTGCCGCCCCTTCGGTGGAGGCTTGCACGGTGAAACTATCGAGCCGGGGGCCTTCGCGTCTTCGCCGAGTGGGGCCGAAAATCAAAGAGCTTACCGTATTCGCCGCCAGCCCCGATAAAGTTGACGCGGCGGAACTGGCAAAGGCGGCACCAAAACTGGAGGCCGCTCGGCTTGCTGTGGTGAGAACGAGTTGGGCCATATCATTTTACTCCGGGAAAGGCATAAATGCCGACAAGGCGCGATTGCCACCACCTGCTCAACCAGGTTTCCACAACATTATGACCGGCATAGGCGTGAATGATGCGCTCCTCTTCGGTGAGGATGGCGCAATGTTTTGCAGGACCGGCTTGGCGAATTCGAAAAATCAAAACGTCACCGGGTTCGGGAAGCATCACCCGGCGCTCAATCAAGTGACGGCGCGCGGCCTCCAATAAGGGGTCTTTATCGGACCAGCGGTTCCAATGGCGCTCTGCCCAATCAGAGGTGTAGGCGGGCGGCGTTTCCGGCTCGCCCCCATAAAGAGTACGCCATACCCCGCGTACCAGACCCAAACAGTCCGTGCCCGCCCCTTTTTGACTGGCCTGATGGAGATAAGGGGTGTCGATCCATTCACGCGCAACGGAAACTATCTGCGCGCGGGTGATTGATGCGGGAAGTTCGACCGTTTTGGTTGAAAAGGTCGTGCTCATCGTTGCCCCCCATCATTGGTTTCGCCGCGAGTGGGAACTTGAATGATGAAATCATTGCCCGGCATTTGCGCAAAGCCGCGAAAATTAATGACATTGGCAAACTTTTCGCGGCAGGTGGAAAAATGGCGGTCGCACCCTGCGGTCATGGTGAAACTGTCCCCTGGCTGGGGGATTTGGCTGGTGGGCTGCCACAATGAAATTGCCAATGCGGGTGCGCCGTTAAACCGTTGCGGCGCGTGCCGTTTGATAAACCCGGACAGGCCAGCATTCTCGCCGCTTTGCCAGGTTAGTCGCCCTTCAACAAACCAGTCATCGCTTGGAAAATTGGCATCCTCAATGATAAATTGTGAATCGTTTAAACCGTCCAGAACCGTGCCGGTGAAATGGAAATTCGGGTCATTAAGGTTTACCCCGCACCGCTCATCGCCGACATTGGCGTCGCATTGTTTTTGGTATAGGCGGCCAGTGGTTTGATCCAGCGTATGGGTAATGCCGCGTATTTCTGCGCGAAATGTATTTTGCGCGCGGGTAATCTCGCCAATCGTGCCCTTCCGTTGTAAAACTCGTTGATCGGTATTGGCCCAATTGACCTGCCAAATATATACTTCGGCATTATCAAGCCGCCCGCCTTTTAAATCATTTGCGCTGAGGGCATCACTATCGATGATGGCGAGAATTTCGCTATTGTCTATCGCCAGATCATTACTGGTTGCGGTCGCACTGCCGGTTGCCCCGTGCGTGGGTTCAAAAACAATATTGGAAAATTCCAGTGGATTGTCATGATCGGTAAACCCATGGGTAACACCGTCTTTGCGGGCAATCTGCCAGCAGGTGCACAATGTAGTGGCCTGGCTATCTAAATGGGTTTGCAAGTCAGCAGGTAAGGTCAACATTATCCGTATACCTCTATCATGGGGATGCTGGGTATATCGCCCGCCCGAAAAGCTGCTAGCGAGATTTGCAATTGATCGGTGTCAAAGCGCACGGGTGTGTCAAATATGAAACCAGCGGTAATCGCTGCCCCTTCGAGCGGCGGGGCGGCGAAGGTGATTGCGCCAGAGGTGTAATCAACATCGAAATCATCGCCCTCGGCCATGGCGGCGCCATTGACCTCTATAGCAATGGAGCCAGCGACCGGTTTTTCTATTCTTCGGTTAACGGTCGTGCCCCCTTGCACGTAGGATTTTACCAATAGAAATATTGTTGTTTCTCCGTCGCCGATTCCAATTGACTGATCACTGGCGGCGGGATCGCTGAGGATTGAACTGCTCTTATGGTCAAACGGATCTCGAAAGCGAAACGCATGCAGACGGCCTTGGCGGGCTTCGAAAAATGAAATCACGGTTTCAATGTCGCTAAGCGATTTTACACCGTAGCCTGCATTATATCGCCGCCGCGCCATTGCCCATGGGCTGTTTCTGACTTCATGTCCCGAGGCGAGCGTGACGATATCGGTACGTCTTTCCGGTCCGCCTTCCGAATTGAGCGCAATATCAAGAGGAAACAGGGTTTCGTGAAAGGTCATGATCTATCCGTTTCTCGCGCCGCGACTAAGAGCGCGCGCCATAGCAGCTGCAATCTGGGTTTGAGATTTTTGAAAACCGGCTGTATCGCGAACACCGGGCAGGGTGATGGAGACATTCACGGGCGCGCCCATGCCTGGAGAAATTTGTCCCGATGCGCCCGGCGAAAATAATTCCGGTCCGCGTTCTCCAACCAGAAATGATTGTCCGGGGGCAACAAATCCGCCATTTGCCCGTGCGCCGCCAAAGGGCGCGGAAAACAAATTTGACAACAGATTATTGAGCGGCTTGCGCACTAATGAATCGATTGCACTATTGCCAAGATCGCGGGCAAGGGCTTGCGCCAATGATTTTAATGATAGCTCGCCGGTGCGCGCTGCTCTGCCTAACTCGCTCGTGATAGAGCGCGCCGCATCGGCAAAGGCGTCATCAATAAGGGTTGCCGCAGGTGCAATTTCTTCTCGTGCAATACGATTTATCTCAATACTAGCTTCCCGAAATTGCTGGGTGAGTTGGCTGGTGTTTGCGGTTATCGGTATCTGATTGTCCATGGCGTGCATCCGGATATTGCGCGGCGATCTGTGCTAATTGCTGATGATCCATTCGAGCTTGCGGCTCGTTCAGGCTCATCAATAGCCATTGCCATTCGCATAATGATAATCGCCAAAAAATTTCTGGCGTGATTGAAAAAACGGTGGCTGCAGTAACCAGCCAGCGAGACCATGGCAGGGTCATGGGTCTTCACTTAAAATCGCAAAGGCGCTTGAGATGGCGCGTGCTGCCTGGCCTAGATCGATATTGCTGGCTTTCAATGCTTCAAGCGTAAGCGGGAATGCGCCGTCTGCGCCGCCGCGTAACAATGCATGTAAAATGAGCAGCATATCGCTGACGGTTGGTGCGCTTAATCGCTCCTGAAGACCGGTCAGTGAGCCTTTGCCGATTGAACTTTCCAGTTCGGCTAAGGCCCCCAAGGTCAGGCATAAGCGGTGCGGCGTGCCGTCAATGGTGAGGCAGGCTTCACCGCGTGCGGTATTGGCAAGGGGCGTGGGTGTCTCGGTCATGATGCAGCTTCAGGTGTGAAGGTTAAATTCCCAGCGCTTTCAAGCGCCATTGAGACCGTGGCTTCACCATCAAAGTCACCGGCATAATCAAGATTGGCGATTTGAAATGGCCCTTCTATTGTTCCCAATCCGGGGATCACCATTTGCCAGTCCGCTTGACCGGCTGCAAAGAAAAGAGCGCGTACGGATTGAGCGCTTTCACCATTTAAAAATACACCAGATCCAGCAATTGATGCCTGGCGCACGGCAGCATCGGCTAGTAATTCGCGCCATCCGCCTTCGCTTGTCGCATGGGTAATGTCGACGGTGCCGGCGTTAAAAGACAAAGTACGCGTGCGCAATCCGGCGACCGTGGTAAATGATTGCGGCGTTCCCGCATCACCAAGCTTTAGCAATAAATCCTTACCGCGTTGAGCTTTCATGATAAATCTCCCATGTTAGGGGTTAAATAGAGTTACGAATTGGGGGTGCTATTATCGGGCGGTATCATCAGTGGATGGGTTAGCGCGCGAAAACGAATGAGCCCCTGATAAGCATTAATGTCTGTACGCTGAAAGGCGTCCGCAAAGACGAATCGCAAAGAAGCCAAGCAATGATCAATCAGGTTAAACTCCGCATCATGCAGGGTTTCATAGGTGGCATCGATGATTTGCTTGATTTCGCGCCGACCCGCATAGCGAGAATAAATATTGATGGAAAAATCATGCTCTACCCCATGATCAATGCCGTCATATGCCCGCATTCGCGTGGTTCCCAATGTCAAATAGGGGAAGGGGGCATGAGCGGGCGGGGTGTCATAGACCGCAATGTCGGGGCCGAGCAGCGCTTGCAGGGGCTGGCTGTCTTTGAGCGCATTAAATAGCGACTTTTGTAACGGCCATGCAGCAGAGGCAATTGGGGGTATTGTTTCACTCATGTTGGGAGAACCTCTTCTGCGATTAAAACAAAATACCGGGCACGCTCATCAAGGGTTTCAATGGAAACCACTTCGAAATCGCGTTGGTCGTGGCGCAACCGGTCGCCTTCGGTAAGGCTGGAGTCAGCGCGCACTTCAGCGGCAATTCGTTTTAGAAAACGCCGTCCTTCTGCGGTGCGATCACGCAACGGGCTTAATCGTTCAATGCGCGCCCACAATTCAGCGCTAGGGTGCCAGGTGATTGCATTTCCCCCGCCTTCATCGGCAGTATAGATGGGCGTTAGGCGTTCGAGTTTATGACGAAGCGATCCAATCATAGGGCGATCCTCCGATAGGGCGCCAGCAAGGCATCGATTGACCGGGGGATGGAAAACACGCGGTTTTCACTCGCGCTTTCACGGGTCTCGAAAAAGTGTGCCGTCAATAGGCGAATAGCATGGCGCAATTCTTCGGGGATCGCCTCATTGGAATTGTAACCGGCGGTAAAAACAATTTCTAACCGTGTGTGCGAGCGGCCATTCAATGTTAGCAAGCTGGTCGGTGCATTTGTTAGGTGAATGCGTCCGATCGATCCGAGTTCTATTGAATAGGCATCTTCATCCAACTCGGTTTGGGTTCCATCGGCATGGATAAGCCGAACCTCGTCGATCGATAAGACCGGCGTTACGGGTAAAATAATATCGCGGCTTGCGGGCTTTTTCGTTCGAAACCGCCATTGCTGCGGCAGGAATGCAACCCCGGAGCGTGCTTCCAAAGCGTGCCGTGCAGCGACTTGAAGACCTGCAATGGCTGTATCATCATCACTATTGGAAATGCGCAAATGGGACTTGATATCATCAAGAGCGATTGGCTCATTCATGGGCGGTGAGAGTAAAGACAGACTCATCATAGAGCTCCATTAAAAATTGCTATCGGTTAAAGGGGCCTCCGGTGATCTGCATTGACTATGCGCGTACACGTCGTAACGCGCGCACTATCTTCGCTGTGCCTTTTGAGGGGTGTCCTCGGTTACGAGGAAAAAGCACAAATAATCACCGGAGGTATCCTGCCGTCGCGCTAGCTTGCGAACTGCAGGACTTTGATCGCGTCAAAATTTTGAACGCCGCCGCCGACACGTTTTGTGGTGTAAAACAGCACATAAGGTTTTGCGGAATAAGGATCGCGCAAAACCCGCAATCCAACACGGTCAACAATCAGATAGCCGCGTTCAAAATCACCAAAGGCAATGGACGTCGATCCACTGGCAATATCGGGCATTTCTTCGGCCTCAATAACCGGATAGCCAAGCAGCGTTGAGGGAACACCCGCTTGCACGGAAGGTTGCCACAAATAGTTTCCATCATTGTCTTTAAACTTGCGCAACTGGCTGACCGTTGCGCGGTTCATGACAAAACGGCCCTTATTGCGGAATGTCTGTTTTGGCGCATAGACAAGATCGAACAATGTATCCATCGGATTGTCCGTATCGAACGCACCATCAACACCGGTTTGAATAGCGCCCAATTGTCCGTGAGATTGGCTTCCTTCTGGCGCAATCGGAACACTTAGAAAGCCGGTTGGTTGATTAACGCCGTCGCCATTGATGAAGGCAGCGCCTTCTTGCTGGGCGAATGCAGCATTGACCTCATCGGCCAACCATTGTTCGACATCGACAACGCCGTCATCAAGCAGGCTTTGGCTCGCCGCTGGCATTGCATAAAGTTCCATTGTCGGAAAATCGATTGCAGCCAGCGTTGGCGCGGTAGTTTGCGGGCGTGCATCGGTTTCACCGACCCAGCCGGATACACCGTCGCCAAGGCTTACCGGTTTGCGCAAGATTGTACCGCCAATTTCGCGAACGCTGGCGATCTGGCGAATGGGCGAGATATCGCGAACAGCGGCCGTGATAAGACGCTCAGTTTCTGCCGGGGCAAGATAGCCGCCTTCTGCATCATTGCCCGTATTAAGCGATTTGGTATCGAGGGCATGGAGTGCTGTGCTATCGCCGCCGCGCATATATTTCAGGAACGCGTTTTTGCGCTCACATGGGATGGCGCTGCGCGTTTCGCCGCCGCGTAGCGGGCGCTGTGCTTTTAGCGATAACCCATCCATGGCTTGTTGCTGTGTTTCTAGGCTTTTATTAATCCGGTCGATTTTTTCCGAAAGGACGATGTCTTCCTGGCCGCGTTTTTCCAGCGCCTCCAATCGATCATCATTGCTCGATTTAAACTGTTCAAATGTCCGCAGAAAATCATCCATGGCGGATTGAACGTCGGTTGATGGGGTGCTCGGTCCTGCTTTTGTTTCAAAGGTCATTAGGTCTTTACTCCTGATACTACCCAATAGGCGTTAAAGTGCGATGTGCATGGGGCATGAGCGCCATGCGGGCTTAGGTTGATGTTAAAATGGTGGTTGCTTCATCGAGGGTGCGGGTAAATTGGTGCACGTCTTGAGGGGTGTGAGCGCACACCGTGTTAGTATTCGTGCGTTTTCCAAGTTGCATGGACCCGGCACGGGCGGGATCGGTTGGCAGTGTACGCTGGGATTTTCCAATATTGGTAATCCGTGCACGCACTGCCATAGGAAAGCTTACCAGTGAAACTTCCCATAGTTCTGCTTTGGTTATGATGCGCCCTCCCTGTTGACGGCTTATGGAGCCGCCCCGGTTTGGCTTAGTGGCCGCAACTACGCGAAAGCCAATTGACAGTCCCGTCAGTGCCCCCTGGCAGATCAAGGCGTAGCTATCTTTTGCAACGGAATGGTCAAGACATAAGATGCCGCGGGCAAACAGGCCCTTACTGTCGGCGGTAAACTGCGTCCAAACCCCGATTGGCGTTGAGACTTGGTGTTGATAGAGCATTGGGATTTTAGAAAATCTATTGCCAAACGCGCCGGGCTCAATGCGATCACCGTTCAGGTCGGGTTCGTTAAAGATCGCGGCATATCCTTCTATGACCGCTGTTTGAAAAGATAGTTCTGTGGTCATGGTCATTACATTCCCCGTGCGCGGTCGAGTTTTTCTTCAATGCGCTCCAATGTGGTGCGCATGGTGATTACTTGTTCTTCAAGACGCGCCGTTCGTTCGATCAACACAGAGCGCTCGTCGGTTCGTCTTTCTAATTGGGTTATTCGTTCGGCTGCCGCGCCGGCCCATAATAAGGCCAGGGCACTTTGAATTAAGAATGCGGTGCCGACAGCAAGGGTAACGCGTATGGGTGCTGGCTGACTCATGACAGATCCTCCGCAGGGGGCAGGCCGAGTAAATTTCTTTTCTCGTTAGGGCTGAGAAAATCGGCCCGTGAAACCCGCATCCATAAGGCGTCGCGTTCTGAAGAGAGCGCATCAATGTCTGCAATATCGCAAGCAAAGTAGAAGCCTGGCTCATCAATGAGCAACCACCGGGTAAGCGCGGATGCTGTTTTCTTTACCAAGGGAAGGATGGTTTGTTTCCAGAAGGCCAGATTGGCTTCGCGGTAATTAGCGTAGGTATTATCGCCGGGAATGCCGAGCAACATGGGCGGGACGCCAAATGCCAAAGCGATCTCGCGCGCGGCGGTGTTTTTGGCTTCCATGAAATCCATATCAGCCGGGGTCATCGACATGGCGCGCCAATCAAGACCGCCATCGAGCAATAAAGGCTTACCCGCATTGCGCGCGCCGCCATAGGCATCTTCTAGCTCGGTTTTTAACCTCTCAAATTGATCAGCAGTCAGATTTTCTGCACCTTCCGGACCGCTATAAACCAGGGCCCCGGACGGGCGCGCCGCATTGTCGAGGAGCGATTTGTTCCAGGAAAGGGCCGCATTGTGCAAATCGATTGTTTGGGCGGCTGCCTCTAATGGCGACATGCCATAATGATCATTGGCCGCATGAAAGAGCTTTAAATGCAAAATGGGCGAGGGGATGCCGGGTTCATCAACCGGGAATAAAGTCTTTGCAGCGCCCACGGCATATTCATAGGCATTGACCCAGCCGCTTTTGCCAAGGCGCACTTTCATTCTGTCAGGGCGCAGCGCATAGAGCTCGCGCAATTCGCCGTCTAGACTTACCGCCTCAATATAAGCGTTGCCCGCCGTTTGCAGATAACCATACAGACTTTCCAGCAGTTCCGTTCGCGATTGCTCCGGGTTTGGGCGATCAAGCAGTGTTAAAAGCGGATGGTCGCTGACGAGCTGTGGTCCGTCTTGTGAATTTGTGCATAGCTTAATTGGCGCTGACGCAGCCGCTTCGGCAATCATCCGTATCGCGCGATATGCAATGACGTTGCGCTCAAATCCGGTGCGCGCCAATGCTTCATAATTGCGCGGCGTCCACACCGCTTGACCGGGGCGCATCCACGCCATCAGTTGGCGGGTCGCGCTGGCTTTTGTCTGTGCGGGTTGCGTAGCACTGATTTCGCTCTCGTCGTGTTGAGCGTTAAAATTTAAGAATCCGAATTTCATTTCGTTCAATTCCTTATTGCCCAATCAATTGATACGTGTTTCAAGGCGGTGAATGCCGGGTGTTGATGGTCGTGTACGGATCATAAGATCGCTTAACGCCCATACCAGCGCATCAAGACGGTCGGGGCTATTGCCGGTCTCACCGGTAAAAAGCGTCATTTGATCTTCGAGTTTGGGAAAGCTGCCCACATGGCGCACACGCCCGCGTTCATAAAGGGCGGCAATGGGTTCGGCGCGCAATTGTTTGCCCCGCGTTGCATGAACACTGCGAATGGGAACGCTCGGGTCAATTTGGCGCAGCACATGGGTCGCCATATCGCCGCCTTGATTGACTTCAATCACGATTCTATCGGCATTATGTTCGCGCAAGGCCGCGATCGCTTTGCCGCCCCACCCATTCGGCGACAATCCGCCAGCGGAATAATCCGCGATAATATAAGCGCAAGAATTATCGCCGCTACCGGCAATCCCGGCGACCACGATGCCGCATTCATCGGCGTCGGGCCCGTGACTGGCCGGAGGGTCGACCGCCACAACGATGCGCGTCAGTTCAGGGGCAACGCTGATGCGCGCGGCCTCAATCATTGGCCAAGTCCACAAGGCCCCTTGCGCGCCTTCAACCAGTTCGCCTAGCAATTCCTGGCGCCCAAGGCGGGTGCCTTCATAGGCGTTTACGATCTCGGAAAAGAATGTTTCGGCGAGATTGTCCCGGTTCGCATAACTTGATGCGCGCACGGTACGAGTTCGCTCCGCGGCAATCATGCGCTTTAGGAGCGCCATTGGCCGCGGTGTGGTGGTGACGATCTGGCGGGGCTGTTCGCCTAGCCGTAGAGCCAATTGCAGATTTGACCATGTTTCTTCCGGGTACCGCCACTTGCATAATTCATCTGCCCAGGCGGCATCAAATTGATAGCCACGCAATCCGTCAGGATCTTCTGCAGAAAAACAATAGGCAATCGCGCCATCTGGCCATACCAGGCGTCTGCGCGAGCTTTCATAAGTTGGTCGTTCTGTGTCAAAAGAAATTGCACACAAGCCTGATTGTCCTTCAATCATAACTTCCCTCGCATCTGCATAAGATTCTGCAACGAGGGCAAAACGCGGTTGCTTGCGCTGTCTGGCAATTCGTCTGATCCATTCTGCGCCGGTTCTTGTTTTGCCAGCGCCTCGGCCACCGAGGACAAGCCATGTAGTCCACGCTTCATCCAATGGCGGCGTCTGGTCCGCACGGCGCCAAAACTCGAAGATTTTTTCCGTAAACGAGCCATGATGATCACGCTGATGTTTCTGCCATGCCTTCAGCAGTGCTGGCGGCGAGGCGTGCGTTAAGGTGTCGAGTGCTTTCAAAGAGGAGCGCGTCCAATTCTGAGGATGCTGGTTCAAACCCAGCGCTGTGTGCGAGGGTTTTTTCGTCATCAGCATGTATTTCCCTTGCGGTTTGATCTTTCATGGCGGCGATGGTGGTTCCCGCTCGCATCAATGAAGACAGTGCGCGTGCACCGCGATCAAATTCTTGTCTATCCGTATACGCCTGACCTTGCATGCTTGCGCTTAGCTGTTCTGCAAGATCGAGCAATTGGCTCTCAATGAGGTCAAGACGCGATAACTTTACCTTGGCATTGCCAATCGGTGCCGCCGGGTGATGGGTATTGATCTGATCAACGGCGCTCCCGGGTGCCGGGAGGCGGGGTAAATGTGTGTCCATGTCTTGCCTCGTCAAACGCAGAGTTGTTTTGATTGACGAGACCGTAAGGCCGCCCAAGGGGGGTGGGGATAACTATCCCTAAAATTTAATTCACTGTTTAAAATCAGTAGGTTGAGCAGATAAAGCGGGATTTTTTAATGCTTAATTTTAAAAAAAATGAGAAAATATTTTTGGTAAACAAAAAACCATGCACCGTGATGCATGGTTTCATTAGTCGTTGATCTGAGAAAAGCTTTAGGAGAAGGCTGCAAGCAACAAAGCTTTGCCTTCTCCTCGGGCGTTTCTTTTAGAAGCTATATCCAAGCGAAGCGCGCAGCACCGTATCATCGTTTACACGTCCAGCTGGTGGATTGGTTTCATTGCGGTAGTCAAAAAAGACACCTGCCGTTAGTCCGCCCCAAAGGGCAGCGTTCAATCCATGGGAGGTTGTGATGATGGTAGTGGCTGATGACCATGTCACGCCAATATCGGAAGTGAAGGTCAGGCCTTCACGAATGACCCAGTCAATATCGCTCGCGCCATAAAGGGCAAACTCACTAATATCATCACCGGGAAGTTGGATGCCGGTAACCGGGTCGGTTCCGATTGCAGAAAAACGATATCCCGGTCCCGCATCAACGCGCCATGTGAATGGGTCTGATTTTCTGATAAAATACCCAAGACCCGCAGTGCCGATAGCTGTGTAATCAAAGCCGGAGAACCGGTCATCTTCATAATAGCCTCGAGCAAAGGCGTTCCAGCGATCAGATATTGCATAATCTAACCGGTAAGAACCGCCCCACCGGTTTTGCGTTGTTATACCGTTGGAGCTACCGCGATCATAAAAACCATTAATGTTATGGGTGAATTTTCCGGTTTCCCGGCTGGCATCAAGTAAAAACCCAATGGCTGTATTGTTGGAGTTCCCTGACGCGTTTAGAGCAGACGCAGCAACTTTGCCTGTCCATGGTTCTAAACTGAAAATGCCAGGTTTGACGGTGACCGCTTCTTCTTCTGTGCCGGCGGCTATCTCAACGGCCTCGCTGGCTTGCGCTGCGCTTGCGGCCGCATCATCGCCCGCTTCTTCAGCATCGGCAAGAATTGCTTGTGCACTATCTGAGGTCGCGCCAGAGGCTGCCATTTTTTCCAAGGTTTCAGCGCGAAACTGTTCGATAGAGTCTTTAAATGTTGGCAAGACACCAATCGTTGCGTTTGCAACGGCATTTACATTTTCCGGATCGCCAGTATTGGCAGCCTGTGTGATTAGGTCGCGCGCGATGGCGGGGAGTTTGTCATAAGACAGGCTATCTGCATTTTGTGCGTATACAGATTGTGTCAACAAAATGGAGGCCAGCGCTGCGCTGACTAAGGGGGTGAGTTTTTTCATTTCGAAATCTCGTTTTACAAAAAGATGACTTCATATTTTTAGATTGTGGTTAATGTGTGTTTAACCAACACGCTAAAACGAGGATTTTTATGGGGTTTGATGTCGTTTTTTTAGGGTTGGTGTTTCTTCTGTAAAAATTCCCCGTGCAGACGAAAATGCACGGTACGACTCAACGCAAAGTTATGCGGCCGAATTAAGTTAGGCGGCCAAGTTAATTTAGGCGAGTGTGTTTTCGCGTGCCGCAGATTTTTTTATCGTCTCAATCATAGCGCCCAACCCATTTGTTCTTTGCGGCGTTAGGTGGTCGGCCAGATCAAGCGGGGCGAGAGCAGCTTGTGCATCAAGGGCGTTGATTTGCGTAATTGTTTTGCCCTGAAATAATGTCAGCAAAATCGCAACGAGCCCGCGAACGATATGGGCATCACTATCGGCTTGTAAGGACAGGGTTGCTTGCGGGCCTTGCCCTTCAAATTTGTGGAGCATCCAGACCTGACTGGCGCAGCCGCGCACGCGGTTTTCCTCGGTTCGCGCCTCATCGGGAAATTCAGGCAATTGCTTGCCCAAATCGATCACATATTTGTAGCGGTCATCCCAGTCATCCAGGAAGGCAAAATCATCAATTATGGTTTCAAAAGTTGTGTTCATCATTGGGCTCATTAGGGCCATGTCATCGATATCCGGGTGAAAATCAAGGCCTGTGCGGGCTAATCACGGCATTAATCGAAATGGCTTCTTTTTGCCTTGAATGCGCTGGTCGTGAGCGCGTAACAGTCGTAATTTATAGGTGCTCAATCACACAATTTATAGGCTATCAGGGGCGCGCTAAATTGCAACCTTAACGCGTATTATTATAGTTAACATATTGATATTACGCAATATATTTGGTTCGGTGGATATAAAAACGTTGAAAATCTTGACTCAATCTCACATTTAGGTCACGAAAGACTCACGTAAATGTGATCGATTGTGAGTTAATTTAAATCTGGGGGGTTTCCAATGAAACTGCGTACTATTTTAGGCGCGTCTTTACTGACGCTAATTGTTGCCTGTGATGGCGATACCGGGCTGCAAGGCCCAGCGGGGCCTGTTGGTCCTGAGGGACCTGCCGGTCCACAAGGCCCTGCTGCACCGCCGCCCGCGGCTACGAATGAGGTGCCAGCAAGCGTGAATGGTCTAGATATTCGCTCGATTGACGGATTTGAAACAAACGAGCAATTCCCGAATATTGGATCAACGTTCGAGCAACTCGATCGTATTGCCGATTCTGATTATGATGATTTTGTCAGCTCACTTGCTGGATCAACGCGCAAAAGTGCCCGTGAGATTAGTAATCTGGTGATCGATCAGGCTGGCGCAAGCATTCCCAATAGTTTTGGGACGAGTGACTTTCTATGGCAGTGGGGTCAATTTCTTGATCATGATATCGATCTGACACCGGGCGGTGATGAAGAAGCACCGATTCCAGTTCCCGTGGGCGATCCGTCTTTTGATCCGACTAGTGCCGGCGGTGCCGAATTGGCGTTTAACCGTTCCGTATTTGATCCAACAACAGGATCTGTGACGGGCAATCCGCGCCAGCAAATCAATGAAATTACCTCGTGGATTGATGCATCAAACGTGTACGGATCAGATTTTGATCGTCTGGTTGCGTTGCGCGAAGGTGCGGAAAGTCCGTTTTTGAAAACCAGCGATGATGGTCTTCTTTTGCCATTGAACACTGATAATTTCTTCAACGATAATGGCCCAACGGGCGCAGATCCGCAGACTCTGTTTCTTGCGGGTGATGTGCGCGCAAATGAGCAGATCGGTCTGACCGTGATGCATACATTGTTTGTGCGTGAGCATAACCGAATTGCTGCTTTGTTGCAGGCTCAGTTCCCAGACAATAGTGCAAACGAAATTTTCTTCCTTGCTCGCCGCCTAGTCGGTGCGGAGATGCAGATTATTACGTTTGAAGAATTTCTGCCGGCCTTGTTAGGTCCAAATGCTATTGCGGATTATGAGGGATATGACTTCCTGACCAATGCGAACATTATCAATTCGTTCTCAACGGCAGCGTTTCGCTTTGGTCATAGTGCGTTAAGTCCAAATCTACTGCGTCTTGATGCAAGCGGTGCTCCGATTGCAGAAGGCTCTGTTTCTTTGCGCGAAGCGTTCTTTAGCCCGGGAACATTTTTACAGTCCGGCGCTGATATTGAGCCATTTTTGCGCGGCCTAGCGACCCAACCGCACCAAGAAATTGATGAGAAAATCATCGATGATGTCCGAAACTTCCTGTTCGGCATTCCTGGCGCGGGCGGTCTTGATCTGGCTGCGTTAAATATTCAGCGTGGGCGCGATCATGGATTGCCGTCTTACAATGATATGCGCGATGCATTGGGTCTTGGACGCGCTGCAAGTTTTGCAGAAGTGTCTAGCGATGCAACTGTTCAGGCAAACCTTGCTGCCGCCTATGACAGTGTCAATGATATTGACCTGTGGGTTGGCGGTCTTGCAGAAGATCCGGTTATTGCTGAAGGATCGCAACTTGGCGAAACGTTCAGGCGTCTATTGGTGATTAAATTCATGCGTCTGCGCGATGGCGACCGTTTTTGGTATGAAAATGATCTCACGCAAGCGGAGCTTGATTTTCTTGGCGATGTGACATTGGCGAAAGTTATTCGCGACAATACAAGCATTGACGGTGAAATCTCCGACACTGTGTTTATGGTTCCAACACCGTAAACAGCATTCAAGATAATATTGTATTTGATCGAAAGGGCAGAGCGGAAACGTTCTGCCCTTTTGTTTGAGGCTATTTTGATCTCTTGTTTTGACTGCATCAAAAGAGCGATGGCACGAATGCGCTCATGCTATGGTTCAACAACACCATCTTCAAAACGATCAGCTTTTGACAGGGCTGGGAAAAACCGTCCCCAGCATGCTGCTGTTGAAATAGCGACAACACCGCCAAGCAAGACAGCGCCAATGGGGCCAAGAAAGCGTGTGGCAATACCGCTTTGAAATTCTCCAAGCTCATTAGAGGCGGAAATAAACATAAACGAAACCGAGGATACCCGGCCGCGTAAATCTTGGGGCGTTGCGAGCTGTATCAGCGATTGGCGAATATAAACCGATATCATATCCGCAGCCCCCGTGATGGCGAGGATGATCATGGAGAGCCAGAAAAACGGTGACAGGGCAAAGCCAATCATCCCAACGCCATAGATTGCAACCGAGCCCAGCATCCAGCTGCCAACATGACGGGTGAGGGGTTTTGCGGCCAACCAGAATGCAATCGCGGCGGCACCGAATGCGGGCGCGGCGCGTAAAATTCCCAACCCTTCCGCGCCCACCCCTAAAATATCGCGCGCAAAGACAGGCAATAGGGCGGTAACGCCGCCGAAAAAGACCACAATCAGATCAAGCAAAAGTGCCCCAAGAACCGTTTTGTTATCACGCACATAGCGCAGACCCGTAAAAATCATTGTCAGACTGCGTGCTTGCGGAGTGGGAATATGTTTTGGGGTTTTGGCTGTTGAGAAATACAAAACTGCAACAAATGTGATGGCGCCCCCAACGCCGTAAACGAATTGCGCGCCGCCGATAAATAAGAACCCGCCTACGGCCGGACCTAAGATGGCGGCCATATTGAAGCCGAGGGAATTCCAAGCAATCGCTTCGGGAAGTTCTTCGCGGGGAACAAGACGGGGATATAAAGCGTTTGATGCGGCCGGTGTAAACGCGTTCATAACGCCCATAATACCGGCAATGACAAAAATTGCTGTGATGGCAGCGCTCGATGACCATGCACTGCTGACAAACAATCCCGCAATCGCAACCAATCGAACGAGATTACTGACGATTAAAATCAGTTTGCGGTCATAACGATCCGCCGCTTGGCCGCCGATCAGGGATAATAACAGGACCGGTAAAAACTGGATCAGACCAACAAGGCCAAGCAGAAGCGCAGATTCTTCAATAGACCGGGACTCGCGCGCCAAACTATAAATCTGCCAGCCAATCGCCACGGTAATCATCTGACGCCCGAAGGAGATTAATTGTCTGGCGATCCAATAATGGCGATAGCCTTGATGTCGAAAAATTGACAGTGAGGGGATGAGTGACATTGGGCGGACACTAGAAGGTCGTCGTGCCTTTACAAGAAGAAATTTGGCCAAACCAAAAACAGACACACAAAATGCGGACGAAAGGGAAGGCGGCAGGGTTTATCACCCTGCCGATCTCAATCATTTCGGTTATCCGCTATGGTTATTTTGCTCAGTATAGATATTACCCCGAAGGATAAATTATTGAGCAACCCAGCCTACGCAAGAAGCCACATCATTGAGGGCATGTTCGCCGAGGCAAAATGCTTCTTCATATGGGGTGCGCGTCGCCGCGATGCACTGATTTAATGTCAAGCGCGACATTGACAGGCATTGCTCAGATTTATTGTTCTTTGCATAGGAGCCAACAACGCGGTCATTAACCGCGCCAACGGAATATCTTGAGGCGAGATTCAGTATGCGGTCAAAGATAGCGTCGGAACCGCGGGCCCTTCTGCCAGTAATTGACGAGGGATAGCCCCATTCATGAGTCCATGTTGATGAGGACATTGAGGTGATGCCGGGTTGGGCAATGCCTTGTTCGGTGATGCTGGAAAATGTCGGCAGGGCGATGCCCGGACGGGTATATCCATAATCTTCGGCTTCGCGGATACGGACTGACGGTGTTGCCAGACGCGCCTTGCCCCAACGGGTTTTCTGCATCGAATAGGCTTTGGATTTAAAATTTTCACCAAGGGATGAAACGCGCAAATTATCTCTGCGAATTACGGCGAGCACATTGTCAATGGCTTGCTGCGCACCGGGCAGGCTGCGCGGATATCGCGGATCTGCCGATAGCTTGGCGAGAAAAGCGGCACGCGCTGCGGCGAGTTCCGTTTCATCCATGCCGTCTTTTTTCTTTTTGCGGCGTTTCTTCTTCTTTTTCTTTTCGTCCTCAACATCATTTTCGCCGCGCAATTCGGCTTTTAACGACTCAGCGAATTCCGGCGTGTCCGCAGCAATCAGGGCGGCATAGGCCATAAACCCTGCGGTCAGGGCGCGGCTGTCATGGGTGGAAAGGCGAAGATGGGCATCGCGTGTCACCTGCGCATTATCAAAAGTCATGCTTTCAATATGCGCCACATCCTGGCGGAAGCGGATATAATCGAGGGCGCGCATTTCAAGCGGGCCCGGGTCTGTGATCGGTCTTTCAATCTCGGTTCCATCGCGGGTGGCAGCGATGATGCTCGCGGACGCACTCGCCGAACTCGCGGCGTCAAATGGTTCAGAGATCGACTCTTCAGATGGGGAGGCACTTGCTGGCAAGGTGCTAATCGGTGAGGTGCCTACGAGTATTGCGCCAAACGCACACGCCATCGACAGGAAGAGGTGAGGTCTCATTTTACTTATAGCCCATCTATTTATCGGGGATTGTTTGCATGTGGGGGCAAGGGGTTTGGTTTGGGTTGGTCTTTCACCTTGATTAAGGGGTGTCTGATGAGCCTGAAATTGGCTCTGGAAAGACATCGCACGCAACATACTCTTCGCCTCCAATGATCGACATGGACATCCATATCGATAAATTCTGCCCCTCACACTGGGAGCACTCTAATGCGCTCTGCCCGTCGCGGACAACCCGCTTTCGCATTCGTTTTCAAACTATTGGTTGTTTTTAAGCGCCATCTTGGCCAACCCCTGCCGCGCCCAACTGTGCCGCTAACACTATAAAGACATTCTTAAAGCCGCCGGGACAATTGCCCCTGCGAAGATGAAATCGTGGTCATGTTGAGGCTAGTGTTGGGGAAAAACGCCATTGGCTCAATCACTCAATAGGCTGTATTTTCTTGAAAACGCCATAAACGCTCACCATTCGGGATTAAGACTCAACCGCCATTTTGCGATATTTGGCTGCTCACTTTAGCGGCAATATTTGGTAAAAATATCAGATGGTTAGGGAAGGTTTATCATTTGTTAATCCCCAATGTGTCAGCGTGGCACAGCTGAGTCGTCGCCAATTTGGGACGGTGCGTCATTGTTTTGACGTTAAAGGGCGACATAAATAGCCGACTCGGCGCATAAATAATGAATTCGCTTCCAAAACGGAGCGCATAGATAGCGGGAAAGACGGATGGTCCTTCAGGCGGTCAGATATGGGTTGATTAAGTTACTGGGTGCACAGACCGGTGTGTGGGTGCCTGGTGCTGGTGAGATTATCGTCGATATTGATCGGCGTAATAAGATTTCGAGCATTTCTGCCAATGCCCCTTCAATTTTGGGCCGCTCGCAAGCTCATCTGAAAAATACCTCTATCTTTCGGTTGGTAGCGCCTCAAGATCGGGACCGATTGGCAGAAGTCCTCAATTATGTCCGGCGCGCCGAGCAAAATGACAAACGCGCGCGAGACCGCTCTCGCTCTATTGTCCGCCGCGTTGATATTAACTTCATGCCAGAAGAAGGCGTCCGGTTGGCGGGCAGCGTTCGCGCTCAAGGATTACCCGCGGGCCGCGTTCGTATCTTGGTGCATGAGCTGGGGCCAACACCTGATAAGGGTAAACCCTCGGTCGATGTCGAGGCGATATCGCAGCTTCACACTGATAATCTTGCCGACCTTAGTCATGAAATGAAAACGCCGCTCAATGCCATTCTCGGTTTTTCCGATGCAATGCGCGAGGAAACATTTGGCCCGGTTGGCAATGATCGATATCGTGAGTATGCAGATCATATTTATTCATCGGGTGAGCATCTGATGGGGCTGGTTACGTCCATTCTGGAGAGTGCGCGTAGTGAGGCTCCCGGCCATTCCGCAAAGCCAACATTGGGTAATATTTCTGATGTCGCGCGTGAGTGCGCAGAAATGGTCCGCAAGCAGAGTGATGCTGCAGGGCTGTCGCTTAATCTTGAGCTTGAAGACATTGATGATAGTGTTTTTGATAGTCAGGCAGTGCGCCAGATTTTAATCAATCTCATGACGAATGCGGTTAAATTTACCAAACATGGCTCTGTTATTGTGAGTTCCCGCCTGATTAATGACGGCAACAACACCGGTCAGGATATGTCACGCGCGGAAATTATTGTGCGCGATACAGGCATTGGTATGAGCGCGGAACAACTCGATCAGCTTGGAAAACGCTTTACTGAAGCAAGCAAAGATGGTGTGCGCGGTACTGCGGGCAATGGCCTTGGGCTTATGCTAGCGGTCTCGCTGGCGCGTGCCCATGGCGGGGACCTTTCTTTGGAAACGGCACCGGGGGCGGGCACAATTGCGACGCTGACAATGCCATTTGTCAAAGCGCCATCCTCAACACACGTGCCGCTTGGCCGTGATCAGTCTTTAGGCCCGCAAGCGGTAAACAATGGAGCATTGGGCAATCTGGTCAATCAGGCAGGCCCGCCAATGGCGCTCCAAACACAGCTTGAACGCATTGATGATTACCGCGAAAAATTGGCAAAGAAGCAGGATGTTTCTGCTGCTTAGCTACTGCGATGCTCGCCATCAGGTCGATAGTCCATGAGGCAAGCTCGTCTTAAATCTGAACTTTGGATTCAAGCGCATATACGGCGTTGCCAAAGTGCGGGGGCTTTTTGTGTGGTTGCCCGGCGCGGGGACGCCGATGCTGGTGCCATTGCCGTTCGTATCTATTTAGCCCGCGATGAAATACGCCTGTTAATGCAAAGCATGGATTTTGAGGGCAATGCGGTCTGGCGTGATGTGTTTGGCGGGCCAGTTGCGCAAAGCCGTGTTGATGAGCGGTTGGAAAAGGAAGCCCGCTACGATCCTGATATGTGGGTTATCGAAATAGAAGGGTGCGATGGCGCGGCTTATCTTGAGATTGCCCCGGAAGACCCGGACTGATGGTGGGAAAAGCCAGTTTCGTTAACTATTTGGTGCCCCGAAAGCCAGCCTGAAAACTAGCCCGTAAACCAGATTGTAAGGTCGTTGTGATAGGGAGAAACAATGTCCAGCAGCACCATAAATTCTGAGATATTTTCAAGCGATCTGGCGGACTCTGTCTCATTCATCGATCAATCACGCGCCAAGCTTGAAAAGCTTGAAGACATTCGCTTGCAAAAACTGAAAAATTTTCAGTGGCGTAAAAAAATGGCCATTCCCATCGGCGCAATTTTAACACCGGTTTTCGGATTTATCGATTATTGGCTAGTCATGTTGCAGCGGGGCAATGAAGACGCATTTGCGGGACTGAGTGTGATTGTGCTCAGCGCCTTATGGGGCTGGGTCACACAGCCCAAACGCCAATATACGCGCGCATACAAAACTGAAATTTTGCCAGATATTGCCCGTCTGTTTGGTGATTTTACCTATGACCCTAAAGGTAAAATACCCATGGAGGCAATGAAGCCTTCCAAGATTATTCCCAATTATACATCATACAGATCAGAAGATTATTTTAGCGGCACCTATAAAAATATCGGGATCGATTTTTCTGAAATTTTGCTCAGGAAAAAATCAGGAAAAAGCACTGTTACCGTGTTTAAAGGATTGGCAGTTTTGCTAACCAATGGCACGCGCCCCTTTCATGGTCACACCATCCTGACCCGCGATAATGGCAATGTTGGCAGTTGGTTCACGCAGATCGGCTCCGGCTTAAAGCATGTGGATCTGGTCGATCCTGAGTTTGAAAAGCTTTTTGATGTCTATTCCAGCGACCAGACCGAGGCCCGCTATCTTATCGATCCGATGATCGTTGAAAATCTAAAATCTCTCTACAAGGAATATAACGGCAAAAATATGAGGGCCGCATTCTATGATGAGAGTTTCCTGATTTTGATTGCCAGCAATGAAAATCACTTTGAGCCGGCAGATATTCATACCCCGGCAACAACGTCTCAAAGCCTGATATCGTTGAAGCGCGAGATTGGTCAGATCATCTCAATCGTCGAACGATTGTCGCTCTATGACCCGAAAAAGCGATCAAACTAACCCCTCTATAATGGGGCAGCGCGCGGGCCACCTTTCAGAACATTCATGAAATGGACGGGGCGCGGTCACGCTTATGCCCTGCTTTTACTGATAGTGATCCCCTACAGCCCCTGAAAATCCCGCCATTTTTGGGGGGATTGGTGCGCCCGGGACACATTGCCGACCGGGGCAATTGCCGGTAAACCTATAGGGCAGGCGGTTCGCTTACGGGCATCGTTTCAGGGCAGGGCATGTGGTGCGGGCAATCGGCCCCCAACGTGCTGGGTATAACAATTGGACGTATTTGAGTATGGAACATTCTTCGGACGATGCGGGCGCAAAAAGCACCTCAACCAGTGCGTTAGGCGGTGAGTATCGCGACACTGAACCCCGCAAGCGCAAGTCGCTTTGGATGACGCTTCTCAAATTGACCGGGCTTGCTTTTGGGCTTGGCACAATCGCGACGATTGGTTTGGTCATTGCGGCCATGGTGTATTTCAACAATCTCTCAAAAGAGGTGCCCGATCACGCCAGTCTTGCCGATTACAAGCCGATGATCATGACGCGGGTTTACGCAGGCGATGGGTCCTTGGTTGCTGAGTATGCGCGCGAGTTCAGACTATTTGTACCGATTGAAAGCATGCCTGATCTTTTGAAGAATGCGTTTATCTCTGCGGAGGATCAAAATTTCTATGAACATGATGGTCTGGACTATCGCGCGATTGTTCGCGGCATGATCATCCAAAATGCCATCAATAAAGTGTTGGGCAAAAAGAAGCGCCTGATCGGCGCGTCCACGATTACCCAGCAGGTTGCGAAAAACTTTCTACTTGAATCAGATGTAGAAATTGAACGTAAAATGAAAGAATGGATCATCGCCCGGCGTATGGAACAAACGCTGAGCAAAGATGATATTCTCGAGCTGTACCTCAACAAAATTTATCTTGGCAATAGAGCGCACGGTGTTGCCAGAGCCTCGCTGAACTATTTTAACAAACCCCTTAATGAGCTGAGCGTTGCGGAAGTTGCCTATCTTGCAGCAATCCCCAAAGGGCCGAGCAACTACCATCCGGTTCGCAACAAAGACGCGGCCACAGAGCGGCGTGACTGGGTAATTGGCCGCATGTTTGAGGACGGTCACATTTCTCAGGCCGAGCATGATGACGCGCTAAAAACGCCGCTGATTGCGCAGACCGCGCCGCCTTCCGGTGCGCGTGAATGGGCAACCGAATATTTTGCCGAGCAGGTGCGCAAAGAAGTGACCGCTCTTTATGACAGCGAGACCCTCTATGATCAGGGCCTTGCTGTGCGGACAACTCTTGATCCGTTCTTGCAGCGAACAGCGGGTGTCGCGCTGCGCCGCTGGTTGATCGATTATGATATGCGTCATGGCTGGCGCGGGGTTTTAGCGTCAATCGATTTAGATTCTGGCGAAGAGGGTCAAACCTGGCAGGACCACTTTGAGGTTGAGGCCAAGGTGCTTTCCGACAGCAGGGTTATTGGTGATGATCTCTCACCATGGCGCCCGGCGGTTGTGCTGAGCGCTTCTGATAGCGGTGCGCAAATCGGTTTTGGTGACGGCACGACGGGCAATATCCCGATGGACGGCATTGCCTGGGCCAAGAAATATATTAGCGTAAACGATCAGGGCGAAGAGCCAAATTCGGTGCGGGAGATACTCAAGCGCGGTGACATTATTTTTGCCGATCCTCTTGTACGCGTTCCCGAAGGCGAAGAAGCGCCGGGCGGTGGGCCAGGGCTGAGTACGTTTAAAGGCGAGGTTATTGAAGGCGACTATATGTTGCGCCAGATACCGGCCATCAATGGCGGTTTTACCGCGATTGATCCGCATACGGGACGTGTACTGGCAATGGTTGGCGGGTTTTCCTTCCAACTGTCAGAATTTAACCGCGCAATTCAGGCATTGCGTCAACCGGGATCGACCTTCAAGCCCTTTATCTATGCACTAGCACTCGATAGTGGCTATTCCCCGTCATCACTCGTGCTCGACGCTCCGTTCGTGGCGCCGACCGTTGGCGATAAATGGTGGCGTCCGGGCAACTATATTGAAGGCAGCTTTGGCGGCCCATCGACTTTGCGCAAGGGCATAGAGAAATCACGCAATACCATGACCGCGCGTCTGGCGCAGGATCTGGGGATCCAGCGCATTGTTGATTATATTGTGCGGTTTAATTTGTCCGAACGTGTGCCGCGCGAGCTGGCTATTTCGCTTGGCTCCGCTGAGACAACGCTAATGCGCATGACGGCCGCCTATGCGGTTTTTGTCAATGGCGGCAAAGCCATTGAGCCCTTGCTGATCGACCGTATTCAGGACCGTGATGGCAAGACAATTTATCTGCGCGATCAACGCATCTGCGAGAACTGTTCCGACATTGAGTGGACGGGTCAGAGCGAGCCCGCGCTGAACGATCCTCGTGAGCAGATACTCGATCCGCGTACGGCCTATCAAATGGTATCCATTCTTGAGGGTGTTGTGCGCCGGGGTACCGGCTCGGCAATTCGCCGGGTGGTGGATAAGCCAACCGCTGGCAAAACCGGCACCACCAATGATTATAAAGATGCCTGGTTTGTTGGGTTCTCGCCTGATCTTGCTGCCGGGGCCTATGTCGGGTTTGATTTGCCGCGCTCGCTAGGTGTGCGAGAAGCAGGGGGTAAGGTTGCCGCTCCCATATTTGCTGATTTTATGAAGGCCGCTCTAGCCGAGCAAACAGGTATCCCGTTCCGGGTGCCTGCTGGCGTGCGGCTTGTTCGGGTAAACTCTGACACCGGACAGCCAGCCGGATTTGGTGACACGAATGTCGTTCTTGAAGCCTTTAAGGCGAGTGACCGGATTGGCGATAACCGCGTGCTTGATGGCTCGTTTGATGATATTGATCCGTTAAGCGCCGCGCCGTCATCACGTGCTCCGGGTAATGATGAACTTGAAGATCTTGGCGGTATTTATTGATCGCCAGATCACTCACGCTAAATCATTCTTGCTTGATCGTTTCCGCTAGATTGCGCCGCCCCTAAACCGCGATGTTTTTATGGCGTTCATCATTACATATTGTTTGAAAGGTTTGATCGATTGCATCTGCGCGGCCTTCAGGCACTTGAATAAAACCGCCGCCAGCATGCAGGAGCAGACCGGTAATATCATTGGCTTTATTATTGCTTCGAGACACCTCCAGTAGGGAAGCAATTTCGCTGCGGCTAAATTCTTCGTGGGTCGCCGATATATAAACAAGGGTTTGCAAATCGGACGCCATAATAAGACCCTTAACAAAACGTAAAAACTTTTAAGTGGGCCAATCATAGGTAAGTTTCTTGTTAATCCCAAGGGCATCTGCATACTGATTGTGTTGGTGCAGTCCAGTCAGTTTTTTAAAGGCTTTGCAGTCAATCGCGTCACCGACCTGTAATTACTGGTAAACACAGGCGAGTAAGCAGGCCTTGACGGTCTAAGCGTGCTTGTTCAACGTTAGAAAATTGCCTGTTCCCTCTACTCTTACCCCTTGAGATGGCGTAAATGAAAACCATGCGGTTTTCCTTTCTTCTTGCCATTCTCATTGTGTCAGCATGGTCCAGCGTGCCTGCAAAGGCTGATGACGTACACATCGCCGTCGCCACCAATTTTCGTACAACGCTGACCAAACTTGCGGGCGTCTTTGAAGCGCAGACCGGCCACAAAGCGATTATTTCATCGGGAGCAACCGGCGCCTTGCATGCGCAGATTTTGAACGGCGCGCCCTATGATGTGTTCCTGGCAGCAGATATGGAAAGGCCGGCCGATCTGGCAAGCCGGGGTCTTGGGATTGATGAGAGCTTGCGCGTATATGCGCACGGGCGATTGGTTTTGTGGGCAGATGGAGAGATTGAGGATGTGCGTGCCAGACTGGGTACGCCTCAGCCCGGCGATCATATTGCTATCGCAAATCCGGCAATTGCGCCTTATGGGCGGGCCGCCCGCCAGGCAATGAATGCAATGGGGCTTGAGGGCCATTGGGCAGAGCGCACAGTTATGGGCCAAAATGTTGGGCAAGCCTTTGCTTTTGTGCAAACCGGCAATGCTGTCATGGCCTTTGTCGCGCATGCGCAAATATTGGAGCATGTAGACAGCCATGAAACGAGCTTTTCGGAAAATGCGATTGCGGTGCCCGGTGAATTTTACGAGCCCTTGATGCAGGGTGCGCTCTTGCTAAAGCGGTCAGCATCGAACCCTGCGGCCAATTCATTTTATCAATTTCTGTATACAGATAAAGCGCAAAATATTATTGCAAACTCTGGGTATAGCCCGGCAGAACCCGGCGCGCGCGCTGGGAACGGCGCAAAAGGTGGGCAATAAGCATGTCATTTTTATCTAATTTTGTGCTTCCCGATCTTGCACCCTTCTGGCTTTCTGTACGCCTTGCTAGCGTTACAACGCTGGTTTTATTGCTCGTTGGAACGCCCATTGCGTGGATGCTTGCGCGCAGCCGGGCGCGCTGGCGTCCCTTCATAGAGGCGATCATTGCATTGCCGCTGGTTTTACCGCCCACCGTATTGGGATTTTACTTATTGATTGCGTTAAACCCCGGCGCGCCGATTGGTCGGTTTTGGCTTGATGTCACCGGCGGCAGCCTAACATTTTCGTTTGCCGGTTTGGTCATTGCCTCGGTTTTTTATTCATTGCCATTTATGATCCAACCTTTGCAAGGCGCGTTTGAGCGGGTGAGCCAATCGGTGCTGGAGGCTGCCGCAAGTTTAAACGCAAGCCCGCGCGATAGCTTTCGCTCCGTGGTTATGCCGTTATCGTTACGGGGATTTGTTACCGGCTCCATCCTGACTTTTGCCCATACGTTGGGCGAGTTTGGCATTGTTTTAATGGTCGGCGGCAACATTCCCGATAGAACGCGGGTTGTCTCCATTGCGATTTATGAAAATGTGGAAACGTTGAATTATGCGCAGGCCCATAGCCTGTCATTGATCCTTTTATTGATTTCTTTCTGCGTGCTTGTCTTTGTTTATGTGTTTAACCGGCGCGTTCCTTGGTCGGTGGGCACTGGATCTATCAATTCTGGGCCCCCTAGTTCTGGCCCCGCTAGCTCTCGGCAGGTTGGGTAAGCGCATGGTGGAACATGGATTGGCAGTGCGCGCGCGCAACGAACGGGACGGATTCATCCTCGATGTTGATTGCACCTTTGCGGACAAGCGCGTTACCGCAATTATGGGGCCAAGCGGTAGCGGAAAAACCTCTCTGGCGCGCTTGATCGCCGGTATTGATAAACCATCCGTAGGCAGCATAAGATTCAGAAATACCCAATGGGTGGATAGCGCAACGCGCCTATGGGTGCCCGCTTTTAAGCGCTCTGCGGGGATTGTGTTTCAGGATACAAGATTGTTTGCTCATTTAACTGTTAGCGATAATCTGAGCTTTGCAGAGCAGCGGGCTTTTCGCGCGCCATCAACCGCGCGACAATCCGAGCGATTGGGACCCAGTCGACAAGAAATTATCGAGACATTGCGGCTATCTTCATTGTTAGAGCGAATGCCGCACACTTTGTCTGGCGGTGAGGCACAACGAGCCGCGCTCGCGCGCAGTCTTTTATCGCGGCCTGAGATTTTGGTTCTTGATGAACCTTTGTCTGCGGTTGACCGCGGCGCGAAGCCTGAAATTTTACGCTTGCTGCGAACACTCACTCACACGCAAGGGGTGCCGCTTCTATATGTTAGTCACGACCTTGATGAGGTCAGTGTGGTCGCCGATGAAATTGCGGTGATGGAAAAGGGCGCGGTCAGCGCATCGGGCAGGGCTATCGACATTTTAAATAGCGCCGCCGTGCAGGATGGATTGCCGCGACAAGATCGAAGTGTTGTCGTCAATGCGACCATTGAAAGCCATGACGAACGATTAATGCTGACCAGCGTATCGCTGGGCGGCGCGCGCGTTCAACTGCCGCTTTTGGGATCGCTTGCAAGCGGGGCGCCCATCCGTGTGCGTATCCGCGCGCAAGATGTTGCCATATCAGTTGCGCCGCCAGAGGGCTTGAGCATTCGCAATGCGCTAGCGGGCAAGATTTGCGAGATTATTGAGGATGAAGGCACCCCCTTTGTTCATGTCCGGATTGCCTTGGATGATTGTGCTATTGAGGCAAGGATTACGCGCGCAGCCCGCGAAATTTTGGCGCTAAGGGTCGGTCAAGCCGTTTTTGGTCTCGTGAAGAGTGCAAATTTAGTATAAAAAACAGCATGTTACCGGCTATTTAATTTCACATAAAGAAATCTTTATATGTCTATTGGCGTGCGGCTAGAGCCCTGCTATACACCGCGAAATTTTCAACGTCTCCAACTCCACCCTGAAGGAATATGCACCATGAGCGCATCACAAGATTATGTCGTTAAAGATATCTCGTTGGCCGAATGGGGCCGCACCGAGCTGGATATCGCCGAAACCGAAATGCCGGGCCTGATGGCAACCCGCGAGGAATATGGAAAATCAAAGCCGCTTAAAGGCGCTAAGATTGCTGGATCTTTGCACATGACGATCCAAACCGCTGTGCTTATTGAGACCTTGCAGGAATTGGGCGCAGAAGTGCGTTGGGCCTCTTGCAATATTTATTCAACACAAGATCATGCTGCCGCTGCAATCGCAGCAACGGGCACACCGGTTTTTGCGTTTAAGGGTGAGACCTTGCAGGAATATTGGGATCTTGCGGACCGCATTTTTGAATGGCCGGGCGGTGAGCCAGCCAATATGATTTTGGATGATGGCGGGGATGCAACCTTGTTGATCCTTCTTGGTGCGGATGCAGAGAAGGACCCGTCCGTTCTCGACAATCCTGCAAATGAAGAAGAAGAAGCATTGTTTTCAACCATTCGTCGCCGTTTGGAGAAAAACCCCGGTTGGTACTCCAAGGTAAAAGCTTCGATTAAAGGGGTTACTGAAGAGACAACAACGGGCGTTCTACGTCTTTATCAACGTGAGCAGTCTGGTACGCTTCCGTTCCCGGCGATTAATGTCAATGACAGTGTCACCAAATCTAAATTTGATAATAAATATGGGTGCCGCGAGTCATTGGTTGATGCGATCCGTCGCGGTACTGATGTTATGCTGGCTGGTAAGCAAGCAGTTGTTTGTGGTTACGGTGATGTTGGTAAAGGCTCTGCGCAGTCTCTTGCCGGTGCGGGTGCACGCGTTATGGTTACCGAAGTTGATCCGATTTGTGCGCTGCAAGCGGCGATGGACGGTTTTGAAGTTGTCACGCTTGATGACGATATTCACCGCGCCGATGTTGTTGTCACGGCAACGGGTAACAAAGACATTCTCACCGTTGATCACATGCGCAAGCTAAAAGACATGGCGATTGTTTGTAATATTGGTCACTTCGATAATGAGATTCAGGTCGAAGGCCTGAAGAATTTCAAATGGACCAATGTGAAAGATCAAGTTGATCTGGTCGAGTTTCCTGATTCAAAACGGATGATCCTGCTTTCCCAAGGCCGCTTGGTTAATCTTGGGAATGCGACAGGTCACCCATCTTTTGTGATGTCAGCATCATTCACAAACCAGACTTTGGCGCAAATCGAATTGTGGAACAAGGGCGATGAGTATGAGAACAAAGTCTATGTTCTGCCAAAACATCTCGATGAAAAAGTTGCCGCCCTCCACCTTGCAAAAGTTGGTGCGAAATTGACGGAGCTTACCAAAGAGCAAGCCGATTACATCAACGTGCCTGTGTCTGGTCCGTTTAAAACCGACCAATATCGCTACTAACCCCAATGCTTGGGAGGGATTTCCTTCCTATAGCCTATTATGATTGCGAACCGGGCCCGGATGTCATACATCTAGGGTCCGGTTTTGTATTGAGAATATGAGAAAATAATGCGCGCAGAAATTTTGAATATGGCGGAGACGATCAAGCAGTCGATTGAACTGCTGAGGAGGCGTCTTTGACTGGGATGTTGCCCAGAAAAAGCTCAGTGAGCTGAACGAAAAGGCCGAAGCCCCAGACCTATGGGATGATGCGGAAGCTGCCCAACAGCTAATGCAACGGCGCGGCGCCCTTGAGGCGCAAATTAATGCGGTCACCGATTTTCAAACTGAGCTTGACGATATTTTAGGGCTCGCCGAAATGGCCGAAGAAGAAGGCGATGAGGCAAGTCTTGATGAAACACAAGCGATGATCGCTGCGCTTACTAAAAAAGCCTCTAAAGCCGAAATTGAAGCCTTATTGTCGGGCGAAGCCGATGCCAATGATTGTTTTGTAGAGGTCCATCCGGGGGCCGGCGGGACGGAGTCCAATGATTGGGCATCGATGTTGCTGCGTATGTATGTGCGATGGGCTCAAAAGAGCGGCTATAAAGTCGATATTATTGAAGAGCTGGCAGGCGATGAGGCCGGCATAAAATCAGCGACTATCCAGGTTAAAGGGCATAATGCGTATGGCTGGATGAAAACTGAATCCGGTGTGCACAGGTTGGTGCGTATCTCGCCGTTTGATTCCAATGCGAAGCGACACACATCCTTTGCGTCAGTTTGGGTCTATCCGGTGATTGACGACCGTATTGAAATTGAAATCAATGAGAGTGATTGCCGGATTGATACCTACCGCGCCTCTGGGGCAGGGGGCCAGCATGTTAATACGACCGATAGCGCCGTTCGTATAACTCATGTGCCAACCGGTATTGTGGTGCAATGCCAGAACCAACGCTCGCAACATAAAAACCGCGCCACAGCATGGGATATGCTGCGGGCGCGTCTTTATGAAACCGAGCTGCAACGACGCGAAGAAGAAGCGCAAGCCACAGCGGCGTCAAAAACCGATATAGGCTGGGGCCATCAAATTCGCTCTTATGTGATGCAGCCCTATCAGATGGTCAAAGATTTACGCACCCGCGTTGAAAGCCCTAGCCCGGACGGCGTATTGGATGGCGATCTTGATATGTTTATGTCCGCAGCGCTGGCGGCCCGTGTCGGCGGGTCCGGCGACGATTAATTGAGATCCAGGGTTGAATAGTCAAACCTGATGCATGGGGAAATAGGCTGGAGATTGGTATGAAACATCCCGCAATTTCTTCTGCTATTGCCGCCATATCCTTGTGCCTTACCAGTTGCGGTGAACCCTCATCCTCAACACCCGTTAGCCATGAACGCACTGAGTGTTCTGTTGAGCTTATCGTTTTAGGCGCGGGTCAGGATGCCGGTGCGCCGCAAATTGGTAATGCGGACGATCCCGCGTGGAGGGAGCGCAGCGAACAATTGACCGCGACCTCGCTGGCCATTGTCGATTATGACGCCGGTGCGAGATATTTGTTCGAGGCCACCCCGCATATTACTGAGCAATTGCACTTGCTCGATAGGGCGGCACCAATGACGACTGAGAAAAAGCCTGACCAGAAAGCTGCCGATAAAAATTTGGGCCTCAACGCTATCTTTTTGACCCATGCCCATATTGGCCATTATGCGGGGCTGATATTTTTGGGAAAGGAAGCGGCGAGCACATCTTTGGTGCCGGTCTATGCCATGGAGCGGATGGGCAATTTTTTACGAACAAATGGCCCGTGGGAGCAATTGGTATCGGCGGGAAATATTGAAATTGTCCCGCTCATTAATCGCCAAGTGAAAGAAATATCGCCAACATTAAGCGTGACGCCCCTGCGTGTTCCGCACCGGGACGAATATTCTGAAACTGTTGGCTTTATCATTCAGGCTGGTGATAAATCGGTTTTGTTTATTCCTGATATTGATAGCTGGCAGGAATGGGACGAGGATTTTGACACGCGCCTTGAGGATATGGTGACGCGTGTAGACTTATCCTTTATCGACGCATCATTTTTCGACGATAATGAGCTGCCGGGCCGCGATATGTCCGCCATTCCCCATCCGCGCGTCAGGGAGTCGATGGCGCTGTTGCAATCCTTGCCGCCCGCTATTCGCGCAACGGTTCATTTTATTCATTACAACCATACAAACCCCATACGGTTTGCGCAGTCGGCGCAATCAGCCATGGTTTATGAGCGCGGCTTTAATATTGCGCGCGCGGGCAATCGCCATTGCCTGTCTGATGGGTAGCGCTAACGGGTTTTATTCCCACTCAATGGTGCCGGGCGGTTTTGAGGTAATGTCATAGACAACCCGGTTGATGCCGCGCACTTCATTGATAATGCGCGTTGCGCACCGGCCAAGAAAATCATGGGAGAAGTGATAATAATCCGCGGTCATGCCATCGGTTGAGGTAACCGCCCGCAGCGCAAGCACATGGTCATAAGTGCGCTCATCGCCCATCACACCAACGGTGCGCACAGGCAGCAATACGGCAAATGCCTGCCAGATTTCATCATAAAGGCCCGCTTTGCGAATCTCATCCAAATATACCGCGTCGGCCTTGCGCAAAATATCGGCTTTCTCGCTCGTCACCGCGCCGGGAATGCGTATGGCAAGACCGGGGCCGGGAAAGGGATGACGGCCAACAAAATTTTCCGGCAACCCCAACTCCTGTCCAAGCGCGCGTACCTCATCTTTAAATAGCTCGCGCAACGGCTCAACCAGTTTCAGATTCATGCGCTCTGGCAAACCGCCCACATTATGGTGCGATTTAATGGTGACCGATGGCCCGCCGTCAAATGAAACGCTTTCAATAACATCAGGATACAATGTTCCTTGAGCCAGAAAGGCGGCATCTTTTACTTTGCCAGCTTCTTCTTCAAAAATATCAATGAAGGTTTTGCCGATGATTTTTCGTTTTTTCTCGGGGTCATCAACACCGGCAAGCCGGTTGAGGAATAAATCTTGTGCTTGCACATGGACGAGCGGGATATTGTAGGCATCGCGAAACAGGGAAACCACTTCTTCGCCTTCACCAACGCCGTCAATGTTAGCGCGCATCAATCCGGTATCAACAAATACACAAGTTAATTGCTCGCCAATGGCCTCATGGATTAAAACGGCGGCAACCGAGCTATCGACCCCGCCAGAAAGCCCGCATATGACGCGCGCATCGCCGACTTGTTCGCGGATCGCGGCAATCTGTTTTTCTCGAAACGCCGCCATCGTCCAGTCGCCTTTAAGTCCGGCTATGGTGTGTACGAAGTTTTTAAGTAATTTTCCGCCATCAGGCGTGTGTACGACTTCTGGATGAAATTGAACGCCGTATATTTTTCTCGTCTCATCGGCAATGGCGGCAAATGGCGCGCCCTCAGAGGTCGCGATCACGGAAAATCCTTCGGGAATTTCGTTGACTCGGTCGCCATGGCTCATCCAGACTTGATAGTCATTGCCCTTTGACCATACGCCCTCAAAGAGCGGGCTATCGGCGGTTGCTTTAATGGTGGCGCGCCCAAATTCGCGGTGATCGGATTGTTCAACATCGCCGCCCAGCTGCGCGCAGATTGTTTGCTCGCCATAGCAAATGCCAAGAACGGGAACGCCCAAGTCAAAAACCGCCATGTCGGCGCGCGGGGCGGTTTGTGTTTTCACACTTGCCGGTCCGCCGGACAGAATGACCGCCTTGGGATTAAACTGGTCAAGAAAGGCCGCATCCACCCGGTTAAATGGGTGAATTTCACAATAAACGCCAAATTCGCGAAGGCGCCGGGCAATCAATTGGGTTACCTGACTGCCGAAATCGATGATCAGCATTTTTTCATGAACAGGCTCGCCGTCCGTCGAGGATGGGTGAGCAGAGGAGCGGTCTTGAGAATCGTGATGGTGGGTCATGGCGCGCGGTTTAGCGCAAAGTTTGCCCAGCGTCACCTAGCTTCGTATGCGCGCGCGGTATGGCGGGGAAACTATCTGAATTTAGGGGCGAATTTTAAAGGGAATCCGTGCCCTCAAGCTGGGTTTGTGCTGGCTGGCGCATCACGCCCGCTTCGGTTTTCTTCAGCATCGCCTTTAAGCGTTGCGGGGAGGGGGCGAAAATAAATCCAAAAGAGACGCAGCCCTCTTTGGAGGCAACCGCATGGTGCAGGCGATGGGCCTGAACGATGCGGGCAAGATAGCCCTTCTTTGGGCGCAACTGATTGGGGATGCGTTTATGAACCAGAATATCATGGAGGAAAAAGTAAATCAGACCATAGCCCAAAATGCCCAGCCCCATGGATAGGGCAGGCAGCCAGATATGGACGCCGACATAAATCAAGATGATTGAGGGGATCGCGAAAAATACCCCAAACCAGTCATTGCGTTCAAAATTGCCGGTGCGCGGTTCGTGGTGGGACTTATGCAAGGACCAAAGCCAGCCATGCATGACATAGCGATGGGAGAGCCATGCAACGGCCTCCATGAGGATGATAAATCCGATCGCAATGCCAATATGCGCAAATAATTCCATCAAATAGATATAGCATGTAAGGGGTGAAATGGCAGCAATAGGGTTGCGGTGCTTCGCCGCAAAGGGAGATCCATATGGCTAACGATGACTGAGCGTGCGCTGCATACAGCGATTGGCAATGATCAGGCCAATAAGCCCGCTGGCGACCAAGAGAAGTATCGGTACGGCAAATTCGCTGGGCGAGCCGCCCCGCCATAGCGACATGGCAAAGGCATCAATGCCCCAAGCATTGGGGGTAAACGCGCCAATCGAGCGCATTTGCGGGGCCATTAAAAAACGCGGTGCCATGGAGCCACCAATGGCCCCCATAATTAACGACAGGACCGCACCAACCGCATGGGCCTGGCTGCGGGTTGAACACAGCCCAACCACGCCCAGAGCGATGCCGCTTGCGCTTACCGCCGCGGCAATGATGGAGATAAGCAAAAACCCCGGTGCAAGACCCATTGGTACACGAAATACCAGTCCGGCAACGAGTATAATCACTAGGAACTGCGCAATCCCTTGTACAATCAGATAGGCAAACTTGCCCTCAATCATCGGGCGGATCCCCAAGGGGCCGGCGGCAATGCGCTCCATAACGCCGCTATCGCGCTCTTCAATAACTGATAGCGCGCCTTGAAATGCGGAGAGAAAAATAAACAACATCCCAACCCCGGCAATATAATAGCTGGCCATGGGCACGGGCCCGTTCATTGCAGAAACAGAGATATGCTCGGCGGGGGCGATGATATCGCTATCGTCGAAGTCTTCATCAACGGGCTGTTGCGCGGCAAGCGCGGCTTCAAGCAGGGTAGCCGCGCCCGATTTCACCGGGTCAAAATAAATTTTAAAGTTTGGCACGGCAGTTTCATCGGCGCGCTGAATTTCAAGACCGGAATCGATTGCGCCGCTGGTGATCGCCTCTTGCAATTCGTCAATTGCGGTGAATTTTTCCAGCTTGTTAATTAACTCAGAGGCGGCAAGATTCTCTACAAGGCTTGCTGTCACCTCGTCGCCGTCAGGGCTTACAACCCCAATTCGGATAGAGATATCCCCGCCTGCTGCCGCTGAAAAGACCGCCGCAAAAATTACAAAGATGATGGGCGGCAAAATAAAGGTAAGCGCAAATGCTGCGCGGTCGCGCCAAACCGTCAGCGCCATGGCGTGAAAAATTGCAATCCGCATGCCGAAAAATGATGGCGATAAGGGGGGCTCGCGCGTTTCAGTATTCACCATCAAGCCCTCTCACGCGCGGGCGACTTGGCAGTTTGAACCGCATTAGATAGAGCGTTTTGTAGGTCCGGTTTTTTGATGGTGATCCGGTCCGGGTCAATGCCTGCGTCAGACAATTGTGCGAGTATGTGCGCGCTTTGTTGATCTTGGCCCAATGTGCATTGCCAGCGAGAGGCCGCGCCTTCATGGCTGATGTTCGCAAAGCCAAGCGCCGATAGTTTAGCCGCGTCGCCTGCATTGCCATCAATGCTCAAGCTGCGGCTATTTCCGCATAATGTTTCGATTAGATCCGCTGGCGTGCCCGCCGCAATGGTACGCCCGTCCACCAATATCATGACCTGGTCGGCCAACATGGCGGCTTGCTCCATATCATGCGTTACCAATAATACGCCGTAGCCTGATTGTTTTAAGCGCGTGATGAGACTGTTGATCTGAGTGATGCCGTCAGGGTCGAGGCTGGCTGCAGGTTCATCAAGGACCAAAAGCGCAGGCTCATGCATGATCGCCGCGCCAATATTGACCCGTTGGCGCATGCCGCCCGATAGCCGGTTTGCGCGTATTTTTCGGAATGCCCCCATGCCGATAAGATCGAGGACGGTTTCCACGCGTTGCTCAGCGAAGGCATGTGTCATGCCCGATTGTCGGGCGAAACATATCAAGTTTTCTTCTGTGGACAGATAATCATAAAGGGCGGCCCGCTGCGGGGCGACACCAAGGGCTGCGCGGGCGCTGGGGAGGTGAGAGTGGTGCTGGGCTATTTTTATGGTGCCCGTTTGGGCTGCCGCGCGCCCGCAAATCACCCGAACAAGGGATGACTTTCCCGCACCGTTCGGGCCAATTATCGCGGTGAGGGATGCGGGCTCGACCGTGAAGTTGACATTATTCAGCGCATAATTTCCGTTCTGGCCTCCATAGCGCAGAGAAATATTGTCCACCTGCAAAACAGCAGACGGGGCGGCGCTAGGGGCTGCCTCATGGCTGCGTTGAGTATTGGAATTGGATGCTGTCACGGGACCTGGCGGGATTGAGTCATGTTGAGGCCCTTGGTGGTCGCGTCCGTTCTAAAATGTCAAGGACCGGTTCTGGTGGGCTATGCAGTCATAGCCCCAAATTTATGGCCTACCATACGGGCAAGATCGGCAAGCGGGGCGGTGCCCGTTATGCTGGCTGCATCCGCGCTGGCAATTGCGCGCGCAAGGTGGCGTTCGGCCAGAACGCGTGCGCCATCTTCGCCAAGCAGGCTAACAACGGTCGATTTATCCTGATCTTGGGCGGCATCTTTGCCCGATGTTTCTTCGTCGCAGATCACATCAATCACATCATCGAACGCCTGATAGGCAAGGCCGAGGGTGGAACCATAATTCCATAATTCTTCAATGCTTTCCGGCGGCGCGCCGGCCATTTCACCGCCAATGGCCGCAGCGGCAGCAAACAGCACGCCGGTTTTTTCAAGATGGCGCTGTTCCATCTCTTGAAGGGCGGCATCATGGTGGGGCAGCTGTGTGCCCGCCGACCGGTTTGCGAGGGAATTGTTACAGGCAATATCCTGATCTTGGCCGCCAGCAAGCCCTTCAACTCCAATGGCCCGCGTTAAATGCCCCATCGCGCGGATGCGCGCCTCAGCATCTACGCCGGGAATATTGGTAAGCACTCGAAAGGCTTCGTTTAACAGCGCAATCGCGGCGAGCATCGCCGAGCCTTCACCAAACACTACATGTGTCGTCAGCGCCCCGCGCCGCAGCCGCGCATCATCCATGGAGGGCAGATCGTCCATAATAAGGGAGGCCGCATGCACCATTTCTACCGCGCATGCGGCGTCAAGACAGGGAGCCCCTTTAGCGGCGGCGAGGGGGCCGCCCGACTGTCTGCACGCCAAGAGCGTTATTAAGGGGCGAAGGCGCTTTCCCGGAGAGAGCAAGCCATGACGAACGGCGCAGCCCAGACGGCTCATATCAGCCTGATCACGGAAAAAATCTTCAAGGCGCGCATCAACCAATGTGCGCAATTTCGCAAGGCCAAGACCGTCTATTTCGGTGTTGATTTCGCCATCAGGCGTTGCCGCGCTGTCTTCAAAACTCATTCGTCAATGCCCTTACGATCTGGCCCCAGCCCATCGATTATTCCGCCCGCGCAAGCTTTTGCTGCGCCGAGCGTCTTAAATTGATTGGTGCATATTTCGCCTGCAACTGCAAACCGGAATCTCACCCAAAGGTGCATTTTGAGAAGACCGTGCCGATGCGAAATTATGGTTAACAAAATGTTAATATTTACTTGACTCTGGCTCGCGATAATATAACATTACACGTACTGGGAGATTCCCAGCATGAAGTTCCCGCCCTCGGTTTGTTGTGTTGTTGCGTTAGTGTCTCCGGAGTAGGGCGATATCAGGGTGCGTATTTACCGTGACACCGGGATTTTGACTATTTGGGAACAGCGCACCGTAGCGTACGCGCTGTTTTCGAATGAACGGCAGCGGACCAGTTCAGTCCCCGAAACGGTCTGCTGCCTTCCTTTCTCCTTGCATTTTATCCCATGAAGCTTTAAGTCGCTGGCTCCCGTGTGGGAGGTTGATTGGCAAAGACCAGCCAATGGCCCGACCACGCAGGACTTCCAATAGTGGATGATTTGGCGATTGCATGCGCAATTCCCCCCAAATTGTCTCGCCAGAAATGAAGGACGTATCATGGCAAAGAAGATTGCAGGCTACCTGAAATTGCAGGTACCGGCCGGCTCGGCGACCCCGTCGCCCCCAATTGGACCGGCACTAGGTCAACGTGGCCTAAATATTATGGAATTTTGTAAGGCGTTTAATGCCGCCTCACAAGAAATGGAAAAGGGTATGCCAATCCCTACGATCATTACGATCTATGCGGATAAATCCTTTACCTTCAAAACCAAAACCCCGCCCGCCTCTTACTATCTCAAAAAAGCGGCGAAATTGCCTAAAGGTGGCTCTGAGCCCGGACGTACCGTTGCCGGTGCCGTCACGACCAAGCAATGTCGCGAGATTGCGGAAGCTAAAATGAAAGATCTCAATGCAAATGATCTTGATGCGGCAACCAAGATCATTATGGGATCAGCACGGGCCATGGGCCTTGAGGTGAGGGATTAACGATCATGGCAAAATTAGGTAAACGCACACGCGCCTTGCGCGAAAAACTTGATGTGACAGCAAAACACACTGTTGATGAAGCGGTAAAAATCGTCAAATCAAATGCAAACGCAAAGTTTGACGAAACAATTGAGATTGCCATGAATTTGGGCGTTGATCCGCGTCACGCAGATCAAATGGTTCGCGGTGTGGCAAATCTTCCGCATGGTACGGGCCGTACGGTTCGTGTTGCGGTTTTTGCGAAAGATGCAAAAGCCGATGAAGCGACAAAAGCAGGCGCTGATATTGTTGGTGCTGACGATCTTGTTGAAAAAATTCAAGGTGGTTTTGCTGATTTCGACCGGGTTATTGCAACACCGGATATGATGGCGCTTGTTGGGCGTTTGGGTAAAGTTCTCGGGCCGCGCGGTCTGATGCCAAACCCGAAAGTCGGCACGGTGACACCGGACGTTGCGAAAGCGGTTGAAGATGCCAAAGGCGGCGCGGTTCAGTTCCGTGTTGAAAAAGCAGGCATCCTTCATGCAGGCATCGGTAAAGCCAGCTTTGCTGAGGATGCATTGGCTGAAAACACCAAAGCCTTTATCGAGGCGGTTTTGAAATCCAAACCAACAGGAGCGAAGGGAACTTTTATGAAAAAGATTACTGTCAGCTCTACAATGGGCCCAGGAGTGAAAATCGACACAACGACTGTCGGTTAATGAAAACCTTGCCTGTCAATGAATAGTAAAAACCCGCCATCTCCATGGCGGGTTTTTTTATATTACGATATCGCGTTGGGCCTGTCTGCCCATGCTGAGTATGCGCGGTTGGTTGGTTTGCATTTTTGTGAAATCGGCTTTGGATTTTAACCCCCACCAATTTTCCTCGATTAATATCTGCGCAACCGGTGCCCCCATGGAGCCGCCCGGTCCGGGCAGGATAATGCAGTCCGGGGCATAATCGCGTAACCCCGTCTGAACAGAGCGGGTAAAATTGTAGCGCTCAGTAATCTGTGTGCCGAGTGTATAGTCATAGAGGGCGTTTAAATCAGCTGCATCGGCTAGCCATTGTGTTCCCGTTCCGTCGATTGCGGGGATGGCGGGCTGGGTAAACATTTCTGGTGAGAGCTGTTGATGGGCGAGGGGCACAACATGGCTGACAAGCGGGGTATGAAATGCGGCGTGGCGGGCAATTTGTGCCGGATACTCACCAACCGCGGGCAATTTAGATTTTACATGGGCCAAGCCCGCTTTGTCGCCTGCAATGACAATGGTTCCGCCAAGCTCGATGGAAATTGCCGCTTGGTGACCCGCTTTTTTTGCGCTTGCAATGGCTTTTTTGACATTCTGTTTTGCTTTTGCATCCACAACCCAGCGGCTGTTGACGATTGGATATAAAATTTGTCCGCCTACCCCATGTTCATGCATCAATGTGCCCATAGTGTTGACCAGCTGGGCGCCTGCTTCAAGGCTAAGAGCGCCGCATGCTGCTAAAGACAGATACCAGCCCATGGAATTTCCAGCGACCGCAACCACTTCATATTGCTCACGGTCAATCGAGAGAAAATCCGCCATGGCGCATGCATAAATCAACAAGGAAGCGTTTTCGCCGCTACTATGGTTGGCAAGCGAAAACCGTTTTGCACCATCAAGAGCGTGTAAAGGTTTTTGCCCGGCTTGCTCGCGAATATCTTCGAGCATCGCTAAAAACTCTGTTTTATCGTGATGGAACCGTTTTAAATATCCAAGGTCTTCGGCTTGATAGGCACCCCGGCCAGGGAAAATGACAAATGCTTTTTTTCGGCTCATTTTTTGGCTCCCGACCGGCGCGGTGAAAGCGGCGTTTTAAGAAGCGCATTTGCCGCCTCGGTTATGGAGGCGACATCGGGCAATACCAGATTGGCGGCGGGCCCAAGAGGGATGAAGCTATCTTGCGCACAATGGCGCGCCTTTGGAGCCTTTATTTTCGCCTCATCAAGCAGCGTGAAAAGGGCCTCGCTAACGGAGCCGGTTTGCCGACATTCATCGACGATCAAGATGCGTTTGGCCCCTTTTAAGGCTGTTAAAATCTGTTTTTCGGGCAAGGGGTGCAGCCATCTCATATCAATAATATTGATACTGATATTTTTTTTCGCCAACAGCTTTGCTGCTTTGCGGCTGAGATAATGTCCGTTGCCATAGGTCAAAATATGCAAAGCGGGGGTGCTGGCTTTGCCTTCAACATGGGATGCAATGCTGGCGAAACGCATGCTTTTTCTTTGTTTGGCCGGTGCACACATCCATAGCCCGTCGCCCTCGCTATGCAGATCGCTCATGCCATAAAGGGCGATGGGTTCGAGAAAAACGACAACACGGCGTTCCTCGCGCGCAAGGCGCACACATTCTGCAAGCATTGCCGGAGCATCGCGCGGATGGGACGGGCAGGCAACGATAATGCCGGGAATATCGCGCAACACCGCGAAGGAATTATCATTGTGAAAGTGGCCACCAATCCCGCGTTGATAGCCAAGCCCAGCAATCCGAATAACCATTGGGTTGGTGTACTGAGCATTTGAAAAGAACGACAAGGTCGCCGCTTCGCCGCGCAGTTGATCTTCTGCATTATGCAAATAGGCAAGAAATTGAATTTCCGGGATTGGAATAAACCCATTTTGGGCCATCCCAATGGCAAGGCCCAAAATTGTTTGCTCATCAAGAAGGGTATCAAACACACGGGCTTTGCCGAACCGTTCCTGCAAACCGCTGGTCACGCCATATACGCCGCCTTTACGGCCAACATCTTCGCCAAACAGCACAATTTCCGGCACCGCCTTCATTAAGGCGGCAAGTCCATGATTGAGCTGTTTGTTCAAGGGCTGAGGTTTGGTGCTTGTTGAGGCTTTCAGGGGTGGCGGCGCGCGCTTGACCTTTGGCGGGACTAACGAGGCCATTACCTGCTTTTTGCTGGTCAATTTTGGCGTGGCCTGAGCGTGTGCACTCACCCGCGCAACACGCTCGCGCATCTGTTCATAGCGCTGCAAAATATTATCGGGTGATAAGATTTGCCGTGTGATCAATTGATGGGCGGTTTTTAATAATGGATCTTGGGCTTCGCGCGCTTCTACGCATTCTAATGGCGCATAGGCCAGTTCAACATCCGCGCCCGCATGGCCCATGAGCCGAACGGTACGGGCATGCACAAAACTGGGACGACGCGTGATCCTGGTGTGCCGCACGGCAGCGTCCATGACATGTGCGATGTCGCAGATGTCTGTGCCATCGGTATGGAAATAATCAAGACCGGGCCGGTTTGCGTAGGTTGCGGCAATCCATCCCTTCGGGGTCTCAACGGAAATTCCAATATCATTGTCTTCACAAATAAAGACAATTGGCATGGGCGCACCTTGAAATGCAGCCCAGGCCGCGCTGTTAAACGCCCCTTGCGCCGTGGAATGATTGGCCGAGGCATCACCAAAACTTGCCAGCACGACGCTATCGCCGGGGGCTTGTGCGCCCGCACATTTTGTTTTTCGCGCAAGTCCTATGGACCACGCAAAGCCAACCGCTTTTGGCAAATGAGACGCGATGGTGCTTGTTTGCGGGGGAATATTTGCCCCGACACTGCCCAACACTTTATGGCGACCGCCGGAAACAGGATCATCGGCGCTGGCACAAAAGGATAGCGCCATATCATGCAACGGGGTTGCGCCCGGCAATTTTTTCAAGCGCTGAATTAAAAATGCACCATCGCGGTAATGCAAAAACGCCACATCACTCAAGCGGCTGGCAATACCAAGCGCTGCCATGCCTTCATGGCCAGAGCTGCCAATCGAATAAAAGGTTTTTCCTTTCGACCGGCGCGCATAAAGATCAAGATGGCGGCTCATCAATTGTGTATCAAACAAATCAACCAGAGTTGCTGCGGGTAATTGCGGCACGGCGGGTTTGGTATCGGTGTTTTCAACCATTGGTGTGCGAATGGTTTTTGAAAAATTCTGATCGATGGCATTAGCGCGGTCAAACATAAGAGCGGTGATTTTCCAAACGAAGGTGAGTGGCTTACAGCCAAAACGTGTGTGCCTTAGTGATAGCCTGCTTTTGGAGAGAAAAGAACACCCGATTTTACAACCTGCACACAGGGTGCACAAAAATCGCGCACCCTAAAGGTGAACTTTATCCCCATGGCCGAGAGCGGCGATAGGATCGAGCCTTAAAACTCGATTTACACATCATATGGAGAAAGCTGATGGAAACGTCACCAAAGCTTGGTCTGCCCTATATCATGCCGCAACAAGCGCAAAAGCATGTCACTGTTAATGAAGCTGTTCGCATGCTGGACGGCGTGGTTCAGCTGAGCGTCGCCGCGCGCTCGGTTGATAGTCAACCCGAAAACCCGGCCGAAGGGGATGGTTATATTTTACCAGACGGGGCCAGCGGCACTGATTGGCAACAGTTTGGTGCGAACACACTCGCGCTTTATCAAGATGGTCATTGGATCAATTATACTCCCCAAATTGGCTGGCGAGCATGGGTTGAAGATGAAGGCCAACTTGCGATTTTCACCAATGAAGGCTGGATCGTGCTTGAAGGGGCAGGCGGGGGTGATATTGAAAATCTCGATCTAATCGGCATCAACACGCAGGCCGATAGTGTGAACCGGTTTGCGGTGAAGTCAGATGCGATTTTGTTTAGCCATGATGATGTGACACCGGGCAGCGGGGATTTGCGCCATGTGTTTAATAAATCCGCGCCCGAGAGAACCGGCTCTTTATTGTTTCAAACCGGATTTTCCGGACGTATTGAAATTGGCTTGCTCGGTAATGATGATCTGACAATCCAGGTTAGTGATGATGGTCAAAATTTTCGCAGCGCCCTGACGGTTGATCATACCAGTGGTCATATTGGGATTGGCTCACCGGCAGTCGCCGATAGCCTGGTGTCTATGCACCGCGATCTGATCGCGGAGGGCGGACAGCGCATTGTCCATTTACGCCAAACCTCGAACAGCGTCGCAGGCGGCGTGCTCCACGTCCACAATGACCGCGACAATGTTACGCCGATCCTCAAATGCAGCACCAATACACGAACCGTTCTTGAAGTACCCGCAGCCGGTCCGCTGAGAATTGGGGCGCCGATTCGGTTGCATCAATTGAATTTTAATGCCCTGCCTCCGGCGGCAAATGTTGGCGGCGGCGCGATTGCATTTCTTGCCAATGATCCGCAAGGGGCAAGCATCATTTTTTCTGATGGTAGCCAATGGCGGCGCATGCATGACCGGTCAGT
>CAYQXV010000021.1:0-8847 GCA_964421675.1 uncultured Caulobacterales bacterium
GCCCCGACAGCGGCCCCGACAGCGACCCTGACGGCGGCCCTGACCGAAATCAGCGAACCAGCCGCGACAACCATCGAAGAAAGCGCGGCGAACACTTCTGAGCCCAACCAGATTTTCACCGCCCTTGAGGCAAATCTCCAAAAAGAGATCGACGAAAATGTCCGCGCCGGGTTTGTCACCATGATCGCAAAAGATGGCGCGCTCATCCACAACGCCAATCTCGGCATGGCAGACCGCGAGAAAAACATCGCAATGACACCAACCACCCGGTTTCGTATTGCCAGCATGACCAAGCCCATCACAACCTTGGCCATGATGATATTAGTGGAAGAGGGCAAGCTTTCCCTTAATGATCCGCTTACCGATTTTATCCCGGCATTTTCAAATCCGAAAGTTGTAAACGATTGGATGGCAAACGAGCAAGGAGCCCTACCAACGCACCCCGCCCCTTCTGCGATTACCCTCCATCAGCTCATGACCCATACAGCAGGCATTGGCTATCTATTTGATAACCAGTCAGATCTGGGGAAATTATATATTGAAAACAGTCTTTATTTTATGGAAGGCGATCTCAACCAGCGCATTGAAAATTTGGCCGACTTGCCCCTCGCTGCGGCCCCCGGGCAAACATGGATTTACAGCTATTCCACGGATGTTCTCGGACGCGTCATTGAGGTTGCATCCGGACAAGATCTGGAAAGTTTCATGCGGTCAAAAATCTTTGCGCCATTGGGCATGGAAGACACGGAATTTTTAATCGATGAAACCGATTTTGATCGCCTCGCAACGGTATATTTAAACAGTGAGGATGGCACACTGATTTTGCCGGTTCGCAATGATTTAGGCCCGGACCCAAATGCGAAAGGCGCAGGCTGGGCCTCTGGCGGGAGCGGGCTTGTTAGCACCGCGCAAGATTATATGACGTTCCTGCAATTGCTCCTCAATAAGGGGGCGACAAACGGCGTTCGGATTGTCTCAGAAGAAACGATTGAGCAAATGTTGCTGCCGCAAATTTCTAATAATCAGCGTCCTGAAAACTGGATCGAAGAAGGGCGCAGCTTTGGTTATGGCGGTTGGGTCACGATTGAAGAAGGCAAAGCCCATGCAAACGCGCGCATCGGTCAATATGGCTGGAGCGGATATTTTGACACCGCTTTTGGACTCTCAGCAAATGACAATCTGGCCTGGATAAGCCTTTCTCAGCACCAACGCGGTCCCCATGATCAACCCTCCAAAGCCCGCAATTTGGTCCGCGATGCGGCCTATGCATTTTCAAACGAACAAACTCCGTAACCCTTACGGGTCGGTCCGTTCAATCGGGCGCACGGTGACAGCGCGTGTTGAGACTTTCATTGGCGACCAGGTTAATGCTTTGGCCAAGCCCGCTATAGTGACTTTGCGATTTCGCTGGCGCGGGCCACGGGTCTTTAAGATTGTTGGCAATTGACCATATCCATCCCGCATTGCGCGCGCATAGGCCCCGCCGCTGCCCGTCATCATGGCGCGCACCAGCAAATAGGCACTCGCCGCCACCTGAAATGGCAATAACGGAATGGCAAAGCGTAGGGGCATATTTAAAAACCAGCCCCAAATGCGATTGCGATTTCCATGATATACAGTAAACGGACTATATCGCCCGGTTATGCCCGATCCCTCATGATAGACCACTGCCTCGCGCAGCTGCACAACCTCGCCGCCCGCCAAGCGCAGACGAAATCCAAGATCGACATCTTCGCCATAACAAAAAAACCGCTCGTCAAACCCGCCCAGATCAACAAAGACCGACCGTCGATACAATGCAGCCGCCGCACACGGGGCAAAACAGGTGCCGGTTGGCGGGGCCGTTTCAACCGATTGGCCAAACCCGCCGCGCCACGCAATTCCGAAAACATGATAGGCATCGCCCGCCCCGTCTAAAATATCGCGATTATCTGCATCCACTTGCGTTGACCCAAATGCATCAATGTGTGGATAGCGCTCGGTTGCCGCCATTAACGCCTCCAACCAATCGGGCGCGGGATAGGCGTCCGGGTTTAAAAAGGCGATCCAGTCACCGGATGCCTGTTCCACTGCGCGATTATTGCCCGCGGCAAATCCGAGGTTTTCACCAGAACGAATAATGGTAAGCGGCAGATCATCTGGAAGACCCGTCAGGGACTCATCGCTTGAACCATTATCAAAAACCAAAACTTCAAAATCACGAAATGTCTGTGAACCAATCGCCTTCAAGCATTTCGCCAAGCGCGCACCGCTATTGTAATTGACGATAACAATGGAAATTGAAAAGGCAGTCATGAAGTAAGGCCATCCCGATGCAGTGCCTGCTTATATGGCGCACTGCGGCGCGTTTGACCAGCGATTGTTCGCTTACTGGAAAATTGTGCACAGGGACAAATGCCTACGGCTCAAGCTCCGTATCCCAATAAAGATAATCGTGCCAACTCTCATGCAAATAGTTGGGCGGAAATGCACGGCCGCGATCGTTTAATTCATACATTGTCGGGCGCACCGCCGTTCGCGCAGGAAACATGCGCGCATCTTTCGGCATCCTGCCGCCCTTTTTAATATTGCAAGGACTGCAAGCGGCGACAATATTTGTCCATGATGTGCGTCCCCCGCGTGAACGCGGAATGACATGATCAAAGGTCAACAGTTCGCGATCATCATTGCCGCAATATTGGCACATGAAACTATCGCGCAGGAAAACATTAAACCGCGTAAAGGCCGGCGTGCGCGAATGGTGTACATAACTTTTCAACGACACCACAGAAGGCAGCCGCATCTCAAAAGAGGGGCTATGCACTTTTGTTTGATATTGCGCGACAACATCAACGCGGTCGAGAAACACAGCCTTGAGCGCATCCTGCCAGGACCATAGCGATAAGGGAAAATAGCTGAGCGGGCGAAAATCAGCATTCAACACAAGTGCGGGGCACGCATCTGGAGGATTATGGCCCGGATTTAAGGGCGGGCTTAAGGGCGCTTGTTGAGAAACATCCGCCTGCGTTGTGAGATCGTTACTCATTGGTGACCTCGTAAAATGTGCGAATTGGTAAGAAGCGTTGAGGCTGGCGCAATATAGCTCGCCGCTCAGCTTGCGGGAGCCGACTATTGCCGCTAACGGGCGAAACGGTGGACACTACAAATCGCTGTCTGAAAACGCATTCTCCTAACAGGCTCTGATCTTCGCATATCCTCAGCCTATTTATATAGCTGATTCCCTGTGACAAAGAGTTGGTCAAATCTGTTGTTTTTTTGCAACAACCAGTCTGCGCGCCAAATTTCAGGGTCTATGGGCTGCTATACAACCTATGCATGCAAAGAGTTGAATCAGAACAACCGAGCTGTCCTAAATCGGTGTGCGCCCGCGAATATGAGCATAATAGGTCCACAGAATATGGGCGGCCAGCCCGCGCCAGGGCGCCCAGTCTTGCGACAGATCATTCAAGTGCTGCGATGTCGGCTTTGCCTCTAACTGCGCCGCCTTGCCATAGGCATGTTCGAGCGCAATATCCCCCGGCGGCCAAATATCAATTCGGCCCTCGCAAAATAATAAATAGATACCCGCAGACCATGGCCCAACGCCTTTTAGCTGGGTTAAATGGTCCCTCGCCCCATCATCATCGAGAGCGGGCAGCGGGCGAAACGAAAATTCACGCCTGCCAATCGCCAATGCCATTTGATGGACATAGTGAGCCTTTTGCCGCGTCAGCCCCATCGCGCGCAACGCCTCTTCGCCAAGACCCGCAACAGTTTTCGCATTCATTGGCTGGGTCGCCGCACAACATCGCTTCCAGATCGCTTGAGCGCTTGGCACAGAAACTTGTTGTTCGACAATGATGCGAAACAGTCCGGCAAACCCGTCTTTGCGTTTTCGGATATGGGGACGCTCTATGGTTTTCAATGCATGGGCCAAGGGCTTGCTACGCTGGGCGAGAAAATCACAACCCGCCGACACATCGCCAAAAACATCTATTTGCGTTGCCGCCATTAATAGGCGCTAACGTCTAATAATTTTTCAGGGTCGCGATTAAGGTCGCTCAACCAGCGGCGCACCGTATATTCCCCCATGGTCTCACCGCTTTGTGCAATTTCCCATAAGGGGTCGAGATATTCTGTTTCATCATCGCTGACTTTACCGCGCCCGCCCCGGCGCTTCAGCCCGTCTTGTGAAATTTGCAAAACCTCAAGCGCAAGCTCTTGCAATGAGCGGCCATCAATACGCGCTTTCAGCCCGTCTTTTGCCGCGTCATGGCGAAACCCGTCGCGCATTTCCGGCGACCAGTCTTTGACCAGCTGCCAAGCTGCATCAAGGGCAACATCATCATATAAAAGCCCGACCCAGAATGCTGGCAATGCGCAAATCCGCGCCCATGGGCCGCTATCGGCCCCGCGCATTTCCAAAAATTGTTTTAATCGCACTTCAGGAAATGCCGTAGACAGATGATCATCCCAATCGTCTAGGGTCGGACGCTCGCCCGGGGCAATACTGAGCTTGCCATCCAGAAAATCACGAAATGACAGCCCCGCCGCATCCAAAAATTTTCCTTCGCGGCGTAAAAAATACATCGGCACATCAAGCATATAATCGCGGTAGCGCTCAAACCCGAACCCGTCTTCAAAAACAAAATCGAGCATGCCCGTTCGGTCCGCATCGGTATCCGTCCAGATATTAGCGCGCCAGGAGGCAAACCCCGTATCGACATTTTCGCGCAGGGATGAATTTGCAAATAAAGCGGTCGCAACCGGTTGCAGCGCAAGGGAGGTTCGAAATTTTGCGACCATGTCCGCTTCGCTCGCAAAATCCAGATTAACCTGCACCGTACACGTACGATGCATCATATCCAGACCAAGATCGCCAACCTTGGGCATATAATTGCGCATAATGGTATAGCGCGCCTTTGGCATTTGCGGCATTTGCTCGCGCGTCCATGTAGGCGTATGGCCCATGCCAAAAAAGGCAACATTCATGGGGTCTGCAACCGTCTTCACCGCGGCCAGATGGGTATGCACTTCATCGCAAGTTTCGTGCACCGTTTTTAACGGCGCGCCGGACAATTCAAATTGCCCGCCCGGCTCTAATGAAACCGATGCCCCGCCGCCCTTCAAGCCAATCGGGTGATCATCTTCCATAATCAACGACCAACCGGTTTCTTGCGCGAGCGCCTCTAATATTGCGCGAATGCCAGCAGGCCCTTCATAGGCAACCGGCGCGAGCGTATCGCGGCAATAGACAAATTTTTCGTGCTCAGTGCCAATCCGCCAATCGGCCTTCGGCTTGGCGCCGCGCGCCAAGTGATCGGAAAGCTGATCAAGGCTTTCGATTGCTGGTAAGTCACGTTTCGGTCCAGATGTCGTCACGCGGTTCGTCTCCCGAGATTGCCGGGCTCCCCAAGAAAGCCAAGGCGGGCAGTATTTCAAGACTATGGAAAACGCCAAGCCGAGCGGACTGTCAAGCTTGATTGTCGGTGCTCGCGCACATCATCGCATGACGTATGAGTGATAATGTTGTGATCGCCGCTGTTTCTGCTTTCAAAATAAGGGGCCCAAGGCTGATGGGAATGGCGTTTTGGTGGGCGCGAATGGCTTGTCGCTCATCGGGGGTGAACCCGCCTTCCGGTCCGATCAATAAAGAGACGGGCTCGCGCCCATTGCCAATAAATGCTGGCGTAAACAGGGGCGCATGCCCATTGCGCCCGCCCCATTTGGCATCTGGATCATCGCCGGCCTCATCGGCAAAAATCAATCGATGATCAAGGCGCCCAAGAAACGCCTCAAGCGAGACTAACTCGTTGAACACCGGCACGCTCACCCGCTCGCTCTGTTCGGCCGCTTCAATAGAAATTGCCGCAAGCCGGTCCTCATTGGCGGGTTTGGCAACGGTACGTGCGGTGCGTACTGGGGTCAGGCTCGCGACTCCAAGCTCGGTTGCCTTTTGCACCAAAATTTCCGTGGGCCCGCGCTTTATCGGCGCGTAAGCAAGATGGATCGCAGGACCCTCATCGACGGGGCTGGTTTGGTGATCAATCTTCACCGTCCCTTTGCGCTTATCGAGCGTGACAATGTGCGCTGCAAATGCGCCGTCCTCGCCATTAAAAACCTCAATTTCATCACCAATCTTGCGCCGCATCACATTGGCCAGATAGTGCGCCTGCGCCTGGCTCAACATAACCCCCTCTTGGGTTTGCAGCGGTGAATTGATATATAGGCGAATAAGAGTGGGCATTGGACTGATCTGCTTGGTTTTCGGTAGGCTTGCAAGGGGGAAGTTATAAGCGCACCAAACCGGCAGGCAAAATTATTCGGATAGATAAGATAAAATGCGCAGGGCCGATAGCGTGCCCGCAAGATAGGATAATTAATGGACCAGGCAGATCTAAATTTAGCGCAGCCCCGTGACGCTGGCCGCGATAATTGGGTCGACCGGTTTGCCCCCATTGTGCTGCGGCCATATTTGCGACTGATGCGCGCGGACCGGCCCATCGGCACCTGGCTTTTATTGCTGCCATGTTGGGCGGGTCTTTTGCTTGGACTGACACAGCTTGGTCCGGGAACGCTGCCATCGGTTCATTTGTTTTCCGGGATCACGCTTGGCTATATTGTATTGTTTGCGATCGGCTCTTTTGTGATGCGCGGGGCAGGCTGCACCTATAATGATATTACCGACCGCGATTTTGATGCACGCGTTGAGCGCACCGCGCAGCGCCCAATCCCTGCGGGACAAATTTCTGTCAAAGGAGCCGCGCTGTTTTTAATTGCCCAAGCACTCGTTGGCCTCGTCGTTCTTTTGCAGTTTAACCGATTTACAATTTTGCTGGGAATGGCATCCTTGGTTTTGGTTGCGATTTATCCCTTCATGAAACGCATTACCTATTGGCCGCAATTATGGCTTGGGCTGACGTTTAACTGGGGCGCGCTGGTTGGCTATAGCGCCATCACCGGCACCTTATCGCCCGCGGCATTTGCATTATATAGTGCCGGGATTTTCTGGACCCTTGGATATGACACCATTTATGCCCATCAGGATAAAGATGATGATGCGCTAATCGGCGTAAAATCAAGCGCGCTCGCGCTCGGTGAAAAAACCCCCTTTTGGTTAACCATATTTTACGGGCTCACGATTCTCAGCCTGTTGGTGATGAGCGTGGTTGCGCATTTTCATCCCCTGTCAATTACGATGCTAGCTGCGCCAACCCTACATTTTTTATGGCAACGACGCCGATTAGACATCAATGACGGTCACAATTGCTTGAGGCTGTTCAAATCTAACCGCGATGCAGGGTTTTTACTGTTATTACCAATGCTATCAGAAAATTTGCTACGCTTGATAAGCCCGTAATAAGGACCATATGAGTTCCATGACCAAATCCAAATATTCACGTACGCTCCCGCACGCACACGCAGCAACTCCGCATATTGATCGCCGCTCTTTGTTGAACTCTTCTATTGTGGGCAGCCTCGCTATGTTGGTCTCTGCTTGCTCGGGTCGCAGTGAAGCCAATAGCGTTACAAAAACAAGCGAGGACGATGCCGTGAGCGAACCTGATCGAGCAACAATTCCCGATTATGATCAATGGCAACTTTCCGAGGCAGAATGGAGAGAGCGCCTTGATAGTCAAGCCTATGCGGTTTTGCGGCGCGAGGGGACCGAGCGTCCCTTTACCAGTCCGTTGAATGACGAAAAACGCGCTGGTATTTTTGCCTGCGCTGGTTGCGGACTCGATATATTTTCATCGGAAACAAAATATGATTCCGGCACGGGCTGGCCATCATTTTATGACTATTTGCCAAATGCCTTAGGCACAAAAACTGATTATAAAATCGTTGTACCGCGTACAGAATATCATTGCGCGCGCTGCGGCGGCCATCACGGTCATGTTTTCAAGGACGGCCCCGCACCGACGGGATTGCGATACTGCAATAATGGCGTGGCGCTGGTGTTTAAACCCGCATAACCCCAAAGCCATTGCGGCAATATACCATTTTAATAATAAAAAAGCAGGCTTTACCGCCTGCTTTTTTATTACCTATTTTTGGCGTGGCCTATCGGCACGCGCCACAATTTTAGTTTTTACGAATCCATTGATTGTTTGAATCCCGCACGCAATGCCCGCTGGGCGCACGCCCAATCAGTTTTTCAGCGGTGAGCGCCGCAGCAACACTAATGGTGACGCCATTATCTTCAGCAAGACGGGCATAGACCGCACGGCGCTCCTGGTTGACGCGGCGGACCTCGCGGCGAACCGCTTCATCGGCATCCGCCCCAACAACAACACCAAGATAGCCATCGGCTTGCTCGCCAACAATGCACTGCGCTTTGGCATCGTCAATCATTTGTGAAAATGCCCATGCACTGGCACCAACACTCAAAACCAACGCGGCAGCAATAATTGTGAAAAGTCTCATTTCATTCTCCCCTAAAATATATCCGGGTTATCTGTAATCAGATCTTGAATCTCTCGGTCAAGACGTACACGTACTTCCTGCTCAATTTTTACATTGAGATTAATTTCAATTGGCTTGTCAGGAGTTTCCACCCTGACCGTCGCGCATGCGCTAACGGCCATAATACCAATAGCAGCACTCATACACGCTCTGGTAAAACCATATCTCATCATCGTGTTTCCCATTTAATGCTTTCGCTTCACCAGCCTTGTATCACGACACTGGCCATTTTCCATGTCAAAAATAAGCCTGGCTCTGCCTTATTTACCCAAAACTATAGGGCCCTTAGCGCTAATTCACTGGCGTTCCGTCAATCGGGGTACCGTGAATTGTAGATCCTTGAATGGGCGTGCCCTCAATTGGTGTTCCCTGTATTGGCGTACCTTGTATTGGCGTACCTTG
>CAYQXV010000021.1:8947-24432 GCA_964421675.1 uncultured Caulobacterales bacterium
TGTATTGGCGTACCTTGTATTGGCGTACCTTGAATAGGCGCGCGATCAATCGGTTCCCCGTCAATTGTGCCGGTCCCATTAATCTCCCCGCGAATAACCTCATCGAGGATATCCTTTTGCAACAGAAAATCTTGCGATAGCTGGCCCTGATAAATCAGGTTTGACAAAGGCGCTTCCAGATTGATGCGATAAATAACCGGTGTCCGGACCATCTGTCCTTGCACATCAATATCATTTGTCCCGACAAAGTTCAGGCCGATCTTAATATCCCCATCAAGCGGTCCATTAATCGTGGCGCTTAGCTCGTCAAATTTCAGCTCTTTTAAAATTCCAAACGCAAGTCCTGCTTGTTGGCTGGTGCGCGCCGCCTCGCGTGTTGCCGCACTATCATAGCGCACAACCCCGCCGCCCTTTGTTGCCATCACCGCATCAACCACATGGATTTTATTGTCCTCAAAGACGAAGGGTAGCGTCCCTTCAAGAATCCCCTCGCCGGACAAGCCATCAATTTCCAGGAATTGAAGCAGTTCATCGAGATTGACGTCATAAGCCTTCAAATTTGTCACAAATCTTTCCCCGGTCATCGCCGCCGAGGTTTCATAAGCGCCAATTGTTCCCCCGAACCAGGGAAACTCAGCACTTAACACTTCTAATGTCTCATCGCCGGGAAACGAAAAACTGACATCGCCGCGTTCAAGTTTAATTGCGCCCAAATCAATTTCTTCAATGAATAAGGTTTGAATGCCATCGCTTCGAATTGGCATCAGGCTATCGAGCCGTAGCCGCCCACTAACACCGCCGGTTTTTGCAACCGCAATGCCGGGGCCCACAAACGATAAATCGTCAACCGTTAAATCGGCCGATGATAAAAGCCCGTCCGCAGTCCAGGAAGCATGGGCAACGCCGCCCATATGGCCGGTTGTTGTGCCAATAATGCCCGTCAAACCGGGTAAGAGAAGCGCGGGCTGAGTACCGCCCGGGGCGAAGGCCAAGTCTGACAACACAATATCCATCTCGCCGGAGCTATCTTCGGCAATATGAAACCCGGTCGCGCGGCCAAGCTCCACCCCGTCTAGTGTCACCATGCGTGCAGAAAAATCAGCGCGCGCACCATTGGTTTTCAACTGACCCTGCCCGGCGACCGGTGCGACCATCGTGGTTTGATCCGGAGGCTGACTGATAACAATGTGATCAAGGTCAACCGATGAAGAAAAGTCTTCACCGGACGCTGTGGCGGAAAGTTCGCCCCGCGCGCTGGTTAATTGCAACTGGTCATTGAGTAACAAGTTCCCCCCGGCAATACGCCCATTGAGAGATAGTCGTCCTTCCGGCGTTGCAGTGAGGGAAATATCAAGCTCTGGCGGCACACCGCTCGCCGTAACTTCCAGATGATCATAGCGCAACGAGGATGCAGACAGCACGCTATTGACCGCCGCCCCGCTCGCCGCACTATACCGCAATAAAGGCGCAGCCGTTGGGCATAAGGAGACAGAACGCAAATCCGCTTTCAGACTAATGTCCGGCAAGCGTCCCGATAGGTGAGCGACATTCAAACATTGCGCGGTTTGAGAAAAGACCGTCAATAGCTCAGGCTCTGCGGTATAATTTATCGTATAAATATCTTTGATCGTTATATCACCGAGCGTTAGCGGGGCGCCATCAAGCCGGTTGAGCACCGCGTTAATTTCCAGCGTGCCATCAATGCCCTGCTCGGTTAGCGAGCCCGCAATCGACGCGCGCATGCGTTCAACATCTATCGCGCCGCCTTCAGGGTACATGCTCACCGGAATATCCAGCGTTTGCGTTGGCAGGGTAACAGTGCCGTCAAATGTTAAAGGCGCGGCATTAGACGCTTGAGTTGCTTTTACGTCCGCGTCAAACTGGACCAATTGCGTATTAGCTTGCAGGCGGGCGGCCAAAGACAATTGTTCCCCGCTCATACTGATAAGCGGTTGTGCTTCCTCCCCCTCCAACGGCAATAGGCTTTGCAGTGAAAGCGATTCCCCGCGAATATTTTGAACGGTCAGAATTTTTCCGGGCACGCCGTAAAGTTTAATGTCCGAACCTGCCACAGCAATATAAACCGCCCCTGAGACACCCAATTGATCCAGACTTCCCGCGCCGGTAATCGACTCAACGGACTGGCGCACCGCTTGCAGGGATTGCGAGCGCGCAGCAGCAGGCACATTACTCTCGGAAAATTCTGAATCTGGTGCAGGAAACTCAGCAGACTGAATTTCCACCTCAACCCCGCCTGCAAATTGATCCATCCCCTCATTAATGAGATCAATCCACGATGTGCCATTTCCATTGATGCTAATATTTATGTTTTCAACGCGGTTGCTCGGCGTTGTCACATCACCGGTAAACGCGCCGGTCAGAACAATTTCTCCGTGTTCGCGCAATGTCATTTCCGCTGTCAGCTCGGCTTGACTGAGGATGATCCCGTTTGGCCCAGCGGTTGGCGCGCTCATGACGAGCGAGACTTGGCCGCCCTCCTCAATCGTATAGCCCCCTTCGACCACGCCGGTGGCTAATCCCTCCGGGGTTTCAACCTCTATCGTGATGGGAAGAACGGTGATCGCATCAAGGGGCAGCGCAGACGGGTCAAAAACCAGGCGAGCGCCCGCAGACTGAGTACCCGGCGCGCCAATTCCGTCGAGCGAAACTGCGCCATTATCGTCAATCGCAGTGCGAATCTTACCGGGCCCAATTGTCAGCTTATGAATGCGCCGATCCTGCCAAAGGTCGCGCCACTCATAGTCAATGACAAGATCGTCAACCGCTAAGCTCGGCGCATCTTCCGGGCCGATTGTAAAATCAGAAACCTGCAGGCGCGACGGGGTCAGCGTTTCCACGCGAAATTGCGCATCCTCGGCCCCGGCAATGGTTAGCCCGCGCCGAATGATCATCTCGGCCACCATGCCGCGGGCCACCCAAAGCCCGGCAAGAACCAAAATCAAAACCAGCAATAGCCAGAAAAATATGCGGGCAATCCATCCCATTAATCTGCCAATATCCCTTATTGGGCCCCTTCATGGCGCGCGCGAAAATGGCCCTTCGTCAAAGAGCGAGTATCAAGTAGCAAGAGCCCTCACCTTGGCACACGTTGGATTAGTCTATCGAATTTATCGCAGCCTGACGAGGGTAGGGCCCATCACCCACCAACCCATTAGGGCTGGTGCCGCCTAAAGAGGCGCTCAGGTGCCGGGCAGTTTATATCCTGCAAACATTTTCCGCAGCTCAGTTTTCAAGACCTTGCCGGTCGCGCCGAGCGGAATCGCTTCAACAAATTCCACCGCATCAGGCCAGGCAATTTTGGGCAGGCGTTCATTTACAAAGGCCGAAATCGCCTTCGCATCCGGGCTCACCCCTTTTTTGGGTTCGACAATCAACAGAGGGCGCTCATCCCATTTTGGATGGGGCACACCGATTACAGCTGCATTAGCAACATCGGGATGCATTAAGGCGACATTTTCAATTTCGATGGACGAAATCCACTCACCGCCCGACTTTATAACGTCTTTGGAGCGATCAGTGATTTGCATAAATCCTTCAGGATCAATGGTCGCGACATCACCGGTATCAAACCAACCATCGGCGGTCAGCGTTGGTTTGTCGGATTTATAATATTCACCAACAATCCATGGGCCGCGCACCTGTAAATTGCCATCAGAAATGCCGTCATGATTGAGCACCGTCCCTTGATCATCAACAATGCGCATATCAACAAATGGCATTGCCCGGCCTTGTTTGAGTTGCAGCTTGATACGCTCATCTTCGGGCAGCTTCACCGCGCTTGGCGGTAAAATATTGACTGTGCCGAGCGGCGACATTTCTGTCATGCCCCAGCCTTGCAAAATCTCAATACCGTGCGAGGCAAATCCTCGGATCAAGCTTTCCGACAAAGCCGAACCGCCGGTAAATGCAACCTGCAAATGCTTGAGCGATTTACCCGTCTCTTCAAGATATTGCAGCAGACCCAGCCAAACCGTCGGTACACCGAGGGAATAATTGACCTTCTCCGCTTCAAGCATCACATAAAGCCCTTCACCATCAAGGCGCGGACCGGGGAAAACCTGTTTAGCCCCCGCCATTATGCACGTATACGGAAGGTTCCAAGCATTCACATGAAACATTGGCACAATTGGCAATATCACATCGCCCTCTTTAATGCCGAGCGCGGAGGAGAGACCAGATGCAAATGTCTGAACAACGATTGATCGGTGAGAATATAAAACACCTTTGGGATTACCCGTGGTGCCGGATGTATAACACATTGACACAGCGGTGTTCTCATCAAATTCTGGCCATTCAATCTCTTCGCTTTCCGGCGCAATCAAATCTTCATAGACCGACAAGGCAAGCTTACTGTCTGGCTTGTGAGCCGCATCGGTGAGGACCACATATTTTTTGACCGATTTTAGATGCGGCGACATTCCTTCCATGAGCGGTAAAAAGGTTGTATCGAAAAACAGAAATTTATCTTCCGCATGGTTGATCACATAGGCGGCATTTTCCGGGCCGAGCCGCGGATTAATCGTATGCAACACCGCGCCAATGCCGCCAACTGCATAATACATTTCAAACTGGCGATAGGTATTCCACCCCATCACGCCAACACGGTCGCCGCGTTTGACGCCCATGCGAAGCAACGCATTAGCAAGCTTGGCAATACGCTTAGCCGAATCCCCAATCGTATACCGATGAATTGGGCCTTCTACGGTGCGCGTAACAATTTCAGTGAATGAATAATTGCGAACCGCATGTTTCAAGATTTCCGTCGTCAATAAAGGACGGTCCATCATCAAGCCTTGCATGTATATTTCCTCTTGGGTGGTTTTTTTTCAAGTCTATACAAACCACAAGGCACCCTCAAGCACACGCGGTGACATCAGCAAAATGAGTTTGAATGCAGTGCAACAAAAACAGCGCATGCCCACGGCGATACCCATTGCGCGCGCCTAATAGGCGCACACCATGATGAGCACAAATTGAGTTTGGAAAACCCTAAAGAGGTGGCAGGGTTTTTGCCCGCTCCGCGTCAAGATAGCGCGCAGAAATTGGCTTTAACGCCGCCCCTTCCAACTCAATCAACAAAGGATTGCCGGTCGGAATTTCAATGCCCGGAATATCCTCATCGGATACATTCATGAGTAATTTCACCAACGCGCGCAAAGAATTGCCATGGGCTGAAATAACCAGCGACTGACCGTTTTGCAATTTCGGGGCAATCTCCGCTTCCCAATAGGGCTGAACCCGATCGAGCGTCATTTTCAAGCTTTCCGATTGCGGCAATTGATCGGGACGCAACCCGGCATATTGCGGATCTTTGTTTGGATTATGGGGATTGTCGCCATCAATGGCGGGGGGCGGAATATCATAGCTACGCCGCCAAATATGAACCTGCTCATCGCCGTGCTTATCGCGGGTTTCCTGTTTATCGAGCCCGGTTAGCCCGCCATAATGGCGCTCATTGAGCTGCCAGTTTTTGGTGACGGGAAGCCACATCCGGTTCATTTGCGTCAGAGCAAGCCACAAGGTGCGGATTGCGCGCTTTTGCACTGACGTATAGGCCGCCACAAATTCAATGCCCGTTTGCGCCAGTAAATCCCCGGACTTTGTCGCCTCAGCGATTCCCTTTTGCGTCAAATCAACATCAACCCATCCGGTAAATCGGTTCTGCAAATTCCATTCGCTTTGGCCATGACGAACAAGGGCGAGGTGTACTGTGGACATGAAAATCTCCGTAGCGCGGTTAAACTCGATGCATGGTCCTTAGCGCCGAGCATCACGAAGGTCAAAACAATTGATGAATCTGCGCGCAGCCCCTATGATGGCTGGGAAACTTATCCGTATCATGAATATTTTACAGGTGCCCAATGACATCATCACCGATTGCCCTCGCCTTACATGGCGGCGCCGGCGCCAAAGCGGGCCGGGATTATTCCGCAACTGAGACCCATTTGCTGGAATTGACCCATGAAGGCAAAGCCATGCTGGAAGCGGGCAATGCGGCGGTTGACGTGATTGAAGCCATGGTGAGCAAAATGGAAGCGTCCGGGCTCTATATTGCCGGGCGCGGGGCACCGCCCAACAAGGCGGGATATGCGGAACTGGATGCATCGATCATGGTGGGCGGCGGCCCCGTAGCCCCCGGTCAAAACGACAAGCTTCGCCGACGCGCCGGATCTATCGCCGCCGTTGCCCATCTTGAAAGCCCGATCAAAGCCGCGCGCACGGTGATGGACGAAACGCCCCACGTCATGCTTGCGGGTAAAGGCGCAAAGAATTTTTGCCACAAGCACAATCTGTCCTTCATCGATGACCCGGCCAGCTATTACCAGGTGCCTGTGGGGGTGAAACCGGAAGAAATGACCCAGGCCGAGTTAGGCCACGGCACGGTTGGCGCGGTTGCGCTTGATATCGCTGGCACTTTGGCGGCGGCGACCTCGACCGGCGGGGTTTTTGGCAAGTTGGAAGGACGGGTGGGCGATACCCCATTAATCGGGTCTGGTACCTGGGCCGATGAGCGGGTTGCCGCCTCATGCACCGGGCTTGGTGAATATTTCATTCTCGCTGGCGGGGCACAGGATGTGGCGAGCCGGGCGGGCTATCGCGGCGAAAATCTCAGGGAAAGTGCCAATGGGTTGATCCGCGATGTTGCGCGTCTGGGCGGCGATGGCGGGGTGATTTGCGTCTCTGTTACTGGAGAAATTGCCTTCTCTTACAATTCCGACGGCATGAAGCATGCAGGTTTTGGCACAAACCGGGATGTTTTTTCGGCAACCTTTGCCAAGGAACACCATCTAACCTAGCTCTTGGGGGTGACGCGCCCCAATCGCCCTGCTACATGGCTGACAATGTCTGATATCCATAACTCCTTGATTACAACGCAAAAAGATCTGGAATCTTTTTGCCAAGCGCTGTCCGATAAACCCTTCATTGTGGTTGATACCGAATTTATGCGCGAGAAAACCTATTGGCCAATCTTGTGCCTAATTCAGGCCGCCGCTGATGGCGTCGAGGGGATGATCGATCCGCTATCAGATGATATCGATCTAAAACCCTTTCTCGAACTGCTTGCCAATCCGGATATTGTCAAAGTCTTCCACGCAGCCCGGCAGGATCTAGAGATTTTCTTTACGCTTATGCAGCGCGTTCCCGCGCCCCTTTTTGATTCACAAGTCGCTGCCATGGCATGCGGGTTTGGCGATCAAATCGGCTATGAGCCGTTAATGCGCGAACTTGTAAAAGCGAACATTGATAAAGGCTCGCGCTTCACGGACTGGTCGCGGCGTCCGTTAAGTGAGGCGCAACTGACCTATGCCCTATCGGATGTTACTTATTTGCGCGAGGCCTATCCGATTTTACGCGGGCGTCTTGAATCATCCAAGCGAATGGCCTGGGTCGAAGAAGAGATGCAGGCCCTAAATGATCCCGGCCTTTATTTCATCGAGCCCGCACAAGCTTGGAAGCGTTTGAAATTGCGCAATGTTCGGCCAAAAGAGCTTGGCCCCCTCGTCCACCTTGCAAAATGGCGCGAGACATTGGCGCAATCCAAAGATGTGCCGCGCAATAGAATTTTAAAAGATGACGGAATTTATGAATTGGCGCGCCTGCGCCCCGCTGATGAAAAAACTCTGTCGAGGGCACGCTCCATCCCAAAAGGTTTTGAGCGTTCTGATAGCGCGCGCGGCATTCTTGCGGCAATTGCCGACGGGGTCAGCGCATCCAAAGACGAGCTGCCCCAACTCGATCGCAATGAACGAAAACCACCGCCACCGCCCGATGTCATAGATTTACTCAGAGTGTTGTTAAAACATGCTTGCGAGAAATATGATGTTGCCCCCAAACTGATTGCGAGCGCGGCGGACCTTGAAGCCTTGGCACGAAGCGATGATGCCCCAATCCCCGCACTAACCGGCTGGCGGCGCGAAGTCTTTGGCGATCTTGCTTTGCAATTAAAACGCGGTGAAATCAGCTTGCGACTGGAGAACGGCCAACTTGAAGTTAATAAGGTCTAGCCTGAATTTATCCTTGCGATAGGCTTATGCGGAATACGGATTATTGTATCCATTAATCCGCTATTTTCGTTTTACACTCTCTTGAGGCGCAAAAGACAGAACAACTTCAACCATGCCCTCTGGCGCGGGGGCTCTTGTTGAAAAGCTGGCAATATCGCCCGCAGCAATTTCTGCTTGATCAACATCAAATGTCCAGCTTGCGAGTAATTTTCCGCGCATATCAAGCGCTTCAGCCAGCAAAAGCGGCGGCGCGATCGCACGCTCATCTTCATTGAGCAACTCGCCTGTCAACTCAATGACCGGCCCCGTTGTCGATAAAGCAACGCGGTAATCGATATTTTGCAAATCAAGACCATAGGGACTGGCCTCAATACCAACGGTTGCATAAACCGCAGCACTGCCCGGTGCAAAGCGCACAATTTCGTCGCGGAATGTATAGCCTGCAAAAAATAGACCGCATACGGCTGAAAGCAACATTGCCCAACCAACAAGGCGCAATGGGGTTAGTCGATTTTTCTCCCGCGCCTTGGCCTTGCGCCGCACCCGTTTAAGGGCATTTTCCAGCTCGCGCGGCTGCACGCTTACCGATGCAAACACTTCGCCGGGCGCACCGCCCAATATTGTCGTTGGATCGTCGCCATTCCCGCGCCCATCGCCTGAGCTCTTATTACCTGACATGCCCGCTGACGATTTGTGGTTTCTTGAAGCCCCATGATGGCCCTCGCCTACATTATCAGCACCCGGCATATTCTGTTTGGTTGGCACTTCGCGCCAATCGGTATCGACCACGCGGTCTGATGTCCGCCTTAAAGGCGTTGCATTTTCTACTTTCGAATTATCGTGAGATGCTGACCGCGAAGCGGGCGCCTCTTTGCGCCGCTCCGCCATGGGACCCCATTGAGGACGCGGTTCCTCGCGTCCGGAAAATCCTTCTCGGTCGCTTGTCCGATCACTTGTCCGATCATTGGCCCGGCGCATCGGCGTTGCCCGCGGTTCATCGCCAAACATACCGCTAGCCGCTCCCTCAGCACCAGATTTTGCAAACAGCCCTTCATCGGCCGGCGCGCCCTGGTCGGCTGGAGACGGCGATTGGCTATCGCGAATACGCGCCGATGGCATCAATGTCTCAACCCCTTGAGGGGCCGGCACAAACCAACTGGTTTGGCATGACGAGCACCGGACCGAGCGGCCCGCCGGTAAAAACCGGCTATCATCAATATCATATCGCGCAGAACAGCTGGGGCAGGAAATAATCATTTGTGCGCTCCTGGCGTTCTTGAAAAAACACGCTTTGATCCGGGCACCAAACGCTCTATCACGAACTCACCAAGAGAAAATGCTTTGGATGTGCGGTGTCGATAGTTCAGTTTGAAAATGTTGGGTTGGCCTACGGTAACGAGGCCGAACTTGCGGAAAATGCCGGCATACCAGCGGGCAGCGAAGCCCTGAGCGATATTAATTTTGCGCTCAATGAGGGCGAGTTCCGATTTTTGACCGGCCCTTCGGGGGCTGGCAAAACCTCGTTGCTCAAATTGATGTATCTCGCCCAGCGCCCGACCCGCGGTCAATTGCGTCTGTTTGACGAGGATGTCACCGACCTGCCGCGCGAGGCATTGCCCGCAATGCGCCGGCGCATCGGTGTGGTATTTCAAGAATTTCGCCTGCTCGATCATCTGAGCGCCTATGATAATGTAGCCCTGCCCATGAAAGTTGCGGGCGTTAACCATAATCAATATCGCGAAGATGTAAGCGAACTCTTAAACTGGGTCGGTCTTGGCGACCGAATGCATGCGCGGCCCCCAACTTTATCGGGCGGAGAGAAGCAACGGGTGGCTCTGGCGCGGGCTTTGGTGGCAAAACCAGACCTGATCCTCGCGGACGAGCCAACCGGTAATGTCGATCCGGTCATGGCCGAACGTATTATGAAATTGTTCATTGAGCTTAACAAACTCGGGTCAGCGGTGATTGTTGCGACCCACGATCTGGATCTGGTCTCGCAGCTCAACAAGCCAATTTTGCGCCTTCAACAGGGCCGCCTTGCCAAGGCGGGCAGAGGCGGCAATCGCTCGTCTGATATCCCCAATATGGAGGATGTCTAGCCCATGGCCATGTTCAACCCTTTTGGCGCACGCGAGCCCCTATTGCCTGAAGCGGGTGCGGGCGGGCCGCCCCTGACGGCGGTGATTGCAGTGATTGCCTTTCTGGCGACCTTATCGCTCGCGGGCTATTTGCTGGTCTCAAATGCCTCTGAAAACTGGACGCGCGAGCTTCGCGCCGCCCTGACTATCCAAATACCGGGGGACAGCGCCGAAGCCATTCAGGACCGGACCAATGCCGCTGTGATTATTTTACGGACGACGCCCGGCGTCGTTGATTTTCAGGTGATGAGCCCGGAAGAGTCCGCAAAATTGCTTGAGCCCTGGCTTGGAGAAGGCACCATAGATGCCTATTTTTCGGTCCCAGCCCTAATTGAGGTGCGCGCCGACCCCAGTTTGCAGGAAAATATTGAAAATCTGAAAGGGCGGATGCGCAAGGCCGCCCCCGGCTCTATTGTAAACGATCACAGCACCTGGAAATCGCGCCTTGTTGCCTCGGTCAGATCTGCGCAAATCCTTGCTTTTTCGGTGTTTTTTCTGGTGATGGTCGCAACCTGCGCGATTGCCGTATTTGCCGCGCGCGCCGGGCTTGCCGCCAATCATGAGGTTGTTTCGATATTGCATCTGGTCGGGGCGAGCGATGAATTTATTGCCGGACAGGTCCAGCGCCGGTTCCTGATTTTGGGGTTACGCGGGGCCATTGGCGGGGTAATCCTTGCCATTTTTGTCCTTGGGGCCATGTCATTTGCCACCCGAACCGGCGCGGTAGAGCAAAACCTGATCCCCGGATTCACGCTCACATGGGGGTTCATTATGACGCTATTTATCGTGCCCGTGGTGACCTGCCTGGTCACGGCGCTCACGGCTCGTCTCACCGTGATGCGGACTCTGCGCGAAGCATATTGAGGCCATCGCACCATCGTCCTATATTAAATCCATAACCACGCCCATACGGCTTGGCCCAAAAGACAGGGTCTTCGAGTATAGGCTTGTGCGTTCGTGAGCAGGTAAGGAAATCAATCAATGGGCAGGCTGTTCAGATTATTGTTCTGGCTCGCCGGAGCGTGGGCTCTGGGCTTGATGATATTTATCTCAACGGTGCCTGCCGCTAACGAAAATCAGGCCCGGTTTTCAAATACCGACCTTTCAAATCCCGGCAATGTCGGTGTTGTTGCCTATACCGGTGGGCGCGGCACGCGGATTGCCGAAGCCATGCGACTTTTTCAACGCGGTATTGGCACACGTATGTTGATATCAGGGGTGCACCGCGACACCACCGCCAATGACTTAAAAAAACTCTGGAATGGCGACCCGCTACGATTTGCCTGTTGCATCGATCTGGGACCGCAGGCACAGACCACCAAAGGCAATGCAGAAGAACTGATGATTTGGGCGCGCGAGCATAAAATGGACACGGTCATTCTCGTAACATCGGATTATCATTTACCGCGCGCAATTGCCGAAACCCGCAACCTCATCAAAAACACCAATGCGTTGGGCGAACAGATTTCCATTATCCCCTGGTCCGCTCCATCCCCCCATATCAAACCCGGCGGGTTCGCAACCAGTTGGGAGTCCTGGAAGACATTATCCCTAGAATATTCCAAATTTTTAATGGCCAGGCTCGATCATTGGACCCGTCCCTTCACGAATACCTTACAAAGTAAAGCCGACGGATAATGCCCGCCATTTTAGATGCTCCCCTAACCCCAGATGCTGGTGCACCGACCGACCCTCAAGGCGGCCCGCTGACAATGCTGCGCACACTGACATTTCACCTATGGATGACATTTGTCACGCTGATCATCGGGATTTTCGGACTACCCAGCCTTTTGCTCGATCAAAAAAATCGCACGCGCGTGTGCCAATTTTGGTGCCGCAGCGTCTTATGGGGGCTAGAGTTTTTCGGCGGTATAAAAACCAAAATTCAGGGTCTGGAAAATGTGACGCCCGGCGGCATGGTGATTGCGGCAAACCACCAATCCATGTGGGAAACCATGCAGATTTACGCAATCCTGCCGCAACCGGTTATTGTGCTGAAAGAAGAATTGCTGCGCATCCCGCTTTTTGGCTTATGGCTAAAGGCATCAGGATGTATCGCCATCGACCGGGAGTCCGGTTCAAAAGCCATGCGAAAATTATTGAATGATGCGAGCGCCAAAACCGCCGCGGGCGGCCAGATCATCATTTTTCCAGAAGGCACAAGACGCCAGCCCTATAGCAAAACCGATTTAAAGCCGGGCATTGCCGGTATTTATGCCGCCACCCAAGTGCCATGCCTTCCCATCGCTCATAATAGCGGCATGCATTGGCAATATCCCAGCCACCGCATCGTACCGGGAATAATCAGCATGAATATTGCCGAACCGATTAGCACCGGGCTCAACCGCAAAAGTTTCATGACATCACTGGAAGAAATTCTGACGCAGTTGCGCCCCGACGCGCTGCCATTTCAACCCGGCACCATTGACGGCACGTCACATGACTAAACAAAGCCGGGCAAAGGTCCCGTTTTATGTGTGGCCGGTTATTTTTGTCGGTGTCGTCGCCATTGGCTATACAATCGCTTGGCATATAGCGGCAGATCGCATGGAAGAGGCGATTGCCTCATGGATTACTGATCAGCGAGAAAATGGCCTGACCGTAGAGCACGGTGATATCACCACAGCGGGCTATCCGTTTTTTCTGCGCGGCCGGGTTGATACGCCAACCATTGCCGAGGCTCAACGCTGGCAATGGTCGGCCCCGCGCTTGATGATTGATATTTTACCCTTCAGCTTTGACCGGATCATTTTAAGCCCGCAAGGCGCGCAAGATATTGCCGTTACATTGGACGGCACGGCACCAATAAATTTGCGCGTCACCGCGGAAAAATTACGCGCTAGTCTTGGCACAGATAAAAATACTGATTGGTTCTTTGCATTTGACGGGGCCGACATCAATATCGCCGGGCAGGGCCCTGAATTTAGTGGCACGCTTGATAATGTGACGTTAAACCTCGTCCCCAGCGGTCAGGATTTAACCACGCTGTCACTGGGGCTTCGTGCGACGGGTTTTCATGGCTCAGCGCACACGCCAACCTCAAACGGGCAAACAAGCGAGCATCAATTGACCATTGGCTCGCTTGATAGCGCGATTGCCCTTACCCGGACAGATACACTGGAAGAGAGCCCCTATCATTGGCAACGGGCTAACGGTGCGCTTCAAATCGGGCATATTATCGTGACAAATGAACCCGCGCAGCTAGCGATCACCGGGGCTGTTAGCCTCGACAGCAATATGACCCCGGCAGGAACGATAGAAACGCGCATGGTCAAACCCGCACCTTTTCTAACCGTCATCCGTGAGCTGAATGTTTTCGAGCCTGAAATGCTAGCCGCGATCAACGGCGCCGTTACCCTTGCAACCGTTACAGGCGGGGGCGCCATTGAAAAAACGTTCGTTCTTTCTGACGGCAGCGTTAAAATGGATGGCCAGGAAATTGCGCGCCTCTCGCCTATTCAATAAGCCCGCACTCAAACTTAAGCGCCCACTCATCTAAGCAGGCGTTAGCGCTTTAATTCGCTCATCGCATCATCAATGCCGCCAAGCGTTAGCGGATACATTCGCTCGCCCATTAATTCGCGCAGCAGCTGGATTGAGCCAACATAGTCCCAACTTTTTTCCTCAATCGGGTTGAGCCACACTGCGCGTTCATAAACGCCCGTCAGACGTTGCATCCAAAGCGCCCCTGGCTCGTCATTAAAATATTCAACCGCCCCGCCCGGCACCGTAATTTCATACGGGCTCATGGACGCATCCCCAACAATGATCACCTTATAATCGTGCGGATATTTGTGGAGAATATCCCAGGTGGGAATTTTTTCCGTCCAGCGGCGTCGATTGTCTTTCCACACATAATCGTACAGGCAATTGTGGAAATAGAAATATTCCATATGTTTAAATTCTGCACGCGCGGCAGAAAATAATTCTTCACACACGCGAATATATGGGTCCATTGATCCGCCCACGTCGAAAAAAATCAGAACTTTGATCATATTTCGCCGCTCTGGGCGCATCTGAATATCGAGATATCCAGCGCGCGCCGTCGCATCAATCGTACCGCCCAAATCAAATTCGTCTTGCGCGCCTTTGCGCGCAAAGCGCCGCAACCGCCGCAGCGCCATTTTGATGTTGCGTGTGCCTAGCGCAATATCATCATCGAGGTTTTTATAATCGCGCTTTTCCCAAACTTTGACTGCGCGCCCTTGGCGTTTGCCCTCATTGCCAATGCGCACCCCTTCAGGGTTATAGCCGCCAGACCCGAACGGTGAGGTTCCCCCCGTACCGATCCATTTCGATCCCCCTTCATGGCGTTTTTCTTGTTCCGCGAGACGCTCTTTCAACGTCTCCATCAATTTATCCCAGCCGCCAAGCGCTTCTATCTTGGCTTTATCCTCCTCGGAGAGATATTTCTGCGACATTAATTTTAGCCACTCTTCGGGCACCTCAGCGGTTTCCACCCCTTCTGCAAGGCTTTCAATGCCCTTGAAGACATGGCCAAACACCTGATCGAATTTGTCGAGATGGCGCTCATCTTTGACCAGCGCGGTGCGCGAGAGATAATAAAAATGCTCAACCTGACGGCTCGCAAGATCTGCGTCCATCGCCTCCATGAGCGTTAAATATTCGCGCAGCGAGACCGGGAGTCCCGCAGATTTTAGTTCGTGGAAAAACTTCGTAAACATAAGATCAGGTTTACCAGATATTTTTCGGCAAAACGAGAGCATAACGCAGAGACCGCGCCGTAGCGCGGTCTCTTAGCCTATTAATTTTACCGTTAAGCAGCGTCGCGCTTTGGTTTTGTGCGCTTGCGATTGCGCGGCGGTTTTGCGCCGCCCTCGCTTTGTCCGCCTTTAGATTGGCCGGACCGCGTAGAATTTTTAGGCGCGCCTTTTCCCTGAAATTTAGCACCCTGAAACTTACCGCCATTGCGTTTCGGCTTGCCTGAATTTCCAGCTTTGCCCTCACCTGCTGTGCGCGTTGACGCACCCGGCTTTCCGCCAGTTTTAGGTTTGCCAGATTTACCTTCAAATCCTGATTTGGAGCCGCCAGATTTAGGGCCTCCTGATTTGAAGCCGCCCGCTTTTGCGCCAAACTTCTTTTTCGCGCCATTGGTTTTTTGCCGTGCGGGACGCCCTTCCCCATAACGGGATTGGTCATTATCATTGGACGCACGGTAGCCGCCTTTGGATGAGCGCCGTGGGCGATCACTTTGCGCGCCATCGCCGCCCTCACTGTGTAAATGCTCAAGGGTTGGCTCATATTTTTTACCATCACCGCGGTGACGATTGCCGTGATGAGGCTTGCGATCACCGCGTCC
>CAYQXV010000021.1:24532-26483 GCA_964421675.1 uncultured Caulobacterales bacterium
CGATTTACCTGCTGGTTTTCCATCAGCGTTAAACGGGCGTTTCTTGCCATGTTCACGGGTCTTTTTGGCAAACGGTTTTTTGCCCGGCGTGTGACTGCGCGATTGCGTCTCATGTTCGCGCGCGCCGTCTGTCTCTTGAGCGCGGGTTTGTCTTGCTGGTTTGCCCTCTCTTGCCGGCTTGCCATCAAGATTGCCATCGGCCCGGCTGTGACGCGCGCCTGCACCTTCTTTGCGGCCACCGCCGCGCGCTTTTTTCGGACCACGCTGCGGCGCAGGGCCGCGACCTTTAGGACGCATACCGCCTTTTGGTTTTCTTGAGAACCGACGTTTTTCGTCGTCGCTCAATTCACCGCTAGCAACCTCAATCTCCGCGGACATGAGTTTTTGGATTGCTAACAACATCCAATATTCTTCCGGCGCACAAAAGGCGACCGCCTCGCCGCTTTTGCCCGCCCGCGCTGTACGGCCAATCCGGTGCACATAATTTTCCGGTGCTTCTGGAAATTCGTAATTATACACATGGCTAACGTCGGGAATATCAATACCGCGCGCAGCAACATCAGTTGCCACCAAAATACGCGTGCGTCCGGCACGAAACGCTTTCAGGGCGCGCTCACGCTGGTTTTGATTTTTATTGCCGTGAATTGATCCCGCACTAAAGTCCGCTGCATTGAGCTGCTTCATCAATTTTTCCGCGCCATGTTTTGTGCGCATAAAGATCAACGATAAATCTTCCGGGCGCTCACGCAGCCGGGTTTTCAATAAATCAACCTTATTGGCTTGCGGGGTAAAGCAAACGGTTTGCTTAATTTTATCGGCAGCGCGCCCAACCGGCGAGGTTTCTACGCGGACCGGGTTTGTCAGATAAGCCCGGCTCAACCCTTCAACCTGGCGCGCCATGGTTGCAGAAAACAACAATGTTTGGCGCTCTTTGTTCAAGAGCTTGGAGATTGTGCGCAAGTCATGGATAAACCCAAGATCAAGCATTTGATCGGCTTCATCAAGCACGAGAAAACGCGCTGTATCCAGCCGAACGGCTTTGCGATCAACAAGATCGAGCAATCGGCCAGGCGTTGCGATTAGAATGTCCGTACCTTGTTTAAGGTTGCGAACCTGATTGTTAATCGACATGCCGCCAACAACGGAGTTAACGCGCAGCGGCGTTTTGTTCACAAAGCTGCGCACATTGGTTGAGATCTGATTGGCAAGCTCGCGGGTTGGTGCCAAAATCAGCGCATGGACAGATTTGGGGCTAGGGCGATGGTCGGCAGCAAGCAGCTGATCAACAATCGGCAAACCGAAGGCGGCCGTTTTACCGGTGCCGGTTTGGGCCAGACCGATCAGGTCATTGCCCTCCAGCACAAGCGGGATGGCTTCAGTTTGAATGGGGGTCGGTGTGTCAAAACCAAGCTTATTGATTGTCTTCAACAGGCGCGGTGATAAGCCAAGGGCTTCAAAATTGGTCAATGGAATACTTTCTCAACCAACCCGGCAATTACGCTTAGCCTTAATGGCATTAGGGCGCTTAGCCTAACGGGCAGGTCTCATACGATAATACAGTCCCCGTCCCGCAGATCCTGAGGAAAAGCGGAAAAGGCTTGCGGTTGCGACCTTGGGCTCACATGCGAACCGAATTGTTCGTCGGCGGCCATGTCGTCAGCACCCCGCGTGATGTGGGAACTTGGGTTGTATATGCAGTTTACGTGATGCCCGGCTAGCAAATGAACCGGTTGTACATCGATCTGCGTTTCATGATGTTCATGTGTTTTTTTACGAATAAAACCGATTGCTCACGCGGCAACCCATGCATCAAGGCTGCCTACATCGGCTATGTGGGGGCAAATGTCAACATGCTGCAGCGCAGCATAATCATTGGCACTTCTCAGACGACGTAATTCGCCGTCTCAATAGGGTCTCAACAGGCAAAACCAGTCACGAAACCATGAAGTGC
>CAYQXV010000021.1:26583-52246 GCA_964421675.1 uncultured Caulobacterales bacterium
TCGCCGTCTCAATAGGGTCTCAACAGGCAAAACCAGTCACGAAACCATGAAGTGCACCCTCAGGGTGCACCCGCTATTGGCAAACCATATAAAACTCTGACAAAAAGACATCCACAAACACGCTCAAAAGCGTAACCAGATACATAATGGCGCACCGCTGCCCGCTTTAGACGGCAGATCACGAAACATAAACGACGAGGGAGCCGCAAATGGCCGAGACCGATCGCGAAGAGATGGAATTTGATGTTGTCATAGTCGGCGCTGGCCCGTCCGGCTTGTCGGCTGCAATCCGTTGTAAACAGCTGGCCGCTGAGCGCGGGGAAGAAATTTCGGTTGTCGTCGTGGAAAAAGGCTCAGAAGTCGGCGCGCATATTCTGTCAGGTGCGGTGCTCGACCCGTCTGGTCTCGATGCCCTCCTGCCGGACTGGCGCACCATGGATAGCCCGGTGGAAACGGAAGTCACCTCGGAGAGTTTCAAATTTTTTGGCGCGTCTGGCTCGCTACCCCTACCGGTATTTGCAATGCCCAACATGATGAAAAATCACGGATGCTATATTGTCTCCATGGGCAATGTGTGCCGCTGGCTTGGTGAGCAAGCAGAGGCGATGGAAGTCGAGGTTTATCCCGGCATGGCCGCCTCGCAACTTGTCTATAATGATAAAGGCGGTGTCAGCGGTGTGATCGTTGGGGAAGCAGGCATAACCCGCGAAGGCGAGAAGGGCCCCAATTATGAGCCGGGCATGGTCTTGTCAGGTAAATATGTGCTGATCGCAGAGGGCGTGCGCGGTTCACTGGCAAAACAGCTCATCGCGAAATATAATCTTGATGCGGACTGTGATCCACAAAAATTTGGCATTGGCATTAAAGAATTGTGGAAGGTCAAACCTGAGCATTTCCGCAAAGGCCATATTCAACATAGCTTCGGCTGGCCGTTGAGCAATAATACCGGGGGCGGTTCATTTATGTACCATTCCGGCGATCATGAGGTTGCCATTGGGTTTGTTGTCCATCTCAACTATAAAAATCCGTATCTGTCGCCCTATCAAGAATTCCAGAAATTCAAAACCCACCCGGAAATCTCCAAAGTCCTTGAGGGCGGAGACCGCATCGCTTATGGCGCGCGGGCAATTACCGAGGGCGGCTTTCAATCGGTTCCAAAATTAACATTTCCCGGCGGCGCGCTGGTCGGATGTTCCGCTGGCTTCCTCAATGTGCCGCGGATCAAAGGCAACCATAATGCTATGCTGACCGGCATAATGGCCGCGGAAGCTGCCGTCGAGGCAATCGCCAATGGGCGAAGCGCGGATGAATTAACGGCGTATACTGAACGCTATGAGGCCTCTCCCGTTCGCAAAGAACTCCATAAAGTGCGCAATGCAAAACCACTCTGGTCCCGCTTTGGCACCTTTGCCGCCATTCCCCTAATGGGGGCCGACCTTTGGTCAACAACATTGCTTGGCGGATTTTCCCCGTTCGGCACCCTCTCCCACGGCAAGACCGATGCACAATCAACCGAACCGGCCTCCCAGCACAAACCCATTGACTATCCAAAACCTGACGGCGTGCTGACCTTTGACCGGCTTACCAATGTTTCATTTTCTGCAACCAATCACGCAGAAGACCAACCCCCTCATCTAGCCCTGCAGGACCCATCGGTGCCGATATCGATTAATCTGCCAACCTATGATGAGCCCGCACAGCGCTACTGCCCGGCGGGGGTTTACGAGATTTTGACCGATGATAATGGGGCCAACCCCAAATTCCAGATCAACGCGCAGAACTGCGTTCACTGTAAAACCTGCGATATAAAAGACCCATCCCAAAATATTGTCTGGCAAATCCCCGAAGGCGGCGGCGGGCCAAACTATCCCAATATGTAACGCGCGTGATAAGGTTGGGCTAACGCTCACTATGGTATAGGTTGGCACTATGAACAGTTCGATCCCCTTCAGATCTGTCGCCGCACTATCATGGCGCCCGGTTTTCACCCTCCTCGCAAGCGCGAGTGTGCTTTCAGGATGCATCACTTTGAGTGATGGTCCCACCTCGACCGTGACCGGGGAATATCTCGCCGGACGGTTAGCGGCCAGAACCAATGACCACGCGACCGCTGCGGAGCAATTCTCCAGAGTGCAAGCGGTTGCGCCCGGTTCAATCGAGCTTCGCAAAGAAGCGTTCATGTTCAATTTGCTAAACGGCAATGTAGAAACAGCCGCTGAATATGCGCTTGGCCTGGCGCGGTTTGCAGGGCCTGACCAAGATGCCTTGATCCCCCTGACACTGGCGGTCGATGATATCAAACATGACCGCTTTGCCGCCGCGCGTAATGAACTTGGCAAAATCCGGCCTGACTCTGTGCACCAAACCGGGGCGTTTTTGCTGCGCACCTGGGCATTGGCAGGGGACCGAGGCCCACGAGAAGCGCTCAATCATCTCACAAAACCGCCCGCAAAAATCTTTACCGGCTTTAGTCCGTTACATGGCGGTCTGTTAGCGGAAAAAGCAGGCCGCATTACCGATGCCGAGGCTGGCTATCGTCTGGCCTTTGTTTCCCTTGGCAGCCCGATTGCCCAACGAACATTTTCCACCTTTCTTGAACGGTATGGCGAAGAAGACACCCGCCGCGAAGTCAGCAAAATATTGCTCTCTCAACCGGGGCCAACACGCCGGCTCGGCCAACGCAATCTTGCCCGCCTTGAAGATGGAGAGACGAGCGATGCGCTCGCAGACGCAACGCCCGAACAAGGCAGCGCGATTGCACTTTATATGATTGGCTCGGCGATTACCGAGCAAATTTACAAACAACGAGAAGCCGCAAGCGACGCAGGCTTTCGGTTGCGCGAGCCCGACCTTAACCAGTCAATCGCGCTGATGCAGCTTGCCCTTTATCTTGACCCTGACCTGAATGAAGCCCACCGCTTCCTTGGGGCCCTCAATAATATCAATGGGCAATATGAAGCGGCAATCGAGAACTTCTCCCGCATCGGCTCGCAAGCGATCCTTTATGAGCAAGCGCGAATCGAAATGGCGGGCGCTTATTCAGCGTTGGAGGACAATGAAAAAGCGATCGCTCTGCTCCAAAAACTCATTGCCAATGATGAGCAGGCCGACGAAGCGCGCCTCGCTTTATCATCAATTTATACCCGTACGGAACAATTTGACGCCGCCGTTACTGTGCTCGAGCCAGCAATCAACCGTATTGGCGATGAACCCTTTACCGATGCATGGCGCTTTTATCTCTCGCGCGGGGATGCGCTCATCCAGATGGATAATTGGGAAGCGGCTGAAGCGGATTTGAAACGCGCCGTTGAAATTGCGCCGGAAGAGCCAACGGCCCTGAACTATCTTGGATATTCGTGGGCTGAGCGCGGTGTGATGCTAACCGAGGCTTTTGACCTGCTTGAAAAAGCGCTGGAAAAACAACCGCGCTCTGGTGCCATCACCGACAGTGTCGGCTGGGCGCATTATCAATTGAAAGATTATGACAAAGCGGTGGTAAATCTGGAGAAAGCTGTCTCGCTGGACCCCCAGGATCCAACACTGACCGATCATCTGGGCGATGCTTACTGGCAGCTTGGGCGAAAAATTGAAGCGCGCTATGAATGGAAACGCGCCCTTGAGCTTGAGCCTTCAGAGAAGTTGAAAGTAAGCCTGGAGGAAAAACTCCACTCCGGTCTGCAAGAAAGCCCCGATGAGGATGCGCCCGCATCAGAAGCGTTGCCAGAAGCAGAAACAGAACCTGATTCAGATTCAGAGTCTGACACACAATCACCGTCTACTGAATAATTCAATTTCTCAATGCTATGATGATCAAAATCGCGCCAGCGAAGATTAATCTATATCTCCATGTCGGCGGCGTGCGCGCTGATGGGTTGCATGATCTGGCAAGTCTGTTTGTGTTTGCAGATGCGGGCGATCGATTGTACGCGAAATTAGCCGATCAGTTAGAGCTGACCATTACCGGAACATTTGCACAGGCGCTGTCCGAATTTCCAGTGGCGGACAATCTTATCCTCAAAGCCGCCAATGCGCTCATTGCGCAAACCGGCTATAAAGGCGGCGCGCACATAACCCTGGAAAAAGAGCTGCCCATTGCCGCCGGTATTGGCGGCGGATCGGCCGATGCGGCGGCGGCCCTTTTGTGCCTCAACGAATTATGGGGATTGTCGCTTACCAAAGAAAAGCTCGCTGACATTGCCTTTCAACTTGGCGCCGATGTGCCCGCATGCCTGTCGGCGCAGCCGGTCCATGTGAGCGGCGCAGGCGAGACGGTTACGCGCGCGCCGCGCTTGCCAAAACTCTCCATCTGTCTGGTCAATCCCGGGGTCGCCACGCCAACCGGGCCTATCTTCACCGCGTTTGACCAAGAAAACCCATCCCCCGCCCAGCCCACCTTTATGGAATGGGCGCCAGAGTTAGACCCAATCGCTTTTTGTGCGCAGTTGGAGGCGGTCACGCGCAACGACTTGCAAGCACCCGCCATCGCCCATGTTCGCGAGATTGCGCAGACCCTGGACCTCCTGTCAGGCACAAAGGGGTGCCTTCTTGCCCGCATGTCGGGCAGCGGGGCAACCTGCTTTGGCCTATTTGCCGATGATAATGAGGCAAGGCACGCGGCCCAAATTGCCAGCGAAAAAGGATATTGGTCGCTGGCGGGCGCACTACAGCGCTAGGGTCAGCACGCGGGACCGCATTTGCTTATGCTGTGGTGCAGCAATATTGATTGTTTTGCGCTCAAAGCTGGCATATTAATGCGTGCCATGCCAAACTTGTGATGAACTAACAAAACAATATCCACGGCATGCAATTCAAAAACTGGATCGCACGACTGCGAAGGCTACAGACCTTATGAGCGCTGATACTCTATCCTTTTTTGGTCTGCCTTCTTTTGGGTTGCCCGTTTTGTTTATCGGTCTCATCGTTTTTGCTGTCAGCTTTATCGCCACCAATTGGTTTGCTCGTCATCTTCTTGTGGCGGATGTCCCCAATGGCCGATCAAGCCATACCCAAACCGCGTCGCGGGCGGGCGGGCTATCGATCATGCTCGGCTGGATGGCAGGATTGATGCTGGCGGTGATTGTTATCGGCACCCCGTTTACCGGGCCCGTCTTTTGGCTCATTCCATTTACAATGCTGGCTGCCGGTCTTGGATGCATTGATGATGTCGTGCCGCTCAAGCCCTCGGTAAAATTGATCGGCCAATTCATCCTTGCCGCCGCATTTGTCAGTCTTGCGGGCACCCTTACCCAAGCGCCCTTGCCATTTATTGGGCAAACCCCGCTGGGCCCGCTGGCCTATCCAATCGCGATTTTCTGGATTGTCGGGCTAATGAATGCATTTAACTTCATGGATGGGGCAAATGGCTTAGCGGCATCCAACGCTGCGATTATCTTTGTGGTCTTTGCTGTCATCACCGCTGCTTATATTGGCGGGGCGGGCGCGGGGGCAGGGTTACTTGTCATCAGCTTTTTGATGGCTGTCGCAATATCAGGGTTCGTGCCCTACAACCTGATCCAAGGGTCGATATTTATGGGGGATGCGGGCTCGCAAGCGCTTGGGTTTTTAATGGCCGCCCTGCCCCTCGTCTTAACACCGCTTACCGAGAATGCCTTATCACCATTGCTGGTGCCGGTCATGTTGCTGCCGTTTATCGGCGATGTGACATTCACGCTCATCCACCGCTTTGCACGCGGTAAAAATGTGCTGCAAGCTCACCGCGAACATCTTTATCAATTATTGCTTCGCATGGAGATCTCCCATGCCAAAGTGACGGCCATCTATTTGAGTGCCACAATGATCACCAGCGCGTTCGCAGTCATGATGCTTGGCATGCCTGCACGGTGGCAATGGGTGGTTCCGGTTGCATTGCTTGTTGCAACACTTTTCCCCGCGCTTTCTCTGTTCAAAAAGGCCAAAGCGGCGGGATTATTGGATAATGCAATCAAAGCCGACCCTGCGGAGCTTGAGCTTGGCCCAGCCTCTCAACGCCAAGCTGCAGAGTAAAGATAGCTGCGAACCAGGTTATCGCTTGCGTTGCATAATATATTCCGGGTCCGCATGATTGCCGACCATATAGTGATATTGATGAATAATCTCAAAACCATAACGGGCATATAAACGCTGCGCCCCGAAATTTTCCGCATACACGCTTAAAAAATGATGGGTAAATTGCTTGTCCATCTGATCAAGGGCAAGAGACAGCATCTGATTGCCAAGCCCGCCTCCCTGATAGTCAGCATAAACATAAAACCGCATCAACTCGCCAGAATTTTCCGGCATGTTTGGCACTGGCAGACCGCACGCCGAAACCACACTATAACCAACATACTCGCCTGCATTGGTTTTCGCCGCCCAGAGTGTTGCTTCCGGATCATCAATCAATTTTTCATAAGATGCGATGGAATGGCTGCCCTCTAAAAACAAAGAGAGATCTTCTGGTTTGTATAAATGCCCAAAAGTTTCTGAAAATGTTTGCGCGCCAAGATGGGCAATCGCAGCCGCATCGGTACGGTTTTCAATTTTGACAATCGCCAAATCATCCATCACGAGCCTCTTATTCGCATCACGATTGGAACCATGCACGCCCGCAATTATAAGCGCGAGACAATGGGGTAATTACTCAGCCGCAATCACCTGAACGCCGCCGCGATCTGAACGATATTGATTGATCCGCTCTTCAATCTCGTGACGGAAATGGCGCACCAATCCCTGAACCGGCCATGCAGCCGCATCTCCCAATGCGCAAATTGTGTGGCCTTCAATCTGACCGGCAACATCCAATAATTTGTCAATTTCTTCGGTCGATGAATCTCCGCGCACCATACGGTCAAGAACCCGCCACATCCAACCGGTTCCCTCGCGGCAAGGCGTGCACTGACCACAGGATTCATGCTTATAGAAATAGCTAATCCGCGCGATCGCTTTCACCACATCGGTGGATTTATCCATCACGATAACCGCGGCCGTTCCCAGACCAGAGCGATGCTCCTTCAGGGCGTCAAAATCCATGAGCACGTCATCGCATATTTCTTTGGGCAAGAGCGGCACAGAAGAGCCGCCCGGAATAACCGCTTTCAAATTATCCCATCCGCCGCGAACACCGCCGCAATGGCGTTCTAATAATGTCTTGAGCGGGATCGACATTTCTTCTTCAACATTACACGGGCGTTCCACATGGCCGGAAATACAAAACAGCTTCGTGCCTGCATTATTCTCACGGCCAAATTTCTTAAACCAATCGGCCCCTCGGCGCAGAATGGTTGGCGCTACGGCAATTGATTCAACATTATTGACGGTGGTGGGACAGCCATAAAGCCCGGCACCGGCGGGAAAGGGCGGCTTGAGGCGGGGTTGTCCTTTTTTACCCTCAAGGCTTTCCAGGAGGGCGGTTTCCTCACCGCAAATATAAGCCCCTGCGCCATGGTGCACATAAACATCAAAATCCCAGCCCGACCCGGCAGCATTTTTGCCAACAAGCTTGGCCGCATAGGCCTGATCAATGGCCGCTTGAAGGCGTTCGCGCTCAAGCACATATTCACCGCGAATATAGATGTAACAGGCATTGGCCTTCATCGCATATGAGGCAATCAGACAGCCTTCGATAAACAGATGCGGGTCGTGGCGCATGATCTCGCGATCTTTACAGGTTCCCGGCTCTGACTCATCGGCATTCACCACAAGATAATGCGGGCGATCCTTGACCTCTTTGGGCATGAATGACCATTTCAACCCGGTCGGAAATCCAGCGCCGCCGCGCCCGCGTAACCCTGAGTCTTTCATTTGCTGAATGATCCAGTCATGGCCCATGCGAATAATATCCGCCGTGCCATTCCAGGCCCCGCGCTGGCGCGCGCCCTCAAGACCCCAATCGTGCAGGCCATAAAGGTTGGTAAAAATACGGTCTTTATCTTCGAGCATTTGAGTTCGTCTTTCCGTAAAATTCCTGGCCGTTCTTTATCAAACCGGATCCTGCCAAAAACCGAGTATATGCGTCCACGCTTACCCAGTGCAGCGATATTCCACACTGACCTCGATAGGCAAGAGCTTGCGAGCGAAAACCGCTGAAAAATGTCGCCATTATTGATGCGCCAAAATCATCGCCCCATTAGCCGCCAATCATACTGATCAACATGATGGGCAGCAATAGCACAGCGCCCAAGATCAGAAGGATAATCATCAATTCGGGAAATCCGGCAGTCCCCGCAACACCGCCCAGAGCCAGCAGGACGAGGCCGGCAAAAAACGCCCAGATGAAGGCTTTTTTATATCCCGGTTGAGATCGAAAACCGGGCTCGTCCGGGTCGAGGTCGGGAATATGATGGGGCCCTTTGTCAGTGCCGGAAAATATGTTTTTAAAGCTCATGAGGACCCATTTGTATCATAGCAATATTTAGCCATCGCCGCCGCGCCGCGCTCCCCGCGCAATTGCATGGCATTCACACATAGGCGGCTGACGATCAACGAGACATCAGTGTGATCGGCACTGCCGGGCGCGCTCTCCGCATGGCCAGTAAACCGGCCTTCCCGCACGCCATAATCCATCATGCTCATTTGTACCGGCAAAAGCCGAACCGCCGCCCGGTCGTGGCAGCTATCATCATCGCACGCGGCAATGCTTGTGATCATCACCCCAAAAATTGCCTCGGCAGGCGCATTTTCCCGCACCCAATCCATCAAGGCCTGGCGATCATCCCCGCTTACCCCTTCCCCATCATCCTCATGGGTAAGGGTATAAGTGAGTGTTTGATATTGCGACGGGTTTCCAAAGGCCCATGCCCCGCCATGCACACCGGCCATTCCAAAAACGGCAACCATTGCCGCGAAAAGGACAAAGGGCTGCCAAGCGAAAGAACGCGGTATTTTTCGGTCCTGCGGCATTGGGCACTCCTGTTCATATCACTATGGGCAAGCTAGCACTGTGGGCAAGCGAGCATTGTGTGTGGCGTGCGTGCACACGCTCTATCTTGCATCGCCTGCCGGTTCACTGTTCGGAAGAGACGTAATCGGCTTTGCAGCAGATCCATCATAAAGAGCAGGATCTGTCAGCGTTGTATTGTCCCCCTCAGGGTCAGACGTATGGCGCCCGTTATTCTGGGTGCCGACTTTTACATCTTTACCGTCACGAAGTGCCGAAAGTAAGGCGCTGAAATTTTCAGCTGTCAGATCCTCATAATAATGGTCATCATTATTGGTAGAAATCTGGATCATTGGCGCGTTACAGCACGCCCCTAGGCATTCCACTTCGAGCCAGGATAATTTGCCATCAGCGGATACTTTGTTTTCAGGCCCAATCATCTCTTTGCACACATCAATCAGATCTTCCGACCCGCGCAGCATGCACGGCGTTGTGCCGCACAATTGGACAAAAAACTCTCCCACCGGGGCAAAGTTGAACATGGTATAAAAACTCGCCACCTCATAAACCCGAATATAGGGCATAGTGAGCTGCCGCCCGATCTCTTCCATCATAGGGATGGAAACCCACCCTTCCTGTTTCTGGCCGCGCCATAAAAACGGGATGACACACGATGCCTGACGGCCCTCGGGAAATTTTTTCATCTGCTCATCGCACCAGGATTTATTCTCTGGGCTCCAGGTAAAGCTGGTGGGCTGATCCTTATGGGGGCGTTTTACAGCCATCGATTATCCTCCTGACGGGCCCATAACATCGACCCGTATAATTTTCTCAAAATCCGCCGCATTCGGATCTGCCTGAAAGGTGACGAAAGCAACGCGATCAAACCCGGCCCCCTCATTAAGGGCGGGTATGCCGACAAAGACATAGCTCATATGGCTGGAAATAAAAGTGTCATCACGCGCACTGATACCATCATCGGTGCGGCGCGAGAACGCACCCTCCCCCCATTTCTGGGTTAAAACCCCCGCAACATTGCCAGAACCGGAAATAATCGGCTCAGGCGCTGGGCCCCTGGGGTTTTGTGCCGGCATGGCGAAAAGGGACACATCCTCGCTCATCGCGCTCGCGGCCGCCCCAATATTGTCGGCCTTGAGGGCCTCAACCAGTATCTGGCGATTTGCAATCATGCCCGCAGTAGGCTCGCTCACATTGGGTTGGGGCTGAAATGCCGGCATGCCCAGATGCGTCCAGCTCGCCGCGATCTGGCCTGCGTCGGTAAACTCAAACACCACCATCATCGACACATGACCGGTCCCATCTGAGGCAGTGCCATAAGCAACCCAGCGGTTCGCGCTAATTTGATAATGGTGCGTCCAGTGCAACCGACCATCCGGGCGCGATTGAAGGTCGTCAATGGCACCGGCCGCGTAAGTGGCTTTGCTTTCCACAACCAGCTGATGAGGAAAGAACAATCCCGCATAGTCATCATCATGGAGTGCCAAAAACGCATCTCCATCTTTTTCATTATAGGCCAATTGATAGGCATTGATGATCGGGTTCTGGCGGGTTGGCGCTTGAGCTATTGCTGGCTCGTCTGGCGTTGCATTTGTTGATGCAGCAGGCGCGGCAGTGTTTTCACGTGCGTCCGGGCGCGCGCCATCACCCTGTTGCTCGGTCGAGCAAGCGCTCATCAGCACACTTAGTGATGCGGCAACAATCGGCGCTAAAGCCGTCCAGTAGCGGCGTGGTTTATTGTTCATGGTCGCTCTCTCCTCAATCGCTTCGGTCCGTGTGTGAATTCGGATCTAATGAAACGGCTGCCAAAGCTTACACTGCGCGCCCTGCCCTAGTCTATGACAACACCGTTCAGGGCACCTGCCTCGCGAAAACAGCCATAGCATAAGGGTTGGATCAAAGATTGTGCTTGTTCTGCGAATGCGTCCGCCGAAAGAGAATTACACGCCTCGCACAAAGCCTCATGCACCCCGTCTTCAATCCCCCAGAAAAACCCGACAGACTCTCCCGCCGCAATGCTCTCGACAATATGACGGCACACAAAGGTCTCACGCTGGCGCCCATGGGTGCCGCATTTGAGAAAAGAACCATCAATGCCATTTTTCTTTGTCATAATTTTAAAACCATTTTGGCACGTCCCATTTCGAAACGTTTTAGAAATATTTGCACGCTACACCCACTCTCGCATTAATCTTCAGGAGAGCCAAATGCCAAAATCTACCGTTACAAAAACAAGCCGCGCCAAGAAAGCGGCCCCTAAGAAAACCCGCGCCACTAAAGCAGTTGCAAAAACAGCGTCTAAAACAGTGTCTAAAACAGCTGGGAAACGCGTTTCTAAATCAGCGTCTAAAACAGTTGCTAAAAGCGCTGCAAAACCAGTTGCAAAAAAATCTGCTAAAAAGACAGTAGCTAAACCCGCAACAAAAGCTCGTCGCACCAAAAAATCAGAGCGCGACATTGAAAAAGCTTATACCAACAAACAATTTGTTGCCAAATTGCGCCGCCTGGCAAACTCCATCGAAAAAGGAAATAATTTCCAGATCATGGTTGCTGGCGAGAAAATTTACGTCCCAGATGCTGCGATATTCAACATTGAACATGAACGCGAAAAAGACGGCGAAGAACTGGAATTCCAGATCAAATGGAATAAAGCCGCTTAAGCCAATAATGCAATCCATAAAAAAGGTGCCGCTAAGGCACCTTTTTTTATATCTATATGGCCCAATAGCCGCTCACGGCTAACGGTCAATCTCACCGAACACAATATCAAGCGAGCCCAAGATTGCTGAGACATCTGCCAGCATATGGCCGCGATTCATCCAATCCATCGCCTGCAAGTGATTAAAGCCAGGTGCGCGGATTTTACAGCGATAAGGTTTATTCGCGCCGGTAGAGACCAAATAAACACCGAACTCGCCTTTCGGCGCTTCGACGGCTGCATAAACTTCACCGGCTGGCACTTTTGGGCCCTCCGTATACAGCTTAAAGTGGTGGATCAATGCTTCCATTGACCCCTTCATTTCGGCGCGGCGCGGCGGGGCCACCTTGCCATCATCGGTCATAACCGGGCCAGGCGTTTCGCGCAGCAATGCAATACACTGCTTCATCAGATCCTTTGCGATCCGCATTTCTTCCATGCGGCACAAATATCGATCCCAACAATCGCCATTTTTACCAAGCGGAATATCAAACTCTAATTCGTCGTAAATCTCATAGGGTTGCGACTTGCGCAGATCCCATGCAACGCCGGAACCGCGCAGCATCACACCGGTAAATCCCCATTCGAACGCCTGCTCTTTCGTTACAACGCCAATATCAACATTGCGCTGCTTAAAGATGCGGTTTTCCGTAATAAGCTCGTCAATCATATCGAGCATTTTCGGAAATTCGTCGCACCACTTATCCATATCATCGATGAGATCGTCAGGGAGATCTTGATGAACACCGCCAACCCGGAAATACGCCGCATGCATTCGGCTTCCCGATGCGCGCTCATAAAATACCATCAGCTTTTCGCGCTCTTCAAAACCCCAAAGCGGCGGGGTCAATGCGCCAACATCCAACGCTTGCGTCGTCACATTCAGCAAATGTGAAAGGATACGGCCAACTTCGCAAAACAAGGTGCGAATAATCTGCGCGCGGCGCGGCACTTCAATGCCCATTAAGCGCTCTGTTGCCATACAAAACGCATGCTCTTGGTTCATGGGCGCAACATAATCGAGACGATCAAAATAGGGGATCGCCTGCAAATAGGTTTTATGCTCAATCAGTTTTTCCGTACCCCGGTGCAACAAACCAATATGGGGATCAACCCGTTCAACGATCTCACCATCAAGCTCTAGCACGAGGCGCAAAACACCGTGAGCGGCGGGATGTTGCGGGCCGAAATTGATCGTAAAGTTGCGATCAGAAGAGGCTTCTGACGCTGAGTCCGTGATCTCTACGACGCGTGTGTGATTTCCGTCAGCCATTCGGCAAACTCCTAAAGCAGAACCTATTGCGGGGGATTGCCCGCTTGAAACATTTTCATCAATTCAGGGCCAGTTATCTGACTGGTTTTTTCCGCAAACGAATAATAGCTTGGTTTTTCATCAATGAAGACTTCATGGTCGAGCACAAGTTGATCGAGCCCATCCATTAAGTCGACCGCAACAACACTCATCGACCCGTTTTTCATACGCCATGCGATGGACGATCCACATTCTTTGCAAAACAATCGCTCTGCCCAATCGGAGGAGTTATAAACGCCAAGATGGTTTTCATTCTCAAAAGATAATGTGTCGCCGCAATCAACAGCGAAAAATGCCCCTGCATTATTTTTGCGGCACATATCGCAATGACATACGCCAACATTTTGATTTTTCGGGGTCGCCGTAAATTTTACGCCCTTGCACAGACACTGACCATTGGCTTCGCTCATGATGCACCCTCATCAGCTTTTTCATCGCCGGGAAGTACATATTGCGCACCTTCCCATGGAGACAGATAATCAAAATTGCGATATTCCTGAACCAGATTGACCGGTTCATAAACAACGCGTTTTTGCTCATCGTCATAACGCACCTCAACCTCGCCGGTGAGCGGGAAGTCTTTGCGTAACGGATAGCCCTCAAAATTATAATCCGTCAGGATACGGCGCAAATCTGGATGTCCGGAGAAAATAATGCCGTACATATCAAAGGCTTCACGCTCAAACCATTCTGCGCATGGATATACATCAATCACAGAAGGGATTGTCTCATTTTCCCCAATCACACATTTAATGCGGATGCGGGTATTATTGTGCAGACTGAGCAGGTGATAAACAACCTCGAACCGTTGACCGCGCTCTGGATAATCAACACCGCACAAATCAATCATCTGGATAAACCGGGTCATCGGATCGTCGCGCAAAAAGCGCAGAACATGGTCAATCCGGTCAGCGCGTGCGACAATCGTCAATTCACCAAAGCTAATATCAACAGAACGGATATCGCTGTCGATTTTTGCTTCGACATGCTCGGCGAGATCTTTCAGATCTTCTAGATTTGGCATGGTTGCCCCCTTCAGTTAACGGACAATCGAGCCTTCACGGCGGATTTTCTTTTGTAATTGCAAAATACCATAGACCAGCGCCTCAGCAGTCGGAGGGCAGCCGGGCACATAGATATCAACCGGCACAATCCGGTCACACCCGCGCACCACCGCATAAGAATAATGGTAATAGCCACCGCCATTGGCACATGAGCCCATGGAGATCACATAGCGCGGATTTGGCATTTGGTCGTAAACCTTGCGCAAGGCCGGTGCCATTTTATTGGTCAAGGTGCCCGCAACAATCATCACATCGGATTGGCGCGGGGACGCGCGCGGGGCAACTCCGAAGCGCTCAAGATCATAACGCGGCATGGACGCCTGCATCATTTCCACCGCACAGCACGCCAGACCAAATGTCATCCACCAAAGCGAGCCCGTGCGCGCCCAATTGATCAGCGCATCCGCAGGGGCAGTTATAAATCCCCGGTCGGATAATTGATCGGACAAGGCGTTATAAAACGGGTCTTTATCGCTCGGATCATAGCCCGGTGTCCCGGCGCGCGCGCCAGTGCCATAGGGTATGTCTTGGGCGGATATCAATTTGTCGTCATCAAGTGCCATGACTATCTCAATCTAATATGTAACCTGGCTATCTGAAATCTGGTGACAGGCTATCGGTGTGCTAGCGCCACTCAAGCGCGCCTTTTTTCCATTCGTAGAGATAGCCCACCGCAAAGACGAGCAAAAACACAAACATGGAAAAGAATGAAAAGATGCGAAATGCCGGATCGGTGCCAAGCTCCGGGTTAAACAGGGTAACGGCCCACGGGAACAGGAACGAGACATCAAGATCAACGATGATAAATAAGATCGCGACAATATAGAACTGAACGTCAAACTTCATGCGCGCATCGTCAAAGGCATTAAAGCCACATTCATAGGTGGAGTTTTTCTCCACATCGGGCTCTGAGGGGGCAATCAGCGCAGGCACCACAAGAAAGCCGATCCCAAGGACCAGGGCGATCCCAAAGAACACAATGATCGGTAGATAATTCAGCAAAAATTCCGATGTTGCCATGGAGGTGACCTTTCCAAGTCGCAGACCCGCACGCACGCGCACAAACCATGTACGCGCCCAGTTAGGCGGAACCTAGAAACATGCGCCCTCGAAGGCAACTATAATGCGGTGTTTTCGGGGTGTTTTTCTCAGGAAAATCGTCGCGGCCAGCTAATCTTTCCGGGAGGGCTCGATATCCTTGTAGACAGAGATCGGGGCCGCAATTTTCTGCCCCTTCCCAATTGCCCCCTAAAAGGCATCTGCCGGAGCATTGGCAATCCAGCCCATGCGCCGGACGGGAACCGGCAAGACGCGCCCATCGGCAAAGCGAATCTGCGCATTCATATTATAAAGGCCAATATTGAACCGGCCCGGCGCCCCCGAAACATCGCGTGCCGGGGACATGGGCTCAACCAGTTCGGCCTCCCACACTAAGATCGCGCCCTCCCCAAGGGGTTCTTGGCCGGTTGGGCGCAAGCTTGGATTTAAAACCTCCAAATAGGCCAATGCATTGGCTTCATGGCGCAGCCGTTTTTCATTTTCCTCAACGGCAATTGCGGTGCGGGTGAGTTGACCTTGGAGAATAAGCAGCGGCAAAAAAGCCCCCGCAATCAGCGCCGTTGCCACCAGCGCTTCCAGAACAGAAAATCCGTTCTGGTTGCCTCTTAGGTGAGATGGGCTGCGTGTATTGGTCTTCATGATCTTTTGGATCCGCAATTTTGGCACTCCGCCGCTAAACCGGGACGAGCCGCCAAAATTGGAGGTGGCTAAAATTTATTTGGCCGTAGCGTGATTAACCGGCTGCGTTCAGAGGTGCGATTAAAGCTTCTGGTAAATTCATTCACAACCGCATCCTTATCGTCCTGCCCTTGCAATACATAGGCAGTAATAAGGATAACAACCTCGCGCTTGGTTGTGTCCTGGGCTTTTGAAGAAAATAGCACGCCAAGACCCGGAATATCTTTCAAGAACGGAACACCGCTATCGCTAATATCTTGTGTTTCCTGGATGAGCCCGCCAATCACTGCGGTTGATCCGTCGGCAAGAGAGAGCTCAGTGGATACGCTGGTATTTGAAATGACCGGGCTCGGTATGCCAGCAATTGACCCTGCGGTGGAGTTTGAAAGCTCCTGAGAAACCGTCAGATCAATGCGGTTATTGCCGTAAACAACCGGCTCAATCGACAGCAAAATCCCTGTTGAACGATACTCAATACTGGTCAGACCAAGAATACCATTGCCGACCTCAACATTGCCGGTTGCTTGTGAGGATATAACCGGAATATCGGACCCAACCTGAATCTGCGCACTTGACCCTGAACGGGTAACAATACGCGGGGTTGAAAGAATGCGAACATCCCCATTATTTGCAGCCGCCTGAATTTGTGCCTGGACATTATTATTGGCGATAATGCCGGTCAGACCGCCGCCGCCGCCCGCAATGTCGGCGATAGGATTATCAAACAGATTCTGGCCGGATGAACCGGCGCTGCCGCCTGCGCCGGGTTGGGAAATTTCACGCGCGCCAACACGCGGGGTTGCGATCGGGTCGCCAATATTATTGACCGACCAATCAACGCCAAATGAAAGACCCGCATTCAAACTAATATCAGCAATCGTGGCCTCGATTAACACCTCAGCAGGTGCGCGGTCGAGTTGCTGCAATAAAGGCAATAAACGCTGATAATCGCTGGCAGTTCCGGAATAAATGAGCCGGTTGCCAATCTGATCAACGACAAGAGTTTTACCGCCGCCAGGAAGATCGGTTTGTCCCCCGCCTGCTGCAGGGCCCCCGGTTCCAAAGCTACCGCCCGATCCAATACCATCTCCGCTCAAAACACCATTTGGGCGGTTAACGGCGGGACCGCTACCTTGCCCGGACAGCACTTGATTGACGGTACTGGCTAAGAGTTCTGCATCCAAATTTTGAACGTTATAAACAAATAGTTCTGGCACATCGCCCTGGGGTGTGGGCTGATCGAGCTCGCGCAGCCAGTAATTAACCCGCTTATGGGCATCGCTGGACCGGGTAAAAATCATGAGGTCGTTTGAATAATCAATCGCCAGCATCAAAATGGTCTTGGGAAGATTTGTCGACACACTGGCTTGCCAACCTTCTGCCTCTAGAATTTCGCGCATCTCCTGCTGCAACTCACGCGCATTCCAGAAAGCGGGCGTGTAGCGTTGCACTTGTGTGCCCGCATAATCCAACTCATCCATTTGATAGATAATATCGAGCGCAGTATCGATATCACCAGGAAGGCCGGTAAGAATAACAAAATTACTATCGGTCGCCGCATCAATGGCAACAGAGTCTTGACCGCGGCCAAGCGCCTGACGCAAAATCCCCGTCATGGCATTCGCGTCAATCGCATTAAGCTCAACAAATTGAACAACGGGACGCAAATCCGACGGCACTGACATGCGTGCGCGTGATTTAATAAATTGAGGAGTACGCGATTTAAGCTCTTGATCTTCAAGTACCTGAAACACACCGTTCTCTGTGGTAATACGGACGCCGTAATCTTTCAGCGCCATTGTCACAAGATCAAGGAAAACAGCTGCTTCCATCTCGCCTGCGGAACGAAGTTGAACAACTTCCGTGCGATTAGAAATTCCCGGACCCGTCGTATACGGAGTTGCCAGCATCTGGCCAAAAACAACGTCAATAAAAGCAGGAAGCGGAAGCGGGTTGACCCGCGCATCAATGGTTTCACGGCCTAATTTCGGTGCCGGTGAGGAATCGCCCGATTGCCGGGTTCCCTCGCCCGTCGCCAGACTTGGCACGCGGGTTGTTTTTGAACGATCCGCAAACGGCGCTGGACCATCTGGTTGGCTATTAACGAGAGGCGTTTGGCCACCGACCAGTCGCTCAACGGCGCCTTGATCGCTAGCAGCAGACTTATCGCTCAATAAGCTCTGCGCCAAACTTTTATCTTCTGCCGTATCAGTATACTCAGCTGCTTGCTGTCGGACTGAAACGCGCACATCAACTGGGCGCTCTAAGGGACGCAATGTTTTCCCATTGCCACTTTCGCCAGAGGCATCTGCCGTACTGTCCCCTTGCGGAATAGTTGTACAGCTCGCAAGACCAAGCGCCATGCCAAGCAACAGGCTATTCCTGAGGATTGAATTCGCGTTCTGCAATGTTTTTCGGTTCCTACGCAACGGTCTAACCCCCAAGTGTTTCATTCGTAAATCAGTATGCCAATATGGTTAAAACAACCGTAATGAGTGAAGTCTAAAAACTTGATTGATGCAAGCAAACGCCTGAGCGTATGCCAGCGCCGAACAGGTTAATTTTCACTTAAACCTGCGATTTCAAGACCTTGCGAAATTCGGTCCATTTCAGACCCCACGATTAAGTGATCGCCAGTCTCATCTAACGCGCCAGTTTATTGATCTTAATTCCCGCGGCCAACGCCGTCACTCTCCCATCTTTATCCCAAGTCCAAACACGCACTTTGGCACCAGTCTTTGGCACCCATCTCAGTATAGTCAATCCTGCACACTGGCCTTTTCAAACCATACCAGCCTATCAGACTAAATTATTCCGGCGTGTTGACCGACGCAATCAGCGTGCAATCTGGCGCGCGAAACGCCAATTGGCGTGACCGTCCTGAGGGTGCCTTTACACGTACAATGCCGCCAAGACAAACCCCTGTTTTTAGGAACACAATATCATCGCCCGCAATTTCCCATCCTGTAGGCACCTTAATTTGCCGGAGCGCCCCGCCCTGCTGGGCACTCTCAGGGCGCGCGATTGTATTTTCTGATTGAGCATCAAATGACGCAGCAGGGGTTTGCGCACGCGCCTGATCCCCGCCCGATTGGTTCACCCCATCGGTTTCACCCTCGCCTGCCTGCAAATTTGCCGAGAGCGTAATGGTGTCCCGCAGCAATACAGCCTCAACGCGCAAATTCGCAATATCTGCAGCAATCTCATCGCTGGTGGTTTTGAAATCAACGCTCTCAAGGGTGCGAAAAAGCGGCGGCGCCGCGGTTGCGACAACAATCCCAATAATCACTAGGACAACAAGAATTTCCAGTAAGGTCATACCAGATTGATTGGAGACCTTGCCCGCGGCGCTGCGCTTTAAACGGCTCGGCGCTTGGAGCGTTCTATATGTTCCAAAACGAGACAACAGACCCCTTAAACCTCAATATCCTGATTTAACCCGTCACCGCCTGGCTCATTGTCAGCCCCGTAGGAGACAATTTTGGGGGTAAGATCAAAGCCAGCAGCATCTTTCGCTGGCTCAAAATATCGGTAGGGATTGCCCCATGGATCGACCGGCAATTGCCCATCAATATAGGGCCCCGCCCAGAGCGCTTGCGTGCCCGCATCCCCTGGCGGTTCGACGAGAATAGCCAAGCCTTCCTCGCTCGTGGGGTAACGGCCAAGATCAAAGCGCATCGCGTCCAGTGAGGTTTTCAAAGACCGCGCCTGCGCCTTGGCGGTGGTAACCTTGGAGCGATCAACTTGATTGAAAAGACGCGGGCCAACGAGGGTCGCAAGAATGCCGATAATGGCCAGCACAACGAGAATTTCCAGCAGAGAATATCCACGCTGATCAGCGTCGCGCGCTCCCGCACGTTGCGAGATTTTCTTCGCGCGCTGCAGCCGCTTGGATTTGCGCTGCACTTTTTTCAAAATTTCCATCTTGGTCACGTCTCCTACACTCCCCGAAATTCGATTAGCCGACATTTATTTCATACAGACTCGTCATCGCCATCACAATCGATATCACAATGGTGCCGACAATGGCTGCAATCATCAGTATGGCAAACGGCTCCATTAAACCGGTCAATTTCTTGGCGCGCTCTCGCGCTTCCTTTTCAAAGATATCTGCCGCAAATGTCATCATTTCACCAAGCGCCCCGGCATTTCGTCCCGTACGGATCAAGTCGATAACAACAGGCTCAATATCTTGTTGCGCCTCGAACAACGCCTCGTCAAGCGGGCGCCCAGCACGCACAGAACGCCTTACAATCTTCAGGTTGCGTTGAAATCTGGGTGAGTTCGCCCCTTCCTCGCCCAGTCTAAGCGCATCAATCAAGGGCGCTTTGTTTTCAAGCGCCACCCCAACGGTGCGCGACCAATTGCCAATATCTGCCTGCGCCAAAAAGCGCCCGACCAAGGGCATGCGCTCCATCTGTAACCGCACACCGTCGCGCAGCGGTTTATAGCGCACACAGACCATATAAAGGGCAACCAGGCCAATAACGACAATCGCAGCAACCGGCCAGTTGTCGCGCAACCAAACACCCCCGCCAATCACCATTCGCGATAAAAACGGAGCCTCGTCGATGCGGTCCCCCAGCAATACATTAAACCGCGGCACGACGAATAAGAACATGAGCAAGACAATGCCGCCGCCAACCGTCATCAAAAATAATGGATAGGATAAAGCAGCCCGAATCTCAGATTGCAAAGTCTCTTCATAATCGAGACGGTCCGCTGCATCTTTTAGCGCCTTGGGCAGTGCTCCGGTCAACTCGCCCAACTCAGCGAGCTTCACAACATAGTCTGGCAATTCGGGCACATGATCGCCGAGCCCTGCGGATAATTTTTTACCCGCGCGCAAATCTTTGCGAATTTTTGTCGTACGCTTGGCAAGCTCTGCATGGGCTGCTGATTGCGACAATGTTTCCAGCGTTTCCAAAAGGCCCACGCCTGCATTCAACAAAGTGGCCATCTGGCGGATATAGCGCGCAAGATCGCGTTTTCGAATTTTCGACGAACCAAGACGAATGCCGCCAGAGCTGGCACGCTTTTCACGCAACTCAAACGGTGACAAGCCGCGACCAACAAGCGCATCGAATGCTGACTTTTCATCACTAGCTTGCAAAACACCCGCAACCTGCTGGCCGCTGGTATCTAGCGCTTTATAGGTGAAACTTGTTTCGCTCATCGTTTAATTTGTCGTTCCCGCCATTGCATTACTTACAGATCAATCATTCAGATCAGTGTTATGGTGCCTAACCCGCATCCCCGCCGCAAACCCGGCGAACCTCTTCCATGGTGGTCAGGCCCGCGCGTGCTTTTAACAAACCATCTTCCATCAGGGTCAAAAATCCCTGCTTGCGCGCAATCGCAAAAATCTCGCTAAGCGCTGCACCGCGAATGATACCATCGCGCAAATCTTCATCGATTTTTGCCACTTCAAAGACCGCCACACGGCCGCGATAGCCGGTATGATCGCATGCCTCACAGCCTTTCGCCGCGCGCCATTGGCCCTCATTGTTAAATTCATCGCCAAAATCTGCACCATTACGGCGGGCTTGCTCAAAGGCTTCTTTTCCCGGATCGCCTGCCACCGGTTCAGCGCAATGATCACATAATCTGCGTACCAATCGTTGCGCCATCAATCCGCGTACCGCCGCACTAATTAAGAAGCGCTCAAGGCCGATATCTTCCAGGCGTGTAATCGCAGCAAGAGATGAATTTGTGTGCAGGGTCGATAGCACAAAGTGTCCCGTCAACGAGGCTTGCGCGGCAATGGTTGCAGTCTCGCCATCACGGATCTCACCGACCATGATCACATCTGGGTCTTGGCGCAAAATAGCGCGCAGTCCGCTGGCAAAATCATACCCAATATCTGGCTTAACTTGAATTTGTGTAATGCCGTTAATGTCATATTCAACCGGATCTTCAATGGTGATGATTTTCCGGTAACCGTCATTAATTTTTTCAAGACTGCGATAGAGCGTGGTTGATTTACCAGACCCAGTTGGCCCCGTAACCAGAAACACCCCGTTCGGCATTGCCAAAATTTCATCAAGGATAACGCCGGCACGGCCCGTCAACCCAAGACCCGACAAATCTGGAAGTTCGGTCTGCTTGCGCAACAAGCGCATTACAAGGCTTTCGCCCCATGTGCTGGGTACGGATGAAACCCGTAAATCAATATCGTTACCAGCAAACCGAATAGTGTGGCGTCCATCCTGTGGCAAACGCCGCTCTGCGATATCCATCCCGGCAATCAGTTTGATCCGGCTTGCAATCGCGTCAAATTGTGCGCGGCTTTGATTTTGCCGTGTATGCAACACGCCATCAATTCGGTAGCGCACAACAAAGGCATGCTCGAACGCCTCAATATGAATATCAGAGGCATTGTCTTTTAGCGCGACCGCAAACAGATTATTCACAAAATCAATGACCGGGGCTTCTTCCGCCATTTCACGCAAGCGCGATGTATCGGTCAGCGCCTCATCCCCATCAGTGTCATTGTCTTGCTGTTGCAAGCGCGCCAGACACATATCGACTGTTTGATTTGGGGCAAGAAAATATCGAATTTCGGAAATTGCCGGTAAGCCCGCCTCGTCGTCACCGCGTTGCTTGCGCAAGAAAACACTATCGAGTGTTTCGCGCAATTTTAGATCGATCGGATTGACGCCCAAAATATTAACCACAACGCTGCGCGATATCGGTGCCTCATTTTGATCCGTATCATGATCTGATGAGTGCGCCGGATCCCCCTCCAGGGCCAATTCCTCTTCGAGCCAGGCAAATGCCTGATTGGCAACAAACCATTGCGGCGGCAGACCTAACAGGCTCGCTCCCTCAAGATAAGCAGAAAGATCAACCGGCAGCATGACGACATCTGCAATTGGCAGGTCGAGCTGCGCCGATAAGGTTGCCAGTAATTCTTCTTCGGTTACCGCGCCAAGCCGTAACAATGCCTGCCCAAGAAGGCCGCCCACTTCCGCCTGCATCGCCAAAGCCTGCTGACAATCTTTAGCGGTGATTAGCCCGCGCGTCTGGAGGCATTCGCCGATCAGCTGCAATTCAGGCGCAGCTGCCCCCGTTTCATAAGGAGACGAGTTAGCCAGCATGCCCGCTTTTTGCCCGCCTGACCGGCGTGGCTCAGCACGCCCCTCTTGAGCAGCGCTCTCGCTAGCATTTTTGTGTTCTGCGATAGATTGTTCAGTCACAATAGTTCTGTCTCCACCCTCGGGTAAGCCGTCCACACCGATAGCCTGGCGAAAATCTTAATATTGGTCATACGCCGGCGGGTGGAGTGCTGCAAACCCTATACCATTTTCTGGTGTAGAATTTCACGCCCCCAATATTCCGTCCCAAATTGCGCTCACCTAGCCTCATCCCCGCAAATGCGCGGCCAAACACGCACAATAGACAAGGGCACCGCGATGAATATTACGGCATAAAGTTAGCATTCATGATATTGGTGTACATCACCCTTTTGCGGCATATCAATTTGCCATCTTTGTTAGCCCCGCTGAGAAGATCATCATGTCCCGCCCTGAGCAAAAATCATCCTCCAAGAGGCCAAATTCTAGCGCGCAGCTGGGATTTTCTCTTATGGAAGTGCTGATTGCGCTGGCGATTGCCTCGCTTGCATCCCTCGCCCTGTTCCAATCCATGGGCATGTGGGTCACGATTGCAGGCAAGGCGAGCAATGCCGCATCGGGGGCCCTAACCTCAAACGTGAAAGATTTTCAGTTCCGCACACTTGTCTATGGAATTGTCCCAGGATGGGACACTGACGAAGATGAGCAATTTTCTGGCACCGCCGTTAGATTTAGCGCGATCAGCGCAAATCAGCTTCATTTGGAGACACCGCAATTATTGCCGATTGTGATTTCGCTCGTCCGCCAAGACGATGAGTTGCTGTTGACCTATGAAGCCACATCAACAGGCTGGACGCTGCAGCGTTTTGCGGGCGGGCGCGGTGCGTTCCATTATCTTGGGGCCGATGGCGCTTGGTATGATAGATGGCCGCCCGAAAAAACCCCTGAACCCGGTCCGTTTCTTGACTCAACATTTTACGATACCCCGCAATTACCACTTGCCATCCGGTTAAGCGTTTCTACTGAAAACACTGCGGACCAACAAATCACCATTGCCCCGATTGCGTTTGAAAAAGATGCCCCCGTGCGCGATCAAGATTTGTTCAGAGAATTTGAGGGGCAGCCCTAATGCGCACCTCCAATATCAACAAAAAAATTCGCCGTCATCGCCATATTCACAAGATTTTAGCTGATAAATATGGAGTTCATGGTACGCCCAGCACATCCTCGGAACACATGACTCGAGAGGGGCATCAAGACGGGTTCATCCTTCCCTTTGTGCTGGTCACTATCGCGGCCATCTCACTGATTGCTATCAGCTGCTATAATGCCATCACCAAAGCAGGCACCTACTCGCGCGCGCTCCAAGATCGCTCATTGGGGGCCCGCGCGCTCATGACGGCGGAAGCGGAAACCACCTACACATTTTTAAAGTCAGCGGCAGGCGACGGCGAAATTATTGTCCCGCCGCGCGGCCTTTCTATCGATATATTGGTCGCAGGGCTCGAAATATCCGGTGATGGCGACACGCCTTTACCTTCCTGGTCCGCCTTAGGCGGCATTCATCAATCTACCACATTGGGTCCACAGGTTCTTGTTTCTTACCGCGATGCGTCAGGCTTTATCCCGATTAACAAATTACCGGTCGAGCAACTGCGAAAAGTCTATGAATTTGCAGGGTTTGCCACAAAAGACGCCGCCAAGCTTGCCGCTGAAACCTCTGACTTTATTGATGCCGATAATGAACGCCAGATTCAGGGTGCTGAACGGGCAAACTATCGTCTGTTTAACAAACCGCCCCCGGCAAATTCTCCGGTGCGGCTCGCCATTGAGCTCAATGGTCTTTTATCGATCCCGAGCGAGCTGGGCAGCCATTTCTGGCGCAACTTTTCCGAGAGCATTGCCCCTGTCAGCCAAGCAACTGACATTAACCGGGATTTTATCCTGCCCGCCCTTGAACCCTATTTTGTTGAGGACACCGCCTCGTTTAATCCGGGCCTGAGCGCACGCGGGCTTGCAGGCCTAAACAAACGCCCCGGCACAAGGGCGCGATTCTTGCTGGTCATACCCGGCATTCGGGGGGAAAGTCGTGCGATTGAGATTGAAAAGACTGTTCGGAACTTGCAAAAACCGTTTAAACGCCTCCTTGTCTCTGAACGGGTCGGTACGGACGGTGTGTATGAACCCGAATTGGCACAGCTTCTGCAAACCCTCGACAGTCAAAACCGCGCGTCGGCGGCTGGACTATCTACTGACGCAACCCCAAATGATGAAAACCCTGGTTCTGAAAATGCGCCCAATAGCGACACACAGACCAGCGAAACAGGAATTTTGAACGATGCCATTCCCCCGGTTTTTGCGCCCGCGCCTGACGGGCGTTGATGCAAACGGTCAGACCCATGGTCTGCGTGATGGCTTGGCATTCGCTCCGGTCATTCACATTTTGTCGCGCAGTCAATGTACATTTGCGCGCATCAAATTACCCGCTGCCACCCGAAAGGGCCGTGATGCCGCGAAGTTGATGGCCGCGCGCAATCAACATTACAGCAATGCCCGGCTTCGCCTTGAGCCTGACACGCCGTCTGGGCTGTCTGCTTCTATATGGTCATGGGATAATGCCCGGACGATAAGCCATGGCGGGGCAGAAAAATCACTGGCGAGCCTGCGGGTGCTACCCGAAACTCTCGCCCGTATTCCCCTATCCAATGGGGTGCGTCTTGTTTCTTGCATTGAGGGCTATGAGGGGGAGATGTGGAGCGAGGATATATTGATGGCCTCGCGCTGGTGGCCTGCGCCGCCTTCATTGCGTGATTGGCAATTATTTTTGCGGGCCGCGAAAATGCCAGCCCCGCAACAAGCCTCGCAACAAGCCTCTCAACAAACGCCGCAACAGCAAGCCCCGCA
>CAYQXV010000022.1:0-41403 GCA_964421675.1 uncultured Caulobacterales bacterium
CAGTTCCAGTGTGGCTGATCATCCTCTCAGACCAGCTATAGATCGTAGCCTTGGTAAGCTTTTACCTCACCAACAAACTAATCTAACGCGGGCTGATCTATCGGCGATAAATCTTTCTCCCGAAGGACGTATCCGGTATTAATTCAAGTTTCCCTGAGCTATTCCGAACCGATAGGTACATTCCCACGCGTTACTCACCCGTCTGCCACTCTCTCCGAAGAGATCGTTCGACTTGCATGTGTTAAGCCTGCCGCCAGCGTTCGTCCTGAGCCAGGATCAAACTCTCAAGTTGAGTGTTTGACTTGACCAGATACTGACGTTCTTTTTGTTCGGACATCACTGTATCTTCCATGAATAAATCCATGAAAAGAGTAATGTCTGTCGCAAAACCAAACTCTCGAATAAACGAAAGTTACTTGGTTTTACTGTCAAGAAACATAAGTGTCGGTCAATCAAAGGATATGAGTTTCGGACCACTTGGGAACCGAGAACTCCGCCAGGACGCCGCCGCCCACGTTTCTCTTCCTCATTATTCAATTGTCAAAGAGCCTGTTCCCTTCCACTTTCGTGGTCAGAAACGCTGCCAACAAGCCGAAACCTGCCGACAAAAAAACGACACTTACCCGAAGCCGCTGCAAACACTCTGTGAAGAGCTTTGATGTCTGCGACGGCCGTCAGGACCGCGTCGGTGAAGCGGGGAGATAAGGACCTCTTTGCTTCATGTCAACGAAAATATTTACTTTTTTGAAAAATCTTTTCCGCCGCATTGCTGCCGTGCAAAAAATTCCCTGGAAATTGGCTTATTCAGACCAAAAACCACCATCGCTGCCAACCCATATAGGACAAAGCAGCATAGGCAAAATCGCTCAAATTCGCTGAGAACCCGTGTGTATACAGCTGTTCGCGAAAGTTCAAGCATCTTTTTTCGGTTTTTGCGCGAATTTACCCGAAGAATGCGCGATTTTTGGTGTTTGTGGAAAACTTTGAGGCTGGAATCCCCCTAAAGTGCCCCCTCTTCACGGCTCTGAAGCAGAATCACTGCCAATTTTCCAGTCCCGCCGCCTATTGCGGCTGGATTCCCAGGGCTTGTGCGCTGCGGCGAGCTGGCCCCTCGCCCGCTATTAGCCGTTAGTTGCCCATAATTATGCTTTACCCGCGTTAACCATATTCTCAACTTCGGTGTCTAGACTTGTCCTTTTGGCAATAGGCTTGCCGTTGCAGGAGCAAGAGCGTGATTGAACGAGGATTAATTACGGCCGCTATCGTTGTTGTTTTACTGGGTGTTCTCGCCGAAATTGGCGAACAGGCCAGCAATTTTTCAAAATCAATAGACTGTGCCTTCGCGGCCGGCGGCGAAGCGTGTGCCCCGGACAATGCCGATGGCACCGATACCAATGAGGCAGGCGGCGGCGATACGCGCTCGACGCGCGATGAACGTCGCGAAAAGCGATAATAGGGCAAATTCATTCCACCATGGCCCCCGCCCCGTCCCCTCCAAGCGATAAGCCCGAAGATAAACCTGCCGATAAGCCCAGCGGCATTGGGCTCGCCCTTGGCGGCGGGGTTGCGCGTGGCTGGGCCCATATCGGGGTGCTTCAACGCCTCGACGAGTTAAACATCAAACCAGACATTGTATGCGGAACATCCGTAGGCGCTCTTGTTGGCGGCTTCTGGCTTGCTGGGTGTCTTCCCAATTTAGAGAATTGGACGCGCTCGTTGAATAAAAGGCGCATGCTTAGCTATCTTGATATAGCCTTGAACGGGTCCGGATTAATTGGCGGCAAGCGCCTTGAAAAAGCGCTCCGCACCTATTTGCCTGATATTGCGATTGAAGACTTGCCGACAAAATTTACCGCCGTTACCACCGAACTCACCACTGGCCACGAAATATGGCTGCGCAAGGGTTCACTGCGCGATGCGATAAGAGCAGCCTATGCCCTGCCCGGCATTTTTCCGCCGAACCAAATTGGCGGGCGCTGGTTAATCGATGGCGCATTGGTAAATCCATTGCCAATATCTGCGTGCCGAGCAATGGATACACGCTTGGTCATCGCCGTTGGTCTGCATGCGGAAGCTTATAATATGCGCAAGCAGCAAATGATTAAAAAGTTTAATGAGCAGGGAAACATTGCCCCCATCGCGGGCGCACAGCAAGATGATGATCAAACGGAAAATGATCTCGGCCCTGAGGACAATATACAAAACAATGGCAGCGCGCGTTCAGTCATGCCAAAGTTGCGCGGCGGGTTTACCCGCAACGCAATTTTCAACCGCATCGCCACCCCGCCTCCTATTCAGGGTACGGATCTAACCGCAGAACAAATTCCCGGCCTTGGCGAGGTGATGTTGTCTTCGTTCAATGTGATGATGGACCGAACCACCCGCGCGCGGGTCGCAGCTGATCCACCAGACATTTTGATCTCACCGAAAGTCGGCCATATACCACTTTTCGCCTTTGATGAGGCCGACGCACTGATTGCGCTAGGCCGACAAGCCGTTGACGATCACGCGGATGAAATTTTTGCGGCAATCCAAATATTGTCGTGAAGCCAATAAGATCGATGTGCATACATTGCCGCGATTAGCTCAATGCATTTCCTTGAAGCAGATATCGCCAAACTGACCATCGTCAAAGGTAACGTCAGAAGAAATTCCCGAGCAAGGCATACTCATATTTTTACAGTCGCCTTTTCTTGAGCAAACTGTTGACGCGAGCGGTCTGGCATCTCACAACGGCTTATCACTTGAGAGGACATGATGGCACCGACTTGCAATATTTGCGGCGTTCAGGATTGGCAGGACATGAATGCCCGCAAAGGCGTTCGCTGCGGCAATTGTAAATCACTGGAGCGCACACGCGCACTGAAACTATTATTAGACCATCACAAGGCTCCAAAAGCGGGCGCAACGATTTTGCACTTTGCGCCAGAACGGAGCCTGGCTGAATGGATCAAAACAACAAATCCCGGCCACTATGATATGGTCGATATTGCCCCTGAGCGTTACAAACATTCTGATGTACGCCGATTTGATGCCACCACGGATTGTGAAACCTTACCAGATAATCACTATGATCTGATTATTCACAATCATGTCCTTGAACATATTCCCTGCAATATTGCCTATATGCTGTTCCACCTAAGCCGGGCGTTGAAACCAGATGGCTTTCATGTGTTCAGTATTCCGATCATGAAAGGCCATTATGCGGAGGACTTCGCCCCATTAACCCGCGAAGAAGCAACCGAACGGTTTGGACAATTTGATCATCTGCGCCGCTTCTCGCGCGATGATATTCATTTGCATCTTGCCAAGCTCATGAATATCGATCTTGAATACTCATTATATAAAACACACGATGCCGAAACCCTCGATGCGGCCAACATCCCAGAGCATGAACGCACCGGATTGAAGGGCTCTACAATATTTGTCACCAAAAAAAGCGATTATCTTCTTCGGTAGCGTTTTTATTTATTGCCCTGAATGCCCTGTAAATACTGGACTTTAGTCCTTTCGTATACGGAAAATTAACCAAACTTGTATGTTTTTCTTGCCCCAGATTGAAACGGTTTAAACGGATGTTTACCGGTTAGCGCTTACAAAGGGAAAAATGCCCATTTGTAAGGATGCGTAACAATGGCGAAGACCGTATTAATTGTAGATGATGACCCAACCCAGCGCCGACTAATGCAGGGTGTATGCGAAAAAGCTGGTTATCCAGTGGTCCATGCAGATAGTGGCGAAGCCATGATTTCTGTTCTTCAAAGTCAGCAAGGCCAGGATGTTGGTCTTGTGATGCTTGATTTGAAAATGCCCGGTATGGGCGGCATGGAAGCTCTAAAGCGCACAAAAGTGTTCCGCGAAGATCTCCCAGTTATCGTTTTAACCGCTCAGGGCGGCATTGATACCGTTGTTGAGGCAATGCAAACAGGGGCCGCAGACTTTTTTGTCAAACCGGTATCGCCTGAACGCATTATCGTTTCGATCAATAACGCGCTGAATATTTCAACGCTCAAAGGCGAAGTCTCCCGTCTTAAACGTAAAAATGACGGCGCGATGGATTTTCAGGATCTTATCGGTGCCAGTTCCAGCCTTTCCCATGTGATTCGCCTTGGCGAACGCGCAGCAGCATCAACAATTCCGATTTTGATCACTGGCGAAAGCGGTGTTGGCAAAGAAATGATCGCGCGGGCAATTCAGGGCTCATCTGAGCGCAGCGGCAAACCATTTATTACGGTCAATTGCGGCGCTATCCCGGAAAATCTCGTTGAGAGTATTTTGTTTGGCCATGAAAAAGGGTCATTCACAGGCGCCAATGCCAAACATGTTGGTAAATTTCAAGAAGCCGATGGAGGAACCTTGTTCCTCGATGAAGTTGGCGAGCTTCCCGCTGATATGCAGGTCAAATTATTGCGTGCCCTGCAAGAAGGTGAAGTTGATCCAGTTGGCTCAAAACGCCCGGTGAAGGTCGATGTGCGGGTTATTTCCGCAACCAATCGCAACCTTGGCGAAGAAGTCGCGCGCGGTGCCTTCCGTGAAGACCTGTTCTACCGTCTCAATGTCTTCCCGATCGAAGTGCCCCCCTTGCGTGAACGCCCAGATGATATCCCTGCCCTGATAGAGCATTTCATTCAGCGCTATAATGCTGAAGAACGCCGCGATGTGCGCGGTGTACAGCATGAAGTGCTGGAAGTGCTGCAAAGTCAGGCATGGCCAGGCAATGTGCGCCAGTTGGAAAATACAATTTTCCGCGGCGTGGTCCTTGCTGAAGGTGCTTACTTGACGTCAGAGGATTTCCCGACATTGTCTGGTGAGTTTTCTGATGCTGGCATTGAGGCCGGTCCGCCAATGCTATTTGACGATAGCGCACAAGACGACGACGCAGCTGAGTTGCCAACCGACATCGCGTTCCGTCGAGCCGGTTTGCCAGCTGATGACCCTGTTCATCTTTATGACCGCGAAGGTCATTTGCGGACATTGGTTGATATTGAGCAGGATGTTATTCGGCTTGCTATTGAAACCTATGATGGGCGCATGTCCGAAATTGCACGCCGGTTAGGCATGGGGCGTTCAACCCTATACCGCAAAATTCGGGAATATGATCTGGAGATCAAAAGGGCGAGCTAATCCCTCGCCCTTATCGGCACACAAACCGTCTATATTTATCTGCGGAACCGGAACCAATCATCGATCCGGGCAAAGAAGATATAGGCAACCGCCAAAACAATAATAATCATCAGTGCCAGTTGAATCTGCGCGTCAGATTCATGGCGCTTATGTTTGGCTGGCGGCAGTGAGTCGACCTCAACTGATGTTCCCAAACCGGTATCATCTTCCTCGCGGAAAATAATACCCTCATCTTCCAGCGTCGGCACGGATAATCCATCACCATCGTCTTCTAACGGGCTATCAATTTCGTCGTCGCCCGAAACAGACGGCTCATCCCCAGCATCCACATCACCATCAGCACTTTCGTCGCCATCAAGATCTGGAATATCGGTGACATCTTCGTCATCATCATGACTCTCATCATGTCCGGCCTCATCGATGTCGTCGTGTGAAGTGTCGTTCTCATCATTATGAGTGTCGTCATGACTATCACTATCGTGACTATCGTGACTATCATCATCATGGCTGTCATCACTGGTTTCATCATCATCGTCATGAGAATGGGAAGCTGTCATGGGATCGCCACTTGCGATTTCTGTTTCCATCACATCGAGTTCTTCAGATGCATCGCGGCCCATATTGGTCGCGGCAACACCTGCGCCCCCGGCCACCGTTGCCCCTTGTATGGTGCGACTATCGCTAATCGATCCGCGGCGCGGCGGCTCCTCAACGGGGGTGATCCGCGCATTTTCATTCAAATCTTCAGGGCGTGCTGACAAAATATCCATCGGCGTTAGAAAAAGCGCTTTTTCCGCTGTCCTGCGCACCGTGAGCCCGCGCACTGGACGCAAGACCCCGTTGACGGTCGCCTTGTTCCACCAGGTCAGCGCATCACCAGCGCCCAACCGATCACCATTATTGAGTCGGCGCCGCGCCGTTGAGCGTTCATAAGCACCAATGCCGACATTATATACAAAGCTAACAAGGGCATCGAATTCATTTTGATTGAGTGAAACCCGCGTCAATCGCGAGACCGCTTTTTCACGGCTTACCAAATCATGGCGAAGCAAAGCTTCGGCTTCATTTGCCGTAATGCGTTGGTCTGGGCCAACTTCAGGGCCCGTATGCCCGTACCCAATGGTCCAGACATCCGCGATGTCCAAGTAAGATTCCAGCTCGAGACCTTCAAACCGCTTGATCAGGTCTATTCCTGCTTGTGAGGTTTTCACAGATAATCCCCTTCAAATTTAGGGCATAAAACCATGTCGCTAAAAACCACCATTTTACTCCCCAACCACACCATACCCAATAATTCTATCGTTAAATGTGGGGCTTGAATAGCACCCGTCACAAGCCTCTCTAAAGATTATGGTCCCGGAAGGGCGAAACCATGCCTATTCAGCGAGGCGATAAAGGAACTATAGAGCCATCAAGGCCCGTGAGGACAATAAATTTTGCGCGATATTCAGCCATTCACCCCCTATTTTGGGGATTTGTGAGAGATAATCATGCCCTGTGGCCGCCTGCGAAGGCCCGCCCCCCTACCTTTTGCGCCACATCTTGCTAAGCTCAATTCCAAACAAGGGGCCAAAATGCTCTCTTTATTGTGTAGTTTTAAAAAATGAGGCTGTGATTGTGATGGGGTTTTCAACACTAATATCCACTTTGGGGACTGTTAAATTTGTCAAACGTGCCTTAGCGGCGGCAGCGGGTTTTACCCTTGCCTGCGCTGCGACCACCGTCGGCGCGTCGGCACAGTTGCCAAACAACAGATCCCTCCCCCAACTTAGCGCTGGCGATCAGTTTGATGCGATCTCAGCGGAACAAATGTCGGCCCTGCTTGGTGAATTGGGAATCCAATCACAAGTCTCACAAAGCTCGCCAACTGCCCGGCCAAACCTGCTCGCACAGTCCCCAAATGGCGGGCGCTTTTATATTGAATTTTTAAATTGCGCCGATGATGCCCGTCTTGCCGGATGCGGCAGCGTTATTTATCGCGCGGCTATGTCAAATTCCGGCATTGCCTTTACCGATTTGAATGCCTTCAACGCCGATGCGGTAGTGATCAAAGCGATTAATCTGCAAGATCGAAACCTAATCTATTTCATTCGCCATTCGATTGTGACCGGCGGCATTGGCAAGAAACAGTTGCAGTTGCAAACGGCCCTCTTCCTCAATGATATGGACCAATATGTTTCCACGCTTGCGGAAGCGACCTCAGTTTCTTTTTCTGCGCAAGAGCCACAATTAAAAAGCGACCGTGAGGCAAAGATCAGCGGCTTTAATCGCAATGATGAAACCCCATCATCCTTGAAAGCAGATGCGGCCCTGATTGATTCAGCGATCTACAACACTGTCAGCGTGCAATTCATGACGGATGAAGCCCGCGCATTTTTGAACCAGTAAGATCAACGCGGCACTAATCCGCGCGCAGCTTTAAAGGCTGCAATCCTATTTCTTATTGTTCCGGTTGAAAACCTGCGTTAGGCGGCGGCCTTCCTCAGCGGAGCCGCTGGCTTGGTCGGCCAGCTCTTCGAGCTTGCGCACGGCGTCATCTTCGTTCGTGCCCTCTGGCACAACAAGCCCCATGGAGAAAACAACTTTCGCGGCATCTTCAACACTCATCGATAGGATGCGCAGAGAAGAGCGCGGCACAAAGATTAAAAAGCCCGATGTCGGGTTCGGCACGGTGGGTACAAAAATGCTCACAAGATCGTTGCCCATATCCGCAAGATGATCATTCACTTCCCCGCGCGCCGTGCCGACGACAAATGACATCGCCCATAACCCTGGGCGGGGATATTCCACCAGCGCAACTTCCTTAAAGGAACGGTCAGATTGCTGGAGCGCAGTTTCGAATACATTTTTGAAGAAGCGATACAGGTTGCGAACGATCGGAACCGAATCGATAATTTCTTCCCATGCCTTGATGATTGCACCGCCAATAAAGTTCCGGGTCAGCGCGCCCAGAACGATAAGCGCGAGGATCGCGACCAAAACCCCGAATAAGGGGATGGCTTGCAAGATCTTGTCGACATTGGTGTCATTTTGCGGAAGCCAGTTTTTGACGAAGGCATCAAGCTCACGCAATGGCCCGGTTAAAAACCACCGGATGATCCAAACCGTGATGCCAATCGGGGCCGCAATCACCACGCCAGCAAAAAAGTTGGTGCGCAATCGCCCCATAAAACTCGTCCGAGCCGGTTTAATCAGCGGATCGTTGGGTTTGCCCAAGCTTTCACTCAGGGAGCCGTCATCTGGCGGGGTCGATTTTGAATCGTCTTTATTAGCCATTTTATGCACTCTAAAAGGGGTTCTCTAAGGCCTTGCCGCGCCAATGACAGCAAGACCAGCACTAAACAAATCTCTTAGCCCATCCCGATTTTCTTAACCATCCCTGTTTACACCATTTTCCCGAGGGTAATATTAAAGAAATTCGAGATTACACCTCAAAATGATGCCTTCTGACGGGGACGGTGTTCAAGGCGATGAACGTTCGATACACTAATGATTGATGACAAGTGAGTCCGGATTGCGGAAATGACAAGACGAATTCTGATTTTTTTTGCGGCGACCCTCGCGCTTACAGCGCTGACGGGCATTGCTGCATTTCTATTTCAGGATAATCTCAGCCGCTTTTTGATTAACCCGCGCACCCCCTTTCAAGCCATCTCCCCGCCGCCTAAGCCAGAATATCTCGATGCGAATAGCTGGGCCCTCTGGGCTCATGATGCGTTTGAGGAAACGGTGCATGATGAGGTCGAGCCGGAAGGTGCTGCACCAGAAGATAGCGAACCCGTCATCCGCCCTGAAATCTTTTATGTCCATAGCACGACTTTTGATAAGCGGTCCGCGTGGAATGGGGCACTCGAAGATAGAGAAGCAACACAGGTGTTGCGCGATATTGCCCTGCCCAATGAAATCGGGCCCTTTGCATTATCAGGTCTGATCTATGCGCCGCGATATCGCCAAGCGACATTATATGCGCGCTTTTCCCATAAATATGATGCCAATGCCGCAAGAGCGCTGGCCTATGGCGATATCATCAATGCCTTTGAGCACTATCTTGCCAGCGCCAACCCGGACGCCCCGCTCATTCTCGTCGGCTATGGCCAAGGCGCGCTTTACGTTGAGGGCTTGTTAAATGATTTCATTGCGCGCAATTCAAAATTGAGACAGCGCCTGACAGCGGCCTATCTATTAAATTATGACCACGCAATTATTGAACCCGCCGCACCAAATGCCATCCCAATATGCGCCGAGCCGCGCGATACGGGCTGCCTGATTGCATTTCATCCGATCACCAAAACCCAGACAAAAGACATTCAGCGGGCCCGCGCACGGGCCTTGTCGGTGATGCGCGGAAAAATAGTGTCGGTCACCAAACCCAATCTGACATGCACAAATCCGCTCAATTGGCAGGTTAACGGTCCCTACGCGGCGGCTGAAAACCATCTGGGTGCAGCCTCCGCAAGCGGATTAAAGCTTGATCAAGAGCCTCCCCTTGTGAGCGGTGCCTTAGGGGCGGCATGCGAAGACGGCGTCCTCCTTATTGATGAACCCGAAAAAAGCTTTTTGAAACACGATGTATGGTTCGGCAAACAATGGCGCGCCGCCCCTTTCAATCTGTTTTATGCCGACCTTCAACGTGATATTGCACGCCGCCTGTCGCTTCATGGTCCGGTGCTTAGCGAACAGGTTCGCCAACTCGATCCAATTCCAATTGAAGATGCCGTTGACCTAACGGACAGCCCAATTAACAGAGTTCCAAACTAAATTGATGACTTACAGAAGAAGGCAATAATTTTCATGAGTGCGATTAAAAAACTTGTTGTTCCCGTGGCCGGTCTTGGCACACGCGTGCTACCAGCGACAAAATCTATTCCAAAAGAAATGCTAACTGTCGTGGATCGTCCGCTCATTGATTATGTTCTGGAAGAAGGACGTGCTGCGGGCATTGAGCATTTCATTTTTGTCACCGGCAGAGGCAAAGGGGCTATCGAGGATTATTTCGACCATTCCTATGAGCTTGAAACGAGCTTGAAGGAAAAAAATAAAATCGACATTCTCGAAGATCTAAATGAGCGCCGCCCAGCGGCCGGGACGGTTTCATACACACGCCAGCAGGCTCCTCTTGGCTTGGGCCATGCGGTATGGTGCGCGCGCGATCTTATTGGTGACGCCCCGTTTGCGGTTTCGCTTCCTGACGAAATCGTTCCGGGTACGCCGGGTTTTCTTCAGCAAATGGTTTCCGCCTACGATAAAGAGGGCGGCAATATGGTGGCCGTTGAGGAAGTGGCGCGCGAGGAAACCAGTAAATATGGTGTCGTTGATCCAGGCGAACAAAAAGGCAATCTCGTTGCCATGAAAGGGATGGTTGAAAAACCTGCGCCCGAAAACGCTCCGTCAAACTTTCGCATTATTGGTCGGTATATTTTGCAACCAGAAATTTTTTCAATTCTGGAAACCCAAGAACGCGGCGCTGGCGGGGAAATTCAATTAACCGATGCGATGAACACGCTCGCAAAATCACAATCTTTTCATGCGGTCTTATGCCAAGGGGCTATTCATGATTGCGGTTCAAAGCTCGGCTGGATGCAAGCCAATATTCGTCTTGGCCTCGATCATCCCACTTTTGGCCCGGCCATGCAGGCTTATATAAAAGAGTTGAAAATTTAAGGCGCGACAATCAGCTGTTGCGGGTGGTGAATGGCAATTGACGGCCCGTTGATCCATTCCACAAATCCGCGAAATGCAACCTCGCGTCCCTCAAGGCTCTCAATGGGCGTTCCTTGCTTTTCCCATTGACGCACAACTCGGTTGGTAAGGCTCGCCGTAACGTCCGTGCGATAATCGGTTCCGAAATTTAAAAATCTTCGCCCGCGATAGGCCCCGATCGCTCTAATGGTTCCGGCAAATATATGCCGCGCGCCGGGGGTATCATCGCAGTCATCGACATCATTGGCGTTGCGCACGCGGTACCATGGGAGCTGCCACAAGCCTTTTTTCTCGGCGCGCGCGCGCGTTTCGGCGTCAAGATATGTGTTGATGCGACCTTGATCATCACTGCGCGGCCATACCCTAACGGCACCAGCATGGAGCAATTGCACGCTCGCCTCCTCTAACGTGCTGCGCACGGGCACAAGGATGCACAGTTGTGCACCCCATCGGTCAGTCGTCCCAATGGTTTGCACGCTGTGACTATCCCCACCCAGCACCGCTTCAAGCGCTTTTTGAGATTGCTGCGCATATTGACGGCTATTGAGGTTCAGATCGCCCACGCCCGGACTGGTAATATCAACCAGCCTGTAGTTTACCGCGTCTTTTGTAAATTGATGGCCGCTTAAAGCGGTTATTGTCTGAGTTTGGGCCATGATAGAACCGGGCAATAGCCCCGCAAAAATGCTGCTCGCGGCATGGATGGAAAAGCAGCGGCGCGAAATCATTATCGCCCATCTGCCTGCCAGCGTTGCAGGACATGAACAACAACCTCGCTAGAGCGCCCCGCCTTATCGACAACACTGACCTTATGATAGCCCTGTCCATCTGGTTCCCATACAGATTGGTTTCCGTTTAAATCAAGCTGCACGGGCTTGCCGTTCACATACCAGGAAGGCTCGCCCGTCCCGCCCTGACTGACAAGCTGGAAAGTTTCATCGTCCCTATCCATAATCAGGGTGGCGTCGGCGGGCGGAAAAACAATAGCTGGCTTTTGCGCAACTTCACCGCGCGCATTATGAAAGCGCGTTGCGACTTGCGGCAGATTTTCATGCGGGTCACTCGCAGGCGCCTCATAATAATCGGCGAGAATATCAACCAGAGAAAACAATATGGGTGCAGCGGCCTTGCGCCCGGTTTGGCCGCGGCGCGTTCCCCCATCGGCGCGCCCTACCCAGACAATCACCGTATGACCATGGGCATATCCCGCCGCCCATGCATCGCGAAACCCATAAGAGGTGCCGGTTTTGAAGGCGACTTGCGGGCTCCCTTGGGTCAAGCGCGATGGCATTCGCCCTGCTAGTGACGGGGCAGAACGCAAAATTTCACTGATTGTGCGTGCTGTTTCCTGCGACATTAATCTATAACTTTTGGCGGCCTTTGCGCCCGCACTTTCTTTCAGTGGGCGCACCACACCGTCGGTTGCCAAGGCGGTATAAAGAACGCCTAAATCGCGCATGCTAATTCCCGCACCGCCCAGCGCCAGAGCAAGGCCCGGTGCCTCCCCGGTGAGGCGGCGCGTGCGAAGGGGCGCACCCGCAGCATTTAGCGTTGAGGCAAACCGCGTACTGCCAACCTCATTTAACGCCGCAACGGCAGGCACATTTAATGAATGTTGCAAGGCTTCACGCACGCGCACCTGCCCTCTTGATGTACGATCAAAGTTTTCCGGACGATAATCCCCAAAATAGCGCGGCATATCATCCACCACGCTATTGGCATGCAAGCTGCCATCTTCAAAGGCCAACGCATAGATGAAGGGTTTAAGAGTCGAGCCGGGGGAGCGAACCGCGTTGCTCATATTGATCCAGCCGCCCGCCCGTTTGACGCCGCCAGACCCGATAAGCGCGCGCACCTCATTAGTTGCGTTTTCGATAATCAAAATGGAGGCTTGTACATTTTCGTCATTAGACTGATTAAGAACCTCGCCCACAAGACGGCTTGCGGCTTGTTGCAACCGAATATCCAGGGTTGACTTGATTGTCGTAGATTTAGGCTGTTTGGATGCCAACTCATAGCTTTGATGCCAAGCATGGCGCGCAAGCGGCGTGCGCTTTTTGGGTAGTCTTGTTGCTTTTTCTTCATCGGCCTGAGCCTGTGTAATCATGCCGGTTTGCGCCAAGCGGTCGAGCATCACTGTGCGGGCTCGCCGGGCGGCTCCATGGCGTCGATCCGGGCGGCGCGCTTCAGGGGCTTGCGGCAAAGCAATCAGCAAGGCTTGCTCTGCCGTCGTTAGCAAAGCGGGCTCTTTATCAAACCAAATCCGCGAGGCCGAACGCACCCCCTCAATATTGCCGCCATAGGGGGTAAGATTGAGATAGAGCGTTAAAATCTCCGCTTTACTCAGTCGGCGTTCAATCTGGACGGCGCGCAGCATTTCAATAAGCTTAGAGGGAATGGTGCGCGGGCGCGGCTCCAACAGGCGAACCGTCTGCATGGTGATGGTTGATGCACCCGAAACAATCTTACCGCGCCGCAGGGCCAGCCAGCCCGCACGGCCCACGGCCACAAGATCAACGCCGCCATGATCGAAAAACCGTTTATCCTCAATGCGCACCAGCCGGTCGATAAAGCTCTGATCAACCTCATCGAGCGTCACCGGCAAGCGCCATTTCCCCTCACTATTGGTAAAACCGTGAAGCCAATAGCCATCACGGTCGAGAACGATGGTTGATAGATCGTCCCCTTTATTCAGCGGCGGGGGAAATAGCTGATCGAGAATAATGCACGTGATCCCAAGCGCGAGCACACCGGCAAGAAGAGTGTGCACCCGCAAAAGGGCACGCGCCTTTCTCGCTATCAATGTCATGCGCGCGCGCAGGCTCATCTTAACCGCCACTTGCCGGTGTCACCGTTAGCGTCCCCGCAGCGGTGCGTCCCACCACTTCAGGACGGTACATATCTTCAACAACAGCGCCCGGCATTGAAAAAGTTCCCGGTGTGATCGCGCGAACCACATAGGCAACACGGCCACTCTTGCCATTATCGAGTGTCAGCGCGGCGACAAACCGATCATCACGCGCCTCCGCGGTTTGGGTACGGGCTAACGTGCCCACATTGTCGATAGAGTTGTCATCAGGGGTCAAGATTGTCTCAATCTCAAAACCGGACGGCAATAAATCAGCAATGATGAAAGGATGACGACGCCTATCGACGGGGTCGACATCAATCAGAACAACAAAGCGGTCATTTTGTTTAACCTCATTGACCGAAATTGGTTTTCCGGAAAATGTCAAAAAGCGTTTGTTGACCTTCACACCATTATTAATCGATGCCGGCGCGCGCTCAGGAGAGCCGGTGCGGGTTACGGATAAAAACACAGGACCCTCACCACGATTTTCATAAGTGCGGCCTGCTGAAATATCGTCCGCATCTGGACTAAATACCGGCGCAGGCGCAAGACCGCTCACCTCTTGCCCGTCAATTGCGATTGCGAGTGGCCCCGCCCCTTCAAGCATTGCGTTGGCTGCCATTAAAACAAAGGCTTTTTCTTGGGTGTGCATTCGGTCGGGCGATTTCATCGCTTGGGTGAAAACTTCGCTCGCCTCGTCTAATAGATGAGAATAGCCAGCCTCAACAATCAAGGTCACAATACCAGCAGCATCGCGCAACGGCGTTTGATAATAATCCCAGCTATTGGAAAACCCTTTACCCTCAAGGGCCGTGCGAAACGCATTTTCAGCGCGCGCGCGGTCTCCATATCCAGCAAGGGCAGCCCCAATATGGGCCGCAACCAGAGGTGTTTTCACCTGCTCCAACAACACATCATGGAAATAGCGAATGTCTGAAAGATCGCCGCGGCCAGCGCGCGCCAAAACATAATGCGCATAGGCGCTCGCGCGAAGGCGATAGCGCTGATTAGTGTCATCGCTATTGGTAAAGTTCGCCCGCATGGCATAAGAAACGCTTGTCCACCGTGAAACCTCAGCCACTTGCGCCAGCGCTGTGTAGGAGTTTTCCAGCACATGGTTTGGCACCGTATACCCAGCATCTTTTGCGCGGAACAAAAAGTCAGTCACATAAGCACCAAGCCATGGATTGCTATAGCGGTCGGATACGCGCCACAAACCAAAGGCACCATCGGGAGACTGACGGTCCATCAATTTATTGATAGCGGTCTGCACTCTTGGCCGGACCTCATATTCAGGGCCACGGCCAACTTCCCCGCCAAGCGTGTCAACATAAAGAAGCGGAAATGACGAGCTGGTTAGCTGCTCTGTGCAGCCATACGGATAACGGCGCAACCCATCCAGCAATGCGCCCGCCTCAACGCCAGCAAGACGCGAATAGGACAAGGTCACAGCGCCGGTACCCGGAATAAAGCCATCCAGCATCTTATCAGTGAGGGCGAACTTTTCGCCGGGCGACTGGGCAAATGTAGAAGTTTCGCTAACCGGATACCAAGGGGTTCTGACTTCAATGGGGTAGGCTCTGGTTACGGAAAAGTTCTCCGGCCCCGTCACATTCATGGAGACAAAACCAATCCCGGTAGCCCCAGCCCGTAAATTGACGGTGCGCTCTTCGCGCGCGCCTTCATCAAGAGTAAAGGTCAAGCTTTCATCGAGCATAATCGGGCCTGAGCCTGCCAACTCGACCTGATACTCGCCGCGCGCGCCATCAACATTATTGATGGAAATCGTCGCAAGCCCGGTATCGCCGGGGGCCAGAAAGCGCGACAGAGAAACTTCCGCCGGAACACGGTCGCGCACGGTCATGCGGGCATCACTATTGCCAACATTTTCGCGCGACCAGGCTACCGCCATCAACCGCAATTCGCCGTTAAAGTCCGGCACCTCAATGGGAACGCTCGCCGCGCCATTGGCATCAACACGAACCGCCCCGGAAAACAAAGCCACCGTTTTGGTGGGCACAACGCTGAGGCCCGCACCGCCAATTTGGTCGCCGCCAAAGCGCGTGGGCGCACCGAGATTGGCATTGAGAATACGGCCATAATCATCGTGTACGGATAAACCCAACCGCTTTTTACCAAAGAAATGGTTTTTCGGATCAGGAGATGGGAATTTTGTCAGTTGCAAAATCCCCTGATCCACCGCCGCAAGGGTTAACATCACCTCTTCCCCAGCCCCTGCCCCGTCAATTTTAACGGGCAGATTAAGCGTCTGGCGTGGCTGCAACACTTTGGGTACATCCATGCTCACATTCAATGAGCGCTCAGCCATATCAAAGCTGACATGATGAACGCCAAGGGCACGGCGCGGGATCGGCTGATCAACCGCATCGCGCGGCGTGACGAGCGTTGCCATTACATAAAAGCCACTTCCCCAATCCGGGTCCGTATCAATAATGATTTCGCGGCCCTCTTCTTCGACCCGCAATCGCTGAACCATATGCACACGGTCCGTTGCCACAACAATTGTCGCTTCTCCGGCATAAGGGGGCGCAATGAAAAGCCGCGCGCGCGTACCCGGCGCGATATTGCCTTCATCAGTGCCATCGCTCACCGCGGTCATGACAACTTCATCTGGCGTTTGCGCACTACCAGCCTGTGATCGCCAGCCCGCATAGAAACTCTTTTCAGAGCGCGCCGTTGACCCTTGCTGCCAGACAGATAGCTGATAGTCCCCCCATGTCAGCTTTTGATCGAAACTTGCCAATCCTTTTTCATCGGTCGACAGGCGACCTTGACTAATGAGAATTTCCTTTTTGTTACGTCGATATTGCCATCTGCTATTGGTTTGGTACCAGTCATACTCATAGTCTTGACGCACAAGTCTCCATTCAAGCTCGCCTTTAATCGGAGCCCCGGCTCGATCAACCAAGACGGTCTCAAAGGTGGTTGGCTCGCGGTAGGAGGCGCTGCTTGCATTGCCTTCAAGGCGCACGCCCGCATAGGCCTCATCAACACGCACAGGAACGCGGACTTTATCAGAAACGACACGGCCACCGGGCTCAATCACACCGACAACCAAATCGGCGCGCAAGGGAACCCCGTTTCCATTGGATGCATCAGCAGCTTTGATGGTCAGGCTGGTTTTGCCTTGCGCATCGGTTTTCTGTTTCGGCAGTTCCCGGAAGGATTGTGAAAAATTGGGACTTTCCGGCCCGAACTGATAGGTCTGATAGTCCGGGAACGGATTGGGATCGGGTAAATATCTCAATGTTGCTTCAACCGGCAGATTTGCAGCGGGGGCACCATAAAGGAACCGGCTTTCCACGCTCACCTCCCGAACTTGGCCTAAAGAAAGCGGTGTTTCTTGATCCGTTTCCAAAATGACTTCGAGGCGCTGGGGCACGAAATCTTCAACCGAAAAGCTTGTACCGCCCACCTTGCCAACACCGTCAGCCAAAACTTCCATACGCCACACACCGCGCGGCGCAGTTTGCGGCAGCGCATAAGCAAGGGAGAACCCGCCTAGACGGGTATGTTCAATGCGTTGTTCATGGGCAAGAACGCCGTTCGGACGAAAGACCTTTACGGTTTGACTGCGATCATCGACCGCGCGGCCCGTATTATCGCGCAACAGGCTCGACACATGCACGGTTTCACCGGGGCGATAAATACCGCGATCAAGATAAGCGTATGCATCAAGCAATGGCGGCACATCCCGCCCGCCAATATTGCGTTCGCTCAAATCAAGCGGTGCCCGCGTTAAATCAAGCGCAGCAAAATCACTCTGCGAGCCATAGGCCATGATCATTTTCGGCGCGCGCGGGCCTTCCCCGCGAATGAGGGCGGCATCAAAATGCACCCGGCCATCGGCATTACTCACATTGGTGCCAAGTACTTCATTATTTTGCGCAACCAAACTCATCTCTGCACCAACCAAGGGCCGTGCGCTATCGATAGAGCGCACAAAGACATCCAGCCCGTCTGCTCCCTGATAAGAGGTTAGCGCCATATCGGTATACATCACCCAGCGCCACGCCTGTGCCGCGCGCCCTGTCGATTGGGATTTGGTACTCGCATCCTCAACCTGGATAAAATAAGCGCCCGGCTCTAATCCTTTTAAGGTTGCCCCGAGCGGGAATATAGTCGTGACGGTTTCGTTACGTGTCGGGGTTAGAGCATCAGGCTCAGTGGCAAGCTTGCCCTCATAAACGACAACACCATGTTCCGTTCCGTCGCGCGGGCCATAAAAATAGGGATATTGATTAGCGCCGGTCGCCTCCCCTTTCACCACCGCGCGCTGAAACAGCGCGCGATCATTTACCCGGCGTACGGTCACATTGATTTGTTTAACATTGACCGTGCGAATTCCTAAACCATCGGCTTCAAGGCGCGGTAAAATGACCCCGTCCCCCACAAAAGCAACAACCGCAGGCTTATCGCCAAACGAAATCGAAAGCGTTTCACTCTGGGCAAGCTTGTCTCCGGCAGCAGATGGCAGTCCTGCTCGCAATGTCACCTGATAGGTCTGGTGAAAGCCTAACCCAGTGAGACACAAAATCTCTCCGTTTACGGAAAATGCTGGCTTGGTCTCGGGGGTTACCCGAATATAATCGCCGTAATTTGTTTCTCCGCTATCATCGAGCGCGCTGGAAAACTGAATACAGGCACTCGGCTCGCTCGCACTCGTATCATAGGTTAAGCGTTGATAGCCAAAACCTTGCACGCCCCCTTGCTCTTCAGTGTCGCTCGCGCGCGGGGCATTGGCCTCGCGGACATTTTGAAAATCATAGGCTGCGCGATCATCCTCTGAGGTCGCGCTCGCACCATCCGGGCTGTAGGGAATATTTGCTGTGACCACCGGCGCAGTTTTATCGCGGCCATTGGCGGGAATAACTTCGCGGCCAACGAGGACGCCAACCGAAAAGACAACCACCATCGCCGCTGCGATCAGCGCGCGGCCAAGAGTTTTGTTGCCAGTTACCGGGTTATGGCTGGGGGGAAACCCACTGGAATGAGCGGGTATCAGTGTTGGAATTAAAATTGGACTTGTCATGGACTATTTCCTCCCCCTTGGATGATGCCGCAATCAGCTGGCATAATATGTCATTGTCTCAAAACCGAAGGTGTGAGCTCAATACATACGCGGTTTCACTACCGCTCCTTATTGCAAGTCATTATGACCTGATATGGTCAAAAGTGAAACGATTCCCGGATTATTTATGGGCAAGGTGCCGCCATTTTGCACCCATTCCGGGCGATGGTGCCCATTCACCCATAATTTCGCCTTCCCTTTATGGTTTAAATACCAATATCACTCAGTAACGCATGCTGAGAAAAACCAACCGGAGTTGAGACTTATTATCCGTATTGCCCTCCTTGCCGCTTCCGTCCTCGGTGCTGGTGTCACCGCCGGACGCCGTTTGCTTGCTGACAATGTTGAAAAGCAAAAAGCGACCATCATTGAGGAAGCCAGTGCGCTGGCCCGCGAAAAGCTGGATCTGGAAGTGCGCCGCATTGTGCGCACCGGTTTGCAATCGCTGTTGGTCAATACGCTGGTCAAATTCATACTGGTGGCTAGCGCCTTCATTATTTACGAGCTTGGTTGGATCAGCGCCCAGCAATTTGTGCTTAGCGCCAGTATCATGCTTGGGCTTTTCTTAATCCGCGATGCGGTGCGCCTATGGCCCTCCGCAAAATTGATCGTCAGTCAGCTCCATGAAAATGGATGGCGGCCAAAAGAGGCCATCTCGCAATATGTCTCCGCGAGCGTGTTCGAGCAGGCCCTCGAAGAGGTCAGCGAACAAACCGGGAAAGGCAGCACCCGGCTTTACCTGCAAATTGCCGGCAAATCCCCAAGTCAGGTCTCCGTTGAGATTGCCGCAGCCATCGCCAATATTGCCCACGAAACAAGCTATCAGCAGATCCGGCCGCGAGTCGCTATGGCGATGCTCAGAGCCTTTGTGATCATCGCTCTTTACTCAGCCATCTTGTTTGTGATCTTTAATCTGGTGTGACGGGACGCAGCGCTGGTTGACCTGCAAAGACTGGTTTTTTTGACATTTCGGCATCAAAAATGGTCTGTTATCAGCCACTTGTATCACTCTCAGATTTTCAAAACCTCTTGATTTTTGCCCAAATACCTGTGTAGGGCACCTTCCTAATGTGGGTAACTGCCCCTCTTGCGTAAGGACCAACCATGCAGCTTGTGATTGTCGAGTCGCCCTCAAAAGCGAAAACCATCAACAAATATCTTGGCTCAAACTTTAAGGTTCTTGCCTCATATGGGCATATACGCGACCTGCCTTCCAAAGATGGATCGGTTAAGCCCGATGAGGGTTTTGAGATGGTCTGGGAAGTCGACACCGCCTCGAAAAAACGGGTCAATGAGATCGCAAGCTATGCAAAACAGGCAGACCGCCTGATCCTCGCTACCGACCCGGACCGAGAGGGAGAGGCTATTTCCTGGCATATCCTTGATGTGCTCAACCAAAAGAAGGCCCTGAAAGACATCCGCATTGACCGGGTGGCTTTTAACGCGATCACCAAGAACGCAATTCAGGAGGCCATGGCCCAACCGCGCGAGATCGATCAGGATCTGGTGGATGCCTATCTTGCCCGCCGCGCCCTGGATTATCTGGTTGGATTTTCTCTATCGCCCGTCCTATGGCGCAAACTGCCCGGCTCGCGCTCCGCAGGCCGGGTGCAGTCTGTCGCCTTGCGGATCATCTGTGAGCGCGAAATTGAAATCGAAAAATTCGAGCCGCGCGAATATTGGTCGGTCGAGGCGCAAGCCAAATCTGCGGGCGGACAGCCCTTTCAAGCGCGTCTTATTACCCATCAAGGGGAGAAACTCACCAAATTCTCCCTCGCCAATGAGGCAGATGCTGCGGCGGCAAAGCTGGCGGTTGAGAATGCAAGCTTTTCGGTTCGCTCCGTTGAGGCTAAGCCAACACGCCGCAACCCGCCTGCGCCCTTCACCACCTCAACCATGCAGCAAGAAGCCGCCCGCAAGCTTGGCTTTAATGCGCAGCGCACCATGCGCACCGCGCAGCGCCTTTATGAAGGCATTGATATTGGCGGTGAGACCACCGGGCTTATCACCTATATGCGGACCGACGGTGTTGATATGGCCGGCGAGGCAATTGCCGATGCCCGGCGCTCTATTGAGACCTCATTTGGCGGAAACTATGTGCCGGAATCCCCGCGGGTCTACAAAACCAAAGCCAAAAATGCGCAGGAAGCCCACGAATGTGTGCGGCCAACCTCCTTTGCCCGCTCCCCCGACAAAGTGCGCGGATTGGAGAGCGATCAGGCCAAATTATACGAATTGATCTGGAAGCGCGCCGTTGCCTCGCAAATGGAGAGCGCGCGCCTTGAGAACACAACGATTGATCTTCAATCGGCGGACTCAAAGACGGGCCTGCGCGCCACCGGCTCGGTCATTTTGTTCGATGGATTTCTCAAGCTCTATGAAGAGGGCATGGATGATACCGACGGCGATGATGCAAGCGGCGTACTGCCAAAGGTCAGCGAAGGCGAAGCCACGGGCGTCGGCGATGTAAAGGCCGACCAACATTTCACCCAGCCGCCCCCTCGCTTTACTGAGGCAAGCCTGGTTAAGCGGATGGAAGAGCTTGGGATCGGGCGTCCGTCAACCTATGCATCCATCCTGTCTGTGCTGCGCGATCGCGGCTATGTGGAAATGGACCGCAACCGGTTTATCCCCGACAGTAAGGGGCGGATTGTAACGGCATTCCTGGAGAATTTTTTCCCGAAATATGTCGAATATGATTTCACTGCGGATCTAGAGCGCACGCTCGATCAGATTTCTGCAGGCGATGCAGACTGGCGCGATTTTCTCCACGCCTTCTGGAAAGAATTTCACGCCGCTATCGAAGCCACTGGCGAGTTACGGATCACGCAGGTGCTCGATGCGCTCAATGAGTCGCTCGGGCCTTTGATCTTCCCGCCAAAAGAAGATGGCAGCCATCCGCGCGCCTGCCCAAGCTGTGATGATGGTCAGATGTCGCTGAAAACCGGCCGCTTTGGTGCCTTTATCGGCTGCTCCAACTATCCCGATTGCCGATATACCAAACAGCTTTCTTCTGCGGTGAAGGGCGAAGAAGATGGCCCTTCAGGCGATAAGGTTTTGGGCACCGACCCGCAGACAAGTCTCGACGTGTTATTGCGCGTTGGACGCTTTGGCCCATATGTGCAGCTTGGCGAAGAAGACAAAGAAGCGGAAACAAAACCCAAACGCGCCAGCATTCCCAAAGGCTGGGATGCAGCAACGCTCGACCTTGAAGGGGGATTAAAACTGCTTTCCCTCCCCCGTCTTGTTGGTCAGCACCCGGACGACAATGAAGATATTGTTGCAGGCCTTGGTCGCTATGGCCCATTTGTCAAACATGGCAAAACCTATGCAAACCTTGAAAATGCAGATGAAGTCTTTGAGGTTGGTCTTAACCGTGCGGTCACACTGATTGCGGAAAAAATCGCAAACCCAAGAGCGCGCAAAGCCGCAAAGCCATTGCGCGAGTTGGGCAATCACCCAGAGACTGGCGATCCGGTCAATATTATGGATGGCCGTTATGGCCCCTATGTGAAACACCAAAAAATCAACGCCACCATTCCATCAGGAAATGACCCTGAACATGTAACCCTTGAACAGGCGCTGGAATGGATCGTCGCAAAAGAGAAAAAACCGAAGAAGAAAAAAGCCACAAAGAAGAAGGCAACGAAAAAAGCGACGAAAAAGAAAGCGACAAAGAAAAAAGCAACCAAGAAAAAGGCTGCAAAGAAAACGACCGCTAAAAAGGCCACAAAAAAGAAGGCCACGAAAAAAGCGGAGTAGTCTTTAAACGCTGCCTTCTACGATCAAAAACTTGCGCGGATGATGGCCTCAAGGCCCGCCGCATCGTCTTCGTCAAACATGGCGATCTTGTCGCTATCAACATCCAGCACGGCAATCAGCTCGCCGGTTTTTGTCACAACCGGCACGACAATTTCCGAGGCGGAATTGGCATCGCACGCGATGTGGCCGGGAAATTCATGAACATCATCGACGATTATCGTTTCGCGGTTTTGCGCAGCTACCCCGCACACGCCCTTACCGAATGGAATGCGCAAACAGCCCATCGTGCCTTGATACGGCCCCACCACGAGCTCGGCGGTGTTTAACGGATCAACATTATAAAAACCGGTCCAGAAAAAATGTTCAAACCGGTGATGGAGAATGTTGGATATGGTTGCCATGCGCGCAACTTGATTTGTCTCCCCGTCAATGACGGCGAGGATTTCGTCTTTTAGTTCCGCATAAATTGAGGGTTTATCCATCGGTTAAATCACCTTGAAAGAAAGCGGGGGCAACGGTCCAATTTCCACGCGGACATTATCACCGACAACCAAAGGCCCAACGCCTTCCGGTGTTCCGGTGAAAATTAAATCCCCGGCAGCAAGCGTTACAAACCGGGAAAGCGTTGAAATGATTTCCGGGACCGACCAAATCATTTTGGCCAATGTTGAATGTTGTTTTTGCTCATTATTGACCAATGTTGCTAAGGCCATCTCCTCAAGGGCGCCAGCGCGCTCGCGGGGCATAATTTTTCCAATCGGCGCGCTCTTGTCAAAAGCCTTGGCCATATCCCATGGATTGCCAGCCTTTTTTGCAAGGGATTGAAGATCGCGGCGGGTAAGATCGCACCCACATGCATAGCCATAAACGCAGCGCGCCCCCTCTTGTGGGCTCATCTTAGCCCCTCCCCCATTTAACGCGACCACAAGCTCACCTTCAAAATGCAGATCTTCGGTTTGCCCCGGATAGGCAATCTCGCTTTCCTCAAACGCAACGCCGTCCCTTGGCTTTGTAAAAAACACAGGCGCATCGCGCGAGGCATCCCCGCCCATTTCTGCGACATGATCGGCATAATTTTTCCCGACGCAGAAGATACGGCGCACATGAAATTCATCATCTTCAATGGTCCGCACAATGACGGGCGCGAGCGGAGCGGTAATATTGCTCATGGCAGTCTTTCTAATTCAGCAACAGGAAGGATTGAACGGTTTACAAAATCGTTTGACCGGTTTTTTCCCAATCCTCAAGAAATGCCGCAAGGCCTTTATCGGTGAGAGGGTGGTTGGCAAGCGATTTGATAACCGCTGGCGGGGCGGTTGCAACATCAGCGCCGTAAAGCGCACATTCGCGCATATGCAAGGGCGAGCGAATGGATGCGGCAAGAATTTCCGTACGGAAATCATAATTATCATAAATCTGGCGGATGTCCTGAATAAGCTCCATGCCGTTCAGGCCCAGATCATCAATCCGGCCAATAAAGGGCGATATGAAACTGGCGCCCGCTTTTGCCGCCAACAGGGCCTGATTTGCCGAGAAGCATAAAGTGACATTGGTTTTAATGCCTTCGCTTTTAAATGCGCGGCATGCTTTTAGCCCCTCAAGGGTCAACGGTAATTTTACGGTTACATTATCGGCGATCTTTGCGAGGGATTTGCCTTCCGCGACCATATTATCTGCATCCAATGCGGTAACCTCCGCAGAGACCGGACCATCGGTCAGCTTGCAAATCTCAGCGACAACCTCTCGAAAGTCGCGCCCAGATTTCATGATCAAGCTTGGGTTTGTCGTAACCCCATCAACCAGCCCGGTTGGGATCAAGTCGGCAATCTCTTCAATATTGGCAGTATCAACAAAGAACTTCATCAGCTCGGCTTCCTTTTCATGACTATCCAACGCGCCAGCGCGGCACTGGTGAAAACGGGGAATTTGCCGTGACGCTTACCCCTCTTTTGACCCGTCTGGCTATTAAAATCCGACATGCCTTCGCGTCGGGACGCAGGGTACAGGGGGATTGCTTCGCCGTAGTTTAGTTTTTCTAACAAAAACAACGGATTTCCGCCTGACCTCGCGAAAAAATGCTTTCCTTGTTAGGGATCATCACTGAACGCCGAAAATCCCCATAGTGCCTTGATAAGACTATCAATTTTCCGATTCCTGAAAGATGACTTGATGAAAAAATCCACAAAAGCGGCGACAAATGGCCATCAGTCGCAGTTTACCCCTCCTCAAAGGCTTTTCCCGCACCCAAGCTTCCCTTATATACCGGTTTCGCGCGCCGTGCGGAACGGCGTATACTCTTCTTTCAGGGCCAGTTTTTGAGTTCTCTCCGGGTCAGGCCAAAGCATAAAATCAGGCGTTCGACTATGACAGCAATTCTTCCGAAGCAGCAATCCATCACCGTGCGCTTCGCTGGAGACAGTGGCGACGGGGTGCAGCTGCTAGGCTCGCAATTTGCAGATTCAACAGCACTAACCGGTGCCGATTTTGCGACATTTCCTGATTTTCCCGCGGAAATTCGGGCCCCGGTCGGAACAACATTTGGCGTATCTGCGTTTCAGATCAATCTCGGCGCGCGGCGCATCGCCACCAGCGGCGACGAGCCCAATGTGCTGATCGCCCTGAACCCGGCAGCGCTGAAAGTGAACCTGCCCTTGCTGCCCAAAGGCGCATTGGTCATCGTCAATACGGACGCCTTTAATGCGCGCAACTTTGCCAAAGCGGGCATTGAAACCGACCCACGCGAAACCGGCGAGCTTGACGAATATCAGCTTGTTGAAATCGCCATCACCACACAAACCATGGAAGCGGTGAGCGAAAGCGGTCTTGGCAAAAAAGGCGCAGAGCAGTGCAAGAACTTCTGGGCGCTGGGCACGGTCTTATGGATGTTCGGGCGCGACCGCGCGCCGATTGAACAATGGATCGAAACCAAGTTCGCCAAAAAACCGGATGTAAAAGCGGGCAACCTTGCCGCCCTCCATGCAGGTCACGCCTATGCGGAAACGGTAGAGCTATCCGCAGAGATCCCGCAATTTGAAATTGGCCAGGCACCAATGGATTCTGGCGATTATCGCTCCATTACCGGTGCCCATGCCTTATCATTGGGGCTGGCGGCGGCGGGCGAGCTTGCGGACACAGATATATTCTTTGCCTCCTATCCGATTACTCCGGCCTCGCCGATCCTCCACCATCTTTCAAAAATGGGCGATCTGGGCGTTGCAACCTTTCAAGCCGAAGACGAAATCGCAGCCTGTTGCGCGGCCATTGGGGCCTCCTATGGGGGCTCAATTGGGGTCACCTCAAGTTCCGGGCCCGGTATCGCGCTGAAGACTGAGGCAATCGGGCTTGCGGTCTCCGCTGAATTGCCGCTGGTGATTGTCAATTCCCAGCGCGGCGGGCCGTCGACAGGCTTGCCGACCAAAACCGAGCAATCAGATCTCTATCAAGCGGTTTACGGCCGCAATGGCGACACACCCATTCCGGTTATATCGGCCAGCAATCCCGGTGATTGTTTTTATGCTGCCATTGAAGCAACACGGATCGCCGTCCGGCATATGACGCCGGTATTTTTGTTAACCGATGGCTATATCGCAAATGCCGCCGGGCCATGGGCCTTACCGGACATGGATGCCTTACCGCCAATCGAGATTAATCCGCTTACTGATAATGTTGACGTTGAAGACAATGCCAGTGTAAAAGCGGCGATTTGGAAGCGCGATGACGAAAGCCATGGGCGCGCCTGGATCAAGCCCGGCGTTAAAGGCTTTGCGCACCGGGTGGGCGGTCTGGAAAAAGATATGCACACTGGCGACATTTCCTATGATGCCGACAATCATCAGGCGATGAGCGAATTGCGCGCGCGCAAAGTTGATAGCGTTGCCCACTTCATTCCCGACCAACATATTGAGCAAGGCCCCGCAACAGGCCCGCTCGTTGTGGTTGGTTGGGGTTCAACCCACGGCGCGATCTGGCGCGCGGTTAATCAGGCACGCGAAGAAGGGCTCGATGTCGCGCAAATTCATTTACGCTACATGAACCCACTTCCGAAAAATCTCGGCAGCCTGCTCTCTGGTTATGAGCGGATCTTATTGCCGGAAATGAATATGGGACAATGCGCAACCCTGCTTCGCGACAAGCTGGAGGTTGATGTGGTGCCGCTAACCAAAGTATCCGGTCAGCCATTCAAAATTAGTGAAATTCTAGAGGGGATCCGTCAAACCTTGCCCAATAGTGTGCAAGCCGCAGAGTAAGGGAACCCTCTTTATGAAATTCGCCATTACAATCCTGATGACCGCGACAATCCTATTGGCCAGCACTTTAGCGGGCCCGAAGGCTTATGCAAAAGAGCTTTGCTTTACCAAAGAGTTTGACGCGGGAACCTCCATCAAAGTCACATATCTTGGCAAGGGCACCGCATTTCAACCCGATCGCAAGGAAGCCTTTTACTACAAACCGGCCGCCGCGGTTTTTGTACAAGATTTGCTACCAATTTTTGAACAGTTAGAACCTACCTGGCAAACCCCTGCATCCAGTTGGGCCATTGAGTCTGTTCTGATTGAGTTTAAAGAGCGTTACACCACCACCTGCAAAGTGGTTTATTCCAAAAGCCGGATATTTGCTCAGTATGATGACCTAAATGGCTTTGTGACGCAGGGCATTTCTTCGCGATTTTTTGACGCTCTCAATGACATAGTTATGGAAAATGTTTCCCTAACCAGTATCGATCCTGAAAACCAGTAAAGCTCAAGCCTTATGAACAAGCCCCTCACCGCCAAAGATTTTGCGACCGATCAAGAAGTACGCTGGTGCCCCGGATGCGGGGACTATGCGATCCTGAAATGTGTCCAAAAGACCATGGCAGATCTTGAAGCAAACCCCGATGAGACTGTATTTATCTCCGGGATTGGTTGCTCATCACGGTTCCCTTATTACATGGACACGTATGGGTTCCATACAATTCATGGGCGCGCGCCGGCATTCGCAACCGGGTTAAAACTTTCCAATCCCGATCTCGATGTGTGGATGGTCACCGGTGACGGCGACGGACTTTCGATTGGCGGAAATCACTTGCTGCACCTGATCCGCCGCAATGTGAACATGCAGGTCTTGCTGTTTAACAATGAAATATATGGCCTCACCAAAGGGCAATATTCGCCGACCTCGCGCCCTGGCACACGCTCACCATCAAGCCCGAAAGGCTCTATTGAAGGTGCCGTATCAGCGGGCGCATTTGCCCTTGGTGCGGGTGCTCATTTCATTGCGCGCGGTATCGATACAGATGCAAAAAATCTCAGCGCAACCTTAAAGAAGGCCCACGCCCATCAGGGCACAGCCTTTGTTGAAATCTATCAAAATTGCATTGTCTATAATGCGGACGTGTTTAAAGGCTTCACCGAAAAAGCCGTTGCCTCTGATAATCAATTACATTGTACGCATGGTGAGCCATTGCTATTTGCGGGCGGCACAAAAGGCATTCGCTTGAACACCCAGCGCTTTGCGCTCGAGGTGGTCACTCTTGGCGAAAACGGCGTCGGTGAAAGTGACATACTCATTCATGATAGCTCTAACGCAACATTGGCGCAGATGCTGTTGACCATGGATGGCGACGAGGCGCCCGTCGCGCTCGGCGTGATTTATGACAATCCTGCCGATGCCTCGTTTGATCAAAAATTCTGGTCCCATCATCCCACCCAGGGAAAACGCACCGGCCGCGTTAGCGATGCCTTGCGTCAGGGTTCAATCTGGAAGAAATAATCCCCCATGGCCATCACGATAAAACCCTATCATGATGATCAGTGGAAGGATGTATGGCGGGTGTTAGAACCGGTTTTCAGAGCCGGTGAAACCTACCCTTATGCGGACAATATTACCGCCCAGCAGGCCCATCACAAATGGGTCGAAATACCGACCGCGACTTACGTTGCCCATGACGGCACCGATATTGTTGGCACTTTTTACATAAAACCCAATCAGGACGCACTCGGTGACCATGTATGCAATTGTGGCTATGTCACCGCCGAAAATGCGCGCGGAAAAGGGGTTGCAAGCCAGATGTGTGACTTTTCTCAACAAGAAGCGCGAAGGCTGGGCTTTTCGCATATGCAGTACAATCTGGTTGTTGCAAGCAATGAGGCGGCCTTTCGTCTGTGGAAAAAGCACGGATTTGAGCATGTGGGCACGCTAAAACACGCCTTCCGCCATAAAAAATTGGGGCTAACTGATGCCCATATCCTGTATAAAGAATTGTGATGATATAGCGCCCGTTTTTGGGGTGCTCGCTTGGGGGAGTTAGGCTACAAAATACGCCACCTAACCAATCCGGCTAATCACCCCACATACATTGCGCTTCTTGTCAGCACAAGATAGATTGCCGCCATTCACCATAATTCTTGAGGAGATTCTCATGGCAATATTAAAATGGATTTTTGCACTCGCCGTTGGTGGGTTTTTGCTCCTATTTGGCTTTATGAAAGTCTCGGGGGCTGCATTCATTTTTCCTTTTATTGAATATAAAGCAGGCGCGGCTGGCCTTCCCCTGGCAGGGCTTGCTTACCCGGTTGGCAACTGGCTTGTTGGTATAATGGAATTGGTCGCCGGGGTGCTTGTCATCTTGCCGATGACGCGCACAACTATTGGTGCCCCATTTGCTGTATTGCCGTTTTTGGGTGCTGTCGTCATGCACTTAACGCCATATCTTGGCACGAACACACCGCTTGATTTTGCAACTCCAAAACCAGTCGATGCCTTAAAGGCTGGCGAAGGATTTGTTCGCTCAGACTTCACTGCAGAAACCGGCAGCACCTTGTTCATGATTGCCGTCGGTATGCTGATTGTCTCGGTTGTAAATCTGTTTATTCAGCGAAGACCCGGCTAAAAATCGTGTCGACATTCTTGGTGTGATAGCCAAGATCAAACAATGCATCGAGGTCACGCGCGGAAAGTTTCGCCGTGACCTCTTCGTCTGCCTTCAGATTATCGAGAAACGCACCCTCCCCACGCCAAGCAGGCATGGCGTTGCGTTGCACTAACCGGTAAGAATCCTCACGAGACACACCCGATTGCGTAAGCGCCAAGAGAACGCGCTGCGAGTGCACCAATCCGCCAAGACTGTCGAGATTAGCTTTCATCCGTTCCGGATAGACAACAAGTTTTTCGACAACGCCGGCAAGACGGTGAAGCGCGAAATCCAAATGCACCGTTGAATCCGGACCAATGCCGCGCTCCACAGACGAGTGCGAGATATCGCGCTCATGCCATAGGGCAACATTTTCCATGGCAGGCACCACGGCCATGCGCACCAACCGGGCAAGCCCGGTGAGGTTTTCCGTCAAAATCGGATTGCGCTTGTGCGGCATAGCGGACGAGCCCTTTTGGCCCTTCGAGAAAAATTCTTCCGCCTCAAGAACCTCCGAGCGTTGCAAATGCCGAATTTCTGTTGCCAGTCGCTCAACCGAAGAGGCGATAACCCCCAAGGTTGCAAAAAATGCGGCATGGCGATCGCGCGGAATGACCTGCGTAGAAACCGGTTCAATCTCCAATCCCATTTGCTCGGCAACATGGGCTTCAACTGAGGGGTCAATATTGGCAAAGGTGCCGACCGCGCCCGAAATCGCGCAAACCGCAATCTCGCGTCTTGCCTCAACAAGACGGGCCCGGTTGCGCTGAAATTCTGTGTAATATCCAGCCAACTTCAACCCGAAGGTGAGCGGCTCTGCATGGATCCCGTGGCTACGCCCTACACACACTGTCATTTTGTGTTCATGGGCGCGGGTTTTTAGGGCCGCCAATATCCGGTCCAACCCATCGAGTAAAAGATCGCTGGCCCGCGTTAGCTGGACAGAAAGACAAGTATCGAGCACATCCGAAGAGGTCATCCCCTGATGAACGAACCGCGCCTCTGGTCCAACAATTTCCGCCAGATGCGTCAGAAACGCGATCACATCATGTTTGACCTCCGCCTCGATCGCATCAATGCGCGCAACATCAAACTCAGCCTTGTCTGCCTTTTCCCAAATGGTTGTTGCAGCTTCCTTTGGGATGGTTCCCAAATTGGCCATCTGATCGGCCGCATGGGCTTCAATTTCAAACCAGATGCGAAACTTGGATTCAGGCGACCAAATGGACGCCATTTCAGGGCGGGTATAGCGGGGGATCATTACAACGGTTCTCTTCGGGTTGGCGTTCTTCGGGGTGGTCATCAATATTGTCTCCGGTGATGCGCCATTCCCGGTTTTGTTGTCAATGCCACTTTCCTAATTGCACCGCTATGGTACTTATCTAATCGCAAGCGGCATACATTTTCTGCCCGCATAAGACGTCCCGGAAATACTGGATTACTATGGCTCTCTCTTTGAAACGATCACAATCGAACATATTTATCGTCAGTATTGGTATGCTCGCCCTAACCGCAGCCCTTGCCACGGGCGCCGACAGTTTCGCGCAATCGGGACGGGGCAAAGACAAGCCAACCGTGCCCGCAGAAAAATTTGATCTGAGCTATTGGAATCTCACCCTTCCCCAGGATGATAATCGGGATAAAAAACCCGATACGGTCACTGTGAAAGGGTTGAAAAAATATTCTCACCCCGATTTTTTCTATCTGAACGAAGATGACCATCTGGTGTTCGCCGCGCCTAACAAAGCGATCACAACCAAAAATTCCACAAATACACGCAGCGAGCTTAGAGAAATGCTACGCGGCACCAATAAACGGCTTAAAACAAGCGGGGCGAAAAATAACTGGGCTGTTGAAGCACGCAATGGTTCCGATCAATTCGCCCGCATTGGCGGCAAATTGGAGGCAACCTTACGGGTTGATCATGTTGCCAGAAACGCTGGATCTCCGGACCGGAAACCCGCTTACTCTGCCGTGGTCGGGCAAATTCATGCGGTTAAATATGACAATACATCAAGCGGCTTTGGTTATGGCAATGAGCCGATCAAGATTTATTATAAAAAATGGCCCGGCCATGAAACCGGCTCCGTGTTTTGGAATTATGAGCGCAATCTCGCAAACACGGGCCCTCGACGCAACCATAACCCCTACCCTTGGCAATCGCGGCAACTATGAAATCACTATTAGGCTATAGTTTACTGTCGTTGTTTGCCCTAATAGCTGGATGCCTATCAGCGTTATGGGCAACGGGACTATTGCGCTTCATAGAGCCTGCCGGTTTTACCGATATCAATGTGGAAAACTGGAAAAGCGATGCCTCGATTGGGTCTTCATCTGCCAACCCCTACACAAGAGCGCGCGTCGCCCGTCATGGTCTTTTAGCGCTTTCCAAACAAGAAGCGATTTACTTTACGCGTAGTACGGATAATCAAAACGATCCCTTATCTGAGCATTGCAGATATGCATTGAGCGGCGGGAATCAAGATGCCTTATGGTGGTCAATTACATTATATGACGCTGAAAGCCGTCTGCCGTTGAATGATGACAATGCATTGTCGATTGATGCCACCACGCTTGGCGCGTCTGACAAATGGACAGCAATCATTGCACCAGTGCACCCTGGTTCGGGGCCCTGGATTTCCAGCCGGGCGGCCGGTCAGTTTGATCTGACGTTGCGGCTCTATCGCCCTGCAGCGAGTTTACTTGATAATCCCGAGCAATTTCTCAATGCACCGTCACTTCGCAAAATTGATTGCGAGGCAGCCTCATGAAACATGTCGTTGGTGCCGCATTCATCTTCATAGTCATGGCGCTCATCGGGCACGGCGTAACCGTGCATATGATCCCCGTCATCATTATGAACAAAGCGATCGATAAAATGGAAGATCGCGGCGTAAAATTACACGAATTCAGCTTGGCGCAACGCACCACACCGCAAACCCAATCGGTCGTGCGTCCCTCCCCAGATCTTGCCTATTCAATTTGCCGGTTTGATCTGTCCGGTGACGCGCTCCTCAAGGTTAACGCTGGCATTTATGATGATTATTCATCAGTGTCATTTTTTGATATGCGGACGAATAATTTTGCCACCGTTCGTGTCGGCGCGGGCGGGGTTCCCTCATCGGGATCTCAAATTCTACTCCGCGCACCGGGCAGCGCACCTATTGGCGATACACAATTTGCAGGGCCCCAATTTGAAACGCCGACCAAGCGCGGGCTTATCTTGATCCGGCGTCTTGCACCAACCCAGCAAGCCTATGATGAGGTGGCGCGAATTGCCCAACAAGATCGATGCGCATTCATCGCAGACGGCCATTTATAGAGTAGCGACAAAACTGCGACGGCGCCCCCCTCACCAATGTGGATAAACGCTATCTCTTTATTGCGATAAAAACACGATCAGTTTTTTCTTCGCCTCTTCGCCATCATAGCCGAACCGACTATAGCGCAACACAATATCTGCCCGGCCATCATCATTAATTTCCAAGCTGGAGACGAGCTGTCCTTCGCTTGGCAAATCGGCCTTTATTGTCGTCAATAGGTTTTCGAAGGGTGCGTTCTTGTCGCCGCGCAATAGCTGGAGTTCTTCACCATTTTTTCCCAACAATAAATCAATCGCGTCATCGCCATCAAAGTCTGCATACACTAAGGGCGGATTGCGCGTTAGCCCTTTGGACAAATCTATCCCGATGGAATGCGACCGGTTATAGTTTTCATTTTTAACATAACCGCCCGCGCCATTATCTAATTGAACGGTTGTGCGCATCTTCATTGTTTTGTTGATCAAGAACCCGACAACCTTTGTCAGACTCAATTTGGTCGACGCTACAACAAGATCCTTGCGGCCATCATTATTGATATCGCGCAGCCCAAGACCGCCAACGCCCTTCATCAGCAAGGTATGATCGGGTGCAGCCTTATAGGAGATGAGCCCGCCAGTAACACTGCCTTTATAAATCCGAAAATCCTGTTCGCGGTCAAACAGGCCATTTGCTTTATTCAGCACCGTAACAATATCCTGAATCCCGTCATCATCGAGATCAACAATGCGGTAAAGAGACACATCGCGAAAATTGCTTTGATCAGCATTTTCCTCATCCGCGCGAATATCATCAATCCAGCGATTACCGCGCATTTCAAAGGGTAAATTTACCGTCTGGGCGTTCGTGGAAAAACTACCCGTTGGACCCATGGCGAAAACTTCAAGCGCTTTGCCGATGCGGAAGACAAGATCGGGTTTGCCGTCTCCCGTCGCATCAAACACATAATGGGGAAAAACTCTGAAACTTGGTGTGCGCGCTCGCGAAACACCAAAGCTGGTATCGCTGACATCTTCGTTGGAAAAATTTCCCGTCAAGCGCATTTCCGGTTGCACGGGCAATAGAGTTGGTCCCGCAAAAGATCCGTCCGGATTTTGTATCCAAGTGTGAATGCCATCAAAGTTCGGAATTGTCAGGTCAAACCGGCCATCATCATTCAGGTCAGCGGCAAAGTCTCCCAGAGCCAGGCGGATATCGGTTCCCTGACGGTAAATTGATCCTGTCTCAACCAGCATATCAAATTGGTTGGTAGAAAGATTGTAAATCCGCACACCCTCATCGGTTAGAACCAGCAAGCGTTCGCGCTCCCCGTCGGGCATTTCGCCGTGGGCGTACAAAACGCCATTATGGGGCATATTGACTTTGTGGCTGGCTTTTGGCGACGGCCCGGCCAGAGATGCTTGCGAAAAAGCATGGAGTTGATGATGCCCGTCTTCATCGCGTGTACGCACCATCAAGGCATCGGCCTCGCCATCAGAAAACCGCATAACAACCGGCGCGCTCATCACCGGGTCAGATAGGGTCAGCGTCCGCTGATCATAGGTAACCCCTTGTTCGGTCTGTGCATGTAGATTGGGTGCATTGATATTGGCTAATGTCAGGCCCGTACTAACAAAAAGTGCCGAAAACAGGTTTATTGTACGCATGAAGGGTCACCTCATTTACTGAACAAAATACAACAGTAAAGAAAAAAATTTTAAAGTGACCATCGGCCCACCGGAAAATTCGCTCAACTGGTCGCAATTTTCAAACGAATGATCGATCCGGTATGCTGGCGCTTACTAGTCGCCGATCATATCCATGACAATTTTCGCCAAGCCGATCTGGCGACGGCGCTTTAGCCGTTCACCAAACAAAATAGCACGCAAAAGCTCTTCGGATTCTTCGCGATCATAATTGACGATCACATAATCATATTCAGCCCAGTGAGAGATTTCCGCATCCGCTTTTGCCATCCGCTTCAGGACAACTTCTTCAGGGTCCTGCGCGCGTTTGCGCAAACGGCGTTCAAGTTCTTCGCGCGATGGCGGTAGAATGAACACCTTTACAACATCCTCGCCAGCAACCTCATCGAGCTGTTGAGCGCCTTGCCAGTCAATATCAAACAAGACATCGCGGCCCGCGCGCAACGTATCCTCGACCAAATGGCGGGGCGTCCCATAAAGATGGCCGAACACATTCGCCCATTCTAAAAATTCATTATTATCGCGCATGCGAATAAATTCATCTTCGCCAACAAAGAAGTAATCTTCGCCGTGCACTTCGCCCGGACGGCGCTCCCGCGTGGTTGCAGAAATCGACAGCACCATTTCACCATCTTTTTTCAGCAAACGTTCCGCCAATGTTGTTTTTCCCGCGCCCGATGGGCTCGATAAGACAAACATCAATCCGCGCCGTGCAACTTTTAAATCACCGCCCAACATGACACAGCCCCCTTCGTGACTTCATCGCCTCACCCGCTTCAACCGGCTTATTCAACATTTTGAACCTGCTCTCGCATCTGATCAATGATCGTCTTCATCTCAAGCCCAGCCTGTTTCAAGGTTATGTCAACAGCTTTAGAACATAAGGTATTGGTTTCCCGGTTAAACTCTTGCACCAGAAAATCAAACTTACGGCCAATCGGGCCGTTCTCGGCCAATAGAGCGCGCGCTGCAATGATATGCGCATCAAGCCGGTCCAGTTCCTCGCAAATATCGGCCTTTACCGACAGGACAGCAACTTCCTGCGCCAAGCGCGCCTCATCAAGTTGAACTTCGCTGGCAAGGCCTTCGATTGATTTTAAAATCCGCGCCTGAAGGGTTTGCGTTGATCCCTCACTAAGCTTGCGCGATGTGTTGGTTAGTTCTTCAACCGCATCAATTTGTTTTTCAAGAATGGCCTGAAGGCTTGCCCCTTCTGCGCGGCGATGGTCAATCAACTTGCCAAGCGCCTCATCAAAGCTTGTTGCGAGCGTTTCAATCAAGGCAGAAAGTGCATCTTCGCTCAGCGTTTCTTCGCTGGCCTCAATGACGCCGCGAATATTGAGCACCCCATCTACTGTTGGCGGCGCCATGGCGATTGGACTTTCCTCTTGGACTGTCTTCACCATCTCCAGCACGCTCGATAAAGCGTCCTTGTTGAGCACAAGACGGCCCGCCTTTTCATCATCCCTTAAGGTAAGGCTTACCGAAACATTGCCGCGCGCGAGTTTGGCGGTGACCGCTTTGCGCAACTTTAGCTCGAGCGCATCAAAACCTGCGGGCAAACGACAGCGAACTTCAAGCCCGCGCCCGTTCACACTGCGCAGCTCATAGGTCCAGCGATGTCGATCAAGCTGGCCGTCCTGGCGAGCAAAACCCGTCATTGAAGAAAGAGAATTGGGCATTTGAGAAATCTGTCCTGCTATGGCGCCATCATGTAGCATTTATGATGCGCGTATTCGCAAATTTTCACAAATCTGCTCTGCCAACATTGCCGCCCACGCGCCCGACTGGTCATGAGACCCTATCGTCGCTGGCGTTCAATCTCGCGCCATTTTTTTACATTGTTATTGTGCTCGCGCAGTGTCTTGGCAAAGGCATGGCCGCCGCTGCCATCGGCAACGAAGAAGATATCATCGGTTTGCGCCGGGTCCAGGACCGCTTCAATGGAGGCCCGTCCGGGATTACAGATGGGCGTGGGCGGTAAGCCACGAATGACATAGGTGTTGTACGGAGTCTCGCCTCTAATCTCACTGGCCCGAAGCCCCCGGCCCAGAGGCTCTCCGCCCGTGAGGCCATAAATAATGGTCGGATCTGATTCCAGACGCATCCCCTTGCGAATGCGGTTGATAAAGACAGACGCAATCCGTTTGCGCTCGCCCGCAACGCCGGTTTCTTTTTCAACGATAGAGGCAAGAATCAATGCCTCGCGCGGATTAGCGAGCGGGAGTTCAGCCTGCCGAGATTCCCACAAGCTGGTGATAACGCTTTCTTGTGCGATCGCCATGCGCTTTAGCAAAGCATCGCGGGTTTCTCCGCGTGTAAAGCCATATGTCTCGGGAAGTAAAATTCCCTCACGCGGCTCAAAACTAATCTCGCCGGTAAGCACCGGGTCAGCCTTGATAATCTCCATAATCTGCGCCGTGGTGCGCCCTTCAGGGATTGTCACGAAATGCAGGATTGAACTGCCATCCACCAAAATATCAATGACCTGAACAACATTCACGCCCGGTGCAAAGCGATATTCGCCGGCTTTTAAAGAACCCTGCGCTTTGCGCCACCGCACCGCGGCATTGAACAATTCCGCATGGCGGATCACCCCAACGCTTTCCAATAGGGATGCGATTTCGTTGACCGATGAGCCACTCTCTAACAAGATCACCGTTTCTTCGGTGAGCGGGCCAGCACGATGGATTTCCTTATAGGCAAGAAATCCACCCGCACCCACGGCAATAGCGGACAGCAAAAACAGGCCGAAAATAAACAGCAAAATACCGCGAATGACGCCGCCCCGCTGGCCATCCGCCCGCCGCCGAGCCGCGCAGTTGGTATTTTTCACCGCCTGTTTCACCGTCTGAATGTGACCAATATCGTTAGACGTCATTGCTGTCATTACCCTCAACTCGAACTCAATAGTACCCATTTGGGTTGGCCTGCCCTTTTAAGGGTTAGCCCTTCCACTCAGGGCTAAGCTATCGCGATTTTTCGGGCCTGTCTCCCCCAATGCGAGGTCTTGCGCGCCCTATTTCGGGTCTGGTCGGCCTTCGCGTTCAAGGCTCTCAAGATCGCCGGGCCTGTCCACATCCCTCAAGGCCCCGGGATCAAGCTTTAGGGCTGTGCACGACTCCAGAGCATCCAGAACAGAACGGGCCCCCTCATCACCAGTAAGGGCGAGGAGTTGGGGCCATATTGCCCGGTGAAACAGGGCTGGCGGGCCGCGATAGGTCCCATCCGTGCAGATCACAGCCTGGGCTTGACTGGCCTCGCGCGCCAACTGCTCAAGGATGTTTTTCGGCAGGCTCGGCATATCTGCCAGCAAAACCACCAGGGCCTTCGCGCTGGTTTGCATCGCCGCTCTCACGCCCAATTTAAGGGCGCTCGCCTGCCCCTTGGCAGGCTCGGGATTTTCAATACAAGTCCATCCCATGGATTGAAAAAGCCCGTTGCGTACCCCCGATGGGTCATCGGCTAGACTAGGCACAATGGCAAATTTCCATCCCGCAGTGCTTTCTACCCCCGCCAATGCGCCTGCATGGGCTGCAAGGGGTTGGCCCCAAAGCGGCGCGAGCAATTTATCAGCCTCCCCGAACCGGCGTGAATATCCGCTGGCCAGCATCACCGCCGCAATATCGTGCAGCTCGATTTTGCCGCCTTCATCCATCACGGCCCACAATTCCCCCATTGTAAAAAACGTCCACAATCTCCGCCAACGCCGATATCGCAATCATGGATGCACTGCGCATGGCAGGGACAAGGCCAATCGGGCCGTTAATGCGCGCAATATCACCTTCCTCAAGCCCCGCCGCCCGTAACCCATCACAGCGCATTTGGTGGGTGCGCCGACTGCCCACCGCACCAATATAAAATGCATCCCCTTCAATGGCATTGCGGATCAGCGGTATCTCCCAATCGCGGTCATGGAAAAGTAAAATAAAAGCTGTCCACGGATCATCCTTGCAGGGAGGAATATTGCGCTCATGCACCAATCGATGCCAGCGAATATTTTCACTCTCCTCATTATCAGAAAACCGCAAAGGCACATCATCGGGGGAATAAACCTCAACCCCGATTGCAGTCCCGCTGAGCAGATGGATGAAGGCCTCAAGGTCCGGGCCCCGGCCCGCAACGCGAATTTGAAGGGGCGGCGTTAGCGCGGCAACAAAGCGCGAGCCTGCTTGCCCGGTCCGCGGTGTCATGGCGATCGCAAGCAGCCCGTTTGCATCAACACTAAAACCAATCGCGCGCCGCGATTGTAAACCCGACAACACAATCGAAAGCACCTGATGGTTCGCAGAACCGGGAATGACCGGAATGAGCGCGATTTCAAGCGCGCCCCCGCATGGCAGGACAATATCTTTATAGGGCGAGCCCTCACCATAGCGTACAATGGTCATTACCGGTTTTTTCAAAAGCGCAACGCTTCGCGCGGCAATATCGCCGTCAACACATCCGCCAGAAAGATAGCCATGGGTGTCGCCAAGCTCATTAACAACCATCATCGCACCGGGCGCACGCGGCGTGCCGCGCTCTACGGTTTGCAAAACACAAAGGCTAATCGCAATCCCCGCCGATAAATAGGCCAGCGCACACTCCAAAACACCGGCAGGATGATCAATATCTGCCTGCACAATTGGCGTATGGCTGGGGGCGGAAGGCGCTGGCACGAAACTTTTCCATTCACATCAACTGCAATAAGACGGCACAGAGTGCCCGCCAGCGCCAGCAATGTAAACGCCGCTTTAGAGGCAACGCTGCATCGGAGACGGCCCTCACAGTTGGAAAGTGAACAGTCATTGGCCGCTGGTCGCCATCGCATTTTCCGTCTATACACCAACCCCATGGGAACCACGCGATAACAAACTCACCCGTATGAAGGTGCCGTGAAATGGGAGGCGTTGCGAAAAATGTCTGAAATCGTCTTTAGCATCCTGCTTGGCTATGGTCTGGGCTCGATCCCGTTTGGACTGGTGCTGACACGCCTTGCCGGTCTTGGCGACATTCGCAATGTTGGGTCAGGCAATATTGGCGCCACCAATGTCTTACGCACAGGCCGCAAAGATGTAGCGCTGGCAACATTGCTGCTTGATGGCGCGAAGGCGGCGATTGCGGTGCTCATTGCATCGGCGCTGGGTTTGCGCGGAGAAATAGCCGGAGCTGCCGCGCTAATTGGTCATTGTTATCCGGTTTGGTTGCGCTTTAAGGGCGGCAAAGGGGTTGCGACATTTCTGGGCGCGCTCTTGGTCCTTGCCCCCCTTGGCGGTGTCTTCACCTGCTTAACCTGGGCAGCGGGCGCATTCATTGGCCGCATTTCCTCACTGTCAGCACTGATTAGTGCTGCTGCAGCCCCTCTCATTCTTTTTGCCATGGGACATGGCGCGATTGCGATTTCTGCAGCGGTCATGGCCGCAATCATTTTCTTACGCCATAAAGACAATATTGCGCGCCTGCTTAAAGGGACAGAACCGCGCATTGGCAGCAGCGATAAAGGCGCTGCAACACCGCCCTCATCTGCGGGGGAGAATGACAGTTGATCCGAACGCTGAGTGATAAAGAGCGCGCCGATTGGTTACAATTAATCCGCACGCCCAATATTGGTCCGATCACCTTTTTCAAACTCATTCGGAAATATGGGACGGCCGCGGCTGTTCTTGAAATCTTGCCGGAATTGTCCCGCAAAGCGGGCCGAAAAACGCCGCTGCGCGCGCCCGCCCGCAGTCAAATTGAAGATGAATTGAAAGCGGCCTGGCATAAAGGCGTGATTATTATTGCCGCTTGCGAGCCTGAATATCCTGCGCGTCTGCGTGCTATCGACGACCCTCCCCCAATTATCTTCACGCGCGGCCATGTCAGCCTGTTTGATAAACCGACCATTGCCATTATCGGTGCGCGCAATGCCTCCCTTTCGGGCATTAAGCTGGCGCGCACCTTTGCCGGTGAACTCAGTGAAGCGGGCTATGTCGTCACATCAGGTCTTGCGCGCGGTATTGATGGCGCGGCCCATGAGGCAAGCCTGAACGCGGGCACGATTGCCGTCGTTGCGGGCGGCATTCATCATATCTACCCGCCCGAACATGAAAAACTCACCCATGCAATCGCGACGCAGGGGCTGATCCTGTCAGAACGCGGGCTTGATGCGGTTCCAACTGCGCGCGATTTTCCGCGCCGAAATCGTCTCATCTCTGGCATTAGCGACGGCGTGGTGATCATTGAAGCGGCCCAGCGTTCTGGCACCTTAATCACGGCGCGTTATGCCCTAGAGCAGGGCCGCGAAGTCTTTGCGGTGCCCGGCTCTCCCCTCGATCCACGCTGTCAGGGGGCCAACCGGCTCATCCGCGACGGCGCCACTTTGGTGGAAACCAGCAGCGATATTATGGATAGTCTGCAAACCCTCAACCGGACATTGCGCGAGGGCGATCTGTTTGATGATCATGGGGATGATCTGTTTGGCGGGCTCGAAGAACGCCGCCCCGCCCCGGATTTGGACGCGCACGCAGACGCCCGGCGACAGCAATTGCGCCGTCAGCTCGAAACCCTTCTCAGCCCCGCCCCCGTCCATCAAGACGAGATCATCCGCGCCTGTAGCGCCGCCGCCCAACCGGACTGCCCAACGCCCGGCGAAATCGCCGAAGCCTTACTGGAAATGGTGCTGTCAGGGGACGCAACCGAGGAAGCGGGCCTGTTCCGGCGCTCCGATATTGCCTAATCGTTAATTCTTGCGGCTGAGAGGGGCAAAAAAAGCCGCGAAACAGAAAACTTTCCTGTAGACGCCTACCCCCGCCCTTTGCTATAGGCCCAGTCTACCAAATGTTCCCCGATAGCTCAGTTGGTAGAGCAGCTGACTGTTAATCAGCTTGTCACAGGTTCGAGTCCTGTTCGGGGAGCCATTTTTCCACAGCACAAGATTACTGACCGGGCCCCGTCAATTTGGCGTTCATGAGCCAGCGGCAATTAATGCGCGTTCTGCTTCAATCATATAGTCG
>CAYQXV010000022.1:41503-51655 GCA_964421675.1 uncultured Caulobacterales bacterium
TGGCGTTCATGAGCCAGCGGCAATTAATGCGCGTTCTGCTTCAATCATATAGTCGCGGTGAATGGGGAGCGCATCCACGGATTTTATCAATTGAATTTGAAAGTTAAAATGGGTGCCATTGCGGAATGCAAACTCGCTGGTCGACAGATAAAAATCCCACATACGGCAAAAACGCTCGTCAAACATCTCCGCAACTTCCGCCCGGCGTGCCTCAAACCGCAGACGCCATTTGCGTAACGTATAGGCATAATGCAGTCGCAAGGTTTCCGTATCGGCGACCCACAGACCGGATTTTTCTATTGCCGCAAATGTTTCCGACAAAGACGGGGAATAGCCGCCGGGGAAAATATATTTTCGAATCCACGGGCCGGTCGTATTTGGCGGCGAGCGATGGCCAATAGCATGGATAAGCGCCACACCGTCTGGGGTTAGCAATTCGTCGATTTTGTCGAAAAATTCAGTATAGTGCGGGACACCCACATGCTCGAACATGCCGATCGAAACAATACGGTCAAAATCTTCGCGGACCTCGCGATAATCCATCAATCGAAAATCAATTTTGTTCTGGAGGTTTTTCTCCTCCGCGCGGGCCATCGCCAATGCCTGTTGTTCTTTCGACAGGGTAACGCCAACAATGCGCGCATCCAGATGTTCAGCAAGATAAAATGCCATGCTGCCCCATCCGCAGCCAATATCGAGCACGCGCATGCCCGGCTCTACCCGCAGCTTAGCGGCAATATGGCGTAACTTGGCCTGCTGGGCTGCCTCCAATGACATGTCCTCATTTTCAAAATAGGCGCACGAATAGTTCATCTCCTCATCAAGGAACATTTTGTAAAAATCATTAGACAGATCATAATGATGGGCAACATTTTCGCGCGATTTGATCACCGGATTATGTTGTTGGAAGCGCCGCAGCTTTTTCACCGCGCCCGACATTGTCCGGCGGAAGGGCCGCCCGCGCAGATTTTTGGCATTGGCATGAAATATCTGCAGAAGATCGCCAATCACCGTATTATCTTCGCACGTCAATGTGCCATCCATATAGGCTTCACCGGCGACCAGTTCGGGATTTAAAAATAATTTTCCATAAAGAGACGCATCGTGAAGACGCACCACCGCTCTTGGCCCCGAATTTTCCGAATTGGACCCGTCATTGCCAAGCGTACCGTGATGATGAGAAACACCATCAGCATCAATAAGCGTAAGGGACCCATTTTTTACCAAATGGGATAGCATCGCATTTAAGGCTTTAAACGATGCCGCATTGCGGCGGTCGGTGAAGCTTGTCATTTTTAGATCTTTCAAATCGGGTTTGTCGCCATTATAGAGGCCGCCGCAATTACCATTACCGCCGCCGACGCTTGGCGTTCTTTGCCCCTTTTGGTTTGCTCAACTGAGTACTTACTGTTCCCTCGCCTTTCGTGATCCGCCCTTTAGAGGCCGTCTCAATGCGGGCATCGACTTGCGACTGACGGGCGAGCGGGTCGTCGGCAATGGCAAGCTCGGTTTCTTGCAATCGTTTAATCTCATCGCGCAACCGGGCTGCGGTTTCAAACTCTAGATTTGAGGCGGCCTCGCGCATTTCTTTTTCAAGATGTTCAATATGGCCGCGCAGATTACCGCCCATCGGGCTGCCATCATCATAGCCCGCCTGCCCTTCGGCGAAGCCTTCCATCCCTGCCGCACCGGGCGCAGCCGCGCGCACACCCTTATGGCCAACAAAGGTTTGTCCCGCTGCCGCCTTCGCCCCCTCATCATCGCTGGTGGCAATCTCAGCAATCGCCGCCTTCACGGTTTGCGGGGTAATGCCGTGCGCCTCATTATGGGCAACCTGTTTTTCACGGCGCCGATCAGTTTCTGCAATCGCGCGCTCCATAGAGCCGGTCATCCGGTCCGCATAAAGAATAACCCGGCCATCAATGTTTCGCGCGGCGCGTCCAATGGTTTGCACCAGCGAGGTTTCTGAACGCAAAAATCCTTCTTTATCGGCATCCAAAATAGCAACAAGTCGGCACTCCGGAATATCAAGCCCTTCGCGCAACAGATTGATGCCAATCAACACATCAAATGCCCCAAGGCGCAGGTCGCGAATAATCTCAATGCGTTCCAGCGTATCAATATCAGAGTGCATATAGCGCACGCGCACGCCTTGTTCATGCATATATTCGGTTAAGTCTTCGGCCATGCGCTTGGTCAAGGTGGTCACGAGAACGCGCCCGCCTTGTTTGGCAATTTCTTTACACTCTGCAATCACATCATCGACCTGATTGGATTTTTCCCCGGTGACCGGGCGTATCTCAACAACCGGATCGACCAGCCCCGTGGGGCGGATCACCTGTTCGGTGAAGACGCCGCCCGTTTGTTCCATCTCCCAGCCGCCCGGTGTTGCAGACACATGCACCGTTTGCGGGCGCATCTTCTCCCACTCTTCAAATTTTAGCGGACGATTATCCATACAGCTGGGCAAGCGGAAGCCATATTCCGCCAAGGTGCGTTTGCGATTAAAGTCACCGCGAAACATCGCCCCGATTTGCGGCACTGTCACATGGCTTTCGTCACAGAAAATCAAAGCATTTTCTGGCAGGTATTCAAACAAGGTCGGCGGCGGCTCTCCGGGTTTGCGCCCGGTCAGATAGCGTGAATAGTTTTCAATCCCATTGCATGCGCCGGTCGCCGCCATCATTTCCAGATCAAATTGGACGCGCTGTTCCAGGCGCTGTGCCTCCAGCAATTTGCCCTCCTCGCGCATAATCGGCAGCGTTTTAGCCAGCTCAGCTTTGATTTGCGTCATCGCCTGGGTCAACGTAGGGCGCGGCGTAACATAGTGGCTGTTGGCGTAAATCGTCACAACGTCCAGCTCACCGGATTTTTTGCCCGTAAGCGGATCAAATTCGACAATCTCCTCAATTTCATCACCAAACATGGACACGCGCCAGGCGCGATCTTCATAGTGCGCGGGGAAAATTTCAATGACATCACCGCGCGCGCGAAAGGTACCGCGCGCAAAAGCAGCATCATTGCGTTTATATTGCAGGGCCACCAAATCGGCGAGCAATGTCTTGCGCTCAATGGTTTGGCCAACCTCAAGGGAAAACGTCATCGCCGTATAGGTTTCAACCGAGCCAATACCGTAAATGCATGATACCGACGCAACGATCACCACATCATCGCGCTCAAGCAGCGCGCGCGTTGCCGCATGGCGCATCCGGTCGATCTGCTCATTAACCGAGCTTTCTTTTTCGATATAAGTATCAGAGCGCGGCACATACGCTTCTGGCTGGTAATAGTCATAATAAGAAACAAAATATTCAACGGCATTATCGGGAAAGAACGCTTTAAATTCGCCATAGAGCTGCGCGGCGAGTGTTTTATTGGGAGCCAACACCAGAGCCGGGCGCTGCATTTGTTCAATGACCTTGGCCATGGTGAAGGTTTTGCCGGTGCCGGTCGCGCCCAACAGAACCTGATCCCACTCCCCCTCGCCAAGCCCGCTCGATAGCTCTTTAATCGCAACGGGCTGATCGCCCGCTGGCTCATATTGAGAGACCACGCGCAAGGGCTTGGACATGCTTTTGGTCGTCGGCAATCGTTCAGGGCGATGAGGCACCCATTCCGATGTTGAGACCTTGTCATGATAGCTTGCCACCGCTTCAGAAAAGCCGCCCGGCGTAATATTAGCCCCATCCGTCACCGGTTGGGCGGAAGGTCGTCGTTTCTTTGGGGTGGAGGCAGTTTCAGGCATGGCCCTACGATAGGAGGAAAGCGCGATAAACTAAAGAGCCATTATCAAGCAAAGCCCGCTGTCATGCCGCCATCAATGCGAATCTGGGTGCCGGTGATAAAGCGCGATTCATCCGAGGCGAGATAGACAACCGCATAGCCCACATCTTCGGGCTCGCCCAACCGGCGCATCGGGATATGGGCAGCCAGCTTGCGCTCGCCCTCCTCGCCGCCGCCGCCAAGCGAGACAAGCGGATCAATGATCGGCGTGCGCGTAAAAACAGGGTGTACGGAATTTGCGCGAATATCGAACTTAGACTTCGCACAATGCATCGCAATGGATTGCGCCATCATCGCAACGCCCGCCTTCGATGTATTATAGGCCATCATATAGGGATCAGCCAGAATGCCTGCGATTGAAGAGATATTGATGATACTGGCCGGTTGCGACATTTTCAGATAGGCCATCGCCTTTTGCGTGCCCACATAAACGCTATCAAGATTGATATCGTGAACCCGGCGCCAATTCTCCAGCGTTTCCGTCTCAATACTGCCAGCCATGCCGACACCAGCATTGTTAATCAGAACGCTAATGCCGCCCATTGCCGTTTCTGCAGACCGCAGCGCATCGTCCCATGCGTCATAGTCCGTCACATCCAGCTGCACCGCATGGGCTGCCCCTGGATGTTTTTTGTTAATGGCATCGGCTTTGGCTTGGACATTTTCCAAGGAAAGATCCGAAAGCGTAACCTTAGCGCCTTCATCGGCCAGCATTTTTGCAAAACATGCACCGAGGCCCTGTCCGGCACCCGTAATGAACACTTTTTTACCGGCAACCCGGCCGCCTGTCCCGCGGCTAGTCTGTTGTGATGTTTCGCTCTGATCGCCTGCCATACTCGACACTCCTTATGGGCCGGGCGCGATCATGAGCGATCGCGCGCCTTAGCCTTCGTTTCTAATCTGCTCTTTCGCGGTTACGAGAAGTGATTCCATCTCGGTGCGAATTTGCTGATCGGACTGCCCAATGCGGGCCGCGTCAAGGTCGGCGCGCAGTTTGCGGAAAACATCTTCGTCTCCTGGCTCCTCCAGATCGGCCCGAATCACGGCTTTGGCATAATCGTCTGCCTTTTCACCCTCTAGCCCCATCAGGCCAGCCGCCCACAGGCCCAACAGCTTGTTGCGGCGCGCCTCAACCTTGAACTGCAAGGCCTGATCATGGGCAAACTGCTTTTCAAACTTATCTTGACGGTCATCAATTCCACTCATGGGTCAGGTCCTTTATGCATCGGCTTAAAGCGTGCCGAATTGAGGTGCTTGCGCACACGTTCATTCTATATGTAGCTATCCTTGCCTATTCATACAATTGCCAACCCAAATGCAATGGTTCCGGGGCATGATAATTCGAAAATTTATCGGTAAAATCGAGGCCGCCCGTGCGATAGGCGTCAATATTAAAGGGGCTCAGTGCCGTAAGGAAAGAACGTTCCCCGCTTTGCCATCTTGATGAGCTGTGCTACTCCCCCCCCATCTTGCAAAACAGGTCCCGAAATATGGGGATTTGCCAGCTAGCAATGCGCCCCGGCGCGACCCGTTAAAACCGCGCTCGCCGCGCCCATTCGTCAAGGATATCCAAGCCCCTATGTCCCGTCGCAAGCAGATTTATGAAGGCAAGGCCAAGATCATTTATGAAGGCCCAGAGCCCGGCACGGTGATCCAGTATTTCAAGGACGATGCCACCGCGTTCAACAATAAAAAACATGCGGTGCTAGAGGGCAAAGGCGTTCTCAATAACCGGATCTCTGAGTTCATCATGAAGGGACTAGAGACCATTGCAGTGCCGACGCACTTCATTCGCCGCCTGAATATGCGCGAGCAATTGGTCCGCCATGTGGAAATTATCCCCCTTGAAGTGGTTGTGCGCAATGTCGCCACCGGCTCACTGGTCAAACGCATTGGCCTGGAAGATGGCGCTGCCCTGCCCCGGTCTATTATTGAATTTTATTATAAGGATGATGACCTCGGGGACCCGCTGGTCGCCGAAGAGCATATTCATGCCTTTAACTGGGCGAACCCGCAGGAAATTGATGAGATGATGGCAATGGCGTTGCGCATCAATGATTTTCTGTCTGGCATGTTTAACGCCGTCGGCATCCGATTGATTGATTTCAAAATTGAATTTGGCCGGCTCTATGAAGGCGAATTGATGCGCCTTGTGGTTGCCGACGAGATTAGCCCGGACAGTTGCCGCCTTTGGGATTTGGAGAGCGGCGACATTATGGACAAGGACCGCTTCCGCAAAGACCTTGGCAATGTGATTGAGGCCTATCGCGAGGTGGCCAAGCGACTGGGCATATTGCGCGACAGCGAAAGCAATGGCACCCAAAAACCAGTGCTTGTTTCCGACAATGATCAACCCGTTAGCACAAAGACGCCAGAATCTTCATGAAAGCACGAATTACCATAACACTGAAAAGCGGTGTACTCGATCCGCAGGGCAAAGCCATTGAGAACGCCTTGCATGGACTTGGATTTGATAACACCAATCAGGTACGCCAGGGAAAAATCATCGACCTTGATCTCGATGAGAGCGACGAAGCAACAGCGCGCACTAAGCTTGAAGCCATGTGCGCAAAGCTGCTCGCCAATCCGGTGATGGAAAATTATCACATTGATTTTCCGGGCGAGTGAGGCAACACCATGAGCAAGCCTTGTGTGATTGTTTTTCCCGCATCGAATTGCGACCGTGATGGCGCAACGGCCCTTCAGGCAGTAACCGGCAAAGCCCCGACTATGGTTTGGCATCAGGAAACAGATCTTCCTGATACAGATTTCATTTTATTGCCCGGCGGATTTTCCTATGGTGACTATTTGCGCTCAGGCGCAATGGCCGCACGCTCGCCAATTATTGAAGCGGTCAAGAAAAAAGCCGAAGCCGGAGTGCCGGTTCTTGGTATTTGCAATGGCTTTCAAATTTTAACCGAAATGGGGCTGTTGCCGGGCGCGCTGATGCGCAATGCGGGACTGGATTTTGTCTGCCGCACCGTAACCTTGCGCACAGGAAAAACCAATTCGCCATTGCTCGCAGGTATGACACCGGGCAGCTATCTCGACGTGCCCGTCGCCCACCATGATGGCAATTATGTTGCCGCTGACGATGTGCTTGATCGGTTGGAGGGAGAAGGCCGCATCGCCTTTACCTATGTGGACAATCCCAATGGTTCAGCACGCAATATTGCCGGCATAGTCAATGAAGCAGGCAATGTGCTTGGCATGATGCCCCACCCCGAACGGGTCATCTCACCGCTTTTGGGCGGCACAGATGGAGAAACCTTCTTCAGACAAATGCTGAACCGGGCTGCTTAAAAAAATAGAAAATTTCAAAGGCACTGCGCGTAATTACGCAGTGCACGGCATATTATTCACCCGGCCCAATATAAATGCTTTGAGACGGTTCGCCGCTAATTTTTGTGCTGGCAGAAACATCGGAACACGACCCTAAACAAAGGGCCAACCCGATGGGCCCAACACAAATGATCATCAGTGATTTTATTAAGGTGCGTTTCATTTTGCTTCTACCAAGTTCCGATCTGATCTTCCTTGATCGGGAAACATGGCGAGATCATGCCGAAAACTCAGCATTGGTGTGGAGGCACTAAAAAATCAGGGATTACGATTCAGATCGCGCAATCTTAAAATGATGAGTGTCGCAATAGCCACAAATGAAGTGGCGTAACATGTCCACACAAATGCCCCGTCACCATTCATTGCCAACCACTCACCCATGATCAACCCCGCTTATAGGATCATTGGCGCCAAGGGGGCGCAATGTTGAAACTGGTGCTGGTGCCGGGCGGCGTGCTCTGGCGCGGCGCACATCGGTTAAAACGCCGGTCAAAACATACCAGACAAATAGCAATGTATAAGCAGCGATCATGATCAGAAGCGGCGTTAGCATTTCCGGCGCAATGGTTGGGCCATCGCTGCGTAAAATACTGGCCGGTTGATGCAGGCTATTCCAGCGCTCCACAGAGAATTTGATGATCGGCACATTGATGAACCCAACCAGCGCAAGAATACGCGCAAACCGCGCCGCTTTCGCTTGATCCTCCATCGCATCCCACACCGCAATATAGCCAATATATAAAAACGCCATCACCAGAACAGAGGTTAACCGCGCATCCCAAACCCACCATGTCCCCCAAGTGGGCTTGCCCCATATCGCGCCCGTAACAAGCGCCAATATCGTCATGACCAACCCAAAGGGTGCGGCTGCGCGCGCGGCCCGGTCCGCCAGATTATGGCGCCAGATAAATGCAACCGCACTTGCACCGGCAATAAACGCCCAGGCAAGGGTCGCAAGCCACGCCGCTGGCACATGCACATACATAATGCGCACCGTATCGCCCTGTTGATAATCCGCAGGCGACGTAATTAACGCAAGCGGCAACCCAACAGCAAACAGCGCCAGACAAAGCGCCAGCAGCCATGGCGACACGGCGCTTGCAAACCGTTCAAAACGTTGCGGATTGGCGAGATAGGAAAACATGAAAACAACCTACTCCAGCGCCGTGCGTATCGACAAGACGGCAAATGGCGGCATAACCACCAAATATACCAGACTTACCGCCAGTAAAAGCATGCAATCGGGTGAGAAAAACTGGCCTGATAAGGCCCAGCTTTCCTGCGCGCGAAGCCCGAAAATAACGATTGGGATGGCAAGGGGGGCCGCCAGGATTGTGCCGATCACCCCGCCCGCACCAAGACCGGCGCTCAATCCGGCCGCGACGATGCTCGATAAAATGATGGCGGGCATGGCTGTCACCACCATGATCGTGCCGCGCACACTATCACCGGGTTCGGCTGCAAACATCATCCACGCAATTGGGGTGAGCACAATCATTGGCACAGCGACGGTGAGCAATAGTGCGATGACACGGCCCGCAACATAGGGCCAAAGCGCCCCCTGTTCGGCGCGCATAATCGACAAAGTGCCATCCTCAAGGTCCGGGCGAAAAAGGCCGGTCGCGGCCAATTGCATTGCAATGATGATGGCCAGCCAGACCATTCCCGGCCCCGCAATTAAAAGCGTGCTGGCCTCTGGTCCCGCAGCAAAGCCGGCAAGCCCGACAAACACCGCATAGAAAAACACACTTTGCAACGCGCCGCCCCCTTCCCGGCTGGCAAGGATGACATCGCGGCGGACCTGACTTGCAAGGGCGTTGATCAAGGTCATTGGGGCTGTGCCTCATCATTGGCGTCGAGGACTAAGTTCTGTGAGGCAATCTCCAGCTTATGGTGGGTGGCGAGGATGACAAGACCGCCAGCGCCAAGATGCTCACTGATCAAGCTTGCAACCAATGCCCGCCCGCTACCATCAAGAGCGCTCGCCGGTTCATCAAGGAGCCAGATTGGCCGCCGCGCGAGCAGACATCGCGCAAGCTGCACCCGGCGTTTTTGCCCGGCCGACAGCGTTGAAAACCGCTGATGGCTGACTTGTTCAAGACCAACCCGGCGCAATACGTCCGCCTGCGCCGCTCGGCCCGCTTCTCGATCCAAACCATAGACACCACACCAATATTGGAGGTTTTCAGCAATGCTGAGCGCGCTCTTTAGGCCATCGCCCATGCCTAACCACACCCGATGATCGGAAACCTGTGCATTTGTGCACTCTTCGCCGTCAACGCGCCATTCGATCGCCCCGCTTGCAATCGGCGTTAAGCCGCCAAGCGCCCTTAATATCGTTGTTTTGCCCGTGCCATTATCGCCGAATAGCTGGATTGCCTGTCCAGACGCCGCCTCAAGCGAAATCTCGCGGACAACCGGGCGATCGCCGCGATCACACCCAAGGGCGCGGACCCGCAGGTCAATAGAGGGAAATGACGGTGTGTCATTGGTCATGAGGAGATATTGCGGCCCTATCGGTGAAACGTTTATCGGTTTAGCAGGCTCGCAACCTTGCAGAACCACGGTCAACTTCGTACATCGCTATTATGAAACCGGTCAAACGTAATCAACGCCTCGCCCTGCTCGCCCTTGGAGCCGTCGCTCTATCTGGAGCGGGCCTACTGGCCGTAACCGCTCTTTCAGAAAATCTCGACTATTTTTATACCCCCGCATCGATCAAAAATGGTGAGGCCGATCTGACCCGGCGCATTCGTCTTGGCGGCCTTGTCAAAGCGGGCAGTCTTGGCAATGGCGACGGGGTTGCAAAAATATTTGAAGTCACTGACGGCGGTGCCAGCATCACCGTGCAATATGACGGCATTTTGCCAGATCTATTCCGTGAAGGTCAGGGCGTTATCGCGATTGGCCGGTTTGATGGCGATTTGTTTATTGCGGAAAATATTCTCGCCAAACATGATGAGACCTATAAACCCCGTGAGCTTGAAGGTCTGACAGAAGGCGAACCGAGTTCCTATGCCAAGCCCT
>CAYQXV010000023.1:0-4978 GCA_964421675.1 uncultured Caulobacterales bacterium
AATGGTGGGCGGTGAGAGACTCGAACTCCCGGCATTCTCGGTGTAAACGAGACGCTCTACCAACTGAGCTAACCGCCCCATAGAGCGCGGGATATATCGCAGGCGAGACGCGCTTGCAAGCAGAACTTATCCTATAAAATCAATCAATTTGGCCAAGAACCCCGCCCCGCCCAGATGCTCATCATGTCCGCCCCAACAGGGTTAAAAATAGCGGGTCACCCGCAGATTGAGGAAATCATCATCGCGAAAGGCATTCAGTATATTGTCTCGGTCAACATTAACAAAAAGCCGCGCCTCTAGCGATGCGGTCCAATTCTGCCCAAAACGCCGCTCTGCCTCAACAAACATGCCAATAGACTGATCGGCGCTATCGATTGTCCCGCCCACAAGGATCGCCGAGCTTTGCGTATCATTGAGCGCCAAACGCGCCCCCAAAAACACATCATTATCGGCAGGCGTAACGGGAGCGGCCAAAACCGCAAGCGTCTCTGCTGACCCGTTCGCGGTTACCAACTCCTCAATCACCAACCCCTCGTCGCGGCCATCATATTGATACTCCGCAAGCAATCCGAGATCAAAATTGGTGCCAGCAAATTGGTAGAGCGTATATTCAAATCCGGCGACACTGGCGAGGAATACCTCGCCATGCCCCGATCTTGCGAGCGCTTCAACTTTCCACAACCAGGCCCCTTGCGTATATTGAAAATCAATACTGCCCTGTGTGATCAGGTCATAGACAGGCAGCAATCGGCCTTGGGTTTCATCAACCGCAAACCGCGCTTCGCGCGAAGTGCCATGGAAAATGGAAAGCCCAAAATCCCAATTCCCTATAAAATGGCTGTAACGTCCCGCTAGATCGATCGCGGCACGGCGATCATCACGCTCAAAAATTGGATCGTCCGTATCGATTGTTAATCCAAATCTAAGACGGCCGGGAAATCCTGGAAAACTACGATCACGAAACCCTGACATCACAAAAAAGTCGAGCGCACCCCACTCCTTTGACACGGTCAGATTGATCATTGGCTGACCTAATTTGTCTTCTTCGTCTATGTCTTCAATACTGTCAGTTTGATTTATAATATCGACCAGATGGCGGGACTCTGTGCGACCCCAAAAGATTTTCGCAGCGCCCACCGTTAGCGACCAATCTTGATCAGACTTAAACCGATAAAAAGCCTCGCGAAGATCAAAATGAGTGCGTTCATCGTCTTGGCCATCAAGTCTAAAGAATGGCACGAGAACTAGCTGGTGCTTGCGATTGTCGCTTTCCCATCGCGCTTCCGGCTGCAACACTAATGAGGGCTGAAAGTCCGAAAATTGCCCTTCATTTAGCGGTTCATTGGGAAAGTATCGCGTTTCCACAGAAACCTCGGCACCATATTTCCAATCACTGGCAATTGCCGCATTCGAAATTGTGCCAAGACTTGCAATAAGCGAGGTTATAGCTAGATGTTCGCGCACTCGCGCCCCCTGTTCACAATATTATTGTTATCGCAAACGTGTCAGGATTCCTTGCTGGAAATCTCCATTTTCAAGGCCATTTTTGAATTGAAACTCTTTATAAAGAAGGTCTGTTTCTTTATTCGTTTGATGATTAATCATCGACAATTTATGAGCGCGCCACACACCGTCATAATCGCGAAAATCTGACAACATCAATGTTTTCAACAGCGCACCCTTTCGGTCATAAAATTCAACTTTTCGAATTTGATAAATATCCTGATCGACCCAAGCTATTTGTTTTGTATATCCTGATCTTTCGTACCGCGGAAAACGCTCAACAATATCCATTGCCAAACCATCCAATTGCTCTTCGCCAATATAAGAATACGTGAATTTGTTTAGCTCAGTCGTTGTGAAATCCTCAAATGCAAATTCAGACCCAACAAAAGGGCCGGACTTGTTCGCGGAAGATATGCGTTTTACGCGATTGAGCGCGGGTAAAAATAACCATTGATTATCTGGATCAAGGATTTTTGCATGAGACAATAACGCCGTCCCCTCCACGTCACGAGGGGATTGAAAAATAACCAGGCTTTTATCCCCGACAGTTTCGTCATCTTTTTCAAGCGTTTGAAACAATAATTGCCTTTGCGTCTCCTGACCTGCGGCATTTCTCAATATCATTGTTGCCTCTACCCGGCTGTCACCAAACCCCTTATCGAAGCGGTCGCACCGGGCAAAAACATCATACCCCGTTTGAGATTCAGGAGAATCGCCGCGTACCACTGCATCATCTGGCGGCATGGTTTCAGCATTTGCGAAACTCAAAGGATTAAAAACCAAAATCGTTGAGACATTAAATGCAAAAACAGCCAATGAATGTTTTGCTATTTGTTTCACATTTTTCTTAGTCATGAAGAACTCCTGAGCCTTACCAACTGTCATAAATTTTAGCGGCAAATGTCATCTTTATAGAATTTACTAGTCGCCTGATTGAACATTTTAGGGGTGTGCCGCCGCGTTCGTAACAGAGCCCAACGTTGCCGCTGTCTCTGAGTTTTCTACAATGACGTCGCGCCGATCAATGAACATGAGGAGTGATGGTAAAAAGAACCAGTCAGCAATCAATGCGATTGTAATTGTAACCGCAGACAGCGCTCCCAATGTGCTCGTAATATGAAACCCCGATGCCGCAATAATGCAAAACCCGGAAACCAGAACGATGGTGCTCGTCAGCATTGGTCTGCCCACATGGGCAAACATTGCGCGGATCGCATCTTCTTTCGTGTCACCATTTCGGCGCGCTTCAAGATATCTCCAGATCAAATGCACCGTATCATCAACGATAATACCCAAGGTGACCGCACCAACTGCGGATACTGCAACGCCGATCTTGCCAATCAAAAATCCCCAAACACCGAATGCCATCAACACTGGTAATAAGTTTGGAACGAGGCTGACTAAACCAAAGGCCAACGATCGGAATGCAAAAATTAAGATGACCGAGATCAAAATTAACGCCAATATTGTCCCGACGGTCATGGTTTCAATGTTCAGCTTTGACAAATAGGCCATCATCACGGCCAGTCCGGTGCCGTTGCCATCTATGGTAAGGCCATGGGTGTTGTCTGGGTTCGCTAGCCAGGCTTCTCCGGCGTCCCGCAACTTTTGGACATCGCTCGTGGAATTATACCTCAACCCAACCATGACGCGAGACCGCGACCGATCAATCGTAATAGCGTCATTCAAGTCGCGCCCATAGGGCAAGGACATTTCATACAGCAATAGCGACTGAGCAAGCATTTCAGGGTCTTCGGGAATGCGATCAAATGCTGGGTCATTGCCGTGCAGGTGAAGATTGAGACGCTTAAAGGTTTCCGCCATTGTCGTTACATGCTGGACTTTTTCGTGAGTCCGCAAGAACGCTTCGAAGTCTTGCAACACGGCAAAATATGTTGGCGTCAAAATGCTTTGGTCAGCGCTGAGGCCAACATCAAACTCCACTTGATCTAGCCCGGTTAAGCGACTTTCAATCTCGTCACTATCGGCACGAATATCATAACGCGGATGAAAATATTCAGTATATCGGTCATCAAGCACGATGCGTCCCATACCCGCACTGATCACGATGAAAAAGACGGGCATAACCCAGAACAGAATTTGGCGCTTCGCGAGAATGAAGTCCGTAAACTTACTCACCAAGCCCTCTACCAGGCTACGTCTTTTTGGCGTTGCGATTGGGAAAAGCGCAAAACATGCCGGTAAAAACACAAAGCCGAAGAACAATATAAAAAATGCGCCAATCGCAGCAATATTGCCTAATTCACCAAAAGGCGGTGCATCGGCATAATTGAGTGTTAAAAACCCAATTGCCGTCGTCGAAAGGGTTAAGGCTACGGGAACAAGATTTTTCCGAACCGAATGGATGGCTGCGTCCTGGCGCGCCTCGCCGATACGAAGTGCATAGAGATAGCTGGTTGCAAGATGCATTAAGGTGGCAACGCCAAGGGTTAACAAAATTGTTGGTGTCGTAGAAGTTGCCGCATTGATTTGATATCCAATCCAGCCTGCGGTCCCCAGCGTTGAGACCGCCGCTAATACAGCGGAAAGATAAACTGCCGCTGCCGCAAGGGGAGAGCGCAACAAAACGCCTAACATTACGGCAATCACCAAATAGGCCAAGGGCGTCAATGTTTTTAGATCATCCTTGGATGCGCTGGAAAATGCATAGCTGATCGGAACCCGTCCGGTTTCGAATAGATCGAGCCCCGCGCCCTCAAGATCATAAGTTGCATATTGCGCGGCAATTGCGGTGACCAATTCGCCGGGGGCGGTTGTACTTGTGCGTGGATATTGGGTGCTTATATTGATCGCCGCGGTCTTTGCGTCTGGCGAAATTAATCGGTCCACCAGTAACGTGTCAGACAATACTCTTTGGCGAATCTCGGTTGGCTCAATACCGTTATCCAACATCGGGTCGATCATGCTTTCGATGATCACACCGTCTTCATCAGACGATAAATATATCGCATTGGTGATGCTATCGACACGCGTAACATAGGGAAACTTCCACGCATCTTCCGTCATTTGATGCAGGATCGAAAGCCGTTCCTCGGTGAACAGATCACCATCACGCGCGGATATTACAACAAATGCATTGGCTTGGCTGGCATAGCGCTGCTCAAACAAATCGAGCGCAACACGGTGTTCATTGGTTTTTGAAAAAAAGACGCGGTTATCCGCACTGATAGATAGCTTGCTAATGCCGGCCGCTGCAATGATCGCAACAAGCAGAGCAAACAAAATAGCGGCGACGCGATTACGCACTGGCAACAGGGCCAGCGAATGTACAAAAGACATAATACTTCCCCCCGACGCATGTGAGCTGCGCGGAAGGCGAGGTATAAAGAGTTCACAAATAGCGGCAATTGCGGCCCATACCTATTTTTGCAATTTGGGCGTCCCAAATTTCGGTGACAAACCGCACCTAACCGATGAGATCTCGTTGATCAGAGTTCGGTAAATTTGTGTT
>CAYQXV010000023.1:5078-22927 GCA_964421675.1 uncultured Caulobacterales bacterium
TTTGTGTTGGTAGCGTTCGCGCTTCTCAATCCCCAAAGCGAACCTTGGCATCCGCTCCATGATGTTTCCACGTCGGCAACATATCATGTCATCAAGCCGTGTAACACACGTATGGGCAAAGCCCCCAATATTGGGCGCCAGAGTCTTTTTTTCATTGAAAGGAAATATTGACGCCGGAAGCAACCAAGATACGCATGGCCACAACCGGGTCGAGAACGTGTATGGCACAATGACCTTAAGCTTGACTTAATCGGGACGGTTACAACGCATAAATTTACGTCGCGATTGTCAAAAAACTTAAAGCCTATCCAAAATTGGGTTGGCCCTCGCAGCATGCGGCCAACCAGCGTAGATAAAGCGTGCTTGGATTAATTGTGGTGGACTAATAGGTATAGAAACTAAACCTATTTCTAATCTTCAATATTGCTATTCTCACTGAGCAAACGCGTAATCCTTGCAATTCGCGGATTGCCGCTCCAATCCCAATAGCGCAAAACGGCCCGGGAAAAATCACGCGCCATTCGGTCAAATACATCAAGCAACTCATCTGCACGCTTTGCGTCCAATGCACTTTCGCCGCCATCGTCAAAGACGCCTTCTGCACGCCCAGATAAAAACTCTAAAAACTCTGTGCGCGGAATACCCAAACTTTTGCATAGAACCGCATAAGGCTCGCCGCCTGGATCGCGCAAAATCCGCGCTGCCAATTCACGCGAAATTCCGGCAATCATCGCAAGCGCGTCAATGATTTCTTCGGACGGATATTGGCGTGCAAGCGCAAGCGTGCGTTTGACCACATCAAATGAGATATTCTCACCATTTACACCGCGCGGGCGATGCCGGCGATCATTGAGTGACAAAATCTCTTTTACAAGATGGTCTGGCTGCTCCATTTGGCGCAACATTGGATAAATCATCTCCAAGGCATCTTGCACCATACTGCGGTCGAGTGAAAACCGGCTTAGAATTCGGCGGCGATGGCCCGTTGGCACCCACCAGAACATCATAAAGCCATGGGCTGGTTCCAACTCTGGGCGTCGCAGCAATAAACCTTGAAGTCCTTCATCAACAGTGGACCGGCTTACCAAAATTTCCATCGCGGACTGGGAGAAATCACATTCTTCACGGCGCAAAAGCAGCTTGGCAACTTCAGGTTCATCAAAATCAATGATCGCATCTATGACTTCTGTCGCCAATCCATACCGACGTGTCATCATTTGCCGATGCGCCGGCGTGCCATGTCGCGCGCAGTCAATCAATAACGCATTCGACAGCTTTTCCGTATTCTGGATGACGGGCTCGGCTACTTCTGGTACGTCGCGCAATAATGCTTGCAATACGACGTCTGGCACCTCAGGGACGCGCGAGACGCGCTCAGCAATGTCAACGCGCAGCGCATATTCTACCTTGTCGAGCACCTGCAGCAGAATATCCCCTGCGAGCGCACGATCATTGGCGGAAATCATCCCAACAGGCAGAACAACAATATCGGCCAACTTACGAGCCATTAAGATGCGCGCACCGCTGAGCTGCATACGGGCCAGCTCTTCACTACTTGCGCCGTCAGGCTCGCCCAAGCGACTGCGATGGGCACCTTCATCACCATCAAGCTCATCATAGTGTAGCTGAGGCTGGACGTCAGCCTTGGCAGAGCTCGGCGATTGCGCTTCTTCGGTCAAAAATTGGGTCATTGATGGAATCCGTGACAATAAAAACGTCTTGAATGTCGCACGGTGTGGTTAAGGATCGATTGCGAAATTGACCGCAAAACCAGTTTTACAAGGCGTACAGGCGCTTTTATTGGGCCCAAAAAGGCGTAAAATCCGCCCTTACCCGTGAAATTCTTGCAAAATTCCTTTTTCGCAAGACCCCGCGAGCAATGTCTGCTATCAATTTCCTATAAGGTTAATGGCCTCACAGGACGTGATTGATTGAGAAATGGGTTGGGTTATGGGACAGCGCAATAGGACATCATTAAGACTTTCGAAGCTGTTTTTCGGGGGGGTGGTGCTGATGCTGGCTAGCGGTTGCGCGAGCACGGAAGAGCTGGCGGCGCTGCAAAATGAACCCGCCTATATTGCTGGTTTTAGTGATGGCTGCGCAACGGCCCGTGAATCAGAAAAGAGTTTCTCAACAAAACGGGTGCGCGATGAAGCCGCATTTGCCGACGATCGAGCTTATCAAGCTGGATGGCGATCTGGCCTGTTGGAATGCAATTACCGCTTTGAAGACGACACCAGCAATGGTGGACGCATCTTAGGGGAAAACCAGAACTTTTAGGTTGAGTAAACCAGCACAAAATCGTGCGCGCCTCACGGCCTCTTAGTCCTTATAAGCTATCCAATAAATGTCCCTATACGTCAGGTAATTTGGGGCGTCGAGAAGATTTACCCGGTTTAATGCTGCCTCACAGCAGATAGATAACGCCTTGGACGACGCGATGAACCCCAAATTAGAATCTATTTGTTGATAGAGCTTTTTTCATCTAAGATGTTGGCAGGGATATTTTTTAATTGGGACAAGTTTTGAAGGCGCGAGGTGGGCGTGCAGTTCAAAACAATTCATCATTGAAAGGCCCGCTCGAACATATACGTCTGCACTAAGGGGGCAACGTTATGACGGTTCCATACATTAGCACCATGGCCCGATCCGTGGGAAGTAAACTACGCGGGATAGCGAGCGATTTTCCCTCAAAAGTTCGCGAGCCTTATTCTTACATCGCTATTGCAGCTGCGATAGGATTTGGAGCGACCCCGCTTAATCCGGCTAACGCTGAGACCCCGCTCTTACTTCAGCAATTCGATGAATTTGGAAAGAAGATATCCGTTTATCGATGGCTGGAAGACTATTCCTATTTGGGCAAACTCGATCGACCGCTTGAGGGTCTCGAGAAATTTAAATATATTCCGTTTGGCGAAAACTCTTATCTGTCATTGGGCGGAGAATATCGCATACGATTTGAGGGCGTGGACGAACCGCTTTACGGCTTGGCCCCTATCGATGATTTTAATTCGCTAAATCACCGCGTTTACTTGCACGCAGATTTACATTTAGGCAACCGCGTGCGCGTGTTCTCCCAATTGGCAACGGCTTATGAAGATGGACGCGAGCCAGGACCACGCCCCTTTGATGAAACCGATCCAGATGTTCAGCAATTATTTGTAGACGTAAAGTTTGGCAAACCGGGCGGTCCGCGCGGAATGGTGCGCGTCGGACGGCAGGAATTACCCCTTGGCGCGTACCCTTTCCGTATTTCCGCACCGCGTCTCAGTACCAATATCAGGCGCAGCTTTGATGCCGTCAAAGTTGTTGCTATGCCTACGGACAAAATTCGGTTTCAGGCTTTTTATGCAAAACCACTTCTTAATAGTCCCGGCTCTTTCGACGATTCGCGCGATAGTACAGAAGAGTTTTGGGCGGCCTATCTGACAACCCCTGCCCCTTTGATTAAGGGTGCTAAAATGGATTGGTATTATTTGGGTCGCTCAGAAGAAGATGAGGAATACAATCAGGGTATTGCGGACGAAACCCGCCATAGCTTGGGCGTTCGTCTTTTTGGCAATAAAGAAAAATTTACATATAATATGGAAGCTATTTACCAGTTTGGCTCCTTTGGTGAAGGCAATATCAATGCATGGGCTGTCGCTTCTGATTTCAGCCACGACATCAATGGCATCCTTCCCATACCGACGAAATTGGGTATTAGCTTGAATGCATCAAGCGGTGATAAAGATCCAGATGATGAAAATTTGCAAACCTTCAATGCGCTCTACCCCAATCTGATTTATTTCTCAGAGGCCGTCACCTTCTCTCCAACAAATGCCTATAGTATCTATCCTTATATTGATGTGCGTCCCCATAAAAATCTCAGACTATATTTGGGATCCAATATTTTGTGGCGTCAGCGCGAAACCGATGCGATCTATCGCCCTGTTTACGTCCCGCTTGTGCGCCCCGAGCAGACCGATAGCCGATTTGTGGGCCAGCTCGCTCAGGCCCAATTATATTGGTGGCCCTTTGGCGGCGGGAGCCATCAGTTTTCAGGCAATCTACAAGTGCGCGCGATTTATGTGCGCGGAACATCCGGCGGTGTAATATCTGACGCCGGGGGAACCAATACCGATTTTGGGATGATCGAGCTATATTTCAGGCTCTAGTGCTGCGTTGAGAAATACCCTTAAAAGAAAGTCAGGTTTATGAAGGTTGATACAAGCCTCGATCAAAAGGTGAAGTTGCCATTGTTCACGCTGCGTGTCGGTGTGTTTATCGTTATGTTTATGTGGGTAATTGATAAATTCCTAAACCCCGTGCATACCGCATCTGTCTGGGATCGATATTATAACATTGAAAATATCGGCACTTTTGTTTCCTATGCCGCTGGTGTCATACAAGGGAGCATTTTGTTTGCATTTTTGTTAGGGTTAGCAAAACGCTATTCCTACGGACTAATTTTTATTATGCATTTAATCAGTACAATTTCACCAATCAGCAAATATTTAAACCCGTTCCAGGCCCCAAACCTCTTATTCTTTGCCGCATTCCCAATGCTTTCTGCATGCTTTGCCCTTTATGTCTTGCGCGATAACGACACACTGCTCTCACCATTCAGCAAAACATGATCGAGTTCCAACGCTCATCACGGCCTACTGCACCAACACATGTTATAGATGATTGATTGGAAAGGTGCTGGCTAACAAAACAGGAATAACAATAGTGATTAGGTGTTATTTCGCTTTCTGACGGCAATTCGTGCAGAAATTCTCGTATTTAGAGTAACTTCAGTATCAAATAAATGCGATGGAGGCGGGGAAGCGTTGCCCGCTCCTACCAAGCTTGCTACACGTCAATCTCACTACAGGCGATCCTCGCTAAACATCAATAGCGTTAGAAATGAGATTCGGAAATGTGGAATAAGATAAAACAAGCCCCCGTTTTAGAAACGATTAAAGAAAAACGCGTCCTAATCGGCATTTGGTGTGTTTCCATCATAACAGTCGGCGTTGTCATTTCTTTGGCGGGCGGCGGGCTTTTTGGCCTGCGCCTTTGGCAAAAGGAATGGACCAAACAGGGCGAAACGGATTTGGCGTTCAATCAGGTTGCCGTCGAATTCACCCACCGGGCTGATCTTGTAAACTCTCTTCCTTTTCTTGCATCAGCGGCAATCGATATTGATGGCGATGGCCGCGACGAAGTATTCCTTGGCGGAGGGAAAAACCAAAACGATGCAATTTTAAAATTTGATGGCACACAATTCGTCAATATCAGTGCCAATTACCCAATCACTAAACCTGTCAATGATGCCAGCATGGGGTCCGCCTCTCTGGATTTGGAGGGTGACGGACTTGCCGATCTAATTGTCGCGCGCGAATCCGGCATTTGGCTGCACCACAACAGACCATCAGGAATTTCAAAACAAAAAATACCCCTCGACATTGCAGACAACACAACGCCGCTTTCAATCGCTTTTGGCGACATCAATAAAGATGGGTGGGCGGACATTTTTGTCTCTGGATATATCAATATCAGCGATGTTCAGGGCGAAACCATATTCTCCGAGGGCTATGGCGGGTTTTGCTACATGCTCATCAATAATGGTGACAATACATGGCGCGATGCCACCAAAGAAGCTGGATTGCATCGACAACACAATACATTCACCGCTGTATTTACCGATCTTGATAATGACCTTGATAGCGATCTGGTGATTGCGCAAGACACAGGCCGCGTTGAAATGTATGAAAACACCGGCACGTTTCCGTTTAAAACAATCGAAAACCCATCCGTATACAGCTATCCAATGGGGGTTGCTGTCGGTGACTATGACAATGATGGCTTTATGGATCTTTACTTCTCAAATGTCGGCTATACATTGCCGCCCGCATTATTGCGCGGTGACCTACCAAAAGGCGCAGAGTTTAACCCCGAATATATGCTGTTCCACAATGATGGCGATCTTAAATTTAGCGACGTTTCACGCCAAGCCAACGCTGCAAAATATGGCTTTGGCTGGGGCGTTGCATTTGCCGACATTAATCTTGACGGCCATGAAGATCTACTTGCCGCACAAAACTATGCACGGTTTCCGGCAAATGATTTGCTAGAGACCTATCCGGGAAAATTGCTGCAATATGATAAAATAGAAAATAAGTTTCATCCCGTTGAAAAAAATGCGGGCGTAGAAAACAAGCATTTTGGCATCGCGCCCATTATCTCTGACTTTAATAATGATGGCGCGCCAGATATATTCTGGGCAAATTTGGATCAGCCTGCCGTTGCGTATATTTCTGAGGATGTAAAACGCAATTGGGTTAAAGTGCGTCTGGCAAACTCGGCCGAGGCGTTAAATGCCATCGTAACGCTTACATTGCCAAATGGTGACACCTTGACCAAGCAGCTTATCACAAGTCAGGGCCTTGGCTCTGATCAGGGTCGAGACCTCATCTTCGGTCTTGGTGAGGCAACATCGATCAAAGAAATATCGGTTCAATATCAGAACGGCCAGCGGGAACAAATTGCCTCACCGCAGATCCTGAAAACATACGACTTATCGCAATAAGGTACTTGCCAAGATGACAATGGACCATGCACGCACACACAAATCTGCGATACTGCTCACCGGGTTCGCTGGCCTACTTGCGGCCATCCTGGTGGGAGCTGGCGAGTTTATGCTGCAATTCAATCTGCAAGGTGGATATGAAGCCGCTGATTATGCTTATTTCGGGCGCATCCCGGTTGAGCGGCTAACCAACGGGCATTTCCTGGCGGTTCTTGCAGCGCCTTTATATGTAGCCGGATATTGGCATCTGTTTAAGATGCTTGAGCCAGCAAACCCCAAGCTTTCCTGTTTGGTATTTTTGCTCGGTTCTTATTCTTTCATCATTGGCACAGCATGGATCAGTCAACGGATATTTTTGGGCCTGACCGTTCATGAAATAAATGCGGGCGCAGACCTGGCCGGACTCTTAAGCGCGTTCGCAGAACGCAATGAGCCTTTTGTGAACGTTCTACGCGTGGCAATGCTCGCGGTGTCCGCAATCTGGATCATGCTGATAATCTCCGGCAAAACCCACTACCCGAAATGGATGGCGATCTTCAGTCCAATTGTAATTTTGGCGTCAATTTTCATTCTGTATTTTGTTGCGCCCCCTATTGGCCTTTATGTTCTGCCAATTGCGATGAACATTACCCATGCCATTGTTTTCGCCCTGTCTTTATTCTTTGCGAGCCGGTTATAGAGCGATCAATAACGGTCCTATGATGATAGAGCCTTGTGGTGATGGCGCAGATGGTCCTCCATAAAGCTTGCTATAAAATAGTAGGAATGATCATACCCTTTTTGCATGCGCAGGGTGAGTTTTTGACCCGCTTTCGCGCAGGCTTTTTCGAACAAGTCCGGCCTTAATTGCTCGGCAAGAAAATCATCTCCGTCGCCTTGATCAATCAAAATTTCCGCCCGCGATGGGTTTTCCGCGACCAGCGCTGTTGCATCATAGGCCATCCAAGCGTCGCGATTGCTTCCCAGATAGTTGGTAAATGCTTTCTTACCCCAAGGCACCTGACTTGGGGCAACAATCGGGGAAAACGCAGAAACCGAACGATAGACATTGGGCGCTTTGAGATGAAGGGTGAGCGCACCATGCCCGCCCATGGAGTGTCCCATAATGCCTTGCGCGGACATATTGGCAGGAAAATGTTGCGCAATAAGCGCCGATAATTCCCCGGTGATATAGTCATCCATGCGAAAATGAGCCGACCAAGGTTGCTGTGTTGCGGTCAGATAAAACCCTGCACCCTGCCCCAAATCATACGCGTCATCATCGGGAACATCCTCCCCGCGCGGTGAGGTATCAGGCGCAATTATCATCAACCCCAGCTCAGCTGCAATGCGCTGAAGGCCCGACTTTTCCATAACATTTGCCCAAGAACATGTCAGGCCCGATAAATACCACACAACAGGTACGGGCCCGGTGGCTGCTTGTGGAGGGGTAAACACCCCAAACCGCATCGAACACCCACACACAGAGCTTTCATGGTCATTAACGCCAAGCACGCCCCCAAACGAGGCCCACGACGATTGCGCTTTCAATGCCATTAATATTCCACCACGCTGCGAATGCTTTCCCCCGCATGCATTAAATCAAAACCCTTATTAATATCATCGAGCGCAAGTTTGTGAGTGATCAAGCTATCAATATCAATGCGCCCTTCCATATACATATCAACAATTCCCGGCACATCGGTGCGCCCGCGCGCACCGCCAAATGCACTCCCGCGCCAGACCCGGCCTGTAACAAGTTGAAATGGCCGTGTACTGATTTCTGCTCCAGCGGGTGCAACACCGATAATGACGCTTTCCCCCCACCCTTTGTGCACGCACTCCAAAGCGGCACGCATCACGTCAACATTACCGATACACTCGAAACTATAATCCGCCCCGCCCCCGGTAGTCTCAACGAGATGACCAACAAGGCCATCATGACCGTTATGATCGCTGGGGTTTACAAAATCAGTCATCCCAAATTGACGCGCCATGGCCTCGCGGGCGGGATTTACATCAACGCCGACAATTTGCTTAGCACCGATTAACCGCAAGCCTTGCACAACATTTAACCCAATGCCCCCAAGTCCAAAAACAATAGCGGTCGAATTGGGCTCAACTTTAGCGGTGTACATGACAGCGCCAATCCCCGTTGTAACGCCGCAACCAATATAGCAAATCTTGTCAAATGGCGCGTCCTTGCGGACCTTTGCCAGAGATATTTCTGGCAACACAGTAAAGTTTGAAAAAGTCGAGCACCCCATATAGTGCAGGATTTTTTCGCCTTTATAGGAGAACCGAGACGTGCCATCCGGCATAACACCTTGGCCTTGTGTTGATCGGACACGCTGACACAAATTCGTTTTTGGATTTAGACAATACTCACACGTCCTGCATTCAGCAGTATAGAGCGGGATGACATGGTCACCGACTTCCAAGTCGCGAACGCCGGCACCAATCTCGCGCACAATCCCCGCGCCCTCATGACCGAGCACAGCCGGAAACGCGCCTTCCGGATCTGCGCCCGAGCGGGTAAATTCATCGGTGTGGCAGATCCCGGTTGCTTTAATCTCAACCAATACTTCGCCCGCGCGCGGACCATCCAAATCAAGTTCAACAATTTCAAGCGGTTTACCCGCTTCAAATGCAACGGCTGCACGAGTTTTCATCAGATGTATCCTTCCATCAGAGAATTGAGTCTATTTAGCGGACCTGCGCCGGTCGCGCGCGAAGTTCCCAGACCCGGTTCTGATTGCCATAAATGCCCATCAAAATCGAGACAACAAAGTCACGGGAAAAATCCTGGTGGAATCTCTTTGAAAGGGATGGCAATTTATGGGCGTGGCCGGTGGCTGGACTGGCCCAGTAATTGGAGCGGGTAGACGGAATCGAACCGACATACTCAGCTTGGAAGGCTGCTGCACTACCATTGTGCTATACCCGCTCAGATGGCCAGAAAGGAAATATAGTCCTTTTAAACCAATAGGTTACAAAATTTTCCAATTTGTAGCCGCGACGAGTCAAAACAGCGACACGCACGACAAACCTTAAGCGCTGAAAAATTAGGCTTCGCTATTGCCGCCTGATTTAGCGGGAAGACGCCGCAATGGCAACTGAAAAACAATCAGCGATGAGCCAAGCCCCAAAACGATCCCTTATTGCTTTCCGAGGCTGCATAATTTTGCTGAAATTCTGGCAGACATTTGAGACTTCATCGAGAGACAGAAACGGCCGCTATTGATATACTTGTTTTAGCCCAATGGGCCCCAAACTGTTTTATCTGCTAATTTGTGCTACTTAACCTGCTATGCCTCAATCTGATTTTAATCCTGTATTTGCTGATCGTCCCGTCACCATCTTTGCCGTGATGTCAGCTCTTGCGCAAAAGCATAACGCCATCAATCTTGGCCAAGGATTTCCCGACGAGGACGGTCCGGCCGAAATTATAGATTTTGCTGCCAATGCGATGCGCAATGGTAATAATCAGTATACCCCCACAATGGGCGTGCCCGCCCTTCGCAAAGCGGTTGCGGCGTCCAATCAGCGTTTTTACGGGATTGAACTGAATTGGGAAACACAAACTCTCGTGACATCGGGCGCCTCTGAAGCGCTGGCTGCATCCTTTTTAGGGCTCTTAAATCCGGGCGATGAGGCTATTCTCTTTGCTCCTTATTATGACAGCTATGCCCCAATGGTTGAAGCCGCGGGCGCAACACCGGTGATAATAGATTTGGAAGGACCAGAGTGGTCACTTGATCGCGAAAAAATAGAAGCCGCTATTTCGCCGGCTACCACATTAATGGCGATCAATTCTCCTCATAACCCGCTGGGCAAAACGCTCAAGATTGATGACTTAAAGATGCTGGCTGACATTGCAATTACCCACGATTTGCGGGTTGTTTGTGATGAGGTTTATGAGCACATTATTGGCGAGAACACGCCCCATATACCCCTCATGACATTACCCGGCATGGCAGATCGGTGCGTAAGGATTGGATCGGCAGGAAAAACTTTTTCCCTAACCGGGTGGCGCATTGGATATCTTTCAGGCCCTGCGGACATGGTAAGCGCGATTGCGAAAACGCGACAATTTTTAGGCTACACTACGCCCGAACATACACAGCTTGCGGTTGCCCATGGTCTGGGTTTTGACGATAGCTATTTTGAAAAACTCGCAAGTGATATGCGGGCCAAACGTGATATCATCGAAGCCGGGCTAACCTCTATCGGGTTTGATGTCATGGCGTGCGAAGGAACCTACTTCATCTCAGCCGACATACGAAATTTCACGGACAAGCCAGACCATGACTATTGTATCGAGTTGACTGAGAATGCAGGCGTCACCGCAATTCCGCTTTCGGCCTTCTATCATCATAAGTTAAGCAAGCCGCCAACCCATTATATTCGGTTTTGTTTTTGCAAAAAAACACAGATACTCAACGAGGCGTTGGACCGATTGAAACGCTATCTGACAACAGGGTAGAACAATGACACAATTACGACCCACCATATTGCTGACCATAATGGCAATGCAATTAGCGACGCTTCACGCGGGCGCTTTTGCATTTAACCCAAACAAATTACTTGAACAAAGTCAAAGTGGCGAACGCATCGCTGGCGCCGCGCTTAGCGTATCCATTGACGGTAATGTCATTTATTCACAGGCCGCCGGATGCGCGCAATTTCATAAAAACCCAGATCGCGGTTGCAAAGTCTCCCTGCAACCAGAGACAAAATTTCGCGTCGCTTCAATCTCTAAAATGGCGCTTGCCTTAGCGGTTCACAGGCTCGTTGATACCGGAAAGCTCAAACTGGATGCTGACATTTCCGGCTATCTTGGGTGGACCTTGCGAAATCCAGCATTTCCCAGCGCCCATATTACAGTGCGCCACCTTCTTGAGCATACCTCTTCGATCCGAGACCCCGAACCTTATTGGGTAGAAGCACCGGGCACCTTACGGTCTTTGTTTACGGAGGGAGCAACGCCCTTTGCCGCCAAAGATGCATCTCTGGATCTATCGCCCGGTTCTTATTTTTCCTATGCGAACTTGAACTCGGCTATTCTGGCGACCATCCTCGAGAATGTTCAACAGGAACGATTTGATCGGCTAATGTCACAGATCGTATTCATTCCGCGCAATCTGGATGCGGGATATAACTGGTCAGGTGTCTCGCGCAAAGCACGCCGGAAAGGGGCAACGTTATTTCGCTATGGCGCTGATGGCTGGGAAGCGCAAACAGACGATCAAAAAATCCTGCGCAGTTCTCTGCCTTATTTTTTAGCAAAAGAGAGCGTGAACAAAAAGGCCTATTTGCGCGACTATACACCGGGACAAAATGCCAGCCTGTTTTCACCGCAAGGGGGATTGCGCGCAAGTGTACTCGATTTACTGCGCCTGACCCGCGCCATGGCATATACCGGCGCGATGCAAAAGATGACATGGCAGGTCAATGACAACGCATCGAATGGCGACACACAGGATGGTTATTTCTCCGCCTACGGACTTGGTGCACATACCATAACTGGAACAGATGACGCCTTTCCCGGCTACGCATTTCGCGGACATTCCGGCGAGGCCTATGGCCTTTATAGCGGTGCGTGGGATGTTATTACCATGCCGGGCACTCCCGCTGATATCCATCCCGATATTCAAGTTGCCTTTGCGATTACCGGAACACAAGGGCGCCCCGCAGCAGGAAGCCATCCAAGCTTTAATCAGGCAGAAGAAATGTTGATGCGCACTGCGCTTGAAGAAATAAAAAAATATCAAGCCGCACCGCCGCCAACATCCGACCATCATGGGCACGGCGCAGATGAGCCGCGCCCCTATGATCAAACCCGAAACGCAAAGGACGATGTTGAAACCACATTAGCGAATGCGGCACAATCAGGACGAAAACCATTACTGGTACTTGGAGCAAACTGGTGCCACGATAGTCGCGGGCTGGCAGCACGGTTTTTGAAACCTGAATTTCAATCTCTTATCAATGAACATTATGAATTATTATATGTCGATGTTGGCCGGCGCGAACGCAATCTTGATATTGCAGCAAGATTTGGCGTTGATAAACTAGTGGGCACACCAACTGTTTTCATTCTTGATTCCGATCTTAACACAGTGAATGCAGATAGTGTTCACATGTGGCGCCGTGCCGCCTCAATCTCCGATGAGGAAACATTTGAATACCTCGATGCCTTTGCGCGAGGGGAGATATGGTCAGCAGAAGACAAGAGTGACGAGTAATTAGAAATCATTTGTGAGAAATTCAGTGAAAAATCGATACACTCATGTCGCTTGCATACAGGCTGGCTCAACATTATTTGATACACCCGCAACTCTTGATCGTTGTCAGGATCTATTACAAGACGCCGTTCGCCAGCTGCCCGACGAGGCCCCGAAACTCGTTGTTTTTCCTGAAGCTTTTTTAGGGGGATATCCAAAAGGGCATCATTTTGGCGCGCCAGTGGGCTCGCGCAGCGATGAAGGGCGCGACTGGTTTCAACGCTACCACCAAAGCGCAATCACCGTCCCCGGCCCGGAAACGGATACACTCTCAACGCTCGCCCTTGAGCACAAAACCACTATCATTATCGGCGTTATAGAGCGCGACGGCGGTACCCTTTATTGTACAGCTTTGTGTTTCAACGCGAACGGCAAACTCGTCGGAAAACGCCGTAAACTTATGCCAACGGCGGCCGAGCGGGTGATTTGGGGATTTGGCGATGGCAGTACGCTCGATATTTTTGACACACAGGCCGGGCGATTGAGCGCGGTGATCTGTTGGGAAAATTATATGCCAATGTTTAGGATGAGCCAATATGCGCAAAGCCCTGATATATGGTGTGCACCAACTGTTGATGATCGCCCGGTTTGGACATCTCTCATGCAAACCATCGCTTTAGAAGGGCGCTGTTTTGTTGCGAGCGCGAGCCAGTTTCTACAACGCCGCGATGGCCCAGAAGATTTTCATCCCGTACAGGGGGATAAGCCGGAAACAGTCCTCATTAATGGAGGCAGCGTGATTATTTCCCCTTTGGGTCAAATTCTTGCAGGCCCGGTCTTTGGGAAAGAAACCATCATTACGGCGACCATTGACCATGAAGAGATTGTTCGCGGGAAAATGGACTTTGACGTAACCGGACATTATGCACGGCCGGATATTTTTTCGCTTATCGTCAATCAAGAACACCAGACCCCCGTCAACACTATCGACGAAGACACCCCTCAATAATCGATAACATCTGCGGAACGCATATAACTCACGCGTTAATCTCGATATTTTTTTATGGTGCGCTCATAGGATTTTTTGATCAAGCTCCGTAGAGCCGCCTCATCCACCCCCTTCAACCGCCCCACATAAAGACATGCGCTCCCGGTTTTATGCGGGCCCAATTTCTCAAGATCAGGGTCGTCTTGTTCAATCATGCCCAAAACATACAGCACCATATTTGCTTTACGCGGGGAAAAACCGACGCATAGCGTATCCCCCTCACGGCCACTATCATATTTGTAGTGATACTGACCAAACCCAATGATTGACGGGCCCCACATCTTTGCGGGCTGTTTTGTTATTTCTTCAAAAATTGACAATAAATGAAGCGCGTCGTCGCGGCGTCCTTGATTGTCCACCGCAGCAATGAACTCATCGACACTAACATTTGTCGGCATGGTCTTGTTGTCAGAAGATTTTTTTGTGTTGGCTTTTGGGCCGGTTCCATTGCGTGGTTGTGGCGTCTTTCTCTTGGACATTTTTCCCCAAAAATTATGGTTAATGTCTCATATTAGAACAGATCTCGCGCAATCTTTCCAGAACTGATTTTATTATCGCCTTTCCGGCAATACTATTTTTAATATTATACGCCACACTCCCGCTATCTGTTTACGGAAGAAATCGGGAGTTTATCAATGAGCGCATCCATTCTTGAATTGGGCAATGAAGGCTATGTAAGCGCCGAAGAGGTGCTCGTTTTACGGCGAACGATTTTTTCAGATGGGATTGTCAGCTCTGAAGAGCTGGATACATTATTCTCTCTTGCCCACCGCGCACCTGACGGAGATCGGGAATGGCACGACTATTTTGTCGAAGCTGCCCGCGATTTTTATCTTCGCGAGGAAGAGCCGCACGGCTATCTCACGCAGGATGAATTTGTAGCCATCAAACGCCAAATCGCTCGCGATGGCGGGACCATGGCGAGACCCATAGAATTAGAGCTGCTAATTGGCTTGCTCGAACATGCAAAGCAAACACCTTTGGAAATGCTGACATATATAATGGATCAATTTCGCCATCAGATTAGCACGAAGGCCGACAATCCTCATATTGACGAAGCAATGGCGGCGCGCTTGAAACGCTTTGTTTTTGCCTGTGGTAGCGATGGCAATATTGCGATCACAAAACCAGAAGCAGATTTTCTTTTTGATCTTGCCGACGCAACCGCGGCCGGTGACAATCATGCGAGCTGGTACGATCTGTTCAAGAAGGCCATCGCCAATCACCTTATGGCCTATAATAATGTGGAACCAATGGGCCGCGCTGAAGCCCTTGATATGGTTGCTTCGCTAACCGGGCAAACACAAAAACCTCATCCGCGCGGTGCAAGAGATTTCTTTACGCGGTTACGGGTTGGCATGAGCGATCCGAGCCGAAAAACTGAAGAGCGTTTCGCTGCCTTAAACTCAGAGCGAGAACGCGAATCCGTGGAAGCTGCCAAGCTAACAGAGCTTGAAACGAAATGGATCCGTGAGCGTATTGGGCAAGATGGAAAGTTCAACCGCGCGGAACAGGAACTTTTAATGCATTTGCGCAGTTTTGATGATGAGCTTCCGCCTGCCCTTCAAGAGCTGTTAGCCAATGCGGCTTAAGGCAATTTAGTCATAAAGCCTGTCTACCTTAGAAGATTGCGATCAAAAACCGGCTGGCCCTATCGCGGATAAATTCCGGTTTCGGATGAAATCACTACAGTGCCCGAACATGGATAAATGCTAGCATGAGGGTGCACCCATATGCATCGGCACAAATTACAAGTCGGACACCTATCTACCAAATTGGGAAACTTTCCGCATGTTCAACCTTTCATTTTTGATGGAAGACACGATATACTCTAGAGTAAAGATCGTTGCTTGCGGCTGATTTATACTCTTGATGGGATAGATCAGGGGGATCGATAAAGCCGCGTACATAATTATTCATAACCGATGCCTCCCGCATCATAGTGCCGGAGCTGTCGTAGCGGAAAGTCGCGCAGGCCGCGACGATCATCAATTAGGTGTTGAAAAGGAAAAATACCTTCATGGACATTCAAATCAGCGGAAAAAACTTGGACTTGGGCGAAGCCCTGCAAACGCATGTGCGTGACAACCTATCTGAGCGCGTTCACAAATATTTCGAGCGCGGCGTAGAAGCCCAAGTTACTTTTGCTAATGAACATTCCATGGTTGAGTGCGAAGTCGTCACCCATCTGGCTTCGGGTGTGTATCTCGCCGCACGCGGCAAAGGCGGCGACGCTTATAGCGCCTTTAGTGAAGCCCTTGAAAAAATAGACAAACGGGTGCGCCGCCACAAAAGACGCCTCAAAGACCATCATAATGACGTGAAAGCGCCCCTGCCCGCTGAAAATGCGTCCCATTACCTGCTTGCCAGCCCTCCAGAGGAGGAAGCAGCAGAAAATGAGATTGAAGACGGGCCAATCGTGATTGCTGAGGGAAAACAGGCGGTTCGTGAGATGACTGTCAGCGATGCGGTGATGCAATTAGATGTGGGCGAGGACCCGGCCTTAATGTTCAAAAATGCCGCTCACGGCAGACTCAATGTCATCTATCGACGTGCAGATGGGCATATTGGCTGGATCGACCCGGCCTAAACCTCAAAATTCAACGGCGATCAAGACCCTTTTTCGCGGCATTTATTGTGATTTATGGGAAAAAACCGCCCAAAATCAGCGCAATAAGTAGGCCGAATTAGCCGAATTAGCCAAATATTCCCCTATCGCAAATTAAGGGCTGGTAATTCCACCCCAGCCCGTTAATACCGCGCAGCGCAATACGTTCTGAGCATCTTTAACCAGATGGCCCCGCGCAAAGATTTACCGCTCTGCAATAGGGAGGGCTTTCGCCCTGTCCATTAGCAGCGTCTTACCGCAAGGATGCTCGCATCGGGCGGGAATACTTGCAAAGGAAATGAATGGAGCAATCGGAAAACGGTCTTTTATCAGTGGGTTAGGCAAGCTGCACAAAACCCTGGCGCGAAAACAATCGGCAGATTTCTACCCACGTGCGCTGCCAGCACGACGATCAGATCACCTTTCCGAGATTTGGGAAAAAATCACTATTTTTACCGCTAACACATTCTTATATCGATGATCGTAAAAGAAGAAATATTTTGCAATCAACCAACACGGATAATATAACAGAACCGCTTGTTATGAGTATTGAACAAATCTTACCTCGAAATGGCGTCCATGTCGGCCTCAAGGCTAACTGTAAGCGCGAAGTATTGTCCGCACTGGCTGACGCTGCGGCTGAGCTGACGGGCGAAGACCGGGCGGCCATTTTAGATATCCTGCTAGAGCGCGAAAAGCTTGGCACGACCGGTGTTGGGGAGGGTGTTGCCATCCCCCACGGTAAAATCGAAAATCTGAGCCGTATCGTTGGTGTATTTGTGAGCCTTGAAAAGCCGGTTGATTTCGACGCGGTTGACGGCGAGCCAGTCGATCTATTCTTCCTGCTGTTAGCCCCATCAAACGCAACAGCTGCTCACCTGAAAGCGCTTGCTAAAGTTGCACGCCTGTTGCGCGATGATCAGACACGCACATCCTGCCGCGAAGCGGATAGTGCAGAAGCCATGTGGGCAATCGCGACGTCAGAACGCAAATCCGACGCCGCATAGAGCGGACCAAAATCAGAAATCTTTTTTCCAATTTGTAGAAATTGTTTGATCGCCATCTTGGCGCAAATCTGTTTCTACCGCGATGTTATCGTTCACTTCATACTGAACGCGCACGGATGCATTCTGTCCGCGAACATCTTGAGTTGCAGAAACAAATAATCCGTCCGCTATATATTTCCCAACCGTTAGGGCAGCGGCTCCATCTTCTGGATCAAAATCAACATTCAGTAAATCGAGCCCGGTAGACTGACGCAAAGAATTGACCACACCCCCGCCGCCAAACGGACCAATACCGCCAAGGCTGGCAAGCGCTTGTGCAGACTGCAGCGACTCAATTGCACTCAATTCACTGGCAGGTTTGCCAAACAAGATAAGTGCCATGACATCGCTGGAGCTGCGCTCAGGCGTCGATGTCAATTCAACC